>JAQUWD010000037.1 GCA_028693055.1 Eubacteriales bacterium | reverse complement strand
GTTAATAAAGCCGGCGCTGTCCTTCTGGTCGTAAACATGATCCTCGCCAAAGGTGGCAATTTCCTCGCTGTACAAGGAATAGGGAGAGGTCACGCCCGCGTTGATCAGGTTGCCCTTGTAAAGCTTCAAGGTAACGTCGCCGGTAACGGTCTGCTGGGTTTCGGTTACAAAGGCGGCAAGAGCCTCCCGCAGGGGGGTGAACCACTGACCGAAGTACACCAGCTCCGCATAGCGGCTGGCAATGAGCTCCTTGTAATGCGCGGTATCCCGGTCTAGGCACAGGGTTTCCAGCACCTGATGAGCGCGGTAGAGGATGGTTCCGCCGGGAGTCTCGTATACGCCGCGGCTCTTCATGCCTACCAGACGGTTTTCCACCAAATCGCACAGACCAACGCCGTTCTCGCCGCCGATCTTGTTCAGGTATTCCATCATTTCTACCGGCTTCATGGCTTTGCCATCCACCGTGGTAGGTACGCCTTTTTCGAAATGAAGCTTCACGTAAGTGGGCTTGTCGGGCGCTTGCTCGGGGCTTACGCCCATTTCCAAAAAGCCGGGCTTGTTATATTGGGGCTCGTTAGCCGGGTCCTCCAGATCAAGGCCCTCATGGCTTAAATGCCAGAGGTTCTTATCCTTGGAATAGTTGGTCTCCCGGTTGATTTTCAAGGGAATGTTATGGGCCTCGGCGTAGTCGATTTCCTCGTCGCGGCTCTTGATGTCCCATTCCCGCCAAGGAGCAATGATCGCCAGCTCCGGCGCAAAGGCCTTGATGGTCAGCTCGAAGCGCACCTGATCGTTGCCCTTGCCGGTGCAGCCATGGCAGATGGCGTCCGCGCCTTCCTTTTTGGCGATTTCCACAATTCTCTTGGCGATGATGGGCCGGGCAAAGCTGGTACCCAGCAGATATTCGCCCTCGTACACCGCGCCCGCCTGCATGGTGGGGTAAATATAATCGGTGATGAACTCTTCCTTTAGATCCTCAATATACAGCTTGCTGGCTCCGGTTTTCTTGGCCTTTTCCTCCAAGCCGTCCAGCTCCGTGCCCTGTCCCACATCGCCGGAAACCGCGATCACCTCGCAGTTGTTATAGTTCTCCTTCAGCCACGGGATGATGATTGAGGTATCCAATCCGCCAGAATAGGCAAGTACCACCTTTTTAATATCTTTCTTGGCCTTCATTGCCATAATGCCTTCCTCCTTGTGAATGATTATGCATGTATTATGCATAATATGCAAGCTCTTGTCAAGGGGTTTTCCAAATTTCTTTTTCCAAAAATTACAGAATTAAAGAAAAAAACGATGGATGAGGTCCGGAGCATGCAGCCTAATGAATGTCGTCAATCATCACGAGACTATTTCGATTGTTTCGACGGTAGACATATGCTATGATTTTGACATCATAAAAAGAATAGACGGGGGCTACCATTGATGAAAGCAATTATGATCATGTTTGACTCTCTGAACCGACGGTTTCTTACTCCCTACAATGAGGAAGCTTTTTGTGAGATGAAAACGCCTAACTTTGATAGATTGGCAAAGCATTCGGTTACCTTTGACAATTGCTATATCGGTAGTATGCCATGTATGCCCGCTAGGCGGGAACTGCATACGGGACGTTATAACATGCTACACCGAAGCTGGGGTCCGCTTGAGCCTTTTGATGATTCTATGCCAGAATTATTAAGCAAGGCTGGCATTTATACACACCTCATTACAGATCATCAACATTATTGGGAAGACGGTGGCGCAACCTATCACCACCGCTATGACAGCTTCGAATTGATACGGGGACAGGAAGGCGACCGTTGGAAAGCAAACGTTGCAGAATACAGAAAAAACTGCTCTCATATCAATAATCGTCTTATGTGTAACGACGCAGTCAATCGCACTTATATGAAGACGGAGGAGCATCAGCCACAAACACAGGTATTCGATTTGGGCTTGGAGTTTCTTGAAATAAACCATGGGGAAGACCAATGGTTTCTCCAAATTGAAAGCTTTGATCCTCACGAGCCCTTTTATGTGACGGATCAGTATAAGCGACTATATCCAGACGCATATGGCAATCGCACGTGCGACTGGCCTCCCTACGCGCCTGTAACGGAGGATGCATTAACCTGCGAGCATTTACGTAATCAGTATAAGGCGATACTGTCTATGTGTGACCGCAATCTTGGGCGAGTGCTAGACTTTATGGACTCGCATGATATGTGGCGCGATACGTTGCTGATTGTGAATACAGACCACGGATACTTGCTAGGCGAGCACGGTTGGTGGGCAAAAATGTGCATGCCGCATTATAACGAAATTGCGCGCATTCCCTTATTTATCTGGAATCCTATATGTAGCATAGCAGACGAGCATAGGCGCTCGCTTGTTCAGGGTATCGATTTGCCGCCGACAATCATGGAGTTTTTCCATATAGCGCCAACAAAGGATATGCTGGGGCGTTCCGTGGACAGCACATTACGAAACGATGAAGAATGTCATAGCGCGGTTCTTTTTGGAATGCACGGGCAACAGCTCAACGTCACGGATGGTCGTTATGTTTATATGCGTGCGCCCGTTTCTAAGGCTGCTTTATGCTACGATTATACACAAATGCCAACTCATATGCGCGCGCGTTTTTCTGTTGAAGAAATGCGTACAGCCCAATTGTCAGCAGGTTTTTCTTTTACCAAGGGCTGCCCGGTGATGAAAATACAAGCCAACAGAGGGCTTAGGGAGGATCGGCTCACAGAGGATTCCTTAGGGACTCTTGCCGCTCGGGATGAGCGTTATGATCAAATCAATCAAAATTGGTTGTTTGATATCGAAAATGATCCCGATGAGCTTCACCCGCTTCATGATCCCAAAACAGAAGCTCATATGCTTGAGCTCATGCGGCAGTTGATGAAAAAAAATGAAGCACCGCAAGAAATGTATCAGTATTATGGAATATAAATAGTCCGTTTATCTGCGACATGTTAGTCGCTAAAAATAGTAAGGAGGCTCCTCTCATGAAAAAATGGTTATCCGTTCTTCTATGCTGCCTGCTGTGCTTATCTCTGGCTCCCCTCTCCATTGCGGAACAAATGGCAGAGCTCCAGCTTTGGGTTCCCGGCTCCGACAATCCTTTGTTTGAGGGATATGAGGCGGTTAGCAAGGCATATACCGCATCGCATCCTAATGTAACAGTCAATGTAACGATGATTGCGTGGGATGAGTACTTCACCAAGCTCAGCGCGTCCTTCGTCGGCGGTGAAGCGCCGGACGTATATGGTCTGGGTTTTCTGCAATTCTACACCTTTCTCACCAACGGATATATGCTACCGCTAAACGAGTACATTTCCGCCGATTGGGATGGCTACGACGATATTGTTGAAAATATTTTAGAAATAGGATCAGCAGATGGGAATACCTATGCCTTCCTTGTCCCAGAAGCACGCTCTATTTATTATCGGAAAGACATTGCGCAGGAAAACGGCGTAACCGAGGAGGATATGGACATCCAAACCTTGGATGATTTCATTGCTTTTGTTAAGAAGATGACGATTCGTGAAGGCGATGAGACCATTGTTGCCGGTTTCGATCTTTCAACAATCGTAGGCACAAGTCCTGAACAAAACCTGTTTAATTTGGCTCGTATGGCTGGCGCTCCGCTTATGTGGAAAGAGGATCTTTCGCCAAATTTTGATGATCCCGCATATATTGCAACGCTGACAGCCTTAACGGATCTTGTGAACGATGGAACCTGTCTTTTACAGACACAGGGCGTTAATTACTTTAACACGGATGTAGCCGCTGTGACGATCAGCAATCAATCCAGCATCGAAAACACCTCTTTATCTATGATTGAGGGCGTGGGCGGCGAAATTGGCATTATTCCCCTTCCAAATCAATGTAACATTCTGCTGGGACAGTGGTATGCGGCAAATGTAAACAGCGCTCACCCTAGCGATGCGGCTGACTTTCTGCTGTATTTAAACAGCACGGAGGCCGAAAGCATGCTGCTTGAAAAATGCAATCTCGTACCTAACCGTAAATCTCTGGCGGACGACTATTGCAGCGGAAACGAACTGCGCACGGTATATTTTAACTCGCTGATGAACGACGCGGTGAGCTATGGCCCTGTCGCAAACGGTTATTTCCTTTCTTGGGCCAACCTGTACCGCTCCGCAATAGAGGCGGTTTATGCCGGCACAGCTACCGCTCAGACGTCTTTGGAAACGTTTTGCGCAGAGTATAAGGAAGTGTGCGGCTTGAACTAACCGACATACGTGGGAGCAGGTATGAAAGCAAGCCTGCTCCCCTTTTAAATTACTCAAAGGGGGGATTGTATGCCTAGGCTTCACAAAAAGAAACCGTCGCTCGAGCGGCAAAACATTGGTTATCTATTTGTATTGCCAAGCGGTGTGATCTATTTGGTGTTTATCATCATTCCAGTTATTTGGACAGCGGTTATGTCCATGACGGACTACAATCTGACGACATCGTCCTTTGTAGGCTTGCACAATTATGCAACAATGCTGTATGATCGAGTTTTTCAAAAAGCCTTATGGAATACTGTACGCTACACACTTCTTACACTGCTTCCATCGTTAGCCATCGGCCTTGCTTTGGCGCTTTTGATCAATCGAAAATTTTTGGGACGCGGTTTGTTTCGCGCGGTTTTTTACATGCCCCATATATTGTCGCTAGTGGTGGCGTCCTTAGCTTGGAATTATATTTTTAGTGAAGTCGGTATTTTAAATCAATTGATTCGAGGCTTGGGCGGCGCGCGCATCTCTTGGCTGACCAACCCGAATTTATCCATGTTTTGTATTGTGGTAGCGTCGTTGTGGATGGTGTGCGGTCATTACATGATCCTTTTTCTCAGCGGCCTTCAAGCGATTCCTGAGTATTTGTATGAAGCGGCCAGTATCGACGGGGCGAACGCATGGGTTAAATTCTTTCGGGTTACGCTGCCAATGCTTGCGCCCACAACCTTCTTTGTCTTTATTACGGCTTGCATTAATTCCTTTCAGGTTTTTGGTCAGGTTTATATCATGACCGGCGGTGGGCCGGGTAACACCACAACAACCCTTGCTCATCAGATTTATCTAAACGCGTTTCAATATGGAAAGATGGGATATGCCTCGGCAATAGCGGTTGTTCTGATGGTCATCATTCTCATCATAACCGCAATCAATTATCGCTTTGGGAATGGAAAGGAGTAGAGCTATGAAAAATGCAAGCTTACGAAGGCTTTCACGGCGTAGACGTATGATAAACAAAGCCGCGCATTTGTTTGTATTGATTGTTTTGGCATTGGTATGGCTGGTTCCAGTCGTCTTTGTGCTTCTATCCTCATTTAAGACCGACGCAGAAATGACATTGCGGAAATTTTCATGGCTGCCCTTGACCTGGAATTTTGACAACTATGTCAATGCCTTTTCCGTTCCCGGCTATCAGTGGTCAAGGTACTTTGGCAATTCTACCTATGTGACGATCATCTCGGTTGCAGGAAGCATCGCATTTAACTCAATGGCTGGCTATGCGCTGGCTCGATTGAAATTTCGTTTTCGCAATGCTATTTTCATCGTGTTTTTAACCGGTATGATGATTCCGCCCCAATCAATCATTCTTCCGCAATTCTTAATCATGAACGGTATACCGTTACTTGGCAATAACAATTGGATGGGGCAAGGCGGCTCAGGATTATTAAATAGTTTATGGGCGATTATAATACCTCAGCTATGCGGCGCTTTTGGAATTTTTATGTGTAGGCAGTTTTACCTATCGTTTCCACAGAGCTTGGATGATGCAGCGCGCATTGATGGCTGTACGGAGTTTAAAATCTACTCAAAAATCTATCTGCCGCAATCCACAACTTTACTAGCGACTTTGACGATTGTGAAAACCATTTCTGTTTGGAACGATTTTTTCTATCCGCTCATCATGACGACTACCAGCGACAAGCGCACTGTACAATTGGCGTTGCAGGTTTTTAAAGGAGCCAACACCTCTCGATGGAATTGGATTATGGCTATAACATTAGTTACAATTTTGCCAACGCTGTTCATTTTCATGGTCGCCCAAAAGTACTTTGTGCAAAGCGTAGCATCAAGCGGTATGAAAAACTAAAAGTCTGTGTTACAAGGAATCCCTTTCGATTAATTTCCCAGTGAGTACTAAATGTTCCGCGGGCATTCCCGTCATCATTCTGCTAAGCAGCAATGCTGTTTGCAGCCCGTTCTCATAAAATGGAATGGAGATGGTTGTCAAAGGCGGATTGGCTATATGCGCGGCTGGAATATCGTCGCAGCCGGTTAAGCCTATATCCGTAGGGACTGAGATTCCATGCTTGGTAAAGGTTTGCAAAACTCCCAAAGCAATTTCGTCATTTATGCAAAAGAGCGCTTTCGGCAAATTCTGCTTCTGGGAAAGCAGATGCTGTTCGACATAGGTGCAAACAGACGACGAATTAGTAAGCTGCCATACAGCGCGCTCGGGAATAACGATTTGCCGCGAAAGAAGGGTTTCTCGAAAGGTGATTAGTCGATTGATGCAGCTGGGGTTTTGATCGGTGATAATACCAATACTCCGTACTCCTTTGCGAATATATAAGTCTGCCAGCAGTTTCCCACATGCGTGATTATCCGTGATAACACTGCCCACATTTTCCTGTGTATTGATTGGGGCGCACATGACTACCGGGATGTTATTTGTAACTGCAAGGTTAACAAGGCTGCGAATGGTAGCGCAATCCAGAATCGTAATCAACCCAGCAACCTGCTTATTCTCCAACAGAGAATAGGCATATGTGTAGCCTGCATCCGTCTCGTCTGTAATCATTTGAAATATCATTTCCAGGTTGCAAAGATCGTTTGCCTGTTGAATTCCCTGAACAATACGCAAATGAAAGGTGGAAAAGCTACGCATCCCGATAACAAGGACGTTTGAATGCTGTTTACTTTTCCCGGCAAACGGCGTATAGCCTAGCTCTTGCGCTACGGCATATATTCGTTTTTTCGTCAAATCCGCAACTCGCTCAGGCTGATTGAAAGCTAGCGATACCGTTGAAATAGCCACCTGTGAAAGACGTGCAACATCCTTGATCGTCGGCTTCATATACGGCATTTCCTCATTTATATCTCAGAATTGTAAAGTAATACTCTTTTCTATTGTAGCATAATTTACGCCAAAAACAACGAATGAATAGGTATGTAAAATTCTTTTCGGTTTCTTTTCCTGCTTGTACGGACAGGACGATGCATACCCAGCGGATTTCGGCTCCATACTATCACCATCTCAAAGACCGGAGGCCGAGCATGGAGCCAAAATTTTCGCGCAGCATCCAGAAAAACATTCAGCTGGTGGAAAACATCCTTCATCTGGACGTGAACGACGACGTGGTGGTACGCCGCTTCCGCGCGTTGGGGCAGGAATGCGTGCTGTATTATGTGGAGGGGATGAGCAGCGGCGAGCAGATGGCCGAGCATGTGCTTCGGCCCCTGATGAACAGCTCGCTGACGGTTTCGGGCCGGGATGCCGTGCCAGAGGCCATGAAGGACATAGTGGAGGCTACGGAGACAAAGCTGGAGGCAAAGCCCGATTCCGCCATTTTGGAGCTTTTACGGGGGCAGTGTCTTTTATTGATCGACACCTGCGATCAGTCCATGGTCATCGACCTGCGGGGCTATGCCCGGCGAAGCGTAGGCGTGCCTCAGACGGAAAACGTGGTGGTGGGGCCTCATGAAGCCTTTAACGAAACCCTGCGGGATAATCTGACCATGCTTCACCGCCGTCTGCCCACGCCAAAATTCATTTGCAAAATTCAGGAGATCGGCACAGAAACCAGCGTGCAGCTGGCCGTATGCTATTTAGACGGCGTCTGTAAGGCGGATACCATCGATAAAATTGAGAAACGCTTGGAGGGCGCGGCGCTGGACTATATCATGACTGCCGGGCTGTTGGAGCAGCTCATCGAGGACGACCCCTACGCGCCCCTGCCCCAGGTGGTGGGTACGGAGCGCCCCGACCGGGTGGTCAGCTTTTTAATGGAAGGGCAAGCCGTTATCCTGCTGGACGGCAGTCCCCGGGCGCTGGCTTTACCCGTGGGGCTTTGGCACTTGTTTCATGCGCCGGACGATAGCTATATGCGTTGGCAGTATGGCAGCTTTATGCGGATTCTACGCATGCTGGGCGCGCTGGTCTCTTTGCTGCTGCCCGCGGTATTTGTAAGCCTTGTGATCTATCATCCTATGACCATCCCCATGACGCTGCTGACCAGTATCATGCAAAGCCGCACCATTGTGCCCATGAATTTGTTCAGTGAAAGCATTTTAATGGTGCTGATCTTTAACCTGATCAACGAGTCCGGCACTCGTATTCCCGGCTTGATGGGCTCGTCCTTGGGCTTGGTAAGCACGCTGATCCTTGGCACGGCGGCGGTGGACGCGGGGCTGATCAGTCCCTTTTTGATTATCATTGTGGCGCTAGCCGGTGTGGGCAGCTTTGCCATTCCGGATTACTCCCTGTCCTTTGCGCTGCGCATCGGGCAGATTGTCATGCTGCTGGCGGCTGGGCTAATGGGCGTTACGGGGCTTTGCTATACCTTCATCCTTCTGCTGTGCTGGGTGGCGGGTATGCAGAGCTTGGGCGCGCCCTATTTGGCCCCTAACAGCCCCAGACGCTCCCACAACCCGGATTTGCTGCTGCGAACGCCCACCTTCCGGCAGCGGCTGAGAGCCTACCTGTCCGCCCCCGAAGCGATGGACCGCGCCCGGGGACGTATGCGCCGCTTTGGCCGTGGAGGTGCAAAATGATGCAGTGGCTAAAGCAAATGCGCCAAACCCGCACCCCGGTGCATAGCTCCGCTAGTCAGCAGGAGGAGCGAGCAAGCGGCCTGCGGATCAGCTATCAAGCCCTGAGCGCTGTACAGCTGACCCTCCAGCTCCTTTTATGGGTCGTGCTGTGGGCCTATGACGCTACGCAACAAACGGTTTGGCAATCCACCGTATTGACGGCTGTGCCCCTAGTGATTCTGTGGCTACTGTGGCGACGAGCGGAAGCTGCCGAGGAAAACCCGGCGAACGGTTGGATCGCGCTATTGCTGCTGCCTTGCCTTTGGGCGGATCTCTACCTGATGATGCAAGCCTCCGGCGCGTTGATGTACAGTATGATTCCCGAATTTCCCGCTTGGGCGCGGGTGCTGCTGCTGACCCTTTTCCCGCTGGCAACGCTTCTCTTGGGACGGAGCAGAGGCGCAGCCTATGGCGCGTATACCCTGCGCTTTGTGCTGCTGGGGCTTTTTGCGCTGTCTACCGTTCTTTTGCTAAGCGATGTGCGAGTGGAACGGCTATGGCCGCTTCTGGGGAAGGGGGCGGCGAACACGGCGTTTTCCGCCCTATGGGGCGGCGGCGCGGTTTGGGGCGTGGCGTTGCTTTTCCTGCTGCCCCGCTCCGACCGGCAGAGGGGCATGACTCCCGCTAAGCCTACCGGCGCGTTCTTTGTCTGGCTTCCCTTGGCGCTTTGCGTGTTATGGGCCTTGTGGATGGCAATGCTTGAGCCATGGCGACCCGATCAAGGGTTGACAATAGGTCAAAAGCTGGTGGGCATGTCCCGCTTCAGCGGCAGTATTCTGATTGCGGAAACTGGCGCATTGTTTTGGATGCTGCTGCTGCCTACGGGGATGATGGGCGCGCTTACCGCCGGAAACCAGCTGCTGCGGGAGGTATTCCCCAAGCTGCCCGCCCTTGTCGGAGCCTTGATTACCATTGGGCCGGGCGTCGTGCTGGTTTGCATCTATCAGACGGAGCTAGCGCCCTTTTTAACGGATTTGCTCCCCTATCGCTTTGCCCTTTCGCTGGCAGCGGGATTGCTCCTCTGCCTTCGCGCGGGAAAGGAGAAAAAGACTTGAAACGATTGGTAGCGCTTCTTTTGCTTTGTCTGCCGCTGCTCGGCGGCTGCGAGCTTTCCACCATGGAGCGGCAGACCTTTGTGCTCTGCTTGAGCTTTGATTTGGACGAGGAGGGGAAGCTGGTTATGGGGGTGGAAACACCCATGAACGGCAGCGGCACCACCAGCGCCGCATCCCCGGAGTATACGGTATTCAGCGCCACGGGGGACGATTTTGAAAGCACCTTATCCATGCTGGCAGCTTCTACGCCCTGCTCGCTTAATTTTAGTCAGTTAAAGCTATGCGTGTTCAGCTATGAGCTAGCAGCCAAAACCGACCTGCGGGACTATTTGGTTAAGCTGTCCAACATGACCACCATGCGGCCCGACGCAACCGTAATGATTGCGATCGGAAAAGCGTTGGATGTACTTTCGGAGCAAAACCCGGATTTTGGCATGCGTCTGAGTACGCATTTGGAGATTTACTTGGAACGGATGCGAAATTTGAAGCTTAGCCCCGCCACAACGCTGATTACCTGCGTACGGGATATCGGCTCCGGGCGAACGGACCCGCTATTGGCAATCTGCGCCGTAAACCCGGCGTTGAAGCCTAAAAAGGAGGAAAGCGGGAAGGCAAGCGGCGGCTCCGGCGGAAGCAGCGAAGAGAAGAGCAGCGAAGCCTCAGCCGCCTTCTCGGATGGGGAGGCGTGGAGCGAGCGACTGCTGGTAGAAGAGGCGATTGCCGGAATGCTGCCCCGCACGGGCGTAAACCCAGTAGAATACTTAGGAAGCGCCGCCATCGGCAACGGCAGGGTATCAGGGCTTTTAAACGTGGAGGAAACACAAATAGCGCTTTATGCCAAACGCTCCGCGACCCTTGAGGTGGCAATGGACGGTGAAAGGACACAGCTACAAATATGGCTCCCCACCAATGAAAAGAACGACATGGGCATAACCCCCCAGCAGGTAAACGACGTTATGAAGAAGCTGCAGTCGCTCCATTGCGATGCGTTGGGCTTTGGCAGTGTGTGCGCGCGAACGGTTTACACTGACGACGCGTGGCGGCAGTTGAATGTGGAGCGCCGCTATTTAGAAGCGGAGCTATACGTAAGCCGCAGATAAGAACCCCTGCCAACAGGTCTATCTTTCGTGCAAAAAGAAGGTCGCTGGCGCATTTTCCTTGCACAGGCGCACGTAAAATGGTATCATTTACAATACGCAATCTTGACGCTTGCTGATTGTGTTTTCTGTGTGCTTTGAAGGAAAGGATGGTTCTTGCATGAAAAAATCACTGGCTGCGCTATTGTTTGCGCTTAGTCTACTGCTTTTGCTAGGCAGCGCTGGCGCGCAGGCGGAAACCAGCACCACCATTTTAATGTATATGTGCGGCACCGATTTACAAAGCGACTGTGTAAATGATTTATATGAAATGTGCGCCGTAGATATGCCGTCCAACGTTCATGTGGTTGTGCAGGCTGGCGGTGCGTCCCAATGGGACGATTCGGAATTGCAAGCCAATATGCTCAATCGCTTTGAGATTGTTTACAACGCTTTTAGTAATGTGCACACGGCGGGCAGCGCCAGCATGGGGGACCCCAGTACGTTATTTGATTTTTTGGACTGGGGCGTATCCTCCTATCCGGCGGATCGCTATGTGCTGGTTTTGTGGGATCACGGCGGCGGGTCGGACTCTGGGATCTGCTTTGACGAAACAGCGGATTTTGACAGCCTGACGATTCACGAAATCTACAATACGCTTTACGACTATACCGAGAAAAACCCGGACTTTCATCTGGACATTTTAGGCTGCGACGCATGCCTGATGGCGACCTATGAAATGGCGGCGCATTTTTCTTGGTATGCAGATTTCCTAGTAGCCAGCGAGGAGCTGGAGCCATGGCTCGGCTGGTATTATACAGACTGGATGCAAGCGTTGGCGGACAACCCGGAAATGGACACGCAATCCATTGCTGTTGCCATTGCCGACGCCTTTATGAAGGCTTGTATGGAGAACGACCCCAACGATTACGTTTCTCAAAGCGTAATCTATTTACCCGCCGTACAGCAGCTGGTGGAGTATATGGAGACCTATTCTGCCTATCTGGTGCAGGCGCTGGAGCAGGGGTAACTGGCTACCTTCAGCCGTGCGCGCCAGCGGATGTACAGCTTCGGCAGCTTCTCGGACTCCGCCACCAACATGGTGGATTTTATGGCCTTCTTGGACGCAACGCGGGAGTTTGCCCCCAATACCGCCAATCTGGTGGAAAACGCGTACAAACGCGCTGTTCGCTACAGCATTGGCTCCGACGGGTTTGATTACCTGACGGGTATGAGCATTCTATTTCCCTACACCGATACTGTCGCCTTTCTGAAAAATGCGCCTAATCAGTACAACTGCTATGAGACGCTGCCCAATTACACCAGTTTGGTGGAGGGGTACGCCACAATGCTCAGCGGCTCCGACTATCGGTTTAACGTTAGCGCGCCGGAGCAGCTGGACAACGCTTCCGCCTCTCAAGCTGTCTTTAACGGCAATCTACAAAGCACGGTCTTTATTCCCAGCGGCAGCTATGTAGCGGCGCAGGACAGCGAAGCGGAGGAATTGCCGGAGGAGGACGTCACCGCCGAGCTGCCCGCCGTGGAATCCCAGCTGACCGATGTGAGCGGTGTAAACGTCGGCGCGGTTACCCCAACCGTTGGCTCGCTTTTCGGAGCACCCACCGAAGAACAGGCAACGGACAGCGTTTATGCCTGCTCCATGACCTTGTCCCAAGACGAGCTAAACAACCTGAGCATGGTCGAGGGCTATCTTTACATGGACGCCAGCGACGAGGAGGACACCATCTTTATTGAGATGGGCTCCATGCAAAATGCAGGCGTTGATTGGGAAACGGGCGAAATCGTTAGCAATTTTGACGGCAACTGGCCTATGCTGGACGAGCAGCTGGTGGTCATTTATGACCAGACCATCACGTCCACCCTGCGGCGAAGCATCCTGACGGTAAAGTGCAACGATGTGGAGGGATATCTGCTGTTGAGCTTTACTGCCGCCCATCCCGACGGCTTGATTGTCGGCTTTACTCAAGGCTTTGATGAAAACGGTATTCCCGTGCGTGGCACCACGAAGCTTGCGCCCGGAGACGTGATCACGCCTACTTATCCCATGCTATATGAGGATGAAGAGGGCGAAATGCAGGAGGGCACCTTTGACGGCGACCCCATCACCGTTGGCGAGGACGGCACCATTCCCTTTGGCTTTACCTCTTTGGAGGGCAGCGAAACCAGCTATTACTATTGCTTCTGCCTGACGGATATCTTTGGCGAGACGCAGCTATCTGACTTTATTACCTTTGCGCTGTAAAGCGCCTACAATAAAAAGGAGGATCTCTTAATGATGAAACGTTTTCTTGGTCTTTTTCTTGCCCTTTGCCTAGCCCTTTCCATGGTTCCCGCTATTGCGGAGGAAGAAACCGGCGCAGCCACCAACCCCTATACTGTAGAAGGCCTTGGGGTAACGATTGATTTACCCTCTAAGGCTAGCGTTACCAACGAGAGCGCTACCGACGAAGCCGTCGTTCTGACCATCGCCATGGACGGTCGGCAGGACACCGGCTTCAGCGTTTCCCTCAACTACAACGAAGCCTACGAGGGCTATACCATGTCCACCCTTACCGATCAAATGAAGCAGGAAATCATCGATTCCTATAGCCAGAATTATCCCTCCAAGAACGCGCCCACCTTCCCGGATGCTACCGACGGCACTGACGAGACGGACGAATTTGGCGCGTTGTTCGCCCCCTTCGTAGCCAGCGGCACCGGCTCGGACGGTAATCTCTACTGCATCTATGTCTGCATCCTAAACGGCTTTATCCTGACGACAACCGCCGGTATTAACGCCAAGGAATTTGACGAGGACGCGTTCGGTATGGGATATAACCTGTACTGGCAGGCTGTGGATATGTTCTATAACTACCTGGAAAGCTTGGGCGCGTTTGAAGAATAATCGCCCGGATATAGAATGGATAAAGGAGCGCCCAGCCTACGCCGGACGCTCCTTTGCTATATACGATGGAAGAAAACCAAGACGGCGTCAACCCCGCCCGGCTACCTCGTCGGCTACTACCATACCTGTTACGCCCGCCTGCATCAGGCCGCGGGTAATGCCCGCGCCGTCGCCGATAGCGAACAAACCATGAATGGCGGTTTCAAAATTGCTGTCCACCAGCACCTTGCTGGAATAGAATTTTACCTCCACACCGTAAAGCAGCGTATTCTGGCTGTAAAGCCCCGGAGCCACGTGATCAAAGGCTTTCAATGCCTCCACAATGCTGGTCAGATGCCGGGCGGGCAGCACGAAGCTTAAATCTCCGGGTACCGCCGTGGATAGCGTGGGAATGGTGGTGGACTTGGCCAGCCGCGACGCATCGGTGCGCCGACCCTTGAGCAGGTCGCCCAGCCGCTGTACCATGATGGGGCCGCCGGTCAGCATATTTCCTAGCTGGGCAATATACCGCCCGTATTCGATGGGCTGTTTGAAGGGCTCGGTAAACTTGGTGGACACCAGCAGGGCGAAGTTGGTGTTGCCGGTGCGCTTGGCCTGATCCTCGTAGCTGTGACCGTTTACCACGGCAATGCCGCCCTCGTAGTACTCTTGGCTCACCTCGCCGCCGGGATTCATGCAGAAGGTGCGCACCTTGTTTTCATACGTGTCGCTGTAATAGACCAGCTTGGCCTCGTAAAGGTCCTTGGTGAGGTGATCCATGATGGAGTTGGGCACCTCCACCCGAACCCCGATGTCCACCTCGTTATTTTGGGTGCGCAGACCCAGCTTGCCTACCGCCTCGGTGAGCCATTGTGCGCCGCCCCGTCCGGGCGCCGCCACCACGCAGGGGGCGTAAACGTTCTCCGGCTCCTGCCCCCGCTGATGGATCCGCGCGCCGATCACCTTGCCATCCTCGCAGAGGATGTCCTGAGCGCTGGTCAATTCAAGGAAAGTCGTGTTCGTCTCCTTGACCAAATAATCGTGCATAGCTCCCAGCACAGGCGCGGCGTTTTCCGTGCCTAGATGACGTACGGGGCAGGGAACCAGATGGATGTTGTGACGGCTGCATTCATAAGCAATTTCATCCACTCGACTGTTGTTCAGCCCGTGAACGGTCTTGCTGGCTCCAAAGCGCAAATATTGCTCGTCGGCATGCTGGATGTATTCCATGGCGCGCTTGTGACCGATGTAATCGCTGACGTGACCGCCTACCTCGTCGCTCAAGGACAGCTTGCCGTCGCTAAAAGCGCCCGCACCAGCCCAGCCATGGACGATAGCGCAGGGGTCGCAGTGGACGCATTGGCCGTTAATCCGCGCCGGGCAGGCGCGATGGGAAATTGCGCGGCCAGTATCCATGATGAGAACCTTTGCCTTAGGCTTTTTTTCGGTAAATTGGAGCGCGGCAAAAATACCTGCCGGGCCCGCGCCGATGATGATCATGTCAAATTGATTGTTTTCCATAGGGAATCCCTCGTTTCTACTTTTTCACTCGTTCGGCAAATCCCACCTTGCGCTGTACCTTGCGCAGGGTTTTTAAGGCGATGGCATTGGCGCGCTCGGCGTTGTCCGCCAAAATGCCCTGTAGATAAGCTTTGTCTGCCATCAGGCGCTTATGCTCGGCCTGTATGGGGGTAAGGGTTTCCAGCACGCATTCCGTGGCGCGCTCCTTGAGCGCTCCATATCCCTGCCCCTGTAAGCCCTCCACCGTCTTTTCGATGGTTTCGCCAGAAAGGGCGGCGATGATGGAAAGCAGATTGCTCACGCCGGGTTTGCCCTCGGGGTCAAAGCGGATTTCCCCGTCGCTGTCGGTAACCGCCCGTTTCAGCTTCCGGCGAATCGCGTCAGGATCGTCCAAAATAGCGATATAGCATTCCTCAGGGTCGGATTTGCTCATCTTGCGGGTGGGATCCTGCAAGCTCATGACCTTGCTACCCACCTTGCCCAGATAAGCCTCCGGAATGGTGAACACGTCGCCGTACACACCGTTGAAGCGTTGGGCAATATCCCGTGTCAGCTCCAAATGCTGGCGCTGATCAATGCCGATGGGTACCAAATCCGCTTGATATAAAAGAATATCCGCCGCCATCAGGGAGGGATAAGTAAACAGTCCCGCATTGATATTATCGGCATGCTTGGCGCATTTATCCTTATATTGGGTCATGCGGCTCAGCTCGCCCATATAGGTAAAGCAGTTAAGGATCCACATCAGCTCCGCGTGACCGCTGACATGGCTCTGGCAATAAATAATATTTTTCTTGGGGTCTAGTCCACAGGCGATATAGGTGGCGGCTACCTCTAGGCAGCGGCGGCGCAGCACGGCGGGCTCCTGACGTACGGTGATGGCGTGCATGTCCACCACACAGTACAGGCAATTATAATCGTCCTGCAATAAAGCGAAGTTGCGCAGCGCGCCGATATAGTTGCCGATGGTCAGCGAGCCCGATGGTTGAATGCCCGAAAAGATTGTTTTTTTTGCTTGTTCCTCCATGTTGTTCATCCTCCTAAGCCGCCTTATGGCAGCGTTACTGTTAAGACGATCCCGACGACGATGATTAGATTGCCGATCAATTTGCGTCGGGTGATCTTTTCCTTCAAGAATAGACTGGATAAGAGCATCACATAGATATACCCGGAGGCTTCCAGCACTCCGGCAGTGGTGAGATCCAGCGTTTGCAGCGCCACAATGTTCAGCAGCATGCAGCCGAAAAAGAGAGCGTAGGCCGCGATAACGCGAAAGTTTAGGTAGAACCGAAGCCCGGTAAGGGAGGAATCATCGGCGGCCTTTTTAAGCATGAGCTGAGAAATAGCTGAAATGAGCGGGGTGATGAGGTAAATGAGCACGCCTTTATTCATGATCGGTCACCACCAGCCATACGCCAATCAGCACCACTAAAATGCCTGCGGCTTTGCCCCATGTGAGGGCTTCGCCGAAGAATAGAATGCCGAACATGCAGGTCCAAAGGGTGCAAACGCCTTTATTGCTGTAGGCAAAATGGAGGGGCATCCGTTTGAGCACCTGCTGCCATAGGACGCTGTATACAGCCAGCGTTAAAAGCTCCAGCCCCAGCATGGTAAAAGTCATGGAAGTGTTTTCCATGCTCATGCCAATGCCCGCCAGCTTGCCAAAAACGCTCACCACCGCATAGAGCAGCAGCGTGCCGTGAAGAAGAAGCATGGGCTTTAGCTCCGAAAACTTTTGCCGGTTCAAGGGTCACGCCTCCTTTGGGCTGCTTAGCTTCCGCAGCGCCCCTAGCAGCGGGCTGTCGCCAAGGCGGCAGCTTTGCGGGGGAAGCAGCGTGTAAGCAAAGGGAGATTCGGTATAGCTGATCAGTTGCAGCTGGGCAAAGGCATGAAGCGCCGTTCGCGCCTGAGCGGCACTGATCTCTGCCAGACGCGCAGCCTCCGAAAGGCTGAAAACCGCGCCGCGGCGCAGCGCCTTGTACAGCGTCCGGCAGCGCTCGTCACCCGGGTCCAGTCTGCCCGCCAAAGCTCGCAGCGGGTCGGTTACGGGCAGCGCGAAGCATTCTGCCTGTGGAAGCAATCGCTTCCATACCTCTTTTTCGCCGGGAAACAGCTCGCCGTCCAAAAGCCAGATCTGTGACCAGCAGCCGGTAATCAGCTCCGGCATGGGCTGGGTGAGCAGCGTATGGAAGCAGCGCGGATCGCTTGGCGCGCCTGTGACCACGTCCAGCTCTCCCGCTTGAAGCGCCAGCGCGGCGGTTTGGTTGGTATGAACCACCGCCAATATGCCTCGGTTCATGGAGGAAAGGGCTTCGGAAAATTCCCTTAGCGACAGCGAGGACAGCCCGTTATCTTTTTCTGTATCGAGATGGAATTCTCCTGCCTCTCCCGGGGCAAGGCACAAGAAAGCGTTCAGCAGCGCTTCTTCCTGCCGCTGGCCGTCCGGCTGCAAAAAGGCGCTTTCCAACGCGCTTCTACAGGGCAGAATGGCCTTGACCTCAGCCTGCAAAGACGTAACGCCGCGAAAGCTGTTCCGCCCAAGACTGAACACCGCGTCCACTTGATCGGGTAAGGATGAAGCCAGCCGCCCCATGGAAAAGGCGATACCGCCCAACACCTTGCGATCCTGCCGCAGGCTCAGCTTCAAATGGGCGCCCTCCGCGCCTACCGCACGTCGTTCCTCCATGCAAGCATTTTTGATAAGAAGCAATGGCGCGGGGTTTTCACAGCCAAAGGGCGCTAGCAGCGCAAGCTCGTCATACAGCGCATCCGTGCAGTCGGAAAGGGCAACCTCCCCGTCGAAGAATTGCGCGGGCACAAAGCAGGAAGGGTCTGCCTTACGAATCTCTGCTTGTAGGCGGGTGCGAAAGGCTTCCTCATTTTCCGCTGAGAGCGTGACTCCCGCCGCTTGCTCGTGCCCTCCATAGCGCAGCAGAAGGTCGTCCAGCGCCTGTAGGCAGTGATGGATATGCACCCCCGGCACGCTGCGCAGGCTGCCGTGAAGCAGCCCCTCGGAGCGGCTTAGCACGCATACGGGGCAAGCATATTTCTGGCAAAGCCTTCCGGCGGCAAGGCCGATTACCCCCACGTGCCAGTCGTCGCCCGCTATGATCAGCGCAGGCTCACGAACAAAATCGTGCTGGCCCACAGCCTCCTCCGCTTGGCGCACCAGCTTGCTTTCAGCCGTTCTGCGCTGGGTGTTTAGCTGGTCCAGCTCCTCCGCCAGCGTCATAGCTTCCTTTTCATCCTCCGTGGTCATCAGTCGCACGCCTTTGAATGCGTCGTCGATCCGTCCGGCGGCGTTCAAGCGCGGGCCCAATTGAAAGCCCAGCGTATCCGACGTGACCGGGCTGGGATCGCCGCTGACCGTCAGCAGGGCTTTAACGCCGGGGCGGACGCGCTTCTCAATCTGGGGAAGCCCTAAAGCCACCAGCACGCGGTTTTCCCCGGTAAGAGGAACGATATCCGCCACGGTAGCCAATGCCGCCAAATCCAGATACTCCTTGCATGCGTCCAATCCCAGCAGCGCTTGAGCCAGCTTAAAGGCAACACCCGTGCCGCAAAGCCTACGATAGGGATAATCGCCCAGCAGGGGGTTCATCACCGCGTCGGCAGGGCTTTCTTCCAAGGCAAGGCCGTGATGGTCGGTAACAATCACGGACATGCCCAAGCTTTGGGCTAGCCTGACCTCCTCGTGGTTGGTAATGCCCAGATCGACGGTCACCAGCAGCCCATAGGTTTTGGCTAGCTCTCGAACCGCGTCGCAATGAAGGCCATAGCCTTCCGAGCGCATGGGGATATGGGGAACGGCGTTCAAGCCGTACCGCCTCAGGGCTAGCGTCAGCAGCGAGCTGGCGCATATACCGTCCACGTCGTAATCGCCATAGACCACGGTGGGAACGCCATCCGCCTTAGCCTTTTGAATGATTTTCACGGCAGCGCTCATGCCTGACAGTAGAAAAGGATCATGCAGCTGTTCGAGGGTAGGATGAAGAAAGGCCTCCGCCTGCACGCCGTCCGTCATGCCCCGGGCATACAAAAGCCGCGCGGTCACGCCCCCATAGGGGCGAAGGGCCGCGGCGGCTTTTGCGTCAAAGGAGCGTTGATCCCGTGGGATAAAGCGAAGCAACAGGATCAGCCCTCCTTCTTTTCCTCGTGATACTCCTGCTCGGTATTAACATTCCAGACGTTGGTCTTATCGGTTCGACCCGTCACGATATTCTCCACCGCCTCAAAGGCAGTCGCCATGGAATGATCCATATTATTATAGCGGTGCTGTCCGTTGCGGCCTACGCAATACAGGTTATCAAAGCCGTTGAGGTAGGTAATGACCTGATCAATCTGTTCATAGCTGTCAAAATAGGCGGGATAGGCCTTTTGCACCCGTTCCCGGTGACTGTCCAGTATGGGGTCGCTTTCGTTGAGTACTCCCATGGTGACCAGCTCTCCCACCGCCTGCTTTACGCAGTCCTGCTCGGTCATGGACCAGAACGCATCGCCTTCGTCGCAGAAATACTCCAGCCCAATCCAAACGGTATGCTCCGGGTCCTTCACCAGATAAGGCGACCAGTTGTTGAATATCTGAATGCGGCCCAGCTTTACGTTGGTATCCTGCACGTAAATCCAGCAGTCCGGCACGATATTGCCAAGGGTTTTCAGCTTGGTTTCATTTTTCAAGTTTAAGCGGTTCACCAGCAAGCCCACGGTCACAAAATCCCGGTAGGGCAAATCGCGGGCGATTCCCGCTACGTCAGCAGGCACGTCGTTCATCCCTGCCACCAAATCCTTGATGGGCATGGAGGAGAAGAAGAGATCGGCTGGGGCTTGCTTTTCCTCACCGTCGGTCAGGTAACGCACAGAGGCTACCTGACCGTCAGCCGTTTGTATCCCCTTGACCTCACAGTCCATAATCACCTGTCCACCCATTTTTTGGATATCCGCCGCTACGGTTTCCCACAGCTGGCCGGGGCCGAATTTGGGATAGCGGAATTCCTCAATCAAGGAGGTCTGCACCTGCTTCGCCCGCGCTTCCTTGGACATAAACAGCTTGGAGAGCATATCCTTTAAGATGCCCATGATGCTTAGTTCCTTGGTGCGCTGCTTGCCCCAGCTAGCGTCAATCTCCCGAGGGTGACGGCCCCACAGCTTTTCCGTATATCCCTCAAAAAACATGCTATACAGCTTTTTACCAAAGCTATTGATATAAAAATTTTCCAAATTATCGTTGGGCAGCTTATGCACTACCGTTTTTAGGTAGCTGAAGCCAACCGTCATGGTGGTAGCAAAGCCCATGGTCTTGAGGGTTTCCATTTTTAAGGAGATGGGGTAGTCAAAAAAATGATGCTGATAATAGATCCGGCTGACTCGGTTTCGCGTCAGCATCACCCGATCCTCTGTTTCCGGGTCCGGGCCGCCTTTTTCCAACGGAACGTCCCGGTTCAGCTTGCGGTCGTCCACGGAGGGCGCGCCCTGCATAGGCATGATGGCTTCCCACCAGTCCATCACCCGCTGATCCTTGCTGAAAAAGCGGTGGCCGCCGATATCCATGCGATTATCGTCATGGCGTACGGTTTTGGAAATACCGCCGATCTGCTTGCTTTTTTCCAGAATGGTTACGTCGTATTCGCCGCGCTTTAAAAGCTCGTAGGCAGCAGTCAGGCCCGCAGGGCCAGCGCCGATGATCAGTACCTTCTTTTTCAATGGATACGTACCTCGATTCATTGATCGTTTGTAACAGACAATTGATTGCAGTACGCTTTAGTATACTATCATTTCCGCCAAATGGCAAGGAGCGGCGAAAAAGGGCGAAAAGGGGACCCCTTCAAGAAACAACCGCATATAGGCTTGCATTTGCTTATGCATTGGTGTATAATACCATTGTACCAAGTGAAAGGGGGACTATCAATCATGAAGTCTGTAAACATTAAGCTCAGCTTGGCTGAGAACGTAAAGTCCTTTGTCAACATCGTAAACCGTTATCCCTACGACGTAGATCTGCGTGCAGGCCGTCATGTGGTTGACGCGAAGTCCATCCTGGGCATCTTCAGTTTGGATCTGAGCAAGCCGATCACCATGGAAATCTACACGGATTCCTGCGACGATCTGCTGGGCGACATCAAGCCCTTCATGGCGTAATGCCATGCCTGCCCTCGGGCAGGCAGAATGATTCTTAGTAAAGATATGCCCTTGTGGCATTCAATTGGGCAAAGCAGCTGCTTTGCCCTTTTCTTATGGTAGGAGGAGAGCATGCAGTCATCGTTACCCAAGCGAAAAATCTCCGACGCGGAAAACCGGCTGCGGCTGCTTTTTTGTGTGGACGCGCTGGCCATGGTTACCCGGGAACAGCTCTGGCCCTTTGTGGCCGGTCTGGAACTGATGGAATACATGCCCATGTGCTTATATGTGGACGAATTATGCAAGGATGGCTCCTTGCTATTGGGAACCAACGCTTTAAAGGATGTGCTCTGCCTTACGGAAAAAGGGCGCTCCACGCTGCGGCTTTTTCTTTCCCGTCTACCCGTCAGCGACCGGGAGCGTATCCGCAAGGCCGCGCCCGCCTATGCCGCGTCCTTGCAGGAGCGGCGCATCATTCGCGCAGTGCATGAGCTGGCGCCGGGAGGGGGTAGCCGCACAGCCTGCACCGTTACGGAGGGCGATTTTCCCACCTTATTTCTCCGGGTGGACGGAAGAGGGTTAGCGGGCGCGGCGATCAAACGCTTTCGATCCTGTGCGCCCCAAATCTTAACCCTTTTATATACCTTGCCGCTAATGGACGAAAAAACGGAGCCAATACTGGCAGCTGACCTTTCCGCTGCGCTGGAGCAGGCAACGCCGAACCAACCGGCGATCTGCGCCTATGGGAAGCATGAATTTTCCGGGGTAGTGCAGCTTCGAAAGGGCAATTCCAGCATGTGGATTGCCCTGCTAACGCCCACCGAGAGCGAAGCCCGGCAGTGGAGCAACGCCGCGTTGCATCAAAGTAGCGAGCTATTTGAACGCATTGAAGCGTTGCTGCTGGGAAAGGACGGCGTCTAATGTCCTGTGAAGCCGTACCCCAAGCTGTGCGCGCCGCGCTAGCTGCCTCCAGCTTGTGGCGAGAGGACGCCGTTTTGCTAGCAGCCGTCAGCGGTGGCGCAGATAGCGTAGCATTGCTTGCGTCACTTTGCCGCTGCCGAGAGGAAATTGGATTTCAACTGTCGGTCTGCTATATCCAGCACGGTCTGCGTGGGGAAAGCTCACAAAAAGAGGAACAGGCGGTTCGCACGCTGTGCGCACAATTAGACGTTCCACTTGCCGTAAGAAACGCGGAGCTGAACGCCACCATGGAAACGCCCGGTATCGAGGCGCTGGCCCGTCAGCGTCGGCGACAGCTGTTCGCAGAGGTAATGAAGGAGCTTTCCGCCGACGCATTATTGACGGCGCATCATCTGGATGATCAGGCCGAAACGGTGCTCATGCGCCTTTTGCGCGGCGCGGGCATGAAGGGCCTTGCCGGTATGGAGCCCAGCGTTTCGTTTGGCAGCGGTTTACTGCTGCGTCCCTTTTTAGGCCTTCGCAAATCCATGCTTTGCCGTTACTTGGACGATCTGGCTCTGCCCCATTGCGAGGATGAAAGCAATCAGCTCTGCTGTACGGCCCGCAATATCTTGCGGCTTACACTGCTGCCGCAGATGGAGCAATGCTACCCAGAGGCTGTGAAGCATATCGCCCAAGCCGCCGACATCCTGCGTGAGGATGACCGCTTCTTGGACACGTTGGCGCGCGACCTATACCGTCAGATACTGTTTCATGAGCCATCCCTTTTTGGTCTTAGGCTGAAGCCTTTGCTCAACGCCCATCGAGCGCTTAGGCTCCGGGTGCTTCGTCGCTTTTACCAAGAGGGATTGGCGCTGATGAACCTTGATCCCGACGAGCGTTCCCTATCCTTCGAGGACAGCTACCGCTTGGACGAGCAGCTCTTTTCAGCGCCGGGCGAAATCAGGAATCTACCCAATGGCCTTTGCGCCCTTCGCGGGTTAGATTGTCTTCACTTAATTCGACAGGGCGGCGCACCTTTGCTCCTTTCCCCCTCTGCTTCCCCGCAGCCCATGAAGCCTATCGCCGACGATTACGCCCTTTGCGGCATGGTCGTCAAAACTGCGTTCCTCCAAACGCCTACCTTGCCGCCTACCGATACTCGCACTGCCTATGTCCCGGAGAAGCTGCGGGCTCGCTGCGTTTGGCGAACCCCCAAGCCGGATGATTGCCTACACCCCCTTGGTTCCTCCGGCATGAAGCCCCTGCGTCGCTGGCTAACCGACCGCAAGATTGACTTGCCCTTTCGCTGTTGCCTGCCGGTGTTAGCGCTAGACAGCGATATCCTTTGGATTCCCGGACTGGTAACCGCCGAAGCCCTGCGTTTCCGCTCCGCTGTCCCATGCTGGCGGCTGGAAGCTGTTGGAGAGATTCTCTATCAACCCGATCATAGCAAGGAGTGACTGAAATGGAAAACCAACGTACGCTTTATAACGATTTGGAAAGCATCCTCTACACCAAGGAGCAGCTCAAGGAAGCCGTGCAGCAGCTAGGAGAGCGCATTACCCGGGACTATAAGGGCAGAAAGCCCGTCATGGTCTGTATCCTAAAGGGAGCCAGCCTCTTTTTTAGCGATCTGATTCGGGAAATCGATCTGCCCTTGACCATTGATTTCATGGTAGTATCCAGCTATGGCGCAAGCACCGTCAGCTCCGGCGAGGTACGCTTAATCAAGGACTTGGATCGAAGCATTCTTGGCAAGGACGTTATCGTAGTCGAGGATATTGTAGATACAGGGATGACCTTGAATTACCTGAAGAAGCTGCTGATCAGCCGCGGCGCTTCCAGCCTGCGGATCGCCGCCCTGCTGGACAAGCCCGCACGCCGTACCGTGCCGCTCAGCGTGGATTATACCTGCTTTGAAATTCCCGACGCATTCGTGGTCGGCTACGGTCTGGACTATGATGAGGTCTACCGCAACCTACCGGAGGTTGGCATTCTATCGCCCTCCGTTTACCAAGCCAAAACCGAGTAACAAAAAAGGCCGACAGCCCTCGCAAATGCGAAGGTTGTCGGCTTCTTTTTTCGTTATCGCTTTGGCACGATTTCCAGCCAGTATCCGTCGGGGTCCTTGATGAAATAAATTCCCATATCCTTATTTTCATAGCAGATGCAGCCCATTTTTTCATGAAGAGCATGAGCGGCTTGGAAGTCGTCGGTAACAAAGGCCAAATGGAACTCCTCGTCCCCCAGATTGTACGGCTCCTTACGATCCTTTAGCCAAGTTAGCTCCAAGAGAAACCGTCCCGATTCGTCCTGCAAATAAACAATGGTGAAGTCATCCTTTTCCGTGCGTCTGGCTTCTACCAGCCCAAGGGCCTCCTGATAGAAATCAAGGGAGCGCTGTAGGTCAAGCACATTATAGTTCTCGTGAGCAAAGCGAAACATTTTAATCCTCCTCGTTTCTAATATTTTCGGGCAAAAGTCCATTGAATTGTACGCGGATATAGATCCACAGCGCGCTTAGAAACAGCGCTGCAAAGCCGCAGGCCCAGCCCATCAGCCGGGCGTAGAAGCGGATCCTAAGAAGCTCCGGCATGCGCAGCTCGATAACGGCGGCGGGCTTTTGCCACACGTTCCAAAAGGCGGCGACAATATCCTTAGGCTCCACCAAAATCGCCGGTACCCATTCCGGGAAGGTAAATACCGGGGCGATTAGCACCACGAAGAGCTGAGCTAGCGCAAAAGCGCATACTCCATAACCAACTGCCAAGCCCAGCCCGCGCAGCACGACCCAGCCCAGCAGCTTGACGGCGTATTCATCCCGTAGCCGCTCCTTGTATCGCCTTACCAGCCAACGAAACGCATGGTTCAATACGCTGATGAGGTACATCGCTACAATAGCCCCCGTCAGCACACCCAGCAGCCGCAGCGGCAAGAGTCCGTTCATGGTTTCCTTGGGCAGGCTCACCGTCGTTCCCACTTCGCCTAGCGTCGCCACCGCGTTTTGAAAGGCGGCCCAGCCGCCGGAGCCCTTCACCGGGGCAGCTTCATAGACCACGGCGGTCATTTTAACGCTGCTGGCCATCAAAGAACGATAGGGCACATAGGCGCTGTACTCCATTTCGTCCCCCACGCGCTTCTGGTCCCGAACGATGCCGATAATCCGGTAGGTCTCGTCTCCGATGGTCAGCTCCTCCAAAATAGGCTCCGCATATTGAAACAAAGCCACGGCTAGCTGCTCGTCAATCAGCGCCACCTTATCGCCATAGAGATATTCGTCCGGGTAAAAATACCGTCCGCTTAAAAGGCCAAACTCCTCCAGCGACAGATATTGATTGTCGATGCCCACCAGCCGGGCGCTGACGGATTGGTTTTCCTTCTTCATCCCGATGGTGGCAGGTTGCGCTACAGCATAAAGGGATACCGGGTCACAGGAGCCGTCCAGCGCGGAAGTGACCGTTTGCGCCTTGTCAATCAGCTCCCGAAGATAATGATTGGTCTTGGGCTCTTGTTGACCGGCTTCGTCGGTTCCCGTGGAGGTTTGCTCCGAGGGCAAAAAGACCCGTTGGAAGTTCTGGGGAGTCGCGCTTAGCTCCACCCCCGCATAAGTAATCACAGCAGCGCAGAGCACAAGCGCCGCCAGCAAGCCTCGATGGCTTTTCAAAAATGCTTTCATGCTTTACTCCACATACTCCATCACAGGCTTGCCGTCCACAACCGTGCGATCCGCTTTATCGATGATGCTCTGATAGCTTAGGTCCTCGTTGATGCTGACCTCCGTGTCGCTGCGATCAATGACGGTCACTGTGGTTTTCTTGGCCTTGACGTTGCTGGAGGAAAGGAAGCCGCCATAGCTGTATTCCGCCACGAAGATATAGTCGCTGTCCCCCTCGGTGCGCAGCGCCGAGGCTGGAATGATGGTGGCGTTCTTCTTGGCGCGGAAAACGATCTTTGCCGATAGACCATCGTCCTGCATCAGCTTGCTCATGCCGCCTGCGGAGCGGAGAATATCCTCCGTCAGCTCGATCTCCGCATACTCCCGGCCGTCGGTATCATTGATCACTTCGCTTACCTTGGTTTTGTAGGTGCTGTATTCGCCCTGCACCTCGACCTTTGCGTTTTTGGACACTTCTTTTTTCAGGTCGGTAATGTCTGCCCGAAGGATGGGGGCATCGTCCTTTTTGGCAATGGTGTAGGCGCTTTTCTGGCCGGTATAGCTGTCCCCGGTTTTCAGGTCCAGCTCCACAATATAGCCGGCGCTGGCGGCGGTCACCTTGCCAAGGCTCTGCTTAGCCTCCTGCAGGGCTACCATATCGTCGCTTAAGTCCTGCATTTCCGTCACCTTGGTGTTGCGATCCTTGATGTACTTAAAAACCTCGTCCTTGACCTTGATTTTTTTGTTCTCGTAGCTGTCAAAAAAATCAACCCGGGCCATTTCAAAGGAGGCCTTGGCGGTCACGGCGTTCTGAATCAGGTCAAGCACTTCCTGACTGGCTCCGGCAGCCTCGGCCTTAGCCTGCCAAGTGCTTTGGTCAAAGACCAGATCAATGTTTTCCTTGGCGGCCGCAAGCCGGGCTTTGCTCTCCGCCTCGCTAAGCGCGTCCTGCAGCTCGATCATCTGATCGTACAGATCATTCTGCATGCTTTGCTTGCTGCTTTTGCGGTTGGCAATGTCCAGATCGATGATCTCCTGCGCCTTCTTGTTATAATCGTCGGTCAGCTGCTTTTCCTTGGTCTCGTAATCGTTCAAGGTGGAGGTGAAGATCACGTCTCCCTCTTCCACATACAGGCCGGTTTTTACATAGACCTTGTCAATGGTAATGGGATAATCCTTCGCTTTGTTCAGCGTAATCTCCGTTTTCACGGGGAAATAGGCTTTGGCGGAAACGTCGATTTTTTGCTCGATTCGGCCGCTGGTAGCCTGTACCAGCTTCACCTTGGGGGTTGTGATGGTTTGAATAGTACGGGAAAAGTACATGCATACCGCAATGACCACCGCCAACAACAGCAACGCTTTTAAAACCTTGTTCTTCTTGCTCATGTGTTTGTTCTCCTTAACCGGGCGTTATTTCAGCTCGCTCAGCTGCACGCCGAGCAGGATATCGTCTTGGAAATACAGATAAACCAGCAGCATGGGCAGCAGGTAAAGCGCCGCTCCTGCAAACGCGATGTCTGAGGATTCCGTGCTGATTTGGTTAAACATAACGGACAAAGGCTGTAGCGATTGATCCGTGATGTAGATCAGCGGCTGCTCCACCATGTTCCAGCTGTCGGCGAAGCTCAGGGCTACCGACGCGCCGATGATGGGGCGGCAGACGGGGAGCACCACCTGAACCAAGCAGCGGAAGGTACCCGCGCCGTCCATCTGTCCAGCCTCCAGCAGCTCGTTGGGAAGGCCCAGCATGAACTGCCGGATGAGAAACAGGTAAAACGGAGAGAAGAACATGGGCAATATCACGGCCCATGGCGTATTCAAGATGCCCAATGCCCGAAGGGTCATGACGCTGGGCGCCATGGTTACCTGAAAGGGCAGCAGCATGAGCACCAGCACCAGAAAAAACAGCGCGTCTCGGCCTTTAAAGCGGAACCGGCTCAGCCCATAGGCGGTCATGGGGATAATCACCATCTGGCCTAATAGAATTGCGCCGCCATACATGGCGCTGTTCACAAACAGCTTTAAATACTGCGGCTCTTCAATCAGAATTTTATAGTACTGACGCAGGCTGACCTGCGCGGGGGAGAACAAAACGTCCATCCATTTGGTTGCGTCGTAATTATTCCGTCCCTTTAAGTACGCACTGATCTCGCTCATGGGAAAGAAGGAGTACAGAAATGTGAATACAATGGGAATCAGCATCACAATGGCGATGAGGCATAGCAGAACAAAAGCAAAGGGGCGGGCGCGCTTGAGGGCGCGGCGCATATAGCGAAGCCGACTTGGTTTTTTCTTTCTGTGGGTTACGGGTGCAGTGGTATTCATCTTCCTCCTCCTCTCTACACAGCGTCGTTCTGCCGCACGGATTTTGTGCGATACAAAAGCAGTATCAGCACCACCACAATCACCGCGAAGGAATAGGCGGCGGTGGTAACGTCCTGATAGTCCAGCTTTGAAAATTTGTTATTCATATAATGCTGCAAGGTGTAGATGCTTTCATCAGGGTAGGAGCCGCCGATGAAATACACCTCCTTGAAGATTTTAAACGCATTGACAATGGCTAGCACCAGCACCAGAAAAGCCGTAGGTAAAATTTGGGGCAAGGTGATGGAAATTTCCCGGCGCAGGTATCCGGCTCCCTCCAAGCTGGCGTACTCGTAAAGAGCCTCCGGCACCGCCTGTAAGGCTGCGGTAAAGATAACCACGCTAAAGCCAAGGTTTTTCCAGATATACAGAAGCACGATAGGGATACGAAGCGCGCTGCCCTCCAGCCAGAAAATACGGGGAAAGCCCAGCGCTACCACCAACCGATTCACGACGCCGCCGTAATCGAACAACAGAAGCCAAATAATTAAAATAGCGGAGGAGGGCATCAGATAGGGCATGAGCAATGCGTTACGAAAAAACGAGTCTCCCGCTACACGCTTGCGCAAGAGGGAGGCCAAAAGAAAGGACAGAATAAAAATCGCCGGGGCGCACAGAAGAGACAGCTCCAAGGTATTTTTCAAGCCTAAACGAAAAACCTCGTTTTGCCATACCCGCAGATAGTTGGCAAAGCCCACGAAATTGTTGTTAATGGTACCGTCGGTCAGGCTGAACCATATTCCCCATAGAAAAGGTACCACATAAAATGCCAAAAGCCCGATCATGCCGGGCAGCAGGTACAGCCAAACGGATTTCTTGTGAAACATACGATCTCCTTTGGTAAGGTGTATGAACAGCCAAGCGGGTTGCATGCCGCATTGAGACGCAAAATACGCTCAATGCGGCATACCGTCTGACGCTGGCAGGATTAGTCGTCCTCCATAGCCATCAGCCGCAGCCGATTATCCAGCTCCTGCACCATCTTATCCGCGTCGATCGCCTTAGCCAGATATTGCATCATCAGCGTGTTGATCTCGGTCAGGGCGCTATCGCTGGCGCTATACAAGATATTCTGGCGCTGCACATATACGATGGGATAAACGCTCTCGTGATAGTTCTGGATCATCTCCGCCGTTAGAGTATAGCGGTTTTTCTCCACTTCTTCAACACTATCTTTTAAAGAGTCAATCTCGCTTTGGATTTCCGCTTTGTTCTCCGCAGCGGCGGACTCCAAACGGGTTTGCGCAGAGGTGATCATCTGATCCAATTCATCCAGCGTCTGCTGATAATCCTTCATTTCCACCGGGTCGTTATGGTCGGGGAACATGGTCATGCCCGCGCCCTCTTGAGGAAGATTGTTCAGATAGTTTTTCATATAGAGCAGCGCGCTGTCCATACGGGTGGTTTTGGGGTTAATGATCATCACGCTCATAGAGGCGCTCAGGAAAGGCTCGTCGTCGTCCGTCAGGGATAGGTAGAGGGGCGTAACGTTGCTATCGGAGTTGTTCGGCGGCATAACGACGTTATAAAGCGAGAATAGCGCCTTGTCGCTGGACACATACATCGAATCCTGATCCACCAAGTTGTCAATCTCTTCAAAATCTACGGCTTCAAAGGCCTTGAGCAGCGCCCGATAGGTGGGCGTGTTAAAGAGCATGTTTTCGCCCATCCGCTGAGTGTAAGCCATGTAATTCTGCAGCATCAAGGAAAAAAGCATCTGGGAGGACTGCGTGGAATTGAACAGATAAATATCGGGATGGTCCTCGCCGTAATCATAGACCCAGTTGGCGGCGAAGTCCAATAGTCCGGTCATGGACGTAGGCAGATCGTCCTCGCTGAGGCCCAATTCCTCCCACAGCTCCTTATTAACGCCGTAGGTATAGGCGGTAGCGTCCACAGGCACGCCGTAAAGCTTGCCGTCCTTTTGCAGAACCTGTGCAAATTCTGGGTACATCTGATTGACGATATCCCACAGCCCCTGCTCTCCGGACAGGTCCGCGCAGTAGCCCTTGGAGAGCAAACGGTCCACAGGCATATAGTTCAGGCTGAGAATCAGCACATCATAGGGATTGGTATCGGATACCATGGCCTGCGTAATGGCTTCCAAGCTAGCCGTATAATCGCTGCCCACCTCTACGGGGATGTCTGGATAGTTGCGGGTGAAGCTCTTATGAGCGTCGCTGCCCATTTCGCCATAGATGCGCAGCGCGCCTTTTTTCAGGTTTTCACTGTCCAGCTTGTAGAGGTTCATACCACTGTAGCTAAAGTTCATGTAGTAGCCGTCCACAAAGGCAGCCGCGCCAGAATTGGCGCCGCCGAACATACCCTCGCCGGTGTAGGCGCTGATCCGGCTTTCACCGGTAGCCATGTTTACGCCCATGATTTTGGAACCGTTAATATAGTAAGCCGTTTGGTTGCCATAGCACAATCCGCCTACGACCAAGCCGCCAAAGGAGCCCTCCGCCTCCACGGGATAGGAAGCGCCCAGCGTATCGGTCTCGGGATCGAAAACGGCTAGCTCGCCCACTTGGCTAGCGAGTCCTTCTGTAGTGGTCGCGCTGTAAAGTGCAGAGATATCGAAAATGTAGGCGGTCAGCTTCCCATCCTCACCGGGGGCCAAGGAATGAATATTCTTGGTGGCAAAGGATTGGCTTGCGCCTGTGTTTAGGTTGATTCGGCCTGCCACGGTACTCATGCCGGTACCCGAAACGTTCATCGCTGTATAGTAGAAATAGTCGTTTACGCAAAAGGCGCTGGTCATGGAAGGAACAGCCGTAACGTCGCCGTTCTCCTCCTCCACCAATTGGGAAAGGTCCAGCGTTACCTCCTGCGCGGCGGGGGTGAAGGCTCCGGTTTCATCCACCAGCAGATACAGCGTTTTGTCTGTAAAGCTAACGCCGTAAACCTTCCCGTTCCAGCTAAGCATTTGTTCAACGCTCAGCACATTTCCATCCTTGGCTTCCTTAAGGCTGCCTAAAGCGATCGCCTCAGGCTCGGAAGGCTTGCGGGAATAAAGATTATTTAGATAATCCACATAGTAAATCGTGTCGCCCAGAACGGCGGCAGCCTGCACGCCCTCCAAGCCGGAAGAGGAGCTGCCCACCGTAACAGTCATAGCCGTTGCGCCCGCCGAGGGAATCAGCGCCATCAGCATGACGAGGCAAACGATCATAGAAAGAACCTTTTTAAACATTCTCTGGTTTCCATCCTTTCTGATTAGCCAAAGGGACTATTGGTTTTCCAGTGTCATCAGTCGCACCCGGTTGTCCAGCTCCTTAAGGAAGGCTGCCGTATCGATCGCCTTTTTGCTATATTGCTCTAGCAGCGTCCGTATAGAGGACGCGCCGTCGTCGGAGCCGGAAAAGAGCGATTTACCCACGGGGTACAGGTAGGGGGCAATCTGCTGCCGATAAGCGGCGATTTGCTCGGCGGTTACCAGATAGCGATTGGTTTCCGCGTTTGCAAGCCATTCCTTGATCCACTTGATCTCGTCCTGAATTTCCGCTTTGTTTTCCTCCGTGGCGGCCGTCAGGGCTGCCTCTCGCTTTGCCAAATACTCCTGTTGATCCTTGAGCGTTTGATCAAAGCTTGGATCCTCCACGCTTTCGTTGCGATCGGGGAAAAGCGTAATCGCTGTGCTATCCGCGTCTATGTTATTGAGATAGGACGTGATATAGACGGCGGCTTGATCGCTTTGGGTGCTGCGGGCGCTGATGCATAGGGCTTCTAGGTCGGTGAAGATAATCGGGTCGGAGTCTTCATCCATCCGTAGCAGCAGCGGCTGATCCACATTATCCTCCCCCATGGACTGGGGAGTAGAGCTAGAGTATAGTGAAAAAACAAAATTGTTGGAATAGAAATCGTCGTATTCGTCGTCTGTGGCGCTCTCGCCCAACAATTCGACCAACGAAAGCTCACTGAAGTCGATCTCGTCCAGTTTTTGGAGCAGCGTTTGCATTCTGGGCGTGTTAAAGCTCAGCTGCTCAACGCCGTCCCGGGTTTGAAGCGCCTGCTCCATGTAAAGCATTTGCTGCAGCAGCTCGCTGCGCAAATCCCAGCTATCCGTCAGCTTTACACTGTCCATATCTCCATAGTCATAGGAGAAGTTCTGGATAAAATCCAACAGCTCCTCCATAGAGACGGGCAGCTCCTCCTTGGTTAAGCCTAGCATTTCCGTCCAAGTATTCATATTGACGGTAAAATTCTGCGCCGATACCCGCATGGGAATCGCGTAAAGCTTTCCGTCCCGTTGGAAGGGCGCAAGAAAGCGGGGATCCATTTTTTCGGCAATGGCCATAATCTCCGGGTATGCGTTCAACTCCAACAAATAACCCTTATCGATCAATCGATCAACAGGCTGATAAGTGGGGTTAATCCGCATCACGTCCACCTGCTGGTCGCCGCTGATGAGCGTGCTGGTCAGCTTCTGCAAATCCCCCAAATCCAAGTTGGAAAGGGCTATGTTCATTTCGGGATGATCCCGCACCACGCTTACATGGGCGTTGGAGCCGTACTCGTTAGCGATGAACAGCGTGGAAATACTATCCAGAGCAGGATTGCGCAGATAAACAGCGCTGTAGCAGCGAATGACCAGCGTACCGTTGCTAAGCAGCATTAAGCCGCCGTCGTAAATGCTGTCCGGCAGATAGGCGCATACTTGGGGCGCGCCCTCTTTCAGATTGAGCCGATAAACGGCGTATTCGCTGCTGTAATAGAGCAAATCGTTTGTTTCATCGTAACTAAGCTGCATGGAATATTCCATTGCATCCGTTTGGTATAAAAGGCTGCTCTCCCCTGTTTTAGGGTCGAGGGTAATGATTTGTGCGCCGACCGGGCCGCCTTCGCCTTCGTAATCGCAGGGTACGCTGAAAAGCAGCAGTCCATCCTTATAGCATACAGGCGGCACATAGGAGGCTGGGCCCTCAAACTCCGACCGTTGCTCTCCCTCCGTTAGGGGAAGGCCAACAATCGCGCCGTTTTCACCGTTTACATTCTTTAAATACAGCGTGCCGTCCATGGCGATACAGTCGGGAAAATAGTAATCGCCCTCTTTGGCAAAGCTCATATCAATGGTTTTGATATATTCCAGCGCAATGCTGCCGACTTTATCCGTCAGCCGGTAAAGCTGGCCGCTCATCGGGCCGAAGCCGTATAGGCAGCCGTCCATGACAAACAGCCTCGACAGGTTGGGCTTATCCTTATCGGCTTCGTCCGATTCGTCCACATAGACGTCCGTTAAAAGGTCGGACAGAACCTCCACAGGCTCGGCTTCTCCCGGCAGACGGCGATACAGCGCGTTATCAGCCAGCAGATAAATCGCATCCCCCAGGGTTTGAATGTCCTCCATGTTATGCTCCCAGCGGTAATTGTCTCGTACCCAAAAGGAACCGTTTTCGGCTCCCTCCGCCACAGCCGCCAAGGGAAGCAGCAGCAATGCCAGCACCATGCACAGCATCTTCTTTTTCATCGTCGTTCCTCCTTTATCCCATGAGGTTATTGGAAACCTGTCAAATAACTCCATAGTAATAAACGATTGGTAATGGCAAAAAGTTGCATACGCGCATCAAGGCTGGTAAAAATGGACGATTTTGTTTACCCGGTCGTTATCTAACCAATACTGCAGCACCCAATTTTGTCCTCCCAGGGACTGGCAGGTATATTGAATGTAGCGGGTTCCATTTTCGTCTATCAGCACCTGCCCAATCTGAGGATATTTGTAGTAAAGGCCGCGCGTTCCGTTGGGGGACTGCAGCTGACCGAAATCCTTATATACGCCGCAGACCTCGCTTTCGCTGCTTCCAAAGCCGACTCCCCGGGGCGCTGTGGCAATGGAGGAATTCATCTCCACCCTCACCAGCAGCCACACGTTGTTGATCTTTGCAAAAACAGCATAGCCCCAGTTATACGCCAAATGCACCGCTTCCGCATCCAGATACAGATAGGTAACAGGCTCCTCGCTATTTGGCGCGCCATAAGTGGCCTCAAAATCCGTACGGTTGGTGCTGTATAGCTCAAACCCGGCGAAAACATCCGTATAGGCGTACATTTCCAGTGGATCGGGCTTGATTTTAAATTGGTAGCCGACCTCTAAAATACTGGACATTTTCCCATACTGGTTGACACATACCGCCTTTAGCGTCACCTTGCCCGACGGCAGCTTAATCGGGGTGCCGTCGTAAACCGGGCTTTCCTCCGTAGGAGTGGAGCCGTCGATGGTATAGTAATAGGTGAGGTTCTTTTCCATCTCGGCCTGCTGCTTCTTGGTGTATTCCTCCCGGGTACCCGCGCGGAGGCTGACCTCTCTTGCGGTTTTGTACGTATTGGGGGCCAGATTACATTTGGGTGCGGGGGGAGAGGGATAGTAAAACGTGTAGGACACGCTAAGGGGGTCGCTGACCAAGCTGCCGTTGACGCAGACGGCTCGCAGGGTTACAGAGCCCTCCACCACCTGCAAAGCGCCTCCATCAAATAGAATACCATCCTCTGGCAACACTGCGTCGTCATCCACCGTGTAGTAGACGTCAAAGCCTTGCGGGGAGGTCAAGGTTACATCCTCATTCATAGCGCTAATCTCGTACCGTCCGGCGATCAGGCTGGTCTGGGGCGATTGGGGAATATAATCGCGGCGCTGGAGACGGAAGGTTTCACGATCCGTATTCGTATAAGCCAGCTGCATCATCTCCGCCGCCTCCGGCCCCCGATCGTTATTTTGATAGAGTCGGATGATGGAGGTGTAGGCTTCGCCGCGGAAGGGGCTGATATCGTTGATGAGCCGAAGGTAGATTTCCTCGGCTTTATCGTCCTCGTTTTTCAGCTCGTAGGTGGAGGCCAGCTCCATTAAGCCGTCATAGTTTTCGGGATCCAGCAGATCCGCCATGCGGTACGCAATTAAGGCGGTGTCCAGATCGCCCTCGTCCACATAGGAGTCTCCGGCCGACCAGTAGCTGACGGCGGGAATTCGATTCCATTTTTTCAGTAGCTCTTCCTGCTCGGTCAGTAACGTAACATCCTTGGTTTGAGCCAAGGCCAGCAGCGTTTCGTTGCATTCCAGCACGTTTTTTCGGGCTGTGGAAAGCTGGCCTACTTCGCTTTGAGACATATAGAGCATGTAGCCGATGCCGCCGCCGATGGCAAGCACCGTGCAGATCAAACCGATAAGCATCCAGTTAATGTTGTGCCGCCGTACGGGATGAGCATGAACCGATTTACGGGGGCTGGCGGTGGCGCGGGCCGTTCCTTTTACGGGCACGCCCCGATGGGTGGAGGGGCGGCTGCCGGTAAAGCTGTCGTCCGCGGGGGAAATGGGCTTGCTCCGTCGGGGACGATCGCTCTTTTCCACCGGCAGGGGCGATAGATCGTAATCGCCGTATTCTTTCATCTTATCGTTATGACGGACGGGCAGCGTGGGGACGTAGGAATCTGCGCGTCCTTGACGGATGGCGCGCACTCCCGTATCCTGCCCCGTGGTATGCTCCCCTTGAAATGCGCCGCAATGGTCGCAGGTAAGGGAGTCGTCCGGGATAAAGCTTCCGCAGCGTTCGCAGATCATAGCATCGCTCCTTTGGTGGTTCGTTCTCAGCTCAACGGTGAGAAATCACACTCCAGCCCGATTGTTCACGGGACGATCGTTGATGAACAGCTCAAAGCGCTGCCCCAGAAATTCGCAGGCCTGCTCGCACATCAAGATGCGGGGCAGATAAATGCTCAGGTATTCCAGTACGCTGGAGGTTTCGTTCATTTGCAGCGACTGGCGAATAATCCTGTTTTTTCGATCAATGATCACTTCGTTTTCCTGAATGGAAAAATTCACCCGGTCATGGACGTCGGTAGGGTCGGGCTTTCCGTTGCGTACCCGGCTTTTGTGGGCGTCGCTTTTATCGCCGATGGCAAGGGCGGCGCTGACGGCGCTGGATACGCTGCCGCTTTCCTCCTCGTGGTTGCCCACGGCGGTGATGATCTCCACCACGTCGGGGATAGCCATTCCCGCGTCCTGCAAAATCGGATACAGAAGGATTGCGCCGTTGGGGCCATGATCGTGCCGATTGATGGAATTACCCACGTCGTGCACCCAGCCCGCGATGGCTGCCAGCTCCACCTCTCGCTCACTGTAGCCAAGGCTTTTTAAGATCCCGCTGGCTGTTCGACTGACGTAGCTCAGATGCCGCGGGCCGTGATCGGTATAGCCCAAGGTTTCCAAATAGCGGTTGGAGGCGCGTACCAGCGCCTTAATGCTTTCGTTTTGCTTAATTTCCTGTAGTGTAATCATAGTACTCCTTATTTTACTTGTAGTCTCTTAACCGCCTTGTAGGTAGGATCGTCGGAAAAATCGCGAATGGGCGCTTCGCTGCCCAAGCGTTCGATGGCGCTGCGGATTTCGATAAAATCAATATAGCTCACGTCCTCGCTCTCCGCCGCCTCCAGCAACGCCTCCAAGGCGTGGTCATCCTCCAGCTTCGCCAAATAACCGGCGTACAGCGCGCGCTTATCCTTGGTCTTTTTAAACTGCTCCAAGGCGAAGTGGAAAACATCCTCGTCTCCGGGATAGTCGCACAGCACGTCCAGCAGGGCTTCCTTTCCCTCTGCCTGCGCGGCGTTGAAGGCCAGCTTCGCGGGCTTTACCACCTTATCGCCCATCAGGCGCAGGCTTTCCAACGCATTGTCTAGGATTTCCTCCTCCTCATTGCGCTCCACCTGCCAGCGGATGTAATCCACCATGGGCGCGGTGCTCTCCATTTGGCGCAAAAGATCGATCATCAACATCCGGGCTTCGCAGGGGGCGGTAGCGTCTGTTACCAGCTCCAATGCGGCCTTTTCGTCTCCCAGCTCCAGTAGTCGATCCAGCAGCGGGTCGGGGACGGGGATTTCCTCCGTAATATAACGAATCAACAGCTTACATAGCTCCCCGGCGTCCTGCTGGTCGTCGAAGGCTTCTCCCGGCGTTTTGCCATTGAGCCAATCGGCGGGAGTGTTCAAAAAGCGAAGATATACATCCGGGGCTTGCTCTTCCATTTCCTCCGGGGTTTTATAGTTGGCACGGTTTTTTTCCATCCATTGGTTTAGATAGTCCGAAAAGCGTTGGTCAAAATCAATGAGTTCCATGTTGCTTTCCTCCTTTTTGAAGGGCCTTGGCAATGGCGGCCTGTGCCGCCTGATAGGCCTCTCGTCTGTCATTTTCCAGCATGGCTTCCCAATAAAGCGTTTCATGCCGAGCTGTCTGTTTCGCGTACGCTTGCGCAAACGCATAGGGCCACACATCCTGCTGATCTCCCGCCATGCGGAGCAGGTCATGCTCTGGCAGGCGGGCAATCACATGCATCGCCAAGGGAAGGGCGTCTTTGCAAAGCCGTGCGGTTTTCTTTAACCGGAGCAAGGCTACCTTCTGCAAAAAGCTGGGCGTTGCTTCGGGCGGAGCGTCTGGATCAATCATTGTGATGCGCCCGCCAAACCGAACCAAATGGGGCGGCTTCAAGCCGATTTGAGTCATCAGCCGAGCCGTTATCATAACGCCGTTCCAATCAGCCGGGCCGCGCAGCATCAGCCGCCGGAGCAAAATTTCAGCCTGCGTTGTTTCCAGCGCGCCGCATACTGTCGGCAAAAGGATGAAAAGCTCGCCGCGGGTATGAAGAAGATCAATAAACCGCTTATACATCCGTCGGTCTTCCATCAACGTTGCCGCAAAGCCATCCATGCCCTGCTGCGCCAGTGTTAAGCAGATATCTACGCTTTCCGCTTCCTGTTCTGGGCTGAGAACGCCGTAAAAAGGCTGGCTCTCCCCCGCAGCAGCAATTTGCGCCTTTGACGGTTTTTCCTTTTCAAGCGCGCATACAGCGGAAAAAAGACGCTCCACCGATAGATCCTCCGGGTCGATTTCCCGAAGGCGGTGGATCAGCTGGGATGCTTCCTCAAATTCTCCTGCTCTAAGCTTGAAAACGCAGAGATTGAAAACCGCTGACATGCGATTTGGCGAGATTTTTAGAGTTTTCTGTAGCATGGAAACGGCGATTTTTTGATGGGCCATCTGAACAGCCAGCTCGCACACGCCCGCTTCATCCTCGGGCGCGGAGACGTATAACGCCGCCCGTAGCAGCGCCGAATACGCTGCCGGATGCTTTAGCTCCCAGAGTAACGCCCCCATAGGCAAAAGCAGCCCCGGGTTTCGGGGCGCGTTCTTGATGGCGGTCAGGGCTTGCTCCGCTGCTTTTGCATCGTTCCCGGCGTGATGCTCGTACACAGCCATTAGTGCGTCCCGCTGGGCGACCTTGCGGGGAAAGGGCTTGCCCGTCGAGCGGGTCAAGGCGCGCTTTGCCCCTTCCAAATCACCTCGCTGAATGCGCCTTGCAGCCGCCGTCAGCAGAGAATGCAGCCGGATATACTGCTTGGAATCCGAGGACGGAAGCAGGGCTTCCTCCGCAAAATAAATATCATCATCCCATTCGGGCAAGTGGTCCGGATAGGCCTGCGTATACTGGTTGTAGATGGAATACGCGTCCATGGCCTCGCCCTGCTTGCCCAACGACAGCAGGTTGAGGGTAAGCATTCCAAAGGCTAAGAAAGCGGAAGGTTTCCTAGCCAAAAGATCAAAGCACTCCCTGTTGCTGGCCTCATAGCAGCACAGCTCTCTTAATTGCAGAGCATATTCCAGCGTCAGCTCCGGGTCGTTTGGCTCCATACGGCAGGCATGTCGCAAAAGAGAAGCCGCGCGAATGGGATCGTTCTGTTCTCGGTATCGATCGGCCCGGCGAAGCCAAAATTCGGCGGGCATCCGAAAGGAGCGCACCTGTCCGCCATTGAGATGGGGGATATTCGCCATACGATTTCTTTCTTACCTTTCCATAGCCTTGTTCAACAGCTTGAGTAAATCGCCTTGGGTAAACCTCTCCTGCCGCTTACAAAAGTGACAGGTCAGATCCGCGCCCTCGGTTTCATCCTGAATCATTCGCGTCAGCTCCTCTTGCCCTAAAGCGATGAGGGATTTTTCCATTCGTTGACGAGAGCAATTGCATCGATAGCTCAGGGGCGTTTTCTCCAGCAGCACCGGTTGAAGGCCGTCAAACCATTTTGCCATCAGGTCTTCCATCGATTCGTAGCACAATTCTCGGCTGATATCCGACATCAGCGGGCTTCGCAGCTCCAGCTGGCTGATGACCTCGTCGGGGCAGCCGGGCAGCGTTTGCAAAAGCACTCCTCCCGCGCTTAAAACCGTCTCGCCGCTTACTAAAACACCGAGACTTTGCAGTGTGGGGGTTTGCTCGCTTTCGGCATAATAGGCGGCAAAATCCTCGGCAATTTCGCCGGAAATCAACGCTGTTTGCCCCACGTAAGGCGTTTTAAGCCCTGTATCCTTCACCACGCTCATACGTCCGCTGCCGCCTACAGCCATGCCCACGTTCAGCTTGCCGTCCGGCCGCAGGGGCATCTCCAGCTGCGGTACGTCCACGCAGCCCCGAACGCTATCCCGGTCCGCGACGCAAACAATCTTGCCAAGTGGGCCGCCGCCGTCGATGGTAACCGTTACGGAGGCGTTGTCCTGCTTAAGCATCGCCCCCAGCATGGCAGTGCCCATCAGCGTGCGCCCCAGCGCGGCGGTGGCTACGGGAGAAGCGCAATGAATGGCGGCGGCTTTAGCCACCGTGTCCGTGGCGGTGAGTAAAAGGCCGCGAACAAAGCCGTCAGCTAAGGTAATATGCAGCATCGTATCTTGTTGATTCATTGGTTTTCTCCTTTAGAGCTGTGGATCGCTGGGAATTTCCTCTGCTCGCGGCATTTCGCTGAGTATTTTTTCAGCCTCAGCCAACGGCTTGCGGGCGGCGATAAACCAGCGGTTTTCCCGTTCCCCGGGGGTCTTCATCTGTCGATCTGCAAAAACGGAAACGTCGGTAAAGCCGGTTTCAAAAAGCAATCGGCACAAAAGCTCCGAATCGTGAGCGTATTGCCGCTGCCGCTCGCCGATACGTTGATAGGTTTCCCCTTCCTTACGCAGGAAGATGGCCAAGTTTAAATCCACATAATTCTGAGCGTCATTATAACGGTTTTGCCACAGATAGGCGATATCCGCATCTTCATCTCCGATGAAATGATTCCCCAGCACATGCTTTAACTTATAGGGGGTGCTCAGATCCATGAACAGGCCGCCGCCCTCCCGG
>JAQUWD010000036.1 GCA_028693055.1 Eubacteriales bacterium | reverse complement strand
CTAATTCTTTATTATATCATACTTTACAATAAATTACAATATATTAAAACAAAATATTTTGACAAAAAAATAAAGCCACATAAGGGCTAAAGAGCTGTTTTGGGGGAAATGGCTGTTAAACTCCCGCGTTATATTTTATTTAGAATTGTGGCGCTATTCTCGTTTTGACAAAGATGATGTACGGCTACTTAGAGCGTACTCTATCATCAAGGTTGACTAAAGGGACACGGCCAAAGGATTGACCGTGTCCTTTTTGCAATTTGAGACATACTAGGAAATAGAACGATCCTTCCATTTTTTATTGCATATTTGGTTGCTTTGAGCTATATTATACATAGTATATTGTAATGGTTTACGTGCTATAATGATCTGACGTCCATGCATACAGTCTAATGGGTAGGAGGAACACAACCGTGAAAAATACGCTTGAGCTGATAAAAGAATTTTGTCAGTTTGATTTTGTACAACGCAGCAGCGAGAAAGCGTTGGCACTGCTGTCAGAAGATATTTGCTGGTTTGGTACTGGCGAACATGAGGATGTGCATTCCAAGGAGGAGGCGCGTAGCTATCTCGAAAAGGAAATAGCTGCTGCTCCGGAACCTTATGAGCTCTGCCTGCTGGAGGAATCCTTCTCTCCCATCGGCAGTGAAGGCGGCGTTGCTTTTCTACGCGCGCGCTTTTCTTACAACAACGTAGTGCTTATGATACGCATCACCGCTGCCTCTCGTATGGAAAACGGTGCAGAAAAGCTCTGCTCCATACATTTTTCCGTGGCGGACACGCAGCAGCAGGAAAATGAGTATTTTCCCTTGGAGCAGCAGCGTATGAAAGAGGAGCAGGAAAAGCGTGACCTAGTGCTGTCCACACTGGCAGGCGGTATGATGGGCGGTTACTATGAGGAGCATTTTCCGTTCTATTTCATCAATAATCATATGCTGAACTATCTGGGCTATCAAAATGAAGAAGAGTTTATAGCGGATATTGGCGGCTACATTGAAAACACCATGCACCCGGATGACCGCGAGCTGGTAAATGAAGCTGTACAGCGGCAGCTAGCAGTCCAAGAAAACTATGTTGTAGACTACCGGATGCGCAAACGAGACGGTACCTATATCTGGATTCACGACATCGGTAAGCTGGCTGCGGATAATAACGGTCGCGACGTTATCCTATCGGTCTGCTACGACGTCACCGCCGAGCACGCCAAGCAGTCCCAGATGGAAAATGTTCTGGACGCACTGCCCGGCGGCACGGCCCTCTATCGCTATGAGGACGGCGAGATGAGGCTTATTTATCAGTCCAAGGATATGGCCATGATCGCCGGCTATAGTAACGAGGAATATAAAGAATGGATTGCGGACAGCGCAAAGGTTTCCATCCATCCTGATGATGTGGAGCGCGTATGGGCTGCTATCGCACAGGCAGTAGCCGGGGATAGCTCCGTCTCGCTAGACTACCGTGTTCCTCATAAAAACGGCGGCTATGTATGGATCAACGGCAGCTTCCGTCGCACAAGAACGGAGGACGGCGTTCCCATCGTTCATGCGGTCTACACGGAAATGCCCCAGCTGCGGGAACTGATGACCGAAATCACCGACAACAGCGGCGCCGCCATCGTGGTTACCGACAACAAGACAAACGAGCTGCTGTATCTGAACAAAACGGTCTCTCAGGCGTTGTGTACCGATACGAAGGACTATTCCGGTAAGGTGTGTTATGAATTTTTGCTGGGCGCTGACAAGCCCTGCGCCTTTTGTGCCGGTTTACTGGCATGCGCAAAAGCGGGCGGGCAGATGGAGATTTATTCCGACCGTACGGGCAAATCCTTTCAGGTAGAGGGGCATATCGTCACTTGGGCAGGACGCGAAGCCCGCATCGAATACCTCATGGACGTCACAGCGTCCAAAACAGCGCAGAAGAAAAACGTGGAGATCATTGAAAACATCGCGTGCGGATTATGTGTTTCCGTTATCCGCCCAGGCACCAGAAAGCTGGAATACCAGTACATCAACAAAAGCTTCTGCGAGCTTCTTGAGCTTGCCCCTGACAAAGTACTGGAAGCAATCGAAGAAAGCATAACCTACGGAATCCATCAAGACGATCTGCCGTCTGTTTCCAAAGCCATTGACAGCTTGTATCAAGGCGTCCCAAAGTGTGCCATCACCTTCCGTTATCTTTTGCCGGACGGCCGTATCAAATGGATCAATGAGATTATCAACTGTGTAAAGCAGCCGGATGGAAGCACGCTGCTCTATGCATCGTTTAACGATATCACCGACTTAAAAGAGGCGCAAGCACAGCTTGACGAGCTGGTTAATAACATTACAGCGGGCGTGGCAGTGCGCTCCATTGACCCCAACACACATGCTACTCGCGTCCAATATGTGAACAAGGGCCTTTGTGACCTGCTGGAGAGTACCAAGCAGGAGCTTTCTGATCGCTTTGAAAAAGATGATGGAAGCTTTGTGGACGAGGTTGGCCGCCAGATGCTGCACAATATGGCTGTCGCTCTCAAAAACGGCGAACCGCACGTTGATGGAACCGTCTCTTGCAAAACGCCTAGCGGCAAGCAAAAATGGTTACATCTGAACGTGAACACCGTTCTCCAGCAGGACGGCACGCTCACCGCCTATACTACCTATATTGATATGACTACACAAGTAGAACAGCAGGCACAGCTGCAAGATGTGATCCGCAATGTACCCGGCGGCGTTTGCCTGTACCGCTGGAACGGCGTTCGGCTGGAGCCGTTGGTGGTCAGCGATCAATTCTCTGCGCTGTTAGGCGAGGACGCCCGCAGCAGCTTGGATAATACCCCTGACACCACCTTTCGCCATGCGCATCCCGATGATCTGCCAAGGCTTCAAAGAGAAGTGGTAGATGGCTTCCGCACGGGGAAAATTGAAACGGTCTATCGCTCGCTGAACTCCATCACAGGGGAGTACCTCTATATTCAACTGCGCGGTACAGCCGTACCGCAGGCGGATGGCACCCAGCTTGCCTATGTCAGCTACTCCGACATCACCGCGGAGCGGCTGAACGCACAAAAGCTTCGTGCCAGTGAGCGAATATTGGAAGCTGCCACGGAGCATGCCGGGCTTTGGTACTGGACCTTTGACCCGGCTACCGACAAGGCCTACTTCTCTGAGCGCTGCATTCGGGATTTCGGATTTCCCCCGGTGATGGAAAACTTCCCGGAGAGCTGGTTAAAGAAGGGACGGGTGCTATCGGAATACTGTGATATTTTTCGGAATGCAGTGCGAGACATCAAAAGGGAGGCCGGCGAAGCCAATTTTGAAGCGCAAGTGAAAATGAAGGACAATTTGCCCCACTGGAATGAATTCCGATTTAAATATCTGCCAAATGAAGATGGAACGCCGGGCCTTGCTGTATGTACAGCCCGCATCATTGATGAGCAAAAAGCCGCGCAAACCCGATATGAGCTGGAGAGCCAAAAGCCGTCTCTGGGCGAGCAGGATTTACTATACCATTCCGCAATGAATCTAACAACAGGCCAAACAATAGACCATGTATACCATGTTGAGAATCAGGATTTAGCCAAAGAGAACATAACCATCGAAAAGATCACCCAGTATGTCGCGTCCCGGATTGTGGACGCTGCCGACCGGGAGAAGTTTATACGGCTCAATCAATTACCAACCTTGCGGGAAATGGCGCAGCGCGGCGAGAATCGCTATTCCATGGACTACCGTCGCCGTATGCCGGACGGGCGCATCCTCTGGGTGCGAAACCTGTGGAGTATTGTACAAAACCCAAATTCGGACGAGCTGATTTTGTTTGCTTACTGCTACAACATTCATGCGCAAAAAATGCTTTCGGAAATCCTGTCACGTAGCACAAGCCTTAGCTATATCGCTTTATCCAGCCTTTATCTGGACAGCGATCAGGCTATGCTGCACATTGCCGGCGGTGAACAGAATACCAATGAGTTCTTGCCCTATGACAAGTTCAGGCACATTCATGCCGAGCGAATTGCCGATCGTGTGGAACGGCAGGACTATTTGTATAATACCGATCCCAAAACCATCATCGAGCAGCTAAAAAAGTCCGACACCTATTTTTTCCTCACAAAGGTTAAGCAGCCGGATGGGAGCCTTGTTATTTACCGCACACAGCTTTATTCCTATGACCGGGAGAACAATATCTGCGTCCTAACGGTGTCAAATGTGACCGAGCTTTTGAAGCAGGAGGAGCAAAAGAAAGACCAGCTGACTCAAGCGCTGGAGGTAGCGCAGCAGGCCAACCGCGCCAAAACGGACTTCTTGTCCGCCATGAGCCATGACATCCGCACGCCGATGAACGCCATCGTGGGCATGTGCGAGCTGGCATTGGAGAACGAACGGGACAGTGCGCAGGTGCATGAAAGCCTACAAACCATTCAAAGCTCCTCTCAAATTCTGCTATCCCTCATCAACAATATTTTGGACATGAGCCGTATTGAGAGCGGAAAGCTGGTGTTAAACGAAGCGCCTTTCTCTCTGAAGGCGCAGGTTCAGAAAACGGCGGACAGCTACCGCATCCTAGCACAGCAGAAAAAGCAGCAATTTCAATTGCATACAAGCATTTCACACGACAGCTGCTATGCCGATGTTGCGCGCATCCACAGCGCCATTGACAATATTGTTTCCAACGCCATCAAATATACCCCTGAGGGCGGAACCGTCACCTATCGAGTGACAGAGCTGCCCTATGAAAAATCGGGAATCGGTTTGTATCACTTTGAGATCTCCGATACAGGAATTGGAATCAGCGAAGCGGCACAGGCGCATATTTTCGAGCCGTTCTATCGCGGTGAAGGCGGTATTGACCCAAATACACAGGGAACGGGTCTGGGACTCTCCATCACCAAAGAAATCGTGGAATTGAAGGGCGGAACCATCTCTGTCAAGAGCGCTGTCAATGTGGGCACCACTTTTATTGTGGAATTGCCACTGCATTTCAGCACCGAAAAAGTACCGGACGATTCCGCACAAGCAAAGAAGTCTGCTCAGGAGCGTGACCTTACGGGAATACACATTTTGGTTTGCGAGGATCACCCTGTAAACCAGAAGGTTGTTGCACGGATTTTGGAAAAAGCGCATGCCAGCGTCACCATTGCCGCAAACGGGCAGGAGGGATATGAAAAATTTGTGCAAAGCCTGCCGGGAACCTATCAAATGATCTTCATGGACATTCGGATGCCTGTGATGGACGGCTATGAGGCAACTGCAGCCATACGCGCGTCCACCCATGCGCAAGCAAAAACCATTCCAATCGTAGCGCTGTCGGCAAACGCCTTTGCTGAGAATGTGCAAAAGAGTTTACAGCACGGAATGAACGCCCACATCGCAAAGCCGGTGGTTCCGCAGCAAATCTATGACGCTGTAGCAACCTTCTGCGCCGACAGTAAAATTGTGGTCAAAAAAAAGGTGTTGTTCGTGGATGATGCGGAGCTCAACATCGCAGTATTGACAGTGAATCTTCAGGACGACTACGAGGTTTTGGTTGCGCGAAACGGCGCGGAGGCTCTGAACCTGTTGGAGCAGCACCCGGATATTTCCGCCGTCATTACCGATTTAATGATGCCGGAGATGGACGGAATTACGCTCATCAAAACCATTCGGGCGAATGACCGTTACAATCATATAGCCGTACTGGCAAACACCCAGTATGGCGGCGTTCAGCAGGAGCAGGCGCTGCGGCAGATCGGCGCGGACGATTTCCTTTATAAGCCCACAACGCCGCAAGTTGTTGAAAAGCGATTGAAAGCTGCTTTGCAAAAGCACTCCAGCGGACTTTAAGAATTCTCTACACCGACGCAAATCCTGTGACAATCCCAATTGAAGCATGTTATCATACAGTGAAAAACGAAATCCTTCTACCAAATCAGGATCGCTACCAACAATCAGCAAAGGCAGGAATGATATCTATGAATACGCAATGGTTTTCTTTAGATCGGAACTGGCGGTTTACCCGTCAAAAGCTGTCCGTACTCCCCTCCACACTGGATCACGGAACGGTTTATGGCTTCTCGAAGGGAGACGGCGCACAAGGCCCGGCGGCGCTTAATTTTGACGACGGCGACTGGGAACAGGTCACGCTGCCCCATGACTGGCAGCATACCATGCCCTTTGACCTTAACGGAATCTCCAGCCATGGCTATTACCCGTCTGGAGATTGCTGGTATCGGCGTACCTTTATGCTGGAGCCAGAGGACGCTGAATGCGAAATCCAACTTCTTTTTGACGGTATTTCCGGCATTTCAGACGTGTATTTTAACGGTGCAAAGCTTCGGCACAATGAGAGCTGTTATAACGGCTTTTCACTGTCGCTGAGCGATATTGCCAATTATGGAATTACACCTAACGTGCTGACCGTGCGGGTGGATAAAACCGTATGGGAGGGCTGGTGGTACGAGGGCTGCGGCATCAATCGCCATGTGTGGCTGGTGAAGCGGCCCCGTCTCCATATCGTTCACGACGGGCTTGCAGTTCAGCCCATCAAGGGGAAGGAGGACGACTGGCAGGTCAACTGCGAGGCGACTATCTATAACGCGTCTCCTGTACGAGCAAAGGGAACCTTGCGCCTGACCGCCGTTAGTCCGCTGGGCGAGGAGGCAGCTAGCGCCCAGCGTTCCGTTTCTCTTGGCGCTTATGAAAAACGCACGCTGTCTATTCCCCTCCGCGTGGCGCAACCCACCCTTTGGAATCTGGAAAATCCTACGCTTTACAGCCTGAGGGCGGAGCTGAACGGCGCACAGGGAAAAGACCAGTCGAATACCCGCTTCGGCTTCCGCACCATTCGAATCAGCGCAAAGGATGGTTTTTATCTAAACGACCAGCCTGTTAAGCTGCTGGGTACCTGCAACCATCAGGATCACGCAGGCGTTGGCGCGGCGATTCCCAAGGAATTGTGGCGCTATCGACTGAAGCAGCTAAAAGCCATGGGCTCCAACGCCTACCGCTGCTCCCACAATCCGCCGCCCCCAGAATTGCTGGATCTGTGCGATGAAATGGGCATGCTGGTTATGGATGAAAACCGAAGCTTTTCCACTTCGGAGGATGCGCTGTCTTTGCTAAGAAGCATGGTGCGCCGCGACCAAAACCATCCCTGCGTGGTCATGTACTCTCTTTTTAACGAGGAGCCTATGCAAGGCACGCCCAAGGGTAAACGTCTCGCACAGCACCAAATGGCAGAGCTTAAGAAGCTAGACGCCACCCGCCCGGTGCTGGGAGCGTTTAACGGCGGTATGTTTGAAGAAACCGGCGCAGGGCAATGCATGGATATTACAGGCATCAATTACTTTATTGATAGCTTTGACACTTTTCACAAGCGCTATCCCCGTCAGCCAATCGTGTCGTCGGAAATCGCGTCTGCCTTTGCCACCCGTGGTGAATGGGTCAGCGATACCAAGAAGCAGGTGTTCGGGAACTATGACGAGGATTGCGCCGCTTGGGGTGAAACCGCTCGCGCAGCGAATTTAGCCGTACTGAAGCGTCCCTTTGTGATGGGGATGTTCGTTTGGACAGGCTTGGATTATCGCGGCGAACCAACCCCCTATGAGTGGCCCAGCGTATCCAGCCATTTCGGAATTATGGATACCTGCGGTTTTCCCAAGGACGTTTATTACCTATATCAAGCCTTCTGGAAAAAGGAAGCCTGCCTCCATCTCCTGCCCCATTGGAATCATTCGCCGGGCGACAAGGTGCGGGTGATGGCCTATACCAATTGTGACGAGGTAGAGCTGTTTGTAAACGGGCGCTCTCAGGGGAAAAAAGAAAACACCATGGAGCATTCCGCCGAATGGCAGGTTAGCTTTGAGCCCGGAGTTTTGGAAGCCGTTGGGTATCGAAATGGAGAGCGCTGCGCGACTGATAAACGGGAGACAGTCGGCGCGCCCGCGCAGCTGCGGCTTGAATCCGCCATGGCGTACCTGTATCCCGATACGGACTCGGTAGCCGCCGTCACCATTTCCATGACAGACGAGCAGGGGCGCGAATGCCCGTTAGACAAAACCAAAACAAAGATCGCTGTGACGGGAGGAACCCTTCTAGGCGTTGGCAACGGCGATCCCAACGGGCATGACCCGGATCAAGGTAACAGCTGCCGCTTGTTCAACGGTCGCGGACAGCTGATCGTATCTGCGGCTCCGGAAGCAAAGCAGGTAGTGATACATGCCTCGGCCAAGGGTGTGCAAGACGCGGAGATCACCCTTTCCGTCAAGGAGCGCGCCTTCCCCCCAGCCTTAGCCGATACCGGGCTGCGGCTTCTGGACGGATGGCGGATGAGCCACGAGCCGCTTTCTCAACGGCCTGACCCAGCGCTGGTGTTAAGTGCAAACGATATGAACACCATGGAGCCCGTCAGCTTTACCGGCGAGCCCCAGCGCATTTTAAGCGGCGCGGCGGGTATGTACTGCCTGTACCAAACCACGGCGGAGCTTGGAGCCTCCAAAGGTAAGCGCTATCTGATCCTCAACCGGGTACAGGGAACAGCGGAAATCTTTGTGGATGGCAAGCCTTTATTCCGCAAGGAATGCTTTACGGCAGAGCGGCTGGAAATCACCATTCCCAGTGCAATCCATGGTCGGCGGCGTATTAGCATCATCATCCGCAACGAGTCCGTGGATAAGCAGGCCGGTATTTTTGATCCCGCCCTCTTTGTGGCGCTTTCCTGAAATCCAAGCCGGAATCGCAGGAAAAAACCGGCATACGGAAGGCTTGATAATAGGCTGTGGCTTTTTGGACAGCGTTTTCCAGCGGCGTTACGCCGTCCTCCGCCACCCGCGGAGGGGGCGCTTCCATATGCTCAAGGCCGATAACCTCAATATTCAAGGGCGCTAATTTCTTTTTCATGACGTTCAGCTTTGCCGGGTTTCCCGTGCCGTACAGTATTTTCATATGGAACGCTCCATTCCGTCCGCTTCCATGGCTTTTGCCAGCAGCTTGGGTTGAATATCTGGGTAGGTCCAGTTTTCTGGCAGAGATTCCATCAGCTCTATATTTTCAATTTCAAACCTAAGCTCCGGCTCGAAGGCGAAAATCTCCGCAGAATAAAGCATTCCAAAGCTTTCTTTCTCGGCGGCTTCATTTTTGACGGAGTAGACACAGACGCGCTTGATGGCATAAGCGATAGCGCCTGTTTCCTCGTACAGCTCTCTCTCAGCTGCTTGAAAAATCGTCTCGCCCGGCTCCCGATGGCCTCCGGGAGCCTCGTAGGTGTCGCGCTTAAAATGCTTGCAGAAAACCCATTTTCTACGATGGTGCGCGATGATAACCGCAAAGCTGAGCCGGGAATCCTCCACTGTTTGATAGAACTGTACCTGCGTCATTCAGCCTTTCCTCCAAATATAGCGATGTGAAAAGCTTCCCGTTTTGCTCAGGAAGCTTTTCGTATTGTTATTCTTGCTTTTTCTTCTCTTCATGACTGATGATTCCACCAATGGGGATGGCCAAGAAAATCAACCAACCGGGATGCCACAAGCCGCAGAAGAGACCCATGACCAAATAAATCAGCGTAACTACAATTGGATTGCACAGCATATCCAGCTGGTTATCAAACTTGATATAATGCAGCGGGATGGTCAGGAAAAGTAACCACGCGGGATGCCATAGGTGAAAAAACGCGCCCAGCACCAGATAAAGGCCGGTAATCAAAATGGGAAAAAGTGCGTCCAGCTTTTGACGTCTGGTTTCCTCTTTCTTGTTTTTTTCCGTCTCGTAGTAGCTGCCCTCCGGGCCTAAGGGATTTTGATTCTGTTCAGACATTCGCAGTGCCTCCTCTAAAAATCGTCGTCCAAAGGGCGGCGTTCCGTTTCCATCAACGCTGTTATCATAGCACGAAACCAAGTACTGGTAAAGAAGCATTGCGTTCAAAGCGACTAAAACCTTGCTGAATACTTCATGAGAATTTGATGAGAGGAAAAAGCAATTTGATACCTCAGAAGGTCTTTACACCTTAAGCGAATCCGTGTATGATGAAGACAGTGTAGCCGTACCGGGGCACACTGAACAGTATCTTTAGGAGCGTGATTGTATGTCGTTCTTCTCAACGCGTGGCGGTGCTTGCGTTACCACCTCACAATCCATTCTATGGGGGTTAGCCAAGGATGGCGGGCTTTACGTCCCCAGTATGTTTCCCCGCCTTACCTCTGAGAGAATGGCGGCGCTATGCGGCGCTTCTTATCAGGAGCAAGCCGCAAGAATCCTGCGTGACTTTCTGGAGGACTACTCCATCGAGGAAATTGAGGATGCAGTCAACGCGGCTTACAGTTCCGAGAGCTTTGACAGCCCCGAAATTACCCCTGTGCGTACGTTAACCTCTGACGTGCACGTCATGGAGCTGTTCCACGGCCCAACGCTGGCGTTTAAAGATATCGCCTTAAAGCTGCTCCCCCATCTCATTCGACTAGCAGCAGAAAAAAATGATGAGAAACGGGAAATCAGTATTCTTGTGGCGACCAGCGGCGATACAGGCAAGGCTGCGCTGGAAGGCTTTAAAGACGTGCCCGGCACCAGCTGTTCCGTATTCTATCCTCACGGCGGCGTAAGCAAAATTCAAGAACTACAGATGGTGACCACCGGCGGCAGCAACACCCACGTCATCGGCGTCAAGGGAAATTTTGACGAAGCGCAAACCGGAGTAAAGCAGCTGTTTAACAGCGAGGAATTCCGCAAAAAAATGGACGGATTGGGCAAGCTGCCCTCCTCTGCCAATTCCATCAACTTTGGCCGTTTGGTGCCGCAGATCGTTTATTACTTCACTGCTTATACCAAGCTTGTACAGTCCGGCACCGTGCGTATGGGTCAGTCCGTCAACTTCGTCGTTCCTACCGGTAATTTCGGCGACATTTTAGCGGGTTATTATGCCAAGCGCATGGGGCTTCCCATCAGCCGTTTGATCTGTGCCAGCAACCGCAACAACGTATTAACGGACTTTTTTACCGACGGTACCTACTACACCCATCGTACCTTTTTCCAGACCCTATCGCCCAGCATGGATATTCTGATTTCCTCCAATCTGGAGCGGCTCCTCTATGAATGCGCTAACAGGGATGCAGGAATCGTCCGCACATGGATGGAGCTATTAACCACCTGCGGCAGCTTTTCCATTGGTTCTCAGCGCCTTGCGGAGCTAAAGAAAACCTTCTGGGCTGGATATGCCGACGACAACATGACCGCCGAGGAAATCAAGCTGGTTTATGATCGTTGCCATTATGTAATGGATCCCCATACCGCCGTTGCCAGCTATGTTTTACGGCAGTATCGCACCGAAACCAACGATCATGCTCCCTGCATTATTCTGGCAACCGCCAGCCCATACAAATTTAGTGAAAGCGTAGTCCGCAGTCTGGTAGGCCGCGAAGCCGTGGAAGGAATGGACGCATTCCGCTGTGCTGAAAAGCTGCAGGAGCTGTCTGGCGTACCGATTCCCCGTCAAATCAAGGAGCTGCACGATCTCCCCATACGTCATAAGACGGTATGTGAAACCGCGTTAATGGAGAGCGCTTTGCTAAATGAGCTACGCGCCGACTAATATCACGTTTACCGCTGTGCATGGCAAAAAATTGTCAATTCTTTTTCAGAAAAATGTTTCGCATCAGGATTGTCAGGGTATAAATAAGACGCAGGGTGAAAAAAGCCCTACGCCAACAGTGATGATTTTGAAGGAGGAATATGAATATGAAATGGATTTGCAAGGTATGCGGTTATGTACATGAAGGTCCCGAGGCTCCCGAATTCTGCCCCCAGTGCAAGGCCCCCAAGAGCAAGTTTGCCCCCATGGGCGGTGAGAAATCCTATGCCGACGAGCATCGTGTAGGCGTTGCCGAGGGTGTGGACAGCCGCATTGTAGAAGGCCTGCGCATGAACTTTACCGGCGAGTGCACCGAGGTTGGTATGTATCTGGCCATGAGCCGTCAGGCAGACCGCGAAGGATATCCTGAGGTAGCGGAAGCCTACAAGCGCTACGCCTTTGAAGAAGCCGAGCATGCCGCCAAATTCGCCGAGCTTTTGGGCGAGGTAGTAACCCCCTCCACCAAGAAGAACCTTGAGCTGCGCGCCGAAGCCGAGTGGGGCGCTACCGCCGGCAAGAAGGAACTGGCTACCTTGGCGAAGGAGCTGGGCTTAGACGCGATCCACGACACCGTGCATGAGATGTGCAAGGACGAAGCCCGTCACGGCAAGGGCTTTGACGGTTTGCTGAAGCGGTATTTCGCAAAATAAGTAAGCCTTATCCAATAAGGATTTTAGGGAACTGCTCCGAAAGGGGTGGTTCCTTTTTTGCGCATCCATCTCGTACGTTTCTTGTGCCAGCGGTTTCAAGAGCGTGGATTTACCCCTGAAAGCCCCAAAATCTTGTACATTAAAAACCTTCTACAATCTTACCCCTGTATTGTAACATGGAAACAGGCTCAATCAATATGCTGTAACGCTTTCACAGCTTTGAAGCGGGACGACTTCATCTTGGAAACAACAGGCTAACATCCTTGAAGCATCTTTTGATGGATAGGCAGACAACTGTTTTAGTTCCCTGACAAGTACCATAGAGTATCGGCAAAACAAAGATGACATCAGTAAGAGGTAGTCGTGAGATTTCGGATAATTTGATTTTCATATTTCCAGATTACTCGTTCAACTACTTTGGCAGTCTTTGCTAATTTCAAGGCCGTCATTCCTTTCGATCAACGAGCTTCTCGATTTTTGTAAGCAACAGTGTTGGGAGATGGTTGCGGTCTAGTCCTGTCAACGACAATCATCTCTGCGCGATAGCTAGAGTCGATTCCCCGATTTACTTTCTTTTCTTGCATATTGCGTCACCAATACGCCGCCAACAAAAGCAGCTAGCAGCCGACCAAAAGGCTTGCGGGAAGTGTCCTTGGCCACAGCCTTTTCCTGCTCTGCTTCTACGCCGTTATCTAGCTGCAAATATTCGCACAGGCGCTTCATCGTTTCTTCGTCTGGCTTTACCCGCCCATTTTCCCAATGGGATACCGTTTAACGCAAAACGTTCATTGCGTCTGCCAACTATTCCTGCGTAATGCCGCGTTCTTTCCGTGCGGCGGCAAGTCTTTCATCAAAAGTTGCCATCGCATTTCCTCTTTTGTATCAATTTACAAATCATGCGATCGATAACTACGCTAGAAAAAATAAAAAATAATTTGAAGATTTCTGTTTCACTTTCGCTTCCTTTGGGGTATCACTATATCGTAAGGCGAGGAACAAAAACCTACGCCTTCCCCAAACAAGATATAAAACAAATGCAGGAGGAACAATCATATGAAATGGATTTGCAAGGTATGCGGTTATGTACATGAAGGCCCCGAGGCTCCCGAATTCTGCCCCCAGTGCAAGGCTCCCAAGAGCAAGTTTGCTCCCATGGGCGGTGAGAAATCCTATGCCGACGAGCATCGTGTAGGCGTTGCCGAGGGTGTGGACAGCCGTATTGTAGAAGGCCTGCGCATGAACTTTACCGGCGAGTGCACCGAGGTTGGTATGTATCTGGCCATGAGCCGTCAGGCAGACCGCGAAGGATATCCTGAGGTGGCGGAAGCCTACAAGCGCTACGCCTTTGAAGAAGCCGAGCATGCCGCCAAATTCGCCGAGCTGCTGGGCGAGGTAGTAACCCCCTCCACCAAGAAGAATCTTGAGCTGCGCGCCGAAGCCGAGTGGGGCGCTACCGCCGGCAAGAAGGAACTGGCTACCTTGGCGAAGGAGCTGGGCTTGGACGCGATCCACGACACCGTGCATGAAATGTGCAAGGACGAAGCCCGTCACGGCCGCGGCTTTGACGGTTTACTGAAGCGGTATTTCGCTTAATCAGATGATAAAAAGGAGATTTGATCATGAAAAAGTATGAGTGCCCCTGCGGTTATGTATACGATCCCGAGTTAGGTGATCCCGATCATGGCGTAGCTCCCGGTACTGCTTGGGAGGATGTGCCCGAAGATTGGGTATGCCCCATTTGCGGTCTTAGCAAAGACGGCTTTACGGAAGCGTAATAATAGAATGAGTATAGAAAAGGAACCGTTCTCTCAAGAGCGGTTCCTTTTGTGTGTCAAAAAAGTGCTTCGCACTTTTTCGCCAGTTACGGGTACTGTTTGCGGCAGAGCCGCAAACTGCCCGCCCGACCGGCAAAGCCGGTCGATACGAATGTAGTCAGGGAGCCTGCGGGCTCCCCCGACACCCCATAAAAATCTGTTCTCTCAAGAGCGGTTCCTTTTTTTGCCTTTCGGCGTATTGAAATCTGATCAAGCGCTATCCCCGCTTGGTCAGGTGCAATACAAAGCTGTCGTGATCCTGCGCTTCACGTTCGCCGGTAAAGGATACGCAGAGTCCGCTATGCCGCAGCACTGCGCCGGAATAAACCATACCGTCGTCGCTCTGGTATAGACCCTCCGCAATATCCCGCACCCGGATGCGCGGCACAACCGAATTAGGAGCAGCGCTAAGCTGGAATACGCATACAAGCACCTCCTGCTGATCAGCAGAGGTGAACTGCCACGCGGCGACACGGCCTTCGAACGGGCTTTCCAAGCGCGTAAAGCGTCCCTGCTGAATCAGGCTGCCAAAGCGTTTCACCTGCTGCACCTGCCGACGGATGACCTCCAAATCCTCCGCAGACAAGGTCGAAAGGTCTAGCTCATAGCCCATGTTTCCGCTTAACGCGACATTCCCTCGAAAGTCCATCGTAGTAACGCGGCCAATCTGGTGATTGGGCACGGCGCTGACATGAGCGCCCATCGTAGAGCAGGGGTAAACAATGCTTGTACCCCATTGGATACCGACGCGCTCCACCGCATCGGTATCGTCACTTGTCCACGTTTGAGGCATGTAATACAGCATACCCGGATCAAAACGTCCGCCACCGCCGCTGCAGCTTTCAAAAAGCACCTTGGGGAAGCGGGTCGTAATCGTTTCCAGCACACGGTACAAGCCAAGCATATAACGCACATGCACCGACGATTGCTGTGCGGGTGTAAGCAGCGCCGAGCCCGTTTCTGCAAAATTGCGGTTCATGTCCCATTTGATATAGTTAATCTCCGCGCTGGACAACACCCGATTAAGCATATCGATCAGATAATCCTGCACGTCGGTGCGGCTGAGATCCAAAATCAACTGATTGCGCGCTTGGGTACGATGCCGGTCGCTTACATGCAGACACCAGTCGGGATGGGCGCGGTATAGATCGCTGTCCGGCGAGATCATTTCCGGCTCAAGCCAGAGGCCAAATTGCAAGCCAAGGCCATGAATTTTCTCGGACAAGCCCATCAAGCCGTTGGGAAGCTTCCGCGGATTTTCCACCCAATCACCCAGCGAGCAATCATCGTTATCCCGCTTGCCAAACCAGCCGTCGTCCAACACAAACAGCTCAATTCCCAGCTGAGCCGCCTTTTTCGCGATGGTCATCAGTTTTTCTTCGTTAAAATCGAAATAGGTAGCCTCCCAGTTGTTCACCAGCAGCGGACGAACCCGGTCGCGCCAGTAACCACGGCAGAGCCTTGTACGGTACAGCGTATGATAAATATGGCTCATCCCGTTGAGGCCCTCAGCGGAGTAGACGAGCACACACTCAGGCGTGGTAAATACGTCGCCCGGCTGCAGCTCCCAATCGCAGGGAATAACGCCTGCCGTCAGCCGAAGATCGTCGCGGCTGTCCTGATCGCACTCCATCAGAAAGCTTCCGGACCAGATAAGGCTTGCCCCCCATACCGAGCCTTGATGCTCGTTAGCGCTGGGCTCAAGCAGCGCCAAAAACGGGTTATGCTCATGACCGGATGCGCCCCGCTCGCTGCGTAACGTGAAGCAGGAATGGCTGCACGGAACCCGCTCCGGCTTTCGCTCCCGGGCCCACGCGCCATGAAGGTGCAAAATATCGTGTGGTCCCCGCAGCGACAGCGTCGCGGACGCAGATTTCACGAGGGTCAGCGTTTCTTTGCCCTCGTTTCGGTAAACCGCCGAGCAGGTCAACGCGTGCAGCTGATTCATAACGGTAAAAGACAAGTCAACAAGCAAACCGCTGCGCTCATCCCGCAGATGGAGGATCAATGTATCCGCTTCCTCGTCCTTATCTGTATATACAGCGGGTAAGCCGTCCAATACAGGCTTGCCCGTCTGTATGTCTGCGCTTACAAAGCGAAGCTCGCTGCAGAGCGCACCGTCCGGCCCACGCACAGCGCAGGCGGCGGGCCGATAATCTCCTCGCCCTGCTTCGGGGTAAAGAAGAGGCGCTATCTCCCTCCAGCCATCGAAGGAAGCCGACATCCGCACATCGGTTGGAAGCAGCTCTGCTGCCTCCTTAGGTAGCGCCGGCCCATAGTAGAGATCCATCAATGCGTCCTGCCCGTCAGGCGAAGCCGTGAGGGCTAACACCCGGCTGAAAACCACGCCGTCTGTCAAGTGAAAAACCCGCTGATTCTGATAGATTGCCACGTGAGTCCCCCCTTTAAAATTCATCCGTCCAGCGGATGATCATTCGTTCCTTCTCAAAGGCGATGGGTAGGATGCTATAGCCTGAATTCCGTAAGTCCATGGGCTTCCAGTGATCCAACATCAGATAATACCGTTGCTGATCCTCAAAAATATAGGTGCTCTGCCCACCAAAGGTTTCATGGCAGCCTTCCCCCTCGCAGGGGTTATCGATCAACTTCAATCCGTTGCTCAGGTGCTGACCTACGGCGTACAATGCGCTGTTCGGCGCCCAGCCCGTACAGCCCGACGTGATGCTATAGTACAGTCCTTGACGTTTGAAAAAGGCGGGAGCCTCTCTTTCCTGTCCGGGAAAAGCCTCAAAACAGACCCCGGTAAAATCGGTAAAGGTTTCATCCAGCTGGGATAGATAGAGGGTCTTGTTCCAATCCCCGCTATGGATCAAATAAGCCATTCCCGTTCCTTCATCCTGAAACAGCGTCATATCGCGGCAATCCCGACGATTAGGCGTAACGGTCTTTTGCAGCGTAAACGGACCGACGGGAGTATCCGACGTGGCGCAGGCTGCGTTAGCAAGGGTGTAATCAGCGGCGTCGCTATGAAACCACATGACATATTTCCCTGTATGCTCGCAATAGATCACCTTAGGTCGCTCGCAGACCTTACCGGGATAAAGGGGACTGCTTGGGTCCGTGGGTTCAGCTGGCAGCACAATTCCCTCATGATGCCATAGGTGAAGATCGTCGCTGGAATAGCAGGACACTCCCCTAACATCCACCCGAGAGAGTAAGCGACCGTTCACTTTGCAATTATCGGCGTCCTTGTTTTCCCCATACCAATACCACTTTTCGTGAAAGCGGGTAATCATTCCACCATGGGCCTGAATTGTATGGCCTTGATCGTCCAGCCAGCAAGTTCCGTTTCGCATAACCTTCCACCCCATCATTCGTTTATGGTTTACAGGCGCGTCCAAAACGTGCGCCATGACCTATCATGAACATGCCTCGATTATAGCATAGAACAATTTGCGTCGCAAGGCAACAAGCGATTCACTTTGCCCAACAAAAAAGCGCCGGGAGGGACGCTTTCAATCAAGAAAAGCGTTCTCCCGGCGCATCATTACAATGGTCAGATTTTTTTCAGGCGAATGACATTCCAGCTGAGGGCAGGAATGGAAATGCTCAGCTTGCCATCGTCCATCGTGCCGTCTACTTTAGTGACGGGGGCAACCGTGTTGGGGGCTTCTTCGGTGTTGATGGCGTTTACATCATCATGATGCAGTACGATATGCTCGGCTACCTGCAGCTTGCCAAAGGCGCGAAGATCAGCGGAAAGCTCCAAGGGCTCCTTCAAATCGCGGTTGACGGCGAAGATCGTCACATCGCCCTCCGGAGAGAGCGTGGCGGTGGCGTCCAATAGCGGCACAGCCTCGTAATCGGTGCAGTCGTAAACAGGGCTTTCCACAATGGGACGCAACGCCGTGCCCCGGCCATAAAGGGACGCATGCATGAAGGGCCAGTAAATGGTCTGAGCCCAAGCCCCTCCGCCGTTACGGGTCATAATCGGCGCAATAACGTTCACCAGCTGAGCCAGACAGGCGATCTTTACCCGGTCCGCATTGCGCAAAAGAGTCACGAGCATGCTGCCCACCAGCAAAGCGTCCTCGAAGTTATAAATATCCTCTAACAGGGGCAGCGCCGGACCCCATTTATCCTTCTTTTGGATTTCCTTGTCCTGCTCGCTGGAGTGATACCAGACGTTCCATTCGTCAAAGGATAGGCCAAGCTTCTTCTTGCTGTGCCTTCTTCCGCCCACCGCGTCGCAGATCGCGGCGACAGATTTGATAAACGCATCCATATCCATGCTGCGGGCAAGGAAGTCGGGGGTATTGGCGGTACGGTTCCCATAGTAGCGGTGGAGGCTGACATACTCGATGTTATCATAGCACTCTTCCAGCATCTCCCGCTCCCACGCGCCGAAGGTGGGCATATCCAGCGCGGAAGAGCCGCAAGCAACCAGCTCAATGGTGGGATCAACCCATTTCATGACTTTGGCGGTTTCGTTTGCTAAACGGCCGTATTCGTAGGCGGTTTTGTGACCGATCTGCCACGGGCCGTCCATTTCGTTGCCCAAGCACCAGAGCTTGATGCCAAAGGGATCCTTCGCGCCGTTTTGAATGCGCAGATCGCTGTAATAACTTCCGCCGGGATGGTTGGCGTACTCCACCACGTTTCTAGCCGCGTCCGCGCCTCGGGTGCCTAGATTTACGGCGTACATGGTTTCTGCTTTCACCTGAGAAGCCCAGTCTAAAAACTCATGCATGCCCACTTGGTTGGTTTCTGTGGTGAACCAAGCCAAATCCAGCCTTTTGGGGCGCTGGCTGCGCGGACCTACGCTGTCCTCCCAGTTAAAGCCGGATACAAAATTTCCGCCGGGATAACGAATAATGGGAACTTGAAGGTCACGCACCAGCTTTGCAACATCCTGCCGAAAACCCAGCTTATCGGCGGTAGGGTGCCCCGGCTCATAGATGCCGCCATAGACCGCGCGTCCCAAATGCTCGATAAAGGAACCAAAGATTCTTTTATCAACGCTGCCAATGGTAAAGTCCTTGTCTAAGATCATCCGCGCCTGCTTCATGACGATGTCTCCTTTAGTTACTTTTGTCGTTTTCCGTTTTTGTATTTGCGTTTTACTCAGTTGTATGATAATATAAATACAACCTTTTGTCAAGGAGTGTACAAAATGCCGGATTTAAAATACATCCAGCTGGCGGACGAGCTTCAAGCCGAAATCAAAAGCGGCGCGTATGAAGAGGGACAGCGTCTGCCCAGCGAAAACGAGCTGGCGGCGAGAACCGGCTATAGCCGCCAGACGGTGCGCAAAGCCATGGAGGTATTAGAAAAAGCCGGATTAACCAACAGGGTGCGCGGCAGCGGCACTTTTGTTAAAAATCCAATTTTCCGCCGGGACCGCACCCATAACATTGCCGTAGTGACCACCTATATCGGCGAATATATTTTTCCAACCATTTTACACGGCATTGACCATGTGTTGGCTAAAAACGGTTATACCTCTTTGCTGTCTGCCACCCGAAACCGTGTGGATAACGAACGGCGCGTGCTTGAGGATCTGCTGGAAAAGCCCATCGACGGCATGATTATTGAGGGAACCAAAACCGCGCTTCCCAACCCGAATATCGACTTGTACGTACAATTTGAGCGACAGGGCATCCCAGTGGTCTTTATCAACGGCTTTTACCCCGAGGTTCCAAAGCCCATCTATGTGGTGGCCGACGACCGAGAGGGCGGGCGAAGAGCCTGCCGGATGCTACTGGAAAAAGGGCATCGTCACATCGCCGGCATCTTTAAAAGCGACGACATACAGGGCCATCGACGCTATGCCGGTTATGCGGAGGCGCTGCTGGCAGCCGGGCTTTGCGTGAAGGATGATCATGTACTATGGTACGGCACTGAAAACCGAAACGCGCTGCTGGAAACAAACCTGAAGCAGGTTGCTCGAGACTGTACCGCTATTATTTGTTATAACGATGAAGTGGCGCTAAAGGTCATTGAGCTGCTAGGCCCGGACATACAGCGCTGGGAACTGGTCAGCTTTGATCACAGCACCTTCGCAAAGCTGTCCGCCGTGCCTTTTACTTCCCTTTGCAGCCCAAAGGAGCGGCTGGGAAGACTGGCGGCGCAAAAGCTATTAAACATCCTTGCGGGCAAACAGGAAACGTCTGAGGCGCTTCCATGGACCATAGAAGAACAAAGGATTTGAAGGGAGAAGAAGAAATGGATAAACGGCAAATCGCACAGGAAATCCATGACGGAAAATGCGTTATGGGCTTGGAATTCGGCTCCACCCGCATTAAGGCGGTGCTGATTGACCAGACCCACGCTCCGATCGCTTCCGGCGCGCACGATTGGGAAAATCGACTGGAAAACGGCGTATGGACTTATCATATGGAGGATGTGTGGGAGGGGCTTCGCGACGCCTATGCCCAGCTAAAAAAAGACGTTCAAGCCAAATATGACGTTCGCTTGACCACCATGGAAAGCATGGGCTTTTCAGCCATGATGCACGGCTATCTGCCCTTTGATCAAGACGGGAAACAGCTTGCCGAGTTCCGTACTTGGCGCAACACCATGACGGAAAAGGCTTCCGCAGAATTGACGGAGCGTTTTGGATTTAATGTTCCCCAGCGCTGGAGCATCGCTCATCTGTATCAAGCAATGCTCAACAAGGAACCGCATGTGAAGGATATCGCTTTTCTGACCACCCTGGAGGGCTATGTTCATTGGAAGCTCACCGGCCAAAAGGTGCTGGGGATTGGCGAGGGCGCAGGAATGTTCCCCGTGGACAGCGACAGTTTAAATTATGACGGAGCTATGCTCCAAGTCTTTGATAGCCTAACAGAAAAAATGGGCTATTCATGGCGGCTCCAGAATATTCTGCCCAAGGTGCTCAACGCGGGTGACGATGCGGGTGCACTGACGGAGGAGGGCGCGAGGCTGCTGGATCCCGACGGCGATTTACTGCCGGGCATTCCCCTATGCCCGCCGGAGGGCGACGCGGGTACAGGGATGGTGGCGACCAACAGCGTAGGCGAGCGGACGGGTAACGTATCCGCCGGTACCTCCGTTTTTGCCATGATTGTGCTAGAAAAGGCCTTGAGCAAGGTTTACCCCGAGATCGATATGGTCTGCACCCCTACGGGCAAGCCCGTGGCTATGGTGCACTGTAACAACTGCACCAGCGATATCAACGCTTGGGCAAATGTGTTTAAAGGCTTTGCCGACGCTATCGGCTCGGACGTGGACATGGGGACGCTCTATACCACCTTGTTTAACGCAGCCATGAAGGGAGAACCAGATTGCGGCGGCGTGCTCAATTACGCCTATCTCTCCGGCGAACCGATCACCGCCATGGAGGAAGGCCGCCCCATGATCGTCCGCACGCCGGACAGCCGCCTGACCTTCCCCAACTTTGCTCGTTCGCTGATTAACGGCGCTATCGTAACGTTGAAAATCGGCATGGATATTCTTGTAGTACAGGAGCATGTTCGCATTGATCGTCTGCTAGGGCACGGCGGGTTCTTTAAAACAAAGGGTGTGGGTCAAAAGCTACTAGCAGCCGCGCTTGGCACGCCTATTTCCGTAATGGAGACAGCCGGAGAAGGCGGGCCTTGGGGCATGGCGCTGCTAGCGGCCTATCGGGCGCACCGCGAGGCGGGCGAAACCTTGGAAAGCTATCTGCAAAACAAGGTTTTTAGTGGCTCTAACGCGACGCAAGCGGAGCCGGACGAGAAAGATGCTGCCGGCTTTACCAGCTATGAAAAGCGTTTTACCGCCGGTCTTGAAATTGAACGTGCGGCGGTAAAAGCGATCACCGTGGAGTAAATCAAAAGTAGAATAAGGGAGAAATGCAAAATGAGCATGAAACAGTACGAGTTTTGGTTTGTGGTAGGCAGTCAATTTCTTTATGGACCGGAAGTACTGGAAACCGTTGCCAAGCGCGCGGCGGAGATGGCTGAGCAGCTCAACGCCTCCGGCAAGCTTCCCTGCAAGCTTGTGTATAAGGTAACGGCGAAAACGGAAAAGGAAATCGAGGACGTGGTACGCGAGGCGAATTACGACCAGCGCTGCGCGGGTCTCATCACGTGGTGCCACACCTTCAGCCCGTCCAAAATGTGGATCAACGGCTTTGCCAATTTGCAAAAGCCCTACTGCCACTTTGCCACCCAATATAATCGTGAAATCCCCAACGAAGAAATCGACATGGATTTCATGAACCTGAACCAAGCCGCTCACGGCGACCGGGAGCATGGTTTTATCGGTGCACGGCTACGCATGCCCCGTAAGGTCATCGCCGGATTTTGGCAGGATGAAAAGGTACAGGAGCGCCTTGGCGACTGGATGCGCTCTGCCGTAGGCGTACTGTTCAGCAGGAGCCTAAAGGTCATGCGCTTTGGCGACAACATGCGCGAGGTAGCTGTTACCGAGGGCGACAAGGTGGAAGTGCAGCGCAAGCTTGGCTGGCAGGTGAATACATGGCCGGTTGGTCAGCTGGTAGATACCATGAATGCCGTAACCGAGGCTGAAATCGACGCGCTAATGGCGGAATATCATCAATCCTACGATTTTGCCACCGACGATTTGAAAACCGTGCGTTACCAAGCACGAGAAGAAATCGCCATGAAAAAAATGCTGGATAGCGAAGCGTGCATGGCTTTCAGTAACACCTTTCAGGATTTATACGGCATGAAGCAGCTACCTGGTCTAGCCAGTCAGCATTTGATGGCACAGGGCTACGGGTACGGCGGCGAAGGCGATTGGAAGGTCGCCGCCATGACCACCATCCTGAAAGCCATGAGCGAGGGACAAACGGGTGGTACCGCCTTTATGGAGGATTACACCTATCATTTGGAGGCTGGTCGGGAATATTCGTTGGGAGCGCACATGCTGGAGGTTTGCCCCTCAGTGGCTGCGGAAAAACCGCGCGTCGAGGTTCATCCCTTAGGCATCGGCGATCGAGAAGCGCCTGCACGTCTGGTATTTGAAGGTCACGCCGGAAAAGCGATCGTGGTCAGCTTGATCGATATGGGCGGACGGCTGCGCCTCATCTGTCAGGATATCGAGTGTGTTAAGCCTATCATGGATATGCCCAATCTGCCCGTCGCGCGAGTCATGTGGCGAGCCATGCCCGACTTGACCACCGGCGTTGAATGCTGGATTACAGCCGGCGGAGCCCATCACACCGTACTCAGCTATGACGTAACGGCTGAGCAGATGAAGGATTGGGCCGCCATGATGGAAATTGAATTTGTGCACATTACGAAGGACAGCACCGTGGAAGGCTTGGAGCACGATTTGTTCCTATCCGACCTAGCATGGAAATTAAAGTAAAAGGAAGAGCCATATGCTAAAAAAGTTAAAACAGGCAGTTTACGAAGCTAATATGGAGCTGCCCCGCAGAGGGCTTGTAACCTACACCTGGGGTAACGTATCCGGCATTGACCGTGAAAAGGGCTTGATGGTGATCAAGCCCTCCGGCGTGGAATATGACGAGCTTACTCCGGATGATTTGGTGGTCTTGGATTTAGATGGGAACATCGTAGATGGGGAGCTGAACCCGTCTTCCGATACCAAAACCCATCTTGAGCTCTATCGCGCCTTTCCGGAGCTGGGCGGCATCGTCCATACCCACAGCCCCCATGCCGTCGCATGGGCCCAAGCGGGAAAGGACATTCCCTGCTATGGCACCACCCACGCCGATTACTTCTACGGAGCCGTCCCCTGCGCTCGCTCCTTAACCCCTGAAGAGGTGGAAGCAGATTACGAGGGCAACACTGGCAAGGTGATTGTGGAAACCTTTAAGGAGCGGGGCTTGAACCCGGCGCATGTTCCTGCCGTGATCTGCCGCAACCATGGCCCCTTTACGTGGGGCAAGGACGCGGCGCAGGCGGTTTATCATGCCGTCGTGCTAGAAGAGGTTGCAAAAATGGCCTTATACACCTTGCAGGTGAACGGGAACGCAGAGGCTGCGCCGCAGCACGTACAGGATAAGCATTTCATGCGCAAGCACGGACCAGACGCTTATTATGGGCAAACAAAAAATAAATAAGCGGGAGTATTGCTATGCGGGAATGAACCGCTCCTATTACAAAACGAGGCTTTGTACGTCAAAGCCTCGTTTTCCATTTGTTTTTCAACAACCGATATTCCAGCCTCGTCTTTAGCCGATCGTCATGCCATTCATAATCGATATGCTCCGCTTCTTTGATAAGCCCGCATTTCTGCATAACCCTTTCAGATCCGACGTTGTCGGCTAGGCAGCCCGTTGATAATCGATAAACCCCGTTTTGAGTAAATCCTCTTTACAACAATCCAGTTTCTTCGCTCATTGCTTGCTTTCCGAAGGACGAGAAAGCAAGCCTTCTAGTATACTATATAGCTTCTGCGGCTCAATCGGCTTAGATAAATGAGCGTTCATTCCTGCATTCAGTGATTTCTTGACGTCCTCCTCAAAGGCGTTCGCTGTCATGGCCAGAATGGGAACAGTCTTCGCGTCCTCACGGGGCAGGGCGCGAATCGCCTTTGCAGCTTCTAAACCGTCCATAACAGGCATGCGGATATCCATCAAAACAACGTCATAATACCCAGCAGGAGCATCACGAAAGCGTTCAACAGCCAGCTGTCCATTTTCTACATGCTCAACGATCATTTGCTTCTTTTCCAAAACTTTAATCGCAATTTTTGCGTTTAAGGGATGATCCTCCGCCAACAGAACTCGTTTACCCGTAAGCGCCTGTGTTTCTACGTCAGATTTTAAATGGATACGGTTTAGCTCCTCTTCGCTCGGATAAACGCGCTCAAAATTGATCCAAACAATAACCTCCGTTCCAATGCCTTGCTCGCTATTGATCTCAATTCTGCCGCCTATCATTTCTACAAGACGCTTAACGATGGACATACCAAGTCCGGTGCCGTTGTTTGCTGTAGAAGCAACCGTTTTTTCTTGCTCGAAGGCCTCAAAGATATGGGGCAGAAATTCCTTACTCATGCCGATGCCAGTATCCTTTACGGAGATGCGATCATACGCGATCCCATTTTCTCGTTTCAGACACTCAATCGTCATATCGACCTTTCCGCCGCGGGGCGTAAACTTAATCGCATTGGAAACAATATTCACAAATATTTGTTGAATCCGCAAGGGATCGGTTTTGATATATTCCAGCTCTGCGTTGACAGCAGTAACGTTAAACGCTACCCCACCAGCTTTTGCCAACGGCTCTACATAGCCGACCACATTTCGAATCAGCTGCTCCACGTCGACAGTTTCCTGATTGAGCGTCAATTTGTTATTCTCAATTTTGCTCATATCCAAAGTGTCGTTGATCAAGCGCAGCAAATATTTGCTTGAATCCTGAATGCTGCATAGATTGCAGCGTACCTCCTCCGAAAGTCCCGGTTCGTCCAGCGTCAGGTTCAGCACTCCAAGAATGCCGTTCATGGGCGTGCGCATGTCATGGCTCATGTTGGAAAGAAACTCGGATTTTGCCGCCAATGCATGCTCTAGCTGCGCGTTCTTCTTCTTCTTAACCAAATAGGAATTGGAAGCAACGAAAGCAATGATGATCAGAACCGCGCACAGTAAAACAATGCCGAAAAACTGAACTGGATTTGTGTACATCATATCCAGAAAATCATCGCTGTCCTCATGCTCCGTATGCTTGCGCACGATGGCGGAAATACGGCTGCTGGAAACGCTTCTAAGCGCCTTACATATAATGGAGAATAACAGTGGGTCTACGTCCTTGGAAACGCCGACGGCAAGACTCTGCGATACCGATTGTAAGGTACGAAATTTAAGCGTTTGGTACTTAGGCATCGAAAGATAATAATCAGCCTCATAGCTATTTATAAAGGTATAATCCGCAGAGCCGTTATTGACTGCGTCAATGCATTCCTGCACAGTGTCAAAAAACACAGTATCGGGTCCATCTTCCTTTTCCAGCATATACTGTGTGATATAATAACCCTTCGGGAGCGCCAATCTACGGTTATCGGATACCTCTGATTGATAAACAGTAACAAAGGGAATGGTCAGATAAGGCTGCGATAGAAGCATGTGCTTTTGATTCGCCCAACCATAATCATAGGTGATCGCTGAGAAGATCTCTGCTTCTTCCGCGTCAAAGATCTCCAGCGACTGTACAAAGTTACTTCCGGTAACGAATTCAAACTCAATACCACAGATTTCTGATACCTCTTGCATCACATCAATGGTGATTCCTTGCGCTTGCCCATCACTATTCAACGCCTCAATAGGCTCCCACGCCGGGTCATAACAGACCTTCAACGTTGGATGCTGCGCAATAAAGTCAAGCTCCTCCTTGGAAAAGCAAGCGACTTCCCCACGCAGCGAGCCATAATACTTCTCGTACAGCGTGCTTTCAAAATCGGGAAGTTCCATTTTTAAACTTGTAAGCGCATCGTTCAATTCCGATAAAATGTCTATATCTTCACGGTTCACTGCAATATATTGATCCCTTAAATCGAATTTTGCAACAATTCGCTCACCGTCGATTTTCATATTGCTAGTGGTCATCAGCGCGTCTATTTCCTCGTCTTGAAGCGCTTGATACAGTTGCTCTTCCGTATCGTAGATAACGCAGTGAACCGAGAAGGAATGTTCCTCACAGTATTGGAGGAAGCCGTCGTTTCGGGCGCTGTTGCGCGCCAATCCAACCGTTAAGCCGTTAAAGCCTTCAAAATCCTCATAGGCGATATCGGTTCTCTCCTGCTTAACAGCAAGGCAGGAATAACCGACGCCGCAGGAAACGTCCGAAAAGGAAAAGAGATTCTCTCTCCCTTCGCTTTTTAGAACACCGCATAGCAAATTGATCTCGCCGCGCTCCAGCATGCCCAGTGAGTCGCTCCAATCACAGTCGGTAACATACTCCACATCCCAATTTGCATATTGGGCAATGGCTTCCACGTAGTCATAGGCATAACCGCCGAGGGTGCCGGCGTCGCTGATATTCTCATAACCCGCCATCTCGTAGAAGCCAACCCGAACGAGCCGACGTTTCGTATCCTTTGCTGCAAAACCGGGGAACGCACTGCTGATGATTCCAATACAAATAAGCAGAAAGGATAAGCTCCGCTTCAAGAGAGAACTCGTTTTCATGTGGGTAACCTACCTCCACAATTGATGACGTCAGAGCAGCACATCTTGAACCGCTCCCCTATTCGTCCCATAAAAACTTTTGCGATCTATTACACTTTCAAAGCTTCAAGCACAGCCTGATAGTCCCGCTCCACCGGGACTAAAAGCTCCTCTGCCTTCGCTAAACTGTCCGCGCGCAACTCTTCCACCAGCGGGATAATATCCTGATATAGGCTGTTCATGCTTAGATTTCCGGCAACCCCCTTAAGCGCGTGGGAGGCGGCAAAAGCTGCCTTTACATCTCCGTTTTCAATCGCCTCGCACATCAGCGTAAAGTGGGGATCTTCCGGAAATTTCATCAGATACTTTTCATATAGCTCCGTTTTTCCATTAAATCGTTTGATTCCTTCATTCGTATCAATTCCTGCTTTAAACAACTTATAACGATTCATCATTTATTCTCCTCGTTGAAAATATTTTGTAAGGTTTGGTACAGCACCTTGGTTTCGATCGGTTTTGCAATATGCCCGTTCATACCTGCGTTCAGCGCGGTGGTCACATCCTCGGAAAAGGCGTTGGCTGTCATTGCATAAATCGGAATCGTGCGCGCATCAAGCTTGCCTGATAATCGAATAGCCCGGGTTGCCTCATAGCCATCCATAACAGGCATATTCACATCCATCAGAATGCAATCAAAGGTATTCGCCGCTGATTTTGTAAAAATATCAACCGCTTGTCGCCCATCCTCGGCGCAGGTTGTTTTAATCCCCACCATGTTTAGAAGCTTGATGGCTACCTCCATATTTAAAGTCACATCCTCGGCTACCAAAACCCGCTTGCCGGTGAAATTATAATTGCTTTGTTCCTGCTGCGCCTCCACTTTGGTATAATCACCGCCGGAGATACGCATCAGCGCGTTAAATAGCGTAGATTGAAACAGCGGCTTCGAAATAAAGTAATTGGCGCCAGCCGCCTTACCGCTAGCCTCTGCCTCGTTTAAATCATAAGCAGATACAATGATAACAATGGTGTCCTCCCCAAAAATTTGACGGATTTTTTCCGTTACCTCCAGCCCGTCCATATTGGGCATTTTCCAGTCCACAAGGCAAAGCTGAAAGGGGTCCCCTTTATCCTCGCATTCGCCCAATCGTTCAAGAGCCGCTTCGCCCGAGGTAACATACTCATAGCGCACGCCGAGGCGCTCCAAAAGGACGCCGCTATATTCGCAGGATTTTTCGTCGTCGTCCACCACTAATGTATGAATATCTGAAAAACCGGCTGTTGTGACGGGATGCTTTCTCTTCTCCGCCCCAAAGGGAATGTCCACTGTAAATGTACTCCCTTTACCGAGCATACTTTCCACGCTGATGGAGCCGCCCATCATTTCCACAAGGTTTTTCGTAATAGCGAGACCGATTCCGCTGCCGCCATGCTTGCGGGCGGTTGATGCGGATTCCTGCTCAAAGGGCTTAAACAGTCGGCCCAGCATATCCTCGCTCATGCCGCAGCCCGTGTCAGAAACGGAAAACCGCAGCTGCACCTTATCCCGAGAGCGGCTTGCCTGCAATACCATCAAGTCAATTTCTCCCCCTGAGGATGTGAACTTGATGGCGTTAGACAATAGATTCATCAATATTTGATTCAAGCGCAGCTCGTCACCGACCATTGTTTCTTCCGTAACGCCGTTCATGCGAACCTGGAAATTGACGTTTTTCATTTTAGCTTGTTGATAAAATATAGTTGTTAGGTTGCCTAAAAGCTGTTTAAAATTAAACGGCGCTTTGTCAATTTTCAGCTTTCCACCCTCGATCGCGGACATATCCAATACGTCGTTAATAATTCCCAGCAGCAGTCGAGAGCTGCTATCAATTTTTGTCAAATAATCGTCTATTTTATCAGGCGAGCGAATTTCGGTTTTCGCAATCTCTGTCAAGCCAATAATCGCATTCATAGGAGTGCGGATTTCATGACTAATCTGCGCTAAAAATTGAGATTTTGCGCTGTTGGCCCTATCCGCCTTTTGGATAGCGCTCTGGAGGCTAGCGTTAATACCAGCTAGTCTTTTTGCACTGTGCTGCTTTGTAACAGACACAGCAAACATAAGGCAGACGATCAAGGCCAGCGCAAAAAGAGCCGCTGCAAGCTGCCAACGGTATTCCCGTATAAAATCGCTAAAAGAAAGGACATACCGCGCGTTTGCTGTATTGGTAATGATATAGCTGTTCTGTTCCTCAGTTGTGATATGGCCAATCGCTTTGTTCAAGATCGTCACAAGCCTTGAATCATTTACAAGCGCTCCAAGCTCGCTACCATCCAAATAATTTAATGTTGCAACGCATAATCGATCGTTCAGGCCCTGAATAGGTACAACCTTCATATCCTTAAATCTTGGGTTTTCTAGCGTACAGTCCGATATATAGCGGTTTACCATAACGCCGTTAATTTCGCCGCTTTCAACCGCCTCAAAGCCTTCGTCAACTGTAAGATATTCGCGGATGGAAAAATTGGGATACACCTCTAAGATGGCTTTTTGTAAAGTGCCGGAGCCGCTAATGATACCAATCGTCAAGGCGCTGTCCGATCGAAAGTCAAGCAAATCGTTTGTGACGAACACCTTTTCCGATTCAAGATATGGCGTTGATAAGCTCATCTGAGCAATGGACAAATTGACGTCATTATACTCAACGTTGGAAAGAAGACAAATCTGCTTTTCCTTGAGAGATTGCCAAGAAACAGCGCCTTCCTGCAGTTCTATATAATCGAAACGCAAGCCCGTCAGCTCTGAAACGCGATCGAGAATATCCCGGGTGATTCCGGCAAACTCACCGTTATCCTTTGTATAGGATAATGGCTTTTGGTTTTGCACATATCCGATCGATAACGCCGGTAGCTGCGCGATATACGCTTTTTCATCCGCCGTGATGTTCGTTGTTCCATAAATCGGAAAAAAGGTGTTGGATAGATCAGCGATGAGCCTCGGCTGCTCCACCATCAGGGAACGCATAGATGCGTCAAGCTCCGCCAAAAGCTCCGTATTGCCCTTTGTTGTAATGTAATAAACGGGAAGGACAAGGAACCAGTCCAGCATTTTATAATCTTCGGAGGCAAACATAATATTCGTGACAATAGCGTCTACTTCTCCGTTGGCTAATGCGGTCTGCAGCTCAGTTGTGTTGGCATAATAAATAATCTTTGGCGCCATCTCATTTTCGACACAGTACTGCGACACGAACTTTTTGGCGAAGGTGGAGTTTTCCGCGCATCCATAGCTAAGTCCACGCATCGAGGAGAAATCCTCGTAGTCTACAGCAGCGTCGGCTTTGGCATAAATTGCGGCAGATTCAGAACCAAGGTATAAGGCCGAGTAGTCAAAGGTTTCCCTTAATGCATCCGTGATTTGTGCAGGAGCCAGCAGGTCAATCTCGCCGTTTTCCAGCATCTGCGTCGCTTGGACCCAGTTGTCGCAAGGAACATATTCGATGCTCCAACGGGTCTTGCGCGCCACGTTTTTCAAAAATTCGGCATTGTAGCCATGGCCAACATATTCTCCACTTTCATTTTGCGTTAAGTATTGGAATTGACCAAGCGAAAAAACGCCGACCTTTACCGTGCGGGTTAAGCCTTCCGCTACCGCGCTGCAAAGCCCCGCAGCGCTATAGACAAGTAGAAGCGCCGCTACCCATGCAGAAAGTATTTTCGTATATCTGTAGTTCATATTCTCGTGCCTCTTATCATAGCATATTTCATCCCATCATTCGGACAGGTTCGCCTTTTGATCCTGCTTTGATTGATCAACCTGCTCGATTAAATACTGATTTCGCCCATTTCCTTTTGCCTCATACAGTTTTTGATCGGCGGTGTGCAACGCATCGGATAACAGCCAGCCATGTAGCTCCTGCGTCTGATAATAACTGCAGCCCAGAGAAACCGTAAGCGTTATTTCGCGAGAACTGAAACGATGCTCAGCAATTCTTTGGAATAAGCCGTCCAGCCTTTCGGCAAGCTGTTCCATAGGATCAATCCACAAGCCTATTACAAATTCTTCGCCTCCGAATCGTACCACATGCTCTCGACCGAAATGCTTCACTAGAATTTCAGCCAGCTCTACCAAGGTTTCGTCCCCAACCTCGTGACCAAAGGTATCGTTTACTTTTTTAAAGAAGTCGACGTCAACAATCATTAATGCGAACCATTCTCTGCGATAGCTTCGATTCAAGCGTTTGATCAATTGATTGTTATAATAACTTCGATTATAAATTTTCGTCAGCGCATCGGTATATATTTTTTCAAATTGCAGCTGGCGATATTTGCGGTAAATATAAAGGAACAACAGAGACAGCAATAATAAAGAAACAATCAATACGCCGCCCATTGCCATGAAGGCCTGCTTACGATATGATTCATAATCGCCCGTTTGGAGCTCCACGCCTAGGACGCCTATATACCTGCCCTCCGACGTATAGAGCGGCGCGTATCCACAAATATGGTTGCCCCATTCGCTGGAATTGTACAGATAAGTAGGCGCTTCCCCGAAAATAACCGCGTCTTCTTGAATATAATAGGAGTAACGATGCAGTTCATCAATCTGTGAGCGTTGGGTCTCCTCGCTGACATTGACATCTAACAACCACATGATATCAAGCTTTGTTCCCACAGGCGCGTCATAGCGATCTTGTACGTCTGACGTGACCTTATACTTCACCTCATCATCCTTCAAATGAATCATAATGTAGGCATAGTCTACCTTCGTGGCGAAGCTACCATTGCTCATCATCTTTTGAAGCGCGCGGTTCTCCTCAGAATCCAACAGTTCCTCGTAGCTCATCTGCTTGAGATGCGCAACCTGAGCGTCTGTTAGATGGATGTTAGCGGCAGCCAACACTGCGAAGTTCTCAGCAGCGTTACCCTCTGACGCTAGATAGCCTTCGTCTATCAGGCTACGACTTTTAGAAAAAGCAAAATAAGACGCGACGAAAAAAAGCATCAATAAAAGAGTTCCGATCAAGAATACACTCTTTAGTTTCTTCATGTGCTCGTCGAGCCTGCCTTTCGCTTTCTGGCACTACTCAGTGCTCTGACAGCATTTCTGCCAAATGATCTTTCATTTTTAGCAATTCCTCGGTCTTTAATAATAAGCCCGCATCATTTCCACTGCGCAACGGCTCCACAATTTCTACAACCTTTTGAACCATTGGCGTTAAGCCAAGATTGGCCAATACTCCCTTTAGGGCATGAGCCGCTTCAAAGGCCGCGTTGAGATCTTGCTTCTCCAAAGCAGTCTTCAGCGCCGAAAAATTTTCGTCCAATGGAATGCTGGACAGGCACTCCTGATAAAATTCTTCATCGTTCAGCATCCGCTCCATTGCGGCTTCAGTATCGCAACCTTCATCATGTAAACGCTTAATCAATTGATTCATCTATATTACACACCCCTATACAATAATATAACTAGACGTTCGTCATGATATACGCTTCATTGTTATCACAAGCAGTACGCCAAATAAAACGAGAACCCATATACGCTACGCATAACCAAACAGTTTGTGGGCTAACGTCTGATCTGATTCGATTATACTTCATTTTGTTGAAATGTGCAATATTTTGCCAGTTCCAAGTCACGTCAAATGCATGAACGGGTTATGCACTCTTAGGCAGAGGACTCAACATAAAATCGCGTATCTGACATTTTTACAGGAAGGTAGATTTAAGTTGTAGCCTAAATTCCCACATCATTCAAGCATTGATATAACAAAAGTCCGTTTCACATAAAACGGACTTTTATCTCGCTAATCTGGCTGGGGTAGCAGGATTTGAACCTACGAATGCGGGAGTCAAAGTCCCGTGCCTTACCACTTGGCGATACCCCAAAAGAAAAAATGGGGTGAGTGGTGGGGTTCGAACCCACGCCATCCAGAGCCACAATCTGGCGCTCTACCACTGAACTACACCCACCATGTCTTGGCGCGCCTGAAGGGATTCGAACCCCCGACCCACGGCTTAGAAGGCCGTTGCTCTATCCAACTGAGCTACAGGCGCATGCCTGCCCAGCTTTAGGGGCGAAGCCTCAGGCAACCCGCTGACATTGTTGAATTTTATCATAATTCTTATGGTCTGTCAACAGTAAATTTCATCTTCCTGCCGTTCGCGCTGTCCCTTCCTTCATGATTTCTGTGGGTTTTCTTCGTGGTTCTTCTTTCCTTCGACTTGTTTCTACGAAGCTTAAAAAAAGATCATTACCGCCGGAACGGGAGACAATTTTCCCCGTTCCGGCAACAACTACAAAATCATCCGTTGAGCTTATCCAAGCCGATGAGGCTGCATGGAAAAGACATAATGGAATGCTTTTTGATCCAGACGATACTTTTCCATCAGATCGGGTCCACAGCTGTTAGAGCCGATTCCGTTAAGCTCACCGTCGATGCATAGCACCGTATCTCCGCAGGGCGTCAGCTCAAAGTTATGCTGCTTCCGGGTTAATTCCTCCTGCGTGTAAGGAGAGAGATTAAAGCTAAACGGCTTTTCGCTAGTCACCGTCAAAGCATAGCCATCCTGATCGGCAACGGTCACATAGTCGCAAGCAAAATGGCTGCCATTTTCCTGGGGCTTTAAATAGTCCTCATGGTTCTCCGCGGCAGTTGTCTCAAACCGTCCCAAATGAGAGGCTTGATGCTTATCACGGTAGCTTTCATAGGGGCCAAAGCCAAAGTACTCCGCCTTTTCCATAGCTTTGGGCATGAACAGCCGTAGACCAAAGCGCGGTAGCATGGGCATATCCATATCTTCCCGCTTGCCGTTAAGCTTAACTTCAATCTTTCCATCCTCGGCAACAAGGTATTCCGCCTTCACTGTCAGAATCCGCTGCCGATAAACCGCCGCCAACGCCACCTCACAGGTAATGCGCACCTGCTTTTCGCTTTGCTTGCAGCTCATGGAGCATACCCGGGTCTGAGGACAGTCATAGCCCGCCGCCTGCCATTCCAAACGAATATTACGGTCGTTATCCGTAGGCGCACGCCAGAGATTATAGCTCATGGGTTTGGTTAATAGATTGTGGCCGAAGGCAGACATTTCTTCAAAGCAGCCGCTGAGCTTGCCAAACCGATATCTGAAATGCTCTCCTTCAATCAGATAGGCAAGGTTACTTTCCTCCACCTTCATATTCCCCTGTACCGGAAGCATTCCTAGCGTCGGCTTCACATTGCCTTCCTGCAGCGTAAGCTGGTCAAAGCCCAATATATGCCCCGCATCCAGCATAGGCGTAGCGTTCTTGAGCAAATAGGTAAGCTTCAACAGGCATTTACCATTTTGCGGCAGCTTAACGGGCAATACAAGCTCGCCCTGCTTATGGGGAGCAATGGTCGGTAGGTCTATTTTACCGCTGTTTACGGTCTGACCGTCGCAGGTTAGCTCATAAAACGCTTCTGCATACTCCGATGCATCCATGAAATCCAACCGACTGCGCAGCTTTACAGTTAACGGTTCCTTCTTGACCAGCGCTGCCGTCAATGGGCGGATTACATTCTTGTACTCGAGCAGCCCGGTGTGGGGCTTACGATTGGGATAAACCAAGCCGTCCATGCAGAAATTGCTGTCGTGGGGATATTCTCCATGATCTCCGCCATAGTAATACTTACGCTTGCCATCCACGGTCTTACCCATATCAATGGCATGGTCGCAGAATTCCCATACAAAACCGCCGCAGATACGGTCGTAGTGATCAATCAGCTCCTGATAATCCTGCGCGTCTCCCGGGCCGTTCCCCATGGCGTGAATGTATTCGCAGAATACGTAGGGGCGGTGATCCGCGCTCTCCATAACCTTTACAACGTCCTCCAGCGTAGGGTACATCCGGCTGTGAACGTCGATCGCGGAATCATCTACTGCATCCTTCTCGCCAGCCAGCGCAAATGCAGCGGCTGTCGCGCTTTCATAATGCACCAGCCGGGAGGGATCGCGGTCTTTGACCCACTTCGCAGCCGGTTCGAAATTCACGCCATAGCCAGACTCGTTTCCAAGCGACCAGAAAATCACGCAGGCATGGTTCTTGTCCCGTTCCACATTACGCTGTGAACGATCCAAAATCGCTTCCTGATACATAGGCAGAGAAGCGACGCCCTCTTCCATGTGCCGAATATAGGCCTTGCGATCCTCCCCCTTTTGGGGTTTATGATAAATGGTGTTAATGCCATGGGCTTCCATATCGCTTTCAGCGATGACATAGAAACCATATTCGTCGCAAAGCTTCGGCATCCAAGGCGCGTTTGGATAATGACTGGTACGGATGGCGTTGATATTATGCTGCTTCATAATCACCAGATCGCGAATCAGCTGCTCCTTAGAAATCGTAAAGCCCGTGACAGGATCGCTATCGTGACGATTGACTCCCCTAAACTTTATCGGATTTCCGTTGATTTTCAGCACGCCGTTGTCCGCGCTGATGGAACGCAAACCAACCCGCTGCGGGATCACCTCGCCGCCGCAGCTAAAAAGAAAGGTATATAGCTTTGGCTGCTCCGCATTCCAAAGGATAGGCTGATCAATGGTAAAGGTCAGCTTATCCTTTTTGCTGACCGCCGTAAGCAATTCTTCGCCGTCAGGGCTGAGCACCGTACATTCCACGGGCGTATCCTTGCCTGAAAGGCATACGTCAATGGAAATACTCGCGCGCTTGCTCCCAATTTTTTGGTGAATAAAAAAATCACGCAAATGCGTTTTGGAACGGCTGATGAGCAGTACAGGACGGAAAATACCCGACATGCGGAATTTATCCTGATCCTCCAAATAGCTGCCAGCGCACCACTTGAGCACTACAACGCGCAGGAGGTTATCCCCCTCCTTTACATGCTTTGTGATCTCGAACTCGCTAGGGCTGTGAGACACCTGACTGAACCCCACAAAGCTCCCGTTAACATAAACATAGAAGCAGGAATCGACCCCCTCAAAATAGAGGTATTGCCGACCTCCCGGCTGCACGGTGAAGCTTCTTTCATAAACACCGCATGGATTTTCACTGGGGATCGCCGGTGGATCATAAGGAAAGGGATACATAACGTTGGTATATTGATGCTTATCATAGCCATGGTTCTGCCAAACGGACGGTACGGGAATTGTCGTATGAAAAGCCACGTTTTCCGGCACGCGATCATAACAGTCGAAATAAGCGAAGTTCCATTCGCCGCTCAAGTCCGTTACCAAGCTGCCGTTTCCCCCACCAAGAGCCGTCTGTCGGTCTGCATACGGAAGATAGTAGGATCGATTCTCCTCCGTACCAACATGAAGCTTAGACAAATCCTCATGATATCTTTTCATGATTGATACCGTTCCTTTTTAAAGACTTGTAATGTAACCCATTACATCTGCCGCGAGTATAGCATGTAGAGCATACTATGTCAAGAAGTTTTCCTATTTGTAATGCGTTACATCCTGTGTTACAATAGGACTATTCAATTCGGGAGGTGCTGAACGATGGCACAGCACGTTAACATTTATACTATTGCCAAGGAAGCCGGCGTTTCCACCGCCACCGTGTCACGCGTTGTCAGCAATCATCCTTCCGTGCGTCCCGAAACCCGTAGGAAGGTATTGGAAATTGTCGAAAAAAACGGCTACCATCCCAATCAGATAGCCGCCGGTTTATTGAAGAAAAAAACTCACACTATCGGAGTGGTTTTCCCCAGTCTGGAAAATCCATTTTATGGAGCCATTTGCTCTACCGCCCAACAATACGCGCAGCAGATGAACTATTTTGTGCAGTTGTTGCCTTCCATGCGACGCGGTGGATATGATTCCACGCTCGTCGAGCTTCTGCTGGGGAAGCGTCTGGATGGAGTGGTTCTCTCAGGCGACGTAATGCCGCGCGAGCCGGAAAACGCACGGCGAATGCTCCGTCAGCTTCAAAAATATATGCCTGTGGTTGTGCTGAATCCGCCGGATGATCAGTTGGAATGCGCGGGTCTTGTGCTGGACTTATGGGGTGGTATGCAATCCTCCGTACAGCATCTCTATACATTGGGGCACCGTCGGATTGCTATGCTGGGCGGCAGCGTGGGCGCAAATGAAGCGTCAAGCCGCGAAAGCGCTTATCTACAGTCGATGCGCGAGCTAGCGCTACGTCCCTTCCCCCTCGTGCAGGCAGATGGATGCGCCGAGGGGGAGAATGCTCTTTTGCAGCTTCTATCCAACTGCGACGCGGAACAACGTCCTACCGCAATCGTAGCCTTTAACGATCTAGTAGCCCTTGGAGCCATGCGTCAGCTTAGCCGTTTGGGTTTGAAGGTGCCGGACGACATGGCCGTAATTGGCTGCGACAATCAATTTTTCGGGCCCTTCTTAACGCCGTCGCTAACCACCTGCGATCTTCATGTAAACGACGCCATTCAGTACGCCGTTCGCCTTTTAATTCAATCAGAGGGCGAGCTGATCCCCTCTATGCGCCGCAAATATGAATCCGTGCTGATGATTCGGGAAAGCTGTGGAGCACAGCTTGGCAAACGAAATTTCTGCCAATGAATCACTCGTCTACCCAAAAATCCTTCAAGCTGCGGCTGACCGTACGGTCATGCTTGTCCCGTATATCCACGGGTAAAATAACGCTTTCTCGCCCAGTCCATTGCCCGCGTTCCTTAGGGGCATTGACCTTATAAGGCTCGCAATGACGTATTGCAGCTGCGTATTCCTGCACGGATTGCAGCTTATGATCAAAGGAAACACCCATGATCTCTTCCTTTGGCATCTGATAAATTTGGTGAATATCGGAGCCTGCCGTAATCGGCAGCTTTAGTTGATTGGCATAGCGTAATGCCTGCGCATCCCATTCCTGCTCGTTGCAGCTATTGAATGCCTCCACGCCGTCCACGCAGCCAGTGGATAGATGAATTTTCGACAAATAGGATCTTTGGCGAAAGGGGTGGGCCTGTACCACGCAGCCTCCGGCAGCGTGGACAGCTGCATATTGCTCTCCTCTCGTCATGCGCACGCATTCCGGATGGGCCAAAAGCCAAGCCTTATCTAAGCCATAGACCAAGTACTCGTCTCCATCATAGCATTGCTCCCATCCAAAAAAGACCTGAAAGCCCTGCTTCTGGCCTTCTTCGGCAGCATCCTCATAGCCTGCGCAAAAGCGTTTCACCCACTCAGGCCACGGTAACGAACGGTCAACCGCGCAATTACCACCGTAAAAATGATCGGTGACGATGATTCCCTCGAAGCCAAAATCCTGATAGCGTTTGATATAGTCATGGCCCGGGCTGCGGCCGCAGGCGCTTGCCTGACAGGTATGAAGATGGGTCTCATAAAGAAAGGGCATTGTTGATTCTCCTTTTCTACAAATCACTAAAGCGCCCCGCTTTTGGGGGAAAACAGTAAAGACAGCGCATTACGCTGTCTTTACGGCTTTTATTTTACGGTAATGACCACATGACGATTGGGCTCCTCGCCCTCGCTGTGGGTTTCCACCGCGTCGTTTTTCTGTAACGCGCTGTGAAGAATGCGGCGTTCATAGGGATTCATCGGCTCCATGACCACCTTGCGGCCCGTCTTAACGGCGCGGTTCGCCATCCGATTAGCAAGCCGAGTCAACGCTTCTTCCCGCTTGGCGCGATAATTCTCCGTATCCAGCGTTACGCGGGTATACCCTTCCACGCCCTTGTTCACGTACAGGCTGGTTAGGTATTGTAACGCGTCCAGCGTCTCGCCCCGACGACCAATGAGAATTCCCAGCGTATCGCCGTGCATGTCCACGCGGACGTTTTCTTCCTCATCCCGCCTTACGTCGATGGTCACATTCACGCCCATCAGCGTGGTAACCTGCCGAACAAATTCCTCCGCTCTCGCTTCCGCTTGAGGATTTCCTTCGTTCTTCACACGAGCCTTGGGGGGCTGCTCCGCTTTAACGGGTTTCGGCGCGGCAGGGGTTTTGGCGGGTCTAGCGGCTTTTTCCTTCGCAGCTTCGGGCTTTTCAACCGTTTTCTTTACGGCAGGCTCCGCTACGCTCTCAAGATCCTCCTTCACGGTCAGGCGAACCACAACTGGCTTGGAACCAAGGATTCCAAGGAAGCCCTTGCTGCCCTCGTCAAGGATATCGATCTTTACATCGGCAAAGGAAACGCCCAGCTTCTCAAGCCCGGAAGTGACGGCGTCCTCCATGGTTTTCGCCTTGGACTCGATCGATCTCATTTAATGCTCTCCTCCTCAATAGCCTCTTTACCTTGCAATTCCTGCTTTTCAAACATCTTGTTCATCACGATACCCTCGACCCACGCGAAGATATTGGACACTACCCAATAGAGAGAGAAGGCAGCGTTGTAGCTGGAACAGATGAACAGAGAGAACAGCGGGAAAAAGTATTTCATAAACTTATTGGTATTGGGCTGACCCTCCACCTGCGGCTGCTGGGGTTGTGTGGCAGTCATCAGGAACTGGGTAACGCATGCCAGAATCGGTAGGATAAACCAGCCGTTATTATTGGCATAAATGGTCAGCTGTACCAAAATCAAATTCAGACTGGGCATTGTAGACCATAGCTTCATTTCTTCCAGATAAACGCTCGTGTTCTGCAAGGCAGCAAAAACCGTATCGCCGGTGATGGTGCTGGCGTTAATACCTAGCGCCGCCAGTTGATTAAGCGATTCGGCTGTCTGGGAAGAAAAGACCTGCGCCCAAATATCAGCCGGAATCATCTTCAAGCTACTAGCGTCGGAAATAATGCCATAGAAGGGGCTATCGGGCATCCATACGTTCTTGACCCACAGCCAGCCCTCGCTGGTCTGTGTTCCAACGGTAAGGATTTCCAGCGCCTGCTTCGCCAATTCGGTGTTAGCGACCATGCGCATAGCGGCAAACATAATAAAGAGCACCGGCATGGAAATAAGCATCGGCAAGCAGCCGCTCATGGGGTTAATATGCTCCTTACGGTAAAGCTCCGACATTTTGACATTGAGCTTTTCCTTGTCATTCGCATATTTCTTTTGCAATTTGGTCAATTGAGGCTGCAGCGACGACATACGACGCATGCTCTTGCGGCTCTTATAATCCAGAGGCACAATGATCAGCTTAATGAGAATGGTAAAAACCACCATGGACCAGCCGTAATTTTGGACTACCGTATTGATACCGTTTAGAATACCTGCGAAGAATTCGTTCATCGAGGGTTATCCCTTCCTTATGGTCGTAATGAGTTCTTCGGGAACCGGGTCATAGCCGCCCTTGCACAACGGATTACAGCGCAATATGCGCCATAACGCCATTCCCCCGCCTTTCCACGCACCGTAACGTTCGATTGCCGTCAGCGCATATTGAGAGCAGGTGGGAATAAAACGGCAGCTGGGAGGCGTGATCGGGCTGATCCGCTTACGATAAAAACGGATTGCAGCAAGCATAACGCGCTTGATCATCGTTGCGGCGACTTTTTGGGGCTATCCAGTCTGCGTAGCAAAGACTTTACCTGAGCGTCCATCTGCTCATAGGTAGATTGTACTACACAGGGACGAGTCACGAACACATAGAGTCCGTTTTTCATCTCCGGTAAAAGTCGGCGTAGAATTTCGCGAAGCCGACGCTTGGTACGGTTGCGTACCACGGCAACCCCAACCTTCTTGCTGACAGAAAAGCCGACCCGCTTTTGACGATTGCTAACATAGAGCAATGTAAAATCCTTAGAGGATACGCGTTTACCGCGGCGATACACGTAGTTGAACTGCCTATTGGGTCCAAGCCGATGCTGTCGCTCCACGTTTCCGCCATCTTCCTTTCAGGAAGGCGCCGCTGCGCCGTCATACTGGAAAAGCCCGTACCCACTTCACCCGATACAGAAATGGGGCGGGCTTTTTTCGATTTTGCTCTTACAGCAAGGAGCGCAGCCTACTTCCCACCACGGTATAAAGCAATGCTTTCGCCGTCCGGTAAAGAGAGCTCCGCTCCTTACGCTATTTGCTTAGGCACTTAACACCTTGCGACCGCGACGACGACGGGCGGACAGTACGCGGCGACCATTCTTGGTGGACATACGAGCGCGGAAACCATGCACTTTGCTACGCTGGCATTTCTTAGGCTGGAAGGTACGGAACATCTAAGAACAACTCCTTGCAAATTCGATATGTATGGTGTTGCGCGATGCATACGCAACGCGCAGAAAACCACAAAACAACATTTTTATTATAACGGTCGCGCGCTGTGATGTCAAGATGCGATTTTCCCCAGGTTCTTTTCTTCTTACCGTGAAAAAGTACATTCAGGAAAATAATGGAAGTAACTTAAAATCAAGTTTACCAACTTGCAGAAATATGCAACAGCGGTAGCCTAGATAGGTGCGAAAGCCCCGTGCT
>JAQUWD010000085.1 GCA_028693055.1 Eubacteriales bacterium | reverse complement strand
GGTGTAGCGGAACAGATAATCGGCCTGTTCTGCCTCCACGCCCTCCGGATAATAGCAAGTACCGGTGATGGGTTCCTTGGTTTCCAAGCCCAGCGCTCCCACCTCAACGGGGAGACACAGACAGATCATCATCAGTACGACGATTCCGATTCGCTTCATTTACGCTCCTCCGTTCAGCCTGCGGCTACCTCATCCACCACAAAGCTGTTTTCCATATAGGCATTATACATGCTATAGGAGCTAGCCAATTCCGTCTTGTAGCGCAGCTCGGCCTGATATATGTACTTCTCCGCCACGATATACACATCGAACACGATATAGCCATCGTCGGTGGTATAGGAAACCGTACCGCAGTTCAAGCCTTCCACAATACTGGCCTTCGCGCCTTGAATGCCGCTGGCGATTACATCCACATAGCTTTGCAGCTCGCTCTGATCGGTATTCTCAATCCGCCGGGCGAAGAAGGAAGCGCTCTTGTCCGCAAGCTCCGCCGATACGCCGGTAGCGTCCTCATAGAGCAGCTCGTCGTCAAAGAAGGCGGGATAGGAAATGGTGAAGCCCAATTGAGAGTTCACATATTCCACCACGATATCCGCGCTGTATTCCATAAAAGCGGTTTCCATGTTGAGATCCGTACCGGAAGAAAAGCCCATCAGCCGGAAGCCGTTCAACGCGGTAGCGTCGCTTTTGAAGGTGAAAATACCGCGATCCAGCCAAGTGATGTCCATGAATTCTTCAGTGGACATTTCCTGCATGGGCTTGCTGGCTAGATAAATTTCGCCTACCACCTGCAGGGTTTGGTTTTCACCTGTATCGTTTACGGTGCCTGCCCGGAAGCCGATGTACTGCGCCTCGCTCTCGGTGGGCACTACGGTGCTCAGCTCAGGAAGCTGCGCCGCAAAGATCGAGCTCATCAACGTTTGCTGGGCAGCGGTATCATTCATCATTTCCGCCGTTACCCCCAGAGCAGCGCCCCGGGTTTGTCCCAAGCGGATGAATGCATCCACAAATTTCGGGGACAGCTCGCCCTCGGAATCAGGAATGACGATGGCGTATTCTTCATCGCTTTGGGCCTCCATCGCAGCCGCGCATACCAAATCCATCAAGGGATACAGCGCTTCCAGATCAGCGCCGTCCTGCGCCTGTGCCATGGCTCCGCCCATCATTCCAAGACAAGCCGTCAGTGCTACCACAAATGCGAAAATCCGTTTGAATGTTTGCTTCATTATCGTATTCCTCCTAGCTATCGTGCATGAACTCGACCTTATCCCGGTTCGTTCATTGATTAAACGATTGGAACGCGGTCTTTCATCCATGTTTGGTAATATATTCCGCAGCGGATATAGCCGCGATATTCCCCTCGCCCACCGCCTTGGCGATCTGCAGGGGCCTACCGGTGCAATCTCCAGCTGCGAAAACGCCCGGCACATTGGTTTTCATCTCGCGGTCTACGGGAATATGGCCGCCCTCGGTTTTCAAATCCTGAAGCAGCATATTCAAGGGCATAGCCGCCCGGAAAATGAAAATGCCATCATAGCAATGGGTTGCCTGATCGGTGGTCACGGTTACGCCTGCGTCGTCTCTACCGATGGCCTTAGGCTTTTCGTGGACGATGTGCGCCATGGAAGGAAGCTCCTCCGTGTTATGAGGCTTTAACGCGTAGTAATCCAGCTCTCCAACGACCTTAGCCAGAAACGCCGCTTCCTCTATGCCCTGCATTGAAGTGGACAATACGGCAATCCGTTTATCGCGATAAAACATCCCGTCGCAGGTGGCGCAATAGCTGACCCCGTGCCCCAGCTGTTCCTCCTCGCCGGGCAGCAGCGTCGGTCTAGCCGCGCCCATGGCAAGCACTACCGTCTTGCATTCCATCACGTCGTTTTCAATCAGCAGCATAAAGTGGCTACCATTAGGCATAATCTGGCGTACCAGTCCGGTTTTTTCCTCGGTTCCCATTGCCAGCGCCTGATCTCGAAAGCTATCCAGCAGCTCGCTTCCCGATATATGAGGCAGCCCGGGATAATTATCAATGCGCTCTGCTGTATGTAACAGTCCCGTATCATTGCGAGGGGCGATTACAACAGCGGACAAGCCGCGCATGCGCGCCGTCATGGCGCAGGACCAACCGGCTGGTCCTTTTCCGATTACAGCTACATCCATAGTCTCCTATCTCCCCCATACCCGTTTTTTTCCATGTCGATAGTATAACAAATATGAATATAAATTACAAGATACACACCATAAACGTAACAAATTCGACATAGGAATCAGAAGAAGGAAGGACGTCCTTTCGAATGCCCTTCCCTTTGTTTATTCGTCTTTCAGCAGCTTTTCCACCGCATCGCCATGCTTCCAGCAAATGAGCACGCCGCCGAACAAATACATCCGCTGCCAGCTAAAGAATTCAAAGCCTAGCTCGCTCAGCGCAGCCTGAACCTCTTTGCGCGTAACGTTTTCGTCCTCCTGCGCCACTTCATCGCTTAACAGCCGAAGCGCCCCTCTGACCACCGCTGGATAGCTGTCGATGCCAATCACCAGCTGCCCGCCGGACTTCAGCACCCGTTTGATTTCAACAAGTTGCTTTTCCAGCCCGCCCCGATGCCCGGCACGAAGGAATACTGTATCAAAAGCCTCGTCATGCCAAGGAATATCCCCTTTGCTGGCATAAACCAAATCGGCGCTCTGTACTAAGTTGCGGGTGCGGCGCACCAGCTCCATATTATCGGATACGCCGCACACCTCGCATTCCAAATTGCGTATTAGGTAATCTACCATGATTCCGTTCCCTAATCCCGCATCCAAGACCTTATCGTCCCGGTCAATCACGGCCCATTTTAACAAGGCCCGTTCCATCATGCTCAGGCGTGGGTGCACCGATAACTCAGGCGTTTGATCGTAGACTTTACTGCCAACCTTTGTAAGCATGTGCATCCTCCTTGCCACGTTTTCCCAATTCGGCAAGCTCAGTATACCATACTTTTCTCAAAAATGCACATACTTTTGTAACAATTTATCAACTATTTTTATTTTATTGTAAATAATAAACCCTTGCCATCTTCGTAACCAACAAACGGTAAGCAACTGCCGCCCCGACGATCATGACCGCCACAGAGGCGCCAAGTCCTACCAGCAAGGACGCGCCTAGCGTAACTGCCAGATAAACTACGCCTCCCAGCAGTCCCGCCAATCCAAGGCTCATTAGCATGGACAGAAAACCGTTCATATTCTGCTTCACGGCCTCCATTTCTGTTTTCCATTGAAGGTTCGGTCGACGTACGTCAATCATCAGCGCGCAGGAGCACCAAAGGAAATTGAAGATTTGCCCCAGCAGCAGCGCCGCCAGCGTTTCCAACCAAAAGCTTGGTAACAAAATCCACAGTACAATGGACGTGGTAATCGCCGTTATCAGGTTTAAAATCATTCCCATAACGACCTTAGCCAGCAAATGGGTTGCTCCGCTGATGGGATAGGTCTTGCGCATTTCATGACGCTTCCCCTCCCGAGAAACAGCGGTGCTAACCGCCATGCCCATTCCGTTTACCACACACATCAATCCCAAAGCGCCCGCCATGAAATAATCTCTGGGAATCAGCTTGCCCATCTCCAAGGCAAAATTAACAATGCCGCCATTATTGACCATTCCCACGTACATAATAATCAGCATCATCGGGAACATCACAACGCCTGTCAGGCAATTGGTGGCATAGGTAGGAACCGTAAGTACCTCCCGCAGCTCCTGTCGAAGCAGCGCCGCAAAGGGCGTATGTGTCCGTGCAATGCCCTTCACTTTGCGATGACCCTCGTTTACTTTACGCAAGGACTCGTTTTGGCGAATCGCCAAGCCTAGATAGTTTTTCCCTAGCACCCAAATGAAAAGTCCAATCACCGCAAGGGATACAATCATGAACAGCGCCAGCCAGCCCCAGCTAGCCAAATCCTGACCGCTCATGGCGTTGTTGGCCCATTGCAGCGGCGGATAATGAGCTAAAATGACGCTGGTGATAGAGCCCTTGCCCAGCACCAAAGTCATCAGCAGATCCTGTAGCTGCTGCCCGCTCAGCTTTTGACTGTACATTGACAGCATCATGATACCAATCATGAAGGCAAAGCTGACGATTGTGGTGACGCCCTCACGGCGCTTCCACAAGCCGCTTAAACGAATCAACAAAAATCCGACCGCCATCGCCACACTCAGTGGAACCAAGGGAACAAACAGACAAGTTAGAAAAGCCTTTAGATAGAAATCTACACCGGCAGCAGTATACAGTCCCAGCCGGATAAACATAGGCGCGCTAACGACCAAGGTAACGCCAGCCTCACCCAAAACCACCATTGCCGTTTTTACCGCCAACACCGCCCGGGAGGAGATCGGCAATGCAGCTAGAAAAGAAGTATCGCGCCCGAAAAAGAGCTGGCTGATCAATCCAAAAAAGCCGTACAGAAGCGTAACAAAGGTACCAGCCAGCAACGCCACCGCCAAAACAGCCCGCTCCTGCCCAATAGCCGCAAACTGATCGAACATCAGCATTTCAAGCCATACGAGCATACCGCACAGGTACAGCGCCAGTATTGTAAACCCTATATAAGACATGACCGCACGCGATTTTTTCTGGTTCTCCCGGCGGTAGGTTCCGGGTACATATCCCCGCAGTTTGTTAAGCAATTGCAGCCGCAGATAGGCAAGCATGTTACTCCCCCTTCTCCACAAGCTCCATGAATAGCTCCTCCAACGTGCTGTTCTTCTCGCCGCCCCGCAGCTCAGCCAGCGTGCCTTTCGCTATCAAGGAGCCATGCTTGATTACGCCAATTTCGTCGCAAAGCCGTTCTGCTACATCCAACACGTGGGTGGAAAAGAACACCGTGCGTCCGGACTCGCTGTGACGACGCATTTCCTCTTTTAGTAGGTACACACTCTGAGGATCCAATCCTACCATGGGCTCATCCAAAATCCAAATGCTTGGCTCGTGAATCAGGGCCCCCATAATGGCGATTTTCTGCTTCATCCCACGGGAGTAACCGCGAATCTGTTGATCGGCAGCGTTCTTGAGCTCGAAAAGCTCAAGATATTTTTCCGTAAACACCTTACGCTTTTCAAGGCTTACGCCGTACATATCGCCCATAAAGCGCAGGTATTCCATGCCCGTCAGGCGCTCGTACATATCAAAGGTATCCGGCACAAACCCAAACGTACGCTTTGCCTCCATGGGATCCTTACGAATATCGATTCCGTTTAGCTTAATCACGCCCTCGTCCGGCTGAATAATTCCCGTCATCAGCCGAATGGTAGTGGTTTTTCCGGCGCCGTTCGGGCCGATAAACCCAAACACCTCGCCGTCGGGTATTTCCAAATTCATATGATCTACAGCCTTCGTATTGCCGTAGCTTTTGGTAACATTTTCAAAGGTAATCACAATTGCTTCCTCCTATTCGCCTTCCATCCCTCAGGGACGTTATGATTATACCATAAAAGAAAAGCAGTAGAAGCGGCTGACGCTGCATTCCCTGCTTTTGATGCGTGAATCGTCTGTTTTTCTGCTCATCACAATTCGATTGCGATTCTTCTATATTCTAGCCGGGCTTCCATACGTCTCCTTACGCTTCCGCTTTTTCGCATACATCTGCTTATCGGCCATTTGCAGCAATTCTTCACCATCGCCGGCTTCCGAAGCTGAGCCTCTACCCACATCTACACCCAGCGTCAGTCCCGGGGCAAAAGCGCTGCAATCCACATCGTTTACCTCCTTCTGTACATGCTTCACCAAGGAATGACTATCCTTGCCTCGGCGTAATATGACAAATTCATCACCAGCAAATCGAGCCAAAACATCCCCCGGTTTCAAAATGCTGTTCAATGCTTTCCCTGTAGCGATCAACGCAGAATCTCCCGCCAGATGACCAAAATCATCATTGATTCGCTTAAAATCCATCAGATCAAGGAAGAGCAGTTCAAAGTCCTGTCCAGTTTTTTGGTAGTCCTCCACCCACTCTGTCAAAAGCTCGTTAAACCTGCGGCGGTTGATGAGCCCCGTCAGCTCGTCATAATGAGCCAGATAGTCCAGCTGATCCTGAATGGTTTTCAGTCTGCTGATTTCCGTCATGCAAATGATGCATACGTTCATGTTCTTCTTGCGGGTCGAGGTTCGATTGATGGAGCATAATATCGGGATCCCGCTTTTCAGCTGCAGGTTCAGCGGCGATGAGTGATCCCGGGCGGAAATGATAAACCTTTCCACCTCTTGAGCACTGTCCCCGGAGAGAAAATCCAAATAATCTCGGTCGTTCAGGTTTTCTTCCCTTAATAGCTTCTTGGCTTCCTCATTGGTATAAAGAATGCGGTACTGCTCATCCATAACCACCATGGCTTCAATGCAGCTTTCCAAGATGAAGCCGGGATTGAGCGCCAGCTCCAGCGTAAAAAAATCGAAGTCCACGATATTACGCTGATAGATCAAGGCAAAAATCAACGTCGCCACACAATTGAGGGGCGGTAAAAAATCAGAAAAGTACGGTAGGACGTAAGAAAAAAGAAATCCGATTGCAATCACTGCCGAATCCAGCTTGATAAACTTAAGCGCGACGGCTTTCGCGCTGCGATTATTGACCTTAGTCTGCCAGCGATACAGCCAGCACAGCGCGCCGCCCATGTAAACCAGTAAGTATGCCAGAAAAACAAAAGGCCACAGGTTCTGATAGCGCTGCACATAAGTCCATCCTAAGCCGCTGGAGCTTAGCGTTAAATCCTCCGCCAGCCCAGTCGGATGCTCAAGCACAAAGCGCAACGTTAACCCTAGCGGAGGTAGCCAATAAAGCAGCTGAGCGTACCATTTCATCTTTTGCGAGACGCCGGTCATGGTCAAAAAATAATAAGCCGTAACGGCAATAAAGCCGCACCAACCAACGGCCCCCAGCTGATGCCAAAACCACGCCAGCGGTTTACTTGCGGCGAGGTAGAAAAAAGCGTCGCAAACATTCCACCATGTCAGGCATAAAAGAACGAGTATTGCGGCGTTATTGATTTTATCATGCTTTTGAACATTCAATCGTTGAACGGACAGCAAGAAAAGAAAGGAGGCAGACATAATAGCGATAAATGATAAAAAATTCAACTCATTCTCCTAATCTGCCGCGGACGCTGCCGATGCCGCTAAGCTTTGTGGTAATACGGAAATATCGCGCTGTTTTCTATACGATGGGAGGAGCGGATGATTCCGCTCCCCCAAGTCCATTTAATTCGCAGCCCGCTCCTGAATCATCGTTTTCACCTTCATCAGGCGGGTCAGGCTTCCCCGTTCGTTTTCATCCAGCTTCATGGTGATAAATCGGATGGTTTCCTCAAACTGCGGGATCATGACGTACTCCAATGCGTTGACGCGGCGGCGGGTCTTTTCGATATCATCCGCCAACAAATCGCAGGCTTTTTCTACCTCCGCCAGCTTGATGAGCTTTGGCAGCAGATTGGCTAGGCCTTCGATTGCACCGTCCAGCTGTGCGGAGGTTTCCGCGAGGCCGTAGCTTAGTACGGTATCCTGCATGGTTTCCTCACGCACCTTCAAGGTAGGAACATGGACGCTGAGGACGCTGCGCATAGCCATCTCCACCTCTACATTGCGGGCGGGGTAAAGCAACGCTTCCTCCATCAGCTCCGGCTCCGTCACGCTGCGAGCCAGCGCAAAGGCGGCCAACGCCACGTTCAACTCCTTCTCGACTTCCTTGCGCAGCGCATAATTTTCTCGTACCAGCGCGATGAACTGGCGAACCATTTCATCCCGTTTGTCCTTGAGAAGCTTATGACCGCGCTTGGCTGTCACAAGGCGGCGCTTGATCCGCGTCAATTCCATACGGGTGGGGTTGACGCGCATTGCTGTTGCCATTACTCTTCCTCCTCGGGCTGATCCTCATCCGTCTCCACATGCAGGTACTTGTCCAGCATATCGTCTCGAATCCGCTTTAGCTCTGTACGGGGCAGCATGTTGAGCAGCGCCCAGCCCAGATCCAGCGTTTCATTGATAGAGCGGTTGGTTTGATAGCCTTGGGATACGTATTGCTTTTCAAATGCGTCGGCAAAGGCGGCGTATTGCTTATCCACGTCGCTCAAGGCCGCGTCGCCTAGAATGACCGCCAGCTCCTTAGCATCCTTGCCGCGAGAGTAAGCGGCGAAGAGCTGATTCATCGTAGCGGCGTGATCCTCCCGGGTCTTGCCCACGCCGATGCCCTTATCCTTCAACCGGCTCAGGGAAGGCAGTACGTCGATGGGGGGCACAACCCCCTTGCGGTACAGCTCGCGGCTCAGGATGATCTGCCCCTCGGTGATGTAACCGGTCAGGTCGGGAATAGGATGGGTCTTGTCATCCTCAGGCATGGTCAGAATCGGAATCTGGGTAATAGAGCCTTCCTTGCCGATAACACGTCCGGCCCGCTCGTACATAGACGCAAGGTCGGTGTACAGGTAGCCGGGATAGCCGCGCCGACCGGGCACTTCCTTGCGGGCGGCGGAAACCTCACGTAGGGCCTCGGCGTAGTTGGTGATATCCGTAAGAATAACCAATACGTGCATGCCCTTTTCGTAGGCCAGATATTCGGCGGCGGTCAGCGCCATACGGGGCGTTGAAATACGCTCGATAGCGGGGTCGTTAGCCAGATTCATGAACAGCACCGCACGCTCGATTGCGCCGGTCTTGCGGAAGTCGCTGATGAAGAACTCCGCTTCCTCGAAGGTAATACCAATTGCGCCGAACACTACGGCGAACTTCTGATTGTCGCCCAGCACCTTCGCCTGACGAGCAATCTGCGTAGCCAGCTGCGCGTGAGGCAGACCGCTGCCGGAGAACACGGGCAGCTTCTGTCCGCGAACCAGCGTGTTCAACCCATCAATGGCGGAAATACCCGTCTGTATGAACTCATTGGGGTAGTCCCGTGCGGCGGGATTCAGCGGCT
>JAQUWD010000035.1 GCA_028693055.1 Eubacteriales bacterium | reverse complement strand
TTCAAAAATTAAGCAAGGGAAGAAAATAAATTACAAAACTTCAAAACAGAAAAACAAACCGCTGTAACCGTTATACTGTAATGGATTGCAACGGTTTTTTGCTTCTTGTGCTGTCAAAGACGGGATTTTACCACAGTCCCGGTTCCTTTTCCACTTGTGCGTGCTTTGTCCAATAGATCCGCTCCATCATTAGAAAGGATTAAGCATATTCTAATCCTTTCTTTTTGGTATTTTTTACAGAGATATGCTAGAATCTGAATCGTAGGAGGGAAACCTAAATGCTTAGAATCTTTACTTGGCCCTTGTCACTGATTGGATTTGTCCTGAACACGGTGCTTGGAATCGTTGGCGGTATCTTTGGCTTTCTATTGGGGATCTGCTGCGTGGTTTTAGGCGGCGTTCTTTGCGCCACCATCATCGGCGCTTTGGTTGGCGTTCCGCTGCTTTTGTTCGGGCTGGGACTGATGCTTAAATCCCTTTAATCAATTTGGTATACGGGCGCATTACCTAAAGCTGAATCCATCTTTTCCGCTTATTATCTACTTTCTCTTTTCTCCTTCCCATTTCATTTTCGCTAGTGCCCTTTTCTTGGGCATACTTATTCTAAAACCGTTGAATATGGTATCACCTTCATAGGTTTGGCGTGGCATTTCCACGGGGAATATTGTAGAAAAATAAAAATTGTGTTACAATAAATTGAAATTTACTCGTCAAATAGGGAAGGAGACCCGCAGGATGGATCAGGCAATAATTAAAAGCAAGCTGGCCGGGATTAAATGCTTTATGCTGGACATGGACGGTACCTTTTATTTAGGGAATCGTCTATTGGACGGCTCTCTTTGCTTCTTGGACAAGCTGCGGGAAACGGGAAGATCCACGCTGTTTCTTACCAACAATTCCAGTAAATCTGCTACGGTTTATGTGGAAAAGCTAAAGGGCATGGGGGTAAAAGAGCCCTTCCTAAGCGTGCTCACCTCCGGGCAGGCAGCCGGAAGCTACTGCCTACGGGAAAAAAAAGGACAAAAGGCGTTTTTGCTAGGCAACGATATGCTCCGGGCCGAGCTGGAGAGTATGGGGGTATCCATCGATCAGGAGCACCCGGATTATGTGCTCATCGGCTATGACACCAGCCTTGATTACGCAAAAATGACAGCCGTATGCGACTTTGTACGGGCGGGACTGCCCTATATCGCCACCCACCCAGACTTCAACTGCCCCACCGAAACTGGCTTTGCGCCGGATATCGGCGCCATCATGGCCTTTATCGAGGCTAGCACGGGTCGCAGGCCGGAGCAGATCATCGGCAAGCCCTACGGCGGTATTGTGGAGGAGGCTCTGCGAAAGACCGGGCTTCAAAAACAGGAGCTGGCGATGGTTGGCGACCGACTGTACACGGATATCGCCACCGGGTTGAATTTCGGCATTCTCAGTATTCTGGTGCTTACCGGGGAGGCAACCATGGACGATGTGGAATCGGGCGATATCAAGCCGGATTTGATCTTTAAACGGTTGAGCGCCATGAATGAATATTTATAAGGAGTGAATGTCATGAAACGGCTGACGGCGTTTTTACTAGCGATTTTTCTGTTGCTGCCAACGGCTCCCATCCCACCTGAAAATGCTGAAGCCGAGGCGAACCTATCGATACAGGCGTTTGCTACGCTGGAATATGGCGACCAAGGCGAGCTGGTGACGCAGATTCAGCAAAAGCTCAGCGACCTTGGCTATTACTCCGGAAAAATCTCTGGCAACTTTTTGGAGGGCACCCGCGCGGGCGTTCGGCGGTTTCAAACAGATTATGCGCTTACTGTAACCGGAGCTGTCGATGAGCAAACCTATGAAGCGCTGATGAACGCGGAGTATCGAACGCTGAAAAACGGCGACGACGGCGACGATGTAACCCGGTTACAGGAACGGCTCAAGGAGCTTGGCTATCTGGACGCCAATGCCACGGGTAAGTTCCGTTCCGCTACGGAGGGCGCAGTAAAAAGCTTTCAGTCCCATAACGGCCTGACTGCCGATGGGAAAGCAGATCTGGATACCCTTAAGCTGCTTTACAGCGATTCGGCGCTGTCCAAGAATGTGGAGCCCACGCCCACCCCCGATCCCCTGACGGATGTTGGCGACGTGAACGACGTGGTTATGGTAGACGACGGTGCCAGCACCGCCGACAGCATGGATGAAACCCCCTTTGGCAAAACCATGACCCGTGGAACCGAGGGCGCAGACGTAAAAAAGGTACAGACGCGCTTAACCGAGCTGGGCTTTTTTGACGGTCCTGTCAGCGGTTATTATATGGATCAAACCATTGCGGCAGTCAAGCAGTTTCAGGAGTATAACGGCCTGTATCCCGATGGAACCATGGGTGAGGAAACATGGAATCAGCTTTTTAACGCGGTCAATGTGGTCTACAGTCAGGCTACGCCGATGCCCTCCCCGGTGCCTACCCCCATTCCCTACGCAGTTACAGTAGACGTACGCAATCAGGTAACAACCGTTTATAGCCCTGATGAAAATGGCGAGTACACCAATATCGTGCGCCAAATGATTTGCTCCACCGGCCTAAACGCCACCCCCAGCGATGTGGGCGACTGGGTTACCAACGGCCGCCGGGCGCGTTGGGCTTATTTCAGCCTATATGGAAGCCATGCCCAGTATTGGACGCGCATCAATGAGAACATCGCCTTCCACAGCGTTATTTATCGCGCGGTGGATTATATGGCGCTTAGCACCAAGTCCTACAACAAGCTAGGCCAGCGCGCGTCCCACGGCTGCATCCGCCTGTTGGTCAGCGACGCAAAATGGATTTACGAAAACATTCGTAAGGGCATTACCGTTTCCATTCGGGAGGATCTGCCGGAGGATCAGGAGCTGACCAAATCGCTGCTACCGCCTCCGCTGAACAAGGCCTACATGGTTCCTTCCACCACGCCGGAGCCTACCCCGGAGCCAGCCTATACCAGCGACTGCACGCCGTCGGAGCCCTTCCGAAAGCTGCAGCTGAAGTCCGAAGGAGAGGATGTGTATTGGCTACAGCGAAGGCTGAAGGATTTGGGCTATTACGAGGGAACGGTCACGGGCGTTTACTGGAACGGCACCAAAAAAGCTGTGAAGGCCTTTCAAAAGGATCACAGCCTGCGGGCTGACGGCATTGCAGGCACCAATACGTTGGAAAAAATCTATGCGGAGGTCGTGACAACGCAAACGCCTATGCCGTCTAGCACGCCCACGCTTGCGCCTACGCCCAGTCCCGTTTCCTGAGGGGGAAGCAGAAAGGATACCGCCCATGGCTGACGAGCGTTCCTCCGAAAACGTAAGCACCACTCTCAGAATCGACCAGCCGGAAACGGTGTATCCGATTTTTCGGGCTCTTGCCTCGATGGAACGGCTGGACATTCTCAATTTGCTTTGCGTGCGCAGCATGAATATACGGGAATTGTCCGAAGCGCTGCATCTGCCGATGTCCTCCACGGCAATGCATGTGCAGCTTTTGGAAAATGCCAAGCTGATTAAAAGCGTTATCTGTCCGGGGCTTCGCGGCAATATCAAGCTATGCTCGGGCTGCGTGCGCAGTTTACAGTTCTTTTTATCCCCTCACGGCGATACCTTTCATTCCGCAAATCAGGTGCGCACTTATGAGCTACCCATCGGCTCCTTTAGCGCGATTCACAATTTGAAGCCGACCTGCGGGCTAGGCTCGGAGACCGAACTGATTGACCGCTATGATACGCCTAGCGCGTTTTACAACCCGAAAAGGTTAGACGCGCAGGTGATGTGGTGGCGCGAGGGCTTTGTGGAGTACCGCTTTCCGCTGCCCGATCACGCCGATATTCAATGGCTGGAGCTGTCTGTGGAGATCAATCCACAAACGGCCTCCTATCATGCTCCATGGAAAAGCGATATATCCGTTTCGATTAACGGTCAAAACTTGGGTGTGTGGCAGAGCAGCGCCGAGCGGAGCATTCGCCGGGGTTTGCTCACGCCTGAGTGGTGGAATACGATCAACACCCAGTACGGAGAGCTAAAAACATGGCGCGTCACATCGCAAAACAGCTATTTAGGCAGCGACGTTATTTCGGATACAACGCTTTCCGATCTTGATCTATACGGTAGAGACTCCATCGACGTGCGGATCGGCATTGATGCGGACGCAGCGAATATCGGCGGCTTGGTGCTCTTTGGAAAACGCTTCGGCGATTTTGAGCAAGCCGTAGTCATGCGTATCGGTTGTAATGAAGAACCGGTTGACTGCTAGCATTTGCAGCAAACGAAAAGAAAAGGCAAAGGAGCCTAAAAACATCCAATATTTTTGAATGTTTTTAGGCTCCTTGCCTTATTTTTTGAAGCATTTAAAATCCGTTGACATTGGAAGGTAAGACTTTTATAATTCTATTCATGCCAAGCAAACAAAAATATCGATGGATCTCTCAGAAGATTCCCGTTATTTATTGTACAATTATTTCAGACGAAAGAGGGATGGCATGCAAAAGGCACAGATGATTATCGACGCGGATTACCAAATTGCTCGGGTAGAGGATCGCTTATACAGCTTTTTTGTGGAGCATATGGGACGCTGCGTTTACAACGGGTTATATGAACCGACTCATCCGTCTGCGGACGCAAACGGCTTTCGCGGCGACGTGAAGGAGCTGGTACGCTCGCTTCATATTCCCGCGATTCGTTATCCCGGCGGAAATATGGTTTCCGGCTTTGATTGGGAGGATTCCGTCGGCCCCGTAGAGCGGCGGCCGCGACGTTTAGAGCTGAGCCGTACCTCCATTGAGCCAAACACCGTAGGACTGAGCGAGTTTTATGACTACGCCGAGGAGGTGGGGGCCAAACTGATTTATGCCGTCAATCTGGGTACCCGTGGCCCAGAAGAAGCGCGAAACCTCATTGAGTATACCAATCATCGAAGCGGCAGCTATTATTCCGACCTTCGCCGGGCAAACGGACGGGAACAGCCCTTCGGCATCAAAACATGGTGTCTTGGTAACGAAATGGACGGCTCGTGGCAGATGTGCCACAAAACGGCGCGGGAATATGGCGCGGTTGCCCGGGAAACGGCAAAGATCATGCGCTGGGTGGATCCCAAGATTGAGCTGATCGCCGTAGGCTCCTCCGGCATGGAGCTGCCCACCTATGGGCAATGGGAGCTGGATATGCTGGACGAATGCTATGAGCAGATTGATTATGTGGCGTTCCATCGCTACTTCCGCAATACCGAAACCGACTCCGCTAGCTATTTAGCCAGCAGTGTCAGCCTAGATGAAATGATTCGCACGCTGACCTCCATCTGTGATGCAACCAAGGGAAAAAAGCACAGCAAAAAGCAGCTTCATCTTTCCTTTGACGAATGGAATGTGCTACACCGCACCGACGTAGAGCGACACCCGGAGCGACTGAGCATGCCGCGCCCGGAGGACGCATGGGCGGTAGCCCCTGCGCTGATTGAGCACACCTACACCTTTGAGGATGCGCTCTGCATGGGCTTTTTGCTCAATACCCTCATCCGTCACGCGGATCGGGTGAAAATCGCCTGCTTGGCGCAGCTGGTGAACGTGATTGCTCCCATCATGACCCGCGTGGGGGGCAGCGCATGGGTGCAAAGCATCTATTGGCCTTTACTGCGCGTTAGTGAGTATGGACGCGGAGTGGCGTTGCTGCCGCAGCTAAAATCTCCCGTGGGCGACTGCTCAGCTTATGCCTATTCTCCCTCATGATCATCATTCCGTTTATGAACGTGCTGTCCATGTCCGTTTCGGATGAGCTGGCCATCGTCAGCAACCGGGTTACCATATTCCCGGTCGGCTTTTCGCTCAATTCCTACCTAAACGTACTAAAGAGCAACAGCATTCTGGTTGCATACGGAAACACCATCTTCGTAGCCGGTCTGGGTACGATAGCGGCGCTGGTTATGACGTCGCTGGCTGCCTATCCCATGGCCTTCGGTACGTTTCCGGGCAAGAAGTTTTTTAACACGGTGATTATGCTGACGATGTGGTTCAGCGCCGGCTTAATACCCAGTTATGTGGTCATTAGCCAGCTCAAGCTGGTCAACAATCTGTTCTCTTTGATCCTCAGCGGTTTGGCTTCGGCTTATAACATTTTGATTCTTACCAACTATTTTCGTTCTATCCCCCACTCGTTGATTGAAAGCGCCTACATCGACGGCTCCAATGATTTTCGAACCTTGTTTACCATCGTCGTTCCCCTGTCCAAGGCTGGGTTGGCAACCATCGGTCTATGGGTGTTTGTAGCCCATTGGAACGATTATCTGCACCCGTTGGTGTATATGCGCGACATTAACAAGTACACGCTGCAAATTATGCTGCGAGAAATCGTACTATCCTCCCAAAATACCAATCTGGTGGAATATGAGGGCGGTACCTCCGCGTTGCCTGAGCAGCTTAAAAACGCAGTCGTGGTGGTGGCGCTGATTCCCGTCATGTGCGTATACCCTTTTATCCAGAAGTACTTCGTTAAAGGTGTTATGCTTGGCTCCGTGAAAGAATGAGCCTTCCATAAATAAAATGAAGGAGAGAAGAAAATGAAAAAAATCCTAGCACTGGTTCTTGTTACCGCACTGCTTATGAGCATTTGCGTCACCTTTGGCGCATCTGCCGAAAGCGCGCCTCTTGGGGAAATCACCATTATGACCACCTACTGGACTCCCTTTGACCCGGAAAACAACCTGATCAAATACGTAGAGGAAGCCACGGGAGTGAAGATCAACATCGACTATAACCTGTCCGCCGACTATGCCACGAAGGTTAATTCCGTGCTGATGTCGGGCGAGCTGCCGGATGTGATTATCGGCGCCTCCGTTACAACGCTGATGGATCAGGGTGCCATCGTGCCCATTACCCAATACCTGACCGAGGAAAAGCTACCTCATATGGTTGCCGGGCTTGAGGAGGATGACTACGTATATCTAAAAAGCGCTACCGACGGCGAGGTGTATTCCTTCCCCTATAAGCATAAAATGCCGGAAGCTATGTCCTTTATCATCCGCACGGACTGGCTGGAAAAGCTGAACCTAGAAAAGCCCCAAACGTGGGAGGAATGGCTGACTGCGTGGCGCGCCATCCGTGATCAAGACGCGAACGGCAACGGCGACGCTGCGGATGAAATTCCTTTTACCGGCAATGCCTACTCCCTTATGCCCGCCTTTGGCATTCCCGTATCCTGCCAATCTCAGGGCAATTATGTAACTACGATGCCGGACGGCACCTACAATCTCATCTGGGAGCATCCCAATTATCGCGTTTACCTTGAAAACATGGCGATGATGTATAGCGAAGGCTTGCTTGATACCGAGTTTGCCTCCCGTACCTTAACCGAAAGCTACGCCGTAATGAACTCCGGCATCGGCGGTTCCATGCAGGCCTTTGCCGAGCAAAGCCTGACCACCACCACGGCGCTGCGGGAAGTAGACCCCAGCATGAAATGCGAATGCATCGAGCCGGTTGAAGGCCCTCTGGGCGATAAGCTGATTCCCTCTCGTAGCACCATTGCCGCCAAGGGCTGTGTAACTGTAAGCGGCGAGGAAAAAATCGACCTGATCTGCAAAGTGTTTGATTACCTTTGGTCTGACGAGGGCATGCTGCTGATGAATTACGGCGTGGAGGGATATACCTTCGAATATGACGCCGACCACAACCCCAAGATCATCTCCCCCTATGTGGACTCCTTCGCGAACGCTCGGGGAGCCGGACTAAACTTCCAGATGCTGCCTACCTGCTGGACGCTAGATTCCTATATGCAGATTCTCTGCCAGGGCAAGAGCTATGACGAGCTTCCGGAGGCAAACAAGTTCTTTTATGATGGTTTATTCCTGAACGATCCCTATTTTGTCAAGCTAGCGCCCCAAATCGCCACCGACGCTTACAGCACCTATAGCGCCGATATCATCCCCGCCGTTCTGGAACTACAGGCCAACGCCATTGCTGGCCGCATCAGCATCGACGAGTTCTTTACCGGCTATGAAGCGTTGAAGTCTCAAGGCCTTCAAGAAATGATCGACGCTAACGCAGCAGCCTCTGCAATGCTGAACTAACTCAATGTAACAGGCGTGGCAAATACTCGTTGCAAAAGCCAAGCGCAATAACAAGAAAAGATTCATAAAACCTACCAAGCCCCTTCGTATATGATCGTGTCATGTGCGAAAGGGCTTGATGTCGGTAAACTGCGATGATTCAATGGTTTTCGCATAGAAGGGTGCTGACTGCTTCCGTGCTATTGTTGGCCTCGATGGTCATGTAGAGGCTGCCCGGTTGGCGTATGCGAGAGCATCACTTACCTATGCGCAAGAGGGCGATTGGCGAATGCTTTCCATTACGCAAGGAGAAGGACAGATAGAATGTGGGAAACCGCCTTACTTTTCCGCGCCAAGCAGCTCCATCATTTGTTCCGGGCTTTCTCCTTCCCGAAGCTTTCTGCAAACCAGCATGAACCGCCCGTCCTCTTGAATGTAGCTGCATGTAACCAACATCAACAGCTCATCCTCCACATTTACGTCCACGGGAGAAGGCCAATAGGAGCGCTCTGCCAAAGATGCAAGGTATTGTTCGAAGGCAACGCTCTGCCGCGGTTCTCCCTGCGGCGCGTCAGGGTTGTCGGTGGGGAACACCATCTGCGTAATATCGAAATAGGAGCTTTTCCCAGGCAGCATGGATGCATCAAAGCCAGCAATAGGAACATAGCAGGTATCTTCATCATTGTAAATTGTACGAAAGTAAACCAACGGATATTGCCGCAGATAGCTTTCCTCCCGGAAGTTTAGCAGCTTGCCAAACATCGCCCCGCTTTTCATATCGTGGCCGTGAATGAGAAGCACGTCGTCCCTCGGCTCGATTTGATTGTTAGCGTTCACAAATAAAGTACCGTTTCTGTCTTTCTCGCCGAAAAAGCTGTGGTCCAGATACCAGCTATTATCACGCTGCACCACGGGTGAATCAACATTTTCACCCATTTTTAGCCAGCCTACCACATCAGGATTCTGCCCGTAGAGGGTCCGGAATTTCTCCGGCATAGCCTCCTCGTCTGCAAGACCGCCGTCCGCAAGACTGCCGTCCGCAGGACCGCCGTCTGCAAGACTGCCGTCCTCAAGACCGCCGTCTGCAAGACCGCCGTCTGCAAGACCGCCGTCTGCAAGACCGCCGTCTACAAGACCGCCGTCTACAAGACCGCCGTCTACAAGACCGCCGTCTACAAGACCGCCGTCCGCAGGACCAGGACCAGGACCCTCCGCGCTGGCGGAGGAAAGCAGAACCGTCCATAGAGAGCTGGTGGGTTTTCCATAATAAAGCTCCTTGGTCCGTTGGTCGGTTTGCGCGGCATTCACGCCGTCCAGCGCGTCCCGACCAACGGCAAACCAGGTCACCGCTAGCGCAGCGATAATCAAAGCTGCCAGCACCAGCCACCGTATCGATTGAGAGCTTTTGACAGTTGATTTTTGCATTGTACTGCCACCTTTCACAGTTATTGCTTTGCGCGCTTTGGCTTGCGAATCAGCAGGAATGCAGCGGCCAATAGCGGCAAAAGTAGCGCCAATAGCATCCAGCTGCCTTCACCATAGCCCGTCTTGGGAATATCGGTGTTTCGATAGCGGCTGTTTTCAAAACCAGCAGTACTTACCCCCTGAATCACACCGGCGCTTCCATAGGATTTGAGAGAATATCCCCGGTGATTGGTTTCCTCAACGGAAAACCGCGTACCTGCCGGAAGATTCGGAAAATAGATGGATTCGTTATGCCGTAGCTCAAACTCCATAGGCAGTTCAGCGGAATAAACGCCTGTGGTGCCGTCAGAGTAGATGTAGGTGTAATACCCGGTCACCAGCCCGCCATCCGGGTTGCGCAGGATCATGGTGAAGGGGAAATCTCTGGAATAGCTGGCTCCATTGCCGAATACACGATTTGTAACCCGTAGGTCGCCGTTGCGCACGTCGGCTGTAACGGTTGCGCAAGCCGTTAGTCCGGCAGGAACCGGATCAGTGCCGATGGCGATAACCGACGCCTGATTGATGATTTTCTCATCCTGCGTAAGCGTGCCGTTAGCTTCCACCACTATTTCCATGGTAGCGCTGCTGTTAGCTGGCAACCCGTTGATCGCCCACTGAGCGTTGTTATTGTCAAAGGTACCCACAGAAAGCTTTACCGACACAAAGCGACCGTTGACAGGCAGCGTGTCCTTGATTACGAGGGCGGGCGTTGCAGCCATGCCCGAATTAGTAACCGTGACGGTGTAAGTGATCAGTTCCTTGCTAGTGACCACAGTTCTGTTAGCCGCCGCGCCGATGGACACGATATAAACCGGATTCCAGAGAGCGTAAAGCTCATAGGTGTGGTTTTGGTTTAATTCCGTATCCTGAATCACCTCACCAGCCTTACGAGTTGCGCCGCTGCCGTTAGCCAGCGTGTTCCAGCCAGCAAACGCATAGCCTGCGCGGTTCATATTCACAACGGAATTATCTAAAACCTGCATCCCGCCGCTGGTAAAGCGCTGCTCGCCCGTAGCGCCTACCACACCGCCGTTGGCATTGTATACCACCAGTCGGCTGGATACCGCCGTGGTAACGGTGGAGGTCAAATTTCCGCCTGCGGCTATCCCGTTAATGCTGGTAATGGTGGCGTGATTGCTGAGTTGGGTTAAAATAGAACCCTCCAGCACCTTGTAGCTAATGGTTCGCTGTACGGACTGCCCAGCTGGAATTTCACCGATTACCCACTCCACATACCCGTTATTATCGTTCTTCGACAAGCTGTGAGAAACGCCTTGCAAGGCGATCTGTTGGCTAGCGCTCGTCTGATCCATCGTAGCCTGATCTGCCAATACCACATTGCTTGCGGAGGCGGTGCCGGTATTTGCGATCGTGATCACATAATTTGCAACACCGCCCCGGAAAAGGCCGTTTTGTGCCGTTGTGACGGAAATGCTTAGGTTTGCTACGGATTCCGTCCATTGCGCAACCAAAGTCAGCGGGCCGTCTAGAAACGCAAATCGATACAGCGTATCTCCAGGAGCGTAGGCAGCCATTCCCTTGGAATCAACCCAGCCCACAAAACGATAACCCGCGCGTTCAAAGGTGCCAAGCTGATCATTGCGCAATACTGCGCCGGTATTAACCGTATCGGTATAAGCAGTAGCTCCATTTTTCAGCACGCCGCCGTTTCCGTCATAGATTACCTTGCGGAGCACCTTGGTTTTCGCACTTGCAATTTTCATATCGCTCCGGAAAACCTCAGTGCCGTTGATGCTTGCGATGAAGGCTGTATTTTCAATCTCCGCGTCTGCTTGCGCGCCGGCTTTTATCCTCGCACGCATATTGCGACTTATCGTCTGGCCTGCGGCGATCGAAATACCCAGCCACTTACAATTGCCGTTGCTAACCGTCCCTCCGTTTGCATCAATCAGCTCCAAAGCTTCCGGCAGCTGATCCCAAAGATCCATCGCTACCGTTGCGTTGCTGTCATTCCTTACGTTTAGTGTGTAGAAAACCTCGTCGCCGGGATAAGCGCCAGTTTTATCCACACTTACACTAATGGTCATACCCGGTAGGTTTAACCCGGTATCGGCTGCCCATTGCGCGTATAACGTAAGCACCCCACTGGGATCCTTGGTAGTCGTGGGTAAGGTAGCGCCATAGGCATAGTGATTGTTATTATGATCGTACCAATTCACAAAATGATAGCCAGGCCATACGGCTAGGATGCTCCCGTCAGCCGCTGTTTTATCGGCACGTATAATCGGCTGTCCGCCGTCCCTATCAGCATTGCCGTTGCGGTAATAAGCCACACTGGTAACGGCATAGTCCAGTAGTGCCAGCGGCATAATCTCCATCGCAGCGTCTGCCGCAGTAGCATCCGTAAATTGGCCGTATAAATCGCTGGGAACAGCGGCGGGATCGAGAGCGTCGCCCGCCTGATACATCACATCATCCGTTCCCTCCGGCTGGCGATTCCAGCCTTCGAACAGCTGCCCTTCCGCAACAGGTAAGCCAAGGGCTTCCGGGCTTGGAACGGTTTGATCCGATGCGTATTCAACGCTCTTGGATTGATCCCCCACATGATAAACCGTCATGATATTGAGGGTCTCTGTTTCGCCGACAGAAAATTGTGCATATAAATCAGTCGGTACTGCGTTGGCGTCGATGGAGTCCCCAACTTGATAGTTCACCGAACCTGTTCCGTCTACTTGCGTATTCCAGCCATCGAATTGCTGCCCTTCCGCAATGGATAGGCCAAGGGCTTCTGGACTGGGAATCGTTTGATTTGACGCGTATTCAACACTCTTTGATTGATCGCCCACATGATAAACCGTCACGATATTGAGGGCTTCCGTTTCGCTAACAGAAAATTGGGCATATAAATCAGTCGGTACTGCGTTGGCGTCGATGGAGTCTCCAACCTGATAGTTCGCGCCCGTTCCATCTGCTTGCGTGTTCCAGCCAGCAAATTGCTGCCCTTCCACAATGGATAGGCCATGGGCTTCTGGACTGAGAACAGTCTGTCCCTGTACATATTCAACGCTCTTGGATTGATCGCCTACATGATAAACCGTAATGGTGTTTACCGTTGAGGGTTCTTCGTCTTCCGAATTCAGCGATAGGTTGCTGCTCGTATTTAAAGCAAGAAGTGTATTCGCCGGCACTTCAATATTTGCCGAATCAGAATCTGCCTTCTTTTCCTCATTAGTTTCATCGGTCACTAAAAAAGAAGAGTCAACAGATGGAATTGCTTCAATGTTTTCAACGGACTTATTGTTGTCGAATGTGTTTTCACCCTCGGGCTTTACTTCGCCGTCCAGCTTGCTTTCCCCCTCGGGCTTTGCTTCGCCGTCCAACTTGCTTTCGTCATCGGGCTTTGCTTCGCCGTCCAGCTTGCTTTCGTCATCGGGCTTTGCTTCGCCGTCAGGCTTGCTTTCACTCTCGGGCTTTGCTTCGCCGTCAGGCTTGCTTTCACTCTCGGGCTTTACTTCGCTGTCAGGCTTACTTTCCCCCTCGGGCTTTACCTCACCGTCAGGCTTACTTTCCCCCTCAGGTTTTACCTCGCCGTCTGGCTTGTTTTCCCCTTCGGGCTTTGCCTCGCCATCAGGCTTGCTCTCTCCCTCAGGAGCAACCTCTATCTCCGGTTCGGGCTGAACGATTTCCTTCCAATTTGCAACGAGAGTTGTTGGTATTTGGCTCTCGTCTGCACCGAACTTTTCACCGGCATAGTAAGTCTTTCCCCCTGCGCTCCAGTAGGAAAACTCCATCCCCTCCGGAATCGCCAGCTTTACCTTTTCAGGCGTGGGGATCACCGATAACGCAAAGCTTTCTTTGCTAACGGTCTTTTTTACGCCATTCGCACTGTAAGTGATCGTACGCAAAGTTTTTGGCTCTTGCACCTGCTCGGTTTCCGTCGCAGGCTGCTGCTCCTTCTGTACCGGCAGTTCAGCCGTATCTACGTACTGACAAATGGTGCATTGACGGCTCTGTGTGCCGTCTCCCTGATCTACCCATTCACCGTAGGTGTGTAAATGCTCCTCGCTATAGGCTACAGAGCAGACCAAAAGGAGCGCCAATAGAATCGATAGTGACTTACGCAAGTGCAATGCCTTCATTTTTTCCTACCCCCTGTTACGAGCCTTTTACCACATCAAGTAACGTATTCGTGATCTGTACGTATGGAAATCATATCCAAATGTGGCTACATATAGTAAGACGTTTTTGCTCGGTAAAATGTTGCATCTCCTTGTTCATATTTGTAACGCTTTCAAAGCTCGAAATTCACCATTTCTCTTTATAAAAAAGATGCGGCGCCTTACGGCGTCGCACCTTTTTTATGACGTTGTGATTAGCGACCGAACTGGCAGTCGTTGTTGCCGCTCTCGGTGGTCCACATCTCCAAGAAGTTGATGGGATCGTTGAAGTCAGCAATCCAGCCGTTACGGGCGATATCATAGTTACCAGCCTTGCGCTCGTTCAGGAACACGGCCCAGTCGATAGACTTGATGGTCATGTTGATGCCGATGACGGCGAAGTCCTGCTGCAAGCACTCAGCGATGGCCACGTGGCCGGAGGTGTTGTTGGTCAGGTACTCAAAGCTGATGGGGGTGTTGGCGGACAGCATGTTGTTGTCGTCAAACTCGAAGCCAGCGGTCTTGAGCAGCTCTACAGCGCCTTCTACGTTTACATCCAGATCGAAGTAGCCGTCAGCGCCGTTGGGATAAGCGTGGTTCGCAGCATCCTTGAATACGCCGCCGTTACCGTCAGCCATGCCGGCGGGTACGAAAGCGTTAGCGGGCTTCTGGTCAGCCTGTCCAACGGTCTCGATGATGTAATCGCGGTCTACCAGCAGAGCGAAAGCCTTGCGCATAGCGTTAGCCTGCTCCGCGGTCTTGCCGTCAAACAGATGAGACTTTACGTTGAAGCTGGCATAGTAGGTGCCCAGCTGAGGAACAACATAGTATTCGGGGTTGCCCTTCAAAGAAGCGATCTGATCGGTGGGAACGGTGTCGATGAAATCGAGGTCGCCGTTCTGGTAGGCGCTGAAAATGGCGGTGTCGTCGTCGCTGAGCATGAACTCAAGACGCTCGAGCTTTACGTTCTCAGCATTCCAGTAGTTGGGGTTCTTCACGTAAACCATGCTCTGGTTGTGCTCCCAGCTCTCCAACATGTAGGGGCCGCAAACCACGAAGCCGGGCTCCAGCGCCCAAGCGCCAGGGTTGGTGGCAACGTCGGGAGCAGCTTCCACGCAAGCCTGCTGTACAGCATAGAAGGCGGGGAAAGCGGTCAAGTCAAGCATGTAAGCGCAGGGAGCGGACATCTTCACGGTGAAGGTCTTGCCGTCCTCGGAGGCAGCCACGTTGATCGCGGGGTAGCCTTCGATGCCGTTGAACATGTAGCTGTAGTCCGCAGCGGTCTCGTCGGCAGCGGCGCGCTTCCAGCTGTATTCGAAGTCCTTAGCGGTCAGGTCGCTGCCGTCGCTCCACTTCAGGCCTTCGCGCATGGTGAAGGTGTAGGTGAGACCGTCTTCGCTTACTTCGTAGCCGGTAGCGAAGTCAGGCACCAGATTGCCTTCTGCGTCATAGGTGTACAGGCCGCCGAAGGAAGCGATTGCCAAGCAAGCGCCGTCCACGGAGCTGTTCAGCGCGGGATCCAGCTTGTCAGGCTCAGAAGCCAGGTTCAGGCGAGCGGTGGTGGCGTCGCCGTTGGTGGCATACTGGAAGAACTTGAAGCCGTACAGGTTGGCGTAGAAGCCTTGGAAGTCAGGCTTGGCCATGTACAGGTCGGTGTAATAGTAGATCGGCAGAATGGCGCCGGTCTCCATCAACATGTCCTCAGCCTCGTGCAGCTTGGTGGCACGCTCCGCGAAATCAGTGCTGGTTTTAATATCAGCGATTAACGCGTCATAGCCGGTCCAGTCGGGTTCGGAGTTTTCGTCCGCCATAGCAAATGCGCTGATGCTCATCAGCATGCATACTGCCATGAGGAGAGAAAGAAACTTTTTCATTGGGTATATCCTCCTCTAAATTATTTATATCAAACGGCGTTTGCCGTTGATATCGTTGAAAGCTCAGGCTTATACCTGAGGGTGGTAGCACGCCACCTGATGGCGAGGGCTAATCTCATTCAGCGGGGGACATACCTTCGCGCACTCCTCGGTGGCATAACGGCACCGGGTACGGAAGGGGCAGCCCTCCGGCATATGTAAGGGGCTGGGTACGTCGCCCTGCAGAATGATGCGCTTGCGCTACTTCGCCAGCTTAGGGTCAGGCAGCGGAATCGCGGAGATCAAGGACTGGGTATAAGGGTGTACGGGATGCTCGATGATCTCGTCCGCATCGCCGATTTCTACGATTTTGCCCAGATACATTACGGCAATGCGACGGCTCATATGCTGCACAACCATCAGGTCGTGGGCGATGAACAAATAGGCGATGCCCAGCTTCTGCTGCAATTCCTCAAAGGTGTTAATCACCTGTGCCTGAATGGATACGTCCAGCGCGGATACCGGCTCGTCGCAAACAATGAACTTGGGGTTCACTGCCAATGCCCGGGCGATGCCGATGCGTTGACGCTGACCGCCGGAAAACTCATGGGCGTAACGGTTGGCATGATCGCTGTTCAGTCCCACCAGATGCAGCAGCTCGGCGATTTTGTCCTTGCGCTCTTGCTGGGAGGAATACAGCTTGTGGATATCAAGGGGTTCCCCAATGATATCCGATACAGTCATGCGGGGGTTCAGCGAGGAATAGGGATCCTGGAAAACAATCTGCATATCCTTGCGGAATTGCTGAATGTTTTGGTCGGTGATCAAGGTGCCGTTGTAGTACACCTCGCCGCTGGTGGGCTTATACAGCCGCAATAGCGTCCGTCCGACGGTGGTTTTGCCGCAGCCGCTCTCCCCTACCAAGCCTAGCGTTTCCCCTGCGTTAATGGTGAAGGAAACGCCGTCCACAGCTTTCAGCTTTAGCTTCGTTCCCATGCCGCCCTTGACGGTGAAATGCTCTTTCAGGTCGCGTACCTCAACTAATGGCCGCTCGCTCATTTCTTTTCACCGTCCTTTTCTTCCTCGTAGCGCTGCTTTACATTCAACCAGCAGGCGGCGATATGGTTATCATTGATTCTAAGCTCCTCCGGCACATCGCTGAGGCAAATTTTCATGGCGTGGTCGCAGCGAGAGGCAAAGGCACAGCCTGCGGGAAGATTCAACAGATCCACAGGCGAACCGGCGATAGGCACCAATTTTTCATGGTTTGCGCCGATTTTGGGGATGGAGCGAATCAATCCGCGGGTATATTCATGGCTGGGATTATAGAAGATTTCTTCTGCGGTACCCCGCTCGCATACGCGTCCGGCATACATTACGATAATTTCGTCGCAGATATCGGCGATAACGCCCAAATCGTGGGTAATCATAATGATTGCCATGCCCAGCTTCTTTTGCAGATCCTGCATTAGCTCCAAAATCTGAGCTTGAATGGTTACGTCCAGCGCGGTGGTGGGCTCGTCCGCAATCAAGATATCAGGCTCGCAAGCCAAAGCCATGGCGATCATAACGCGTTGCCGCATACCGCCGGAAAGCTCGTGGGGATACTGCTTCAACCGCTTTTCCGGCTCGTTCACACCTACCAGTGTGAGCATTTCCAAAGCGCGAGCCTGAATTTGCTCCTTGTTGCGATCCGTATGGATGCGGATGGCTTCCTTGAGCTGATTTCCCACGGTATATACCGGGTTCAGGCTCGTCATGGGGTCTTGGAAAATCATGCTGATCTTGCTGCCCCGGAATTCATGCATCTGCTGCTTGGAGTATTTCAGCACATTTTCACCGTTAAAGAGCACTTCGCCCTCGGTAATGTGGCCGTTCTCCGTTAGAATCCGCATCACGGAATAGGCGGTGACGCTCTTGCCGCTGCCGCTTTCTCCTACGATGCCTAGTACCTTGCCACGGCTTAGATTAAAGCTGAGGCCGTTGACTGCCATAACCTCGCCTGCATCCGTATCAAAGGAAGTGTGCAGGTTTTTCACCTGCAACAATGGAGTTTCACTCATACGATCACCTCTTCAGCTTCGGGTCAAAGGCGTCGCGTAGACCGTCGCCCAAAAGGTTGAAGGACAGAACGATCAGGCAGATGCCGATGGACGGGAAGATCAGTTTATAGGGATAAGCCTGCAGGGCTGCACGGGAGGCGTTGGCCAACGAGCCCAAGCTGGGCATGGGAGCCTGAACGCCAAGGCCGATGAAGCTCAGGAAGCTTTCGGTAAAGATAGCCGAGGGAATCTGCAAGGCAGTGGAGATGATGATTACGCTCATGCAGTTGGGCAGGATATGCTTGCGAATAATCCGGCTGGGTTTTGCGCCCATCGCCCGGGCTGCCAGCACGTACTCGTTGTTCTTGATCTGCAAAATCTGACCGCGAACCAAGCGTGCCATGCCCACCCAGTACAGTAGACCAAAGACCATGAACATACTGATCATGTTGGTACCCAAGGACGCTAAAATGGTTCCTTGGAGGCTTTGACCCAGCAGCTGGTCCAGCACCACTGACAGCAAGATGACCATCAACGTATCCGGCAAGGAATAGATGATATCGACGATACGCATCATGATCAGGTCAACCTTACCGCCTGCATAGCCTGCAATGCTGCCATACAGAAGACCGATGATCAGCACGATCAAGCTGGCGAAGAAGCCAACGGACAGGGACACCCGCGCGCCATATACCACACGGATGAAATAGTCGCGGCAAAGCTCGTCCGTACCAAAGATATGAGGGAACACCTCTTCGCCCCGGTCGATTGCCTGCTGCTCCATTTTGGAATAGGTGAAGGGGGCAAGGTTCTTAGCGCTCTTGTCTCGCTTGCCGTCCACGGTGATCATATCGCTGTAGCCGTAGGGGACAATCATGGGAGCCAAAATGATCGTTGCCAAAACCAGCACCAGAACGACGATGCTGAGCACCGCCAGAGGATTTTTAAACAGCTTGCGCATACCATCCCGGAAAAAGGTGGTGGACTCGCGCATTACCTCATGCTGTTCCTTTTCCTCGTCCGTTGCGCGTTCGAACTTGCTTACATCCAGCTGCATGCTCAGCGGCCGCTTCTTTGGGATTTGATCCGCACTGTAATTGCTCATACGTTCACTCCTTTCTCCGTCAATCGAAGGAAATCTTCGGATCCACAACCTTATAAATCAGGTCGCTGATCAAAGTCATGGCTACCATGAGCGTAGCCAGAAAGATGGTGGTACCCATAATCATGGGATAATCTCGGTTGGAGATGCTCTTCACAAATTCCGTACCCAGACCGCCGATGGTAAAAACTGCCTCTACCACCATGCTGCCGGTGAGGATGTAGGCCGTCATAGGGCCGACGTAGGTGATTACGGGGATCAACGCGTTTTTCAGCGCGTGCTTGAAGATCACCAAATTTTCCTTTACGCCCTTCGCCCTCGCCGTGCGGATATAATCCTGCCCAAGCACGTCCAGCATGCTGGTTTTGGTCAAGCGGGTGATGTAGCTCATGGGGTAAAGCCCTAACGCGATAATGGGCAGAATATAGTTATGATCCGTCGCGCTCCAAACGCCTACCCAGCCTAGCTGGATACAGAAGATCAATAGCAGCAGCGTGGCAAGAATAAAGCTAGGCACCGCCACAAACAAAGTCGTGAAGAAAATAACCAGGCGATCCGGCCACTTATTCCGATTAAGCGCGGCAATAGAGCCGAAAATCAACCCCAGCGTAACGGAGAACAGTACCGCCCAGCCGCCCAGCTGTGCGGAAACGGAAAACTTTCCAAAGATGGTTTCGCTAATGTCGCGCCCGGTTTTGGTAGACACGCCGAAATCACCCTGCATCAGGCCTTCCAGATACAGCAAGAACTGTTCGCCCACTGGCTTATTCAGATGGAAGCGCTCCTCCAACACAGCTTGTACAGCTGGGCTGGGTGCTTTTTCCTTAGAGAAGGGGCCGCCGGGAATTGCGTTCATCGTGAAAAACGTAATTGCCGCAATAATAAAGATGGTAAGCAGTGCAAGCAAAATACGTTTACACACATACCGACCCGTATCATTATTCAAGAATTGCATTCCGATCAGCAATAACAGGATGACTCCCAAGAGAATTTTTTCCGAAAGAAGGGGCAAAAAAATACATGCCACAGCAAAGCAGACCGCGCAGATCAGCATTGTGGCAAGCATTTTTTTCATCCTTTCGGATTGTAATGTCCTTTCCATTTCCTCCGCTCCTTTTAATACCGCTATACAACGTTACTAAATACGCATAAAACGGCTAGTCAACGTCGTTTTACTATATCACATCCCGTGAGCATTCGCAAGCAGAGGAAGCTTCCTTTTTTACACAGCTAAACGCCGTTTAGACTGCAATATGCATAATATGTTTACGATTTCTGTATTTCTGCCGATATAAATTTATTTATTGCGTTACGCCGTCTCAATATTGGCGGCGGCTTGCAGGTTTAACCTCTCCACGCCGATCTCCCGCAATTTGAATTTTTGGATCTTTCCGCTTGCAGTCATGGGGAAGGCGTCCATCAGCAGCACATAGCGGGGAGCCTTGAATTTGCTCAAGCCCTTTTTGACATACTCAATCAACTCCTCCTCCGAGACAGACGAGCCGTCTCTGAGAATCACACAGGCGCAGACCTCCTCCCCGTACTTCTCGTCGGGTACGCCTACCACCTGCACATCCCGCACCATAGGATGAGTATAAAGGAATTCTTCAATTTCGCGAGGATAAATATTCTCTCCGCCGCGGATGATCATATCCTTTAAACGCCCGGTAATACGGAAGTTACCCTCCTCATCCATCGTGCCGATATCGCCAGTATGGAGCCATTGGTCCTCATCAATGGCCTGACGAGTCGCTTCAGGCATTTTGTAATAGCCTTTCATGACCAAATAGCCTCGGGTACAGATTTCGCCGGGTACTCCCCTAGCCACCTCCAAGCCCGTCTCCGGGTCGATGATTTTACCCTCGGTATGGGGCAGCAGCTTACCAACGGTGGAAACCCGCAGCTCAAGAGGATCGTCGGTGCGGCTCATGGTCATGCCGGGGCTGCATTCAGTTTGACCGTAGGTGATGGTCAGCTCGCTTAAATGCATCTTCTCGGTCACGTCCCGCATGGTCTTAATCGGGCAGGGACTGCCCGCCATAATGCCCGTGCGCAGAAGTGAAAAGTCAAATTGATCAAAATCCGGGTGCTCCAGCATGCCAATGAACATGGTGGGTACGCCGTGCACAGCCGTGCAGCGGCAATTTTGCAGAATCTCCATTTCCTTCAAGGGGTTGTAGTGATCCATGAGCACGATGGTGGTGCAATGGGTTAAGCAGCTCATCATGCCCAGCACGCAACCAAAGCAGTGAAACAGCGGGACCACGATCAGCAGGCGGTCGTCCGAAGTAAACTTCATACAGTCGCCCATGAACTGTCCGTTATTGGTGATGTTATAATGGGTGAGCATCACGCCCTTGGGGAAGCCGGTAGTGCCGCTTGTGTACTGCATGTTAATGGTTTCATGGGTATCGATGGAAGCGATGCTCTCCTCCACCACGCTCAGCGGCACCTGCTCGGCGCAGCGGTAGAATTCATCAAAGCCGCTCATGCCCTTCACTCTGCGACTTTGGTCGCCAATCAGCACCACTCTTTTCAGGAAGGGCAAGCCCTTCGCGCCGATTTGGTCCGGCTCCTCGGTAAGCATATTGGGCACAAGACCGGTGATGTGAGCGATATAATCGTTGCTTTTTACTCCCGGAACCATGATCAGCATTTTGGTATCGCTCTGGGTAAGCAAGTAGTTCAACTCAAACTGCTTATAATTGGTATTGACCGTTACCAGCACCGCGCCCAGCTTGGCGGAAGCAAACATGGTCAGCACCCATTCCGGGGTGTTGGTAGACCAAATCGCTACGTGGTCGCCCTTGCGTATTCCCATAGCATACATGCCGCGGGCCACCTCGGTGGTACGGCGATCAAATTCCTTCCAGCTCCAGCACACGTCAAACTCAGGCGCGACGATACAATCGTTATCCGGCAATCGCTGAGCATTCCTCCTTAGCAGGCCGGGCAGCGTATATTCGTTCAGTTCCATTGTCGGTTGAAAAGCCATGCGTTCGTCCCCCTTCATCCATTTGCAATTCCGTAAAAAGGGTAAAGAAAAAGCCTTCGTTCTTCTCGATCGAAGACGAAAGCCACCCTTCCGCGGTACCACTTCGGTTGGAGCCTTAGCTCCCACTCTTTTGCTGTCACGGGCATACCCGTCCGGCGCTACTATTGTTTCCCGCCGACCGCTCCCGGGTGAGAGAACCCGCCGCGCCCCATGCCTTGCACCAACCGGCATTTCTCTATCGGGCGCATGGCAGGGGTCATTCCCGCTCATTGCGTTGTGGTTGATTGTAAACAACGTGAGCGACTTTGTCAAGAGATTCGTTTCAGGATTTTTCAGGATTTTGGATTTTGATGTAAAAAAAAGTGCTTGACATTTCATGGGGCATTACGTATAATAACTCCTGCACCAAGTTGGTGGGGAATTGTGTAATGGCAGCACCTACGACTCTGACTCGTATTGTCTAGGTTCGAATCCTAGTTCCCCAGCCATTTGGCTCCATGGTCAAGCGGTTAAGACGTCGCCCTCTCAAGGCGAAATCAGGGGTTCGATTCCCCTTGGAGCTACCACAGCAAACGCTTATGTATTTTTTGATACAGTAGCGTTTATTTTTTTATACATTTATTTACAGCCAACCATAATCAAAAAAAGGAAAAGCAAGACAAATCAATCGGTTTATGCTATAATTGCAGTGGAATCATTTTTTATCAATCGCCAGCTTATGTGGGAGGAATTGTCATGCAAGACCAACAGCCGTCCCCATCCGACGCAAAGCGCTCTAGCCGTTCGCCCTTTCTGCATCCCATGAATGCAAAGGAGTTTCTGCGACAAGAGCCAACGATCAAAAAGAATCAGCCGGTCGTTACCGCTGTTCAGCCGCAAACCACCCTTCTGACATCTGACGCTGAAAAAGTCATGAATGACGGTGAAATCCAGACGGAAGCAAAGCGAAGCAGAATGGGCAAGCATCGTCGTTCCCAGTATGCCTCCTATGACGATGAGGGATTCTTGGGGAAATATACGAGCAACGATATCTCCGATGCTGCTGTGGACTATGAACTGAAGGGGGATGCCGAAGCCGATCAAGCCAATGATACGGCTAGCGAATGCGCTCCTTCCTGCAGTGAGCAGGCTGTGCAGGCCTTTCCGCCTGCGATTTATCTATCGCTTCCCGTAACTGACGCGCCGGGCTCCCCCTCCGATCCGCGCTATGTGATGGCAAAATATGTACCAGAGGGAGATCTTTATACCGAGGACAACGCCCCCGCCGCTGTGCAGCTACCGACCTTCGCCAGCAAAACAACACAGGATCCGTCTGAGCAGCCTACCGCCCCCTTTGCAGCGCAGCCCATAGCACAGGAACAAGCAGCAGAACAGCCGTCCCTCTTCGTGCCGCCGCAGATGGTTGAGCCTACCGCCCCCTTTGTAGCGCAGCCCATAGCACAGGAACAAGCAGCAGAACAGCCGCCCCTCTTCGTGCCGCCGCAGATGGCGGAGCCTGCCGCCTCCTTTGCAGCGCAGCCCGTAGCACAGGAACAAGCAGCAGAACAGCCGTCCCTCTTCGTGCCGCCGCAGATGGCGGAGCCTGCCGCCCCCTTTGTAGCGCAGCCTATAGAGGCTGTAGCTATGCCTAACGAGGGAGATATTTCTGACGAATCCGATGAGAACGAAGCTGCTGAGGATGCCATTCCTTCCAACGAAATGGCGCAGCCCGTGCCGGTGCCATCCGGGGAAGCAACCGTTACACAAAAAAAATCCGTTAACAAAAAAACGATCCTGTTCGCTGCTGTAAGCGGACTCGTCGTTCTGCTCTTTGTGGTCTGGCAATCAGGAATTCTTAACCGCGGTTCATCAGCCAAGGATGCCGTTCCCGCATCGGGGCAAACTGTAGAAGCTACCGCCTTATCCTCGGTAGCCAGCAATTCTGATACCACGCCATTGGTTCGTTCCTTTACCGTTAGTAATCAACAGGCTACCGCGCCCGCCGATGTGGTTTTTGCGGTAACCAGCAACGCGCTTGTCAGCCAACTTCAATTGATGAACGACTCTGGAAGGGCGCTGGATATGAAGGCTTACTCCGCGCAGCAGGGCAGCGACTTGGCTTGGACCTGTACGGTTCGCTTCCTCTCGCCCTATAAAGGCGTAGTCCATCTTTACCTCAGCGATAGCGAGGGCTTCTGGAGTGACAGCGGGCTTGCGCTGGAGCTGGATATTCAATAAATGATCCTTTAACGCAAAGGGAGCGCTTCTAGAAGCGCTCCCTTTGCAGTATGTCTGGTTACTCCTTTTGTTCCCCCGTAGCCAGCGTATTGGTTCGTTGTTCGTGAATGGCATACAGCTCGGCATAGTTCTCCGCTTCACTGTCCGATAAAATCGCCGATGGCGTTAAGCCGGTACATTCGGTTACGGAGGATAGGTTCTCCACCTCTCGAATTGGAGGATTTGGGGGGATTATTTTTTCTGCTCTGCGCATCCTTTTGCCTCCTTTGCCCTTGCATACGATCAGCATATGCAAAGCAAGGGAGGTCTATTCCGGAATTATTTGGCGTTATCTGGCGGTTGCCAGCGTTTTATGCCATTTCCTCTTTACATGCCATTTCGTGTGTGCCTTAGGCGTGGTTTCCCGCTTTTCCTCGGCGTGGGCTTCGGGTGCGGGAAAGGTGTCCCGAAGATTGCCGCTTAAATCTACATGAAATCCCCAACCCCATTGATGGGTTTTCCGTGTTTCTCTCATAACCAAAGCACCCCTTTCTCGAGCTGTGCGGTTGATAACATTGTTTGTTACCAGCTATAGCATATCACAAAGTTGTGTCTATATTATGAATAAGTTGTTAGAGATAACCGGCTGTACCAAAAGTATGATACAATACTTTGGGAATAAGCAACGCTTTGCATGGAGGACAACGGAATGACCAAGCACAGGATCAAGGAAATCCTGCTTCTGGGCACGGGTTTGATTATTATTTATACAGTCGCGCAGCACACGGCATCCGTATGGAATTTTTTTCTAGCGCTATTAGCAATTTTACAACCCTTCCTTCTGGGCGGTGGTTTGGCGTTTGTGCTGAACGTTCCCATGCGTTTTTTTGAGAACCGCCTGTTAAAAGGAATGGAAAAGCATCCTTTTACCCAAAAGCTGAAACGTCCCGCAGCCTTGCTGATCGTTATGGTTCTAGTGGCGCTGGTGCTGTATGTGGTCATGTCCCAGCTGGTGCCGGAGCTGTTAAAAACCATCGAAAGCATTTTTAGGATCCTGCCTCAGGCATTTAATTATCTGAACGATTGGCTCAAGCAGTATGGCTATGACCTAAGCCAGTATATTCAGACCTCGGTATTCAACACCTCTCCCGACCAAATCAAGTCTCAGATCGACAATGTGTTGAACTTGGCGCTGAGAGGGGCCATGTTCTCCACCAACGTCATCGGGGCAGTGTATTCCTCCGTGCTGCAGCTGTTCTTTACCATTATGTTCACCATCTACTTCCTTTTTGCCAAGGAACGGCTGGCGCGTCAGTTTGTCCGGCTTGGGTACGCATACCTTCAAAAAGATAAAATGGACCGCGTGCGGGAGATCAGCCGTATGGTTCAGCGTACCTTCTCCTCCTTCATCACCGGCCAGTGCTTGGAAGCGTTAATTTTGGGCACGCTGTTCTTTGTAACGATGTCGCTCTTGGGCATGCCCTACGTGCTCCTCATCAGCGTGTTTATCGCCATTATGGCGCTGATTCCCGTCATTGGCGCATGGCTGGGCTGCATCATGGGCGGACTGCTCATTCTGATGGTCAATCCCATGCAAGCCCTTGGCTTTGTGGCGCTGTTTCTCTTCCTGCAACAGATCGAAGGCAATCTCATCTATCCTCATGTGATGGGGAACGCCATCGGGCTTCCCTCTATTTGGGTGCTGTTTGCAGTGGTGCTAGGCGATGGGCTGATGGGCATCTTTGGAATGCTGTTGTTTATTCCCACCACCTCCGTCCTCTATGCGCTCACCCGAGAGCATGTCACCAAACGACTTGCCCAGCGGGGAATCGACGAAAAAGGGGAGACAAAGGTCTGACTTCCTTCAAATAACAGCATAGTGCTGTGAGCGACGACGCATACTGACTTCATTCTCCAAAGGAGGCGAAGCTCGTATGCGCCGTTGCTTTTTGATTGGAAGCATAGGATACCCCATCCTCGAGCTTCTCTATCGCCGGCGAACTCATCCGGCCATGGCTTTGGCAGGCGGAGTAAGCCTATGTGGTCTCCGTCTGATTGATCGCGCCACCAAAAAACGCCCCCTATGGCAGGGCGCACTGCTGGGGGGCGCTTGGATTACCGCAGTGGAATATAGCTTTGGCATTGTTTTGAATCAACGCTATCAAATCTGGGATTACCGAAAAACGCCTTTTCAGCATAAGGGACAGGTTTGTCTTCCCTTCTCGCTGGCATGGTGCGGCTTAAGCGCCGGGGCGCTGCTTTGCATGCGAGAGCTTCGGCGGCGAAGCTAAGCCTGACGCACCAATTTTTTGATCCAAGTATAGCGATTGGTTTTATAGCTGACAGTGATGCATTTTAGCAGCTGATCGCAATTTAAGCAAAAGGTAACCACAGCTACCGGCCAGTGCCAAACAAAGGCGGCCAACAGTCCCAACGGCACAATCAGCACCCAGCTATATAAAAGGTCGCTGACCATAGAATAGCGGGTATCTCCACCTGCCCGAATGATTCCCAGCTGGCAGGGCATTTGATAAGCAGTGCCAATGGAGGTAACGGCCTGAATCATCACCATCACCATCGCGTATTCTCTGGCTTGAGGGGTAATGGCATACATACCCAAAATCGGTTCCCGTATCAGCATCAACAGCGTAAAGGTGCAAATACCGATGCACGCGTAGATGACCTGCAGCGAATGAACGCAAGGTCGAAGCCGTTCCCGGTCGCCGCTGCCTACCAACCCCGATATCCACACGCTAGCCGCAGAGGCTGCGCTAATGGGGATCATTTTAACATACTGGAACAGGGTACCTGAAGCGCTAGCCGCAGCCATAGCGTCCACGGACAGATGACCGAAGATCATGGTTTGGATTGCTACGGCGCAGCTAAACAGCAGCGCAGAGGCGGCGCAGGGTAGGCTGACCTTCAAATAATCCTTCAACAGATGGAAACGGAACGAAAACAGCGCCTTCAGCTGAAACTGTATGGGCAGCTTTCCACTGCGGCAGTAGCAGAGCACCACCAATAGCTCCGCAAGCTGGGCGACCAGCGTGCCGATCGCCGCGCCTTGAGCCCCCAACTCCGGCGCGCCAAAGCGGCCGAAAATTAACACATAGTTGATTCCAGCATTCAGCACCAGCGCCATGCAGGAGACTCGAAATGCGATTTTTACCACCTGAACGCCCCGAAGCGCTACCAGCAGCAGATTGGTGATGACAAACGGCAAATAGGTAAAACGAATGATAGACAGATAAGCAAGTCCCTGCTGCTGCACTGCCGCATTATCTGTAAAGATCGAGATCAGGGAAAGGGGGCTGGCAAAAGCAACCCCTGTGAGCAAAAGCGCCGCCAGCCCGCCGCAGCACAGCGCCGCGCCAACAAGCTGCTGGACGGTGCGCATATCCCCGCGGCCGCGGTACTGCCCGGCAATGATAATGAAGCCCTCTCCCAACCCAGCCAGCGTAAACTGCTGTAGAATATACTGTACCTGGTTAACTGCCGCCGCCCCCGCCAACACCGTCTGGTCATAAGCGCCCAGCATGATATTATCGGCTACATTGATGCTATAGGTGACGATATTTTGTAAGGTAATCACCAGCATCATTTGAAAAAAGGAACGGTAAAACTCCTTATCCTTGCTAAAAAAGCTATCGCCCATGGGAAGCTCCGGTTGAGCAGCCTTTGGAAACCGACATTTTTTCATTTTTCTTTGTTACACTCCACGGAAACGGCTTACAGCTCCAGCCTGTCAAAACCCCTTAAGAGGGCGTCGGGGGAGCCCGCAGGCTCCCCCGACTGCATTCGTATCGACCGGCTTTGCCGGTTGGGCGGGCTGTTTACGGCTCTGCCGCAAGCTGCACCCGTAACTGGCGAAAAAGCGCGTAGCGCTTTTTTGAAACGCTGGGCTTACAGCTCTTTTTCCAGAATTTTTGAGATATACTGGCTGGCCTTGCCATCGCCGTAAGGGTTGACGGCTCGCTCCATCTGATGATAAGCCTCGGGGTGATTCAAAAGCTCGTTAACGGCGGCATAAATGGTTTGTTCGCGGGTACCGACCAGTTTAAGCGTACCTGCCGCTACCCCCTCCGGACGCTCGGTGGTATCCCGCATAACCAATACAGGCTTGCCAAGCGCAGGCGCTTCCTCTTGAATTCCGCCGCTATCGGTTAAAATCAAATAGGAATGAGCCATCAGGTTATGGAAATCCAGCACATCCAAGGGTTCGATCATATGGATTCGATCCTGTCCGTCAAAGCAGCTGTGCGCCATTTCGCGAACCACCGGATTCAAATGCATGGGATAAATTACCTTTACATCCGGGGTTTCATCCACCACCCGACGGATGGCGGTAAACATTTCCCGCATAGGCTCCCCTAAGTTTTCCCGACGGTGAGCCGTTAAAAGCAGCAGACGGCTACCCTTTGCCCAATCAATTTCCGGATGATGATAATCGTCTTGTACCGTTGTATTCAGCGCGTCGATCACCGTATTGCCGGTCACGAAAACTCGATCCTCCGGCTTGCCTTCCTTGAGCAGGTTTTGGCGGCTGTTTTCTGTTGGCGCAAAGTAGAACCGAGCGATCAGGTCCACAGCCTGTCGGTTGAATTCCTCCGGGAAGGGCGAATACAGGTCATAGGTGCGCAGCCCTGCTTCCACATGACCCACAGGAATCTGCATATAAAAGCAAGCCAGCGCGGTAACAAAGGCTGTGGAGGTATCCCCATGCACCAGCACCACGTCAGGCTTTTCTGTTTCCAGCACCTTCCGTACCCGGTCCAGTATGTTGATGGTGACGTCAAACAGGGTCTGCTTAGGCTGCATGATGCACAGATCGTATTTCGGCTCTATTTGAAAGCAGGTCAGGATTTGATCCAGCATCTGCCGATGCTGACCTGAAACGCAGACCACCGTTTCAAAATCCGGGTGCTTTTCCAATTCCAGCGCCAGCGGGCACATTTTAATGGCTTCCGGCCGAGTCCCAAAGATCAGCATTACCTTTTTCATTGGTTTCTTCCTCGCTTCTCCTATATAATACAAATCAGCTATTCAGCTCCAGCATACGCTGCATGCGCTCGATGACCTTTGGATCCTCGCAGGAGGATAGGTAGGTAATACGGCCCCCTGCTAAGCCGTCGCTCAGTAGGTTTTCCTCCGAGAGCCTTCTTTTCAGCTGTCGCACCGTGCCCGCGTTACCGTCAATCAACGGCACGCCGGGGGCGAAAAAGGAAGCGATAGCCTTGCGAAGAAAAGGATAGTGGGTGCAGCCCAGCACCACCGCTTTTACCGGTTGACGTCTATAAGGGGACAATATCTTACCAAGCAATGCGTTCACCTCGTCCCCCTCCAGCTTTCCGGACTCGACGCATTCCATCAATCCCGGACAGGGCACGGGGATGGCGTTTTCCCCGTATTTTTCCATCAGCGTCTGAAATTTAGGAAGGGCTAACGTTACCCGCGTAGCCATCACGAGGATACTTCCCGTGCCTTCCAAAAGGGCGGCGGGTTTCAACGCAGGCTCCATTCCGATAATGGGCAGGCATAGCTCCTGACGCAACCGCCCAGCGGCAGCGCTAGTAGCCGTATTACAAGCGATTACAATGGCTTTACAGCCAAGCGCTGTCAGTTTGTCCACCCCTCGGTGGGTAAGCTGCAAAATTTCTTCTGGGCTTTTATCTCCGTAAGGCGCGTTAGCTGTATCGCCGTAATATAGATAGTCCTCATGGGGTAATTGCTGCAATGCTTCTCTCAGCACGCTAATACCGCCCAAGCCGCTGTCCAGAAACCCAACGGGACGTTGATCCACCGCCCACACCCCCAATGCTTGGCGGCATAAAAAACGCGCTGACTTCGATAACCGCCGCCACAAAGATTATACTTGGTATCAGGCTGTTTTTCAAGCCTTGTGGGCGAGGGTTTTCTAGATGCGCGTTTCTATGTGCGGTATTGGATCGGGGCTCCTATCCATTAGGCTTTTCTGTCAAGTCCGAAGCCGGCGAGAAACAGAAAGATGGCGGCGGTCCAGGAGGTATCAAGCGTCATGTCTGTTGGGAAGGCTGTGTTCTCGTCAGAGTTTTTAATCTCAAACTCCTCAGAATCATAGGGAAAGTGACATAGCGCAAAGCCGTCGCGGCTAACCTTGCGGCAAAAACGCAGGGCGATTTCATTAGCCAAAGCGGTTTCGCCGCATTCTAACAATCCAAATAGCATCATCAGCTGCACGGGAGCTGGGAGAACGCCTCTGGCAAAGCCGCTTTTGACAGCCGCGTAAGGACTGTCCAGCGCTTCCGAAGCCACACCATGCTGAAACAGGTATCTTTTTTCATCCCGTATACTCGCGATCAGCTTTTGCCGTATTTCCGAAGGTAATCGTTTTCCCAGCATGATTGGTTGAAGAAATACGATGCTGTCCGTCTTGATCAGCTCATGGGTTGTTGACTTTTTAGCAACAAATCGTTCGCCCGTCCACAGCTCGTCTAAAAGCAAGCGGAGCAACTGCTTGGATTTTTCAGCCCAATCGAATTGATCATTGAAACGGTGCAGGTTTCCAGCCAATCGCGACAAGCCCTCCATCAATAAAATCAGATATGTGGACAGGTCGGGAGATTCAACTGGCAAACCCATGTGGAAAACGGAAGCGTCATCCCAGCCTGACTCATCCGGATTGTTGTATTGGGGAAGACCGTCGTGATCACTGTCGCGGTAATTCAGCCACCACCGCGCCCATTGGCTTAACGCTTGATAGAGCCAGAGACATTTTTCATAGGAAATAGCGTTCAAATCGCTGTGGTCGAGGAGCCACGTCAACGCAACGCCTTGAAAAGGCGGTTTACATCCAAGATAATTAGCGGAATTGGAGTGAATCCAGTCTGGAATCTGTCCCTCGGGCAACTGATATGCAAACATATTGCCTAGCGCGTCCCACGCAGCCTCTGGGGCTTCGGAAAGGGCCATGGCTTGATAGCTCTGCTGCCAGCCATATGCAGCCACCAGAGCATTACGGGACATATAGTAAACAGAGCTTTTTAAAATGCCATATGGAACGATTTTATGTGTCCATAGGATATAGGCCGCCTTGATAGCCGTTTGCTCAAACTCGCTCGGCACGATGGGATACTGGGCGCGGAATGCTTCGAACTCCGACTCGTTGCGCATAAGGACATGGTCAAAAGCGTCATAGTGTAAACGCCGCTGTCCGTTGGACAGATAACAAGACACAATGCCTTCAAAAGGTTCGCCTGTAGTGTCGCCATATGTAATAGTAGGAGTTGTGGGGTGCTGCTCTTTCCAATCCAAGCCGCCTTCAGCCTGCATACAGCCGCAAAGAGACATGAAGAGTAGTTTCCCAATCAATTTAAAGGATAGTTCCCAACTATTATCCTCTCGCGTACAGGAACCTTCATGGGAACGCATATAACCAACAAATCGTATTTGAACGTCTTTACCGCGAAGCCGTAAAAGGTTTTCCTCCATACAAAGTTGAACCTCTCCGTGTGCGCAGCTCAGGGTAAGCAGCACGGGTGTTGCCGTGTAGGTGAAGGGCTGGCTCTCACCATTGTACAAAAGCTCAATCCGCACGAGATCGGCTCGATTAGTTGCTGTGTTGAGAGCCGACGTGATTCCTAAATACAATTCATCAACGCTGCCATAATGCCCCGCGACATCATCCTGCCGCATTGCGATCGACATGGCGCAGCCGTGACGAGTAAACGGCACTCTGGACAAATCCAGCAGAGATTTCAGAGATTTCATCATTATACGCTTTCTCCTTATCCTTTTAACCCAGTGGTACTGATACCCTCGACTAAATATTTTTGTAGACAGATGAAAATCAACAGCGTAGGTACGACGGAGAGGGTTGCCATCGCAAACGTAGCGCCATAATCGGATGTTGAAGCGGGATCACAGAACAGCTTTAACGCAATACTAACCGTATAGTTTCTTGTGCCCTTCACGTACAGGAGAGGTGCAAGATAATCCTCCCATTTCCACATAAAGGAAAAGATTGCACAGGTGATTAGCGCCGGAACGCAAAGTGGCATAATTATTTTTAGGAAAATACGAAGATTTCCGCAACCGTCAATACGCGCGGCTTCATCCAGCTCCTGCGGCACGCCGGACATAAACTGAATTAGCAGGAAAATGAAGAAGCCTTCGCCAAAAAAACGAGGAAGGATCAACGCGGCATAGCTGCCTACAAGCCCAAGCTTTTTATACCAGATAAACTGCGGCACCATGACAACCTGAAAAGGCATCATCATGGATATGAGCATGCAACTGAACAGGACGCTCCGCATCGGGAAACGATGGAAACGTGCGAAGCCAAAGGCGACCAACGCCGAGGAAAGCACACCGCCGATTGTACCCAATATAGCGATATAAAAAGAGTTCCCAAAAAAGGTAGCGAAGGTGGTTCCTCCAAAACCGGTCCATCCATTGGCATAGTTCTCAAGCACAAACTTTTGTGGGATCAAAGAATTAGCCGTAAGAAAAACCGTTTTCGATTCCTTAAAGGAGCTCATTACCATCCACAGCAACGGATAGAGCATAACAACGCCCATTAGACAGATCAACGTATGATAGACGATCTTAGACCACCGTGTTTCATGATTCAGCATGATTCTTATACCTCATATACCCAGCGCTTTTTTGTTACAAACATAATGTAAGTGATGCCGCCTACCAATACCAGCATAAAAACAGCCATGGCGCAGGCATATCCCATATGATAATATTTAAACGCCTGGTAGTATAGATTGACGACATAGAACAACGTGGAATTGAGCGGCTTACCCTCAGTGATGATGTAGCATTTTGTAAATTGCAAAAACGCGGAAATAATCTGCATGATGAGGTTAAAAAAGATTGTTGGCGTGAGCATAGGCAGCGTAATACGAAAGAAACGGGCTGAACGCTTAGCTCCGTCCACATCCGCTGCTTCGTACAGTTCTTGTGGTATCTGCTTAAGCGCCGCCAAAAAAATCAACATTGCTGAGCCGAACTGCCACATATCCAGCAATATCAGAGACAGCATGGCAGTATTGGGATGACCGAGCCAAGCATAGCTAGAGGAGATGCCCAAAAGCCCTAACAGCGCATTCAGCGTGCCGTTGGAGGCAAAAAAGCGTCTCCACACGATGGCTATGGCCACAGAACCACCCATGATTGAAGGCATATAATATACAGCGCGATATAAGGAACTCAGTCTGCTTGGACGAAGCATCAGTAACGCGACAAAAAGTGCAAACATCAGACGCAACGGCACGGAGACTAAAGAAAAGATAGTTGTTGCACGCAGCGATTGCCAGAATACAGCGTCGCCGGTAAATAGGTTGATATAGTTATTCAAGCCCACAAAGACAGAGGGCGTCAGCACATCATAATTCGTAAGGGAGTAATACAGAGCATATGCGATGGGTACAACGGTAAACACAAAAAAGCCAATGGTAAAGGGTAATGTAAACAGAAAACCCACGTTCTGATCCCGCTGAAAAAAGCGCCGTTTACTGGTGACCATCATAGCGAACCCCTTCTTAACGATAGTATTAAAAAGGGAGGAACAGGCCCAAAATCAAAGCACTGTCCTCCTCTTTTGAAAGCGTGGTCAGTTAGCAGATAGAATCTTCGATGCGGCGTCAAAAAGCTGCTGCGCGGCCTCGGCGGGTGTAATAACCCCATACAGAACCTGCTCCAGAAGCAAATTGGTCTGCGTGCTAAACTCTTCGGCTCCCTTGGGATAAGTCGGACTAGCCGGTGAGGAGTGCTGAGAAACATACTTCACAAGTTGAATAGACAGTGTCGAAGCACCGCTGACAGAATTGATAATGCCCTCAGCGATGGATCCGTTGATTGGCACGCCACGATCGGCGGCTAGAATTTGATTCCATTCTACGGAATTGGTGATGTTGTTGATGATTTCGACACAAAGCTCAGGATACTTGGTGTTCGCCGAGATCATAAAAGCCTGCGCCGGGTCTACCTTATGAGACTGAATCGGGTTGTCGGCGGGAATAGAGGTCATTCCCAGCTCGAATTGGTCGTCGATCAGCGTGGCAAGCGCGTTGGCCTGATTGGAGGAAGCCACCGTACACCAGCAGCTGCCTGTGATAAGAGGATCTGTTTCCACCACACCGGGAGTAATTTCTACAAAAATTTCCGGGCTTACGTGCCAGCCCTCCGTAACGCCGTCCAGATAATACTGGAATACTTCCTCAAAGATCGAGGCATCCGGAACACCCAGCTTGTTGCCATCATACAATCCATATCCCCTGTCACGGGCGACAAGATCAATAATATCGCTTACAAAGCCATAGTCCATGTTGATTTTCAAGCCGGTTTTCTCAAAGATGGTGCGTGTTGCAGTATTGAACTCATCCCATGTCATATCATATTTCATTTCCACACCGCATTCTTTGGCCACCGTTGCGTTATATGCCAATGCATAGCAGTTCAAACCGTTTGTTACGCAATAAACGCCGTCACCGATGCGCCCTTGATCAACAATCGACTCGGGCACGTTGCTCAGATCCAGCGCCCCACTTTCGATATAAGGCGTAAGGTCCAGTAGCATACCCGACTTGACCCACTGCTCCAACGTCATTGCGCCGCCCTGAAATAGATCAGGAAGCTCATTCGCCGCTGCCTGCGTTGCCATCATTTCGTTGTGGCTGCCGGCATTGCTGTAGATTTCATACTCAAAGCTAACACCTGGATGAGATTCTGAGAACAGGGACAGGATCTTCTGAGTCTTTTCCGCGCGGCTTTGGGAACCCCACCAAGCCATGCGAAGCGTGATCTCCTCCTCGGCGTAACAGGTTGCTGTGCAAGCCGCGAGTAACATGAGTGCCAGACATAGTGCCACCAGTTTTTTCATGTTTGTTCCTCCTCTGCATTATGGATCTTGCCGTTTTTTGCGGCATCTGTTGTCATTTTAGGATGGTAAGCAACTGAAAACAAGTGTTATAATAGATGCATGCTGCTAACATTCAGTGTTTCTTGTACAGTGCTGCAAAAAAACAGACATTAAGTACAAATAACAGATATGTTGCGAGAGCTCCACGACGACTCCTTGCTTTTCAGAATGCTCATTTATATAATGAAAAAGCAGGCAGTGTGGGAGGGAAAGAGCGATGCATGAATTATTTCGGCGTTTTTCGATCAGAAGTAAGTTCATTGGAGTGCAGGTGACCACAATCATCCTAATGGGCGTTTTTGCTTTGGGAATCATCACCTATCTGATTCAATGCCAAAATGAAACGCTATACCAATCCGTATGTCAAACCCTTCAATATATGGCCAATGATGTGGATGAAGCGCTTCGCAAGGCGGCGCAGTTTTCATCACAAGTCATTGCTTTGGATGAAATTCAAAATAACTTATCGGCGCTTTCAGAAACAGAAAGTGCGTATATCCTTAAAACAGCGCGAAAAAACCTGTTCAGCAGCCTTCAATCGCTATGCAATCAATACGACGGCTTTACCCAAATGGATATTTACGTGCCTCCCGACACCAATGGGCACGGCATTCAAGGTACCCATTTCAGCGGGGTTACCAGCTCCTCACCCCCTGTTACGGATGAGAACTGGGGGCTAATTCTTCGAACTGCACGTTTGCAAGAAGGCGGCATCACATGGCTTAGGTTTCCAGAGGATAGCAACGGCTTGTATTTGACACGCATGATACGAAAAATTGCCAAGCTGGAATTCTCTGAATTGGGCGTTTTGCTCTGCCGTTTGGACTTTCAGAAAATAACTGCCATTGCGGACGCATCGAACTTTGGAGCGGAGCAGATCATCATCCGTGAAAAAGACGGTTCGCTTCTTTACACCAATGGACTTGCCGACGTTGCCTGGCTAGACGATTCCTTCAAGCTGAACCAGATTGGCTATGACATATTGAAGATTCAGCAGGAAAGCTATTTTGTCACGCGGCTTCATACCCTAGGAGAAGGACGCTCATACTATTTTCTGTTGCCATATCAACATTTTATCAGCCGGGTCAGCATTGCTCTTTATTCAGTTTACATTGCGCTAGCGGTTGGCATCATTTTTCTGATTCTGCTAAGCGTATCCCTGACGCATACGATTACCGATCCACTGCGGCAGCTCAATCAAAGCATGCGTCGCTACGTGGCGGATAAGGTTGGCAAATTGCCAGCTACGGATGACATTCCCGTACGCGAGGAAGAAACAACAATGCTTCGCAGGCAGTTTGATACGTTGGCAGAGCAAATCGATTTGCTGATCCGTGAAAACTATGAAAAGCAACTGCTGATTAAAGAAGCGCAGTATGAAGCGCTTGAGCAGCAGCTGAATCCCCATTTTTTGTACAATACGCTTGATGCGGTATTCTGGCGCGCTGCATCTGAGAACCGAACAGAGATTGCGGAAATGACGCGATGTTTGGCTGCCATACTGCGTAAAACGCTAGAAAGCGAACCGTTCATATCGTTGCATGACGAGGTTGAGCTTATTGAGGATTATCTCAGTATCCAAAAATATCGTTTTGGGCCACGCCTCTCTTTTGAGAAGCAAATTGACGAACGCTATCTGGATTTTTTGATTCCCAGATTATGCGTTCAACCGTTGGTTGAAAATGCAGTAAATTATGGACTGGAACAATGCTTAGATGTATGCCATTTAATTTTGAAGGTCTATTGCAACGAGGGCGTACTGTATATTGAAGTTTTAAACGACGGCTCCGCCTTTGAGGACGGTATACTGGGCAGGCTTATGAGCGGTGAAACCAAGCCCAACGGCCTTGGCGTAGGTCTCAAAAGCATTTATCAACGGTGCAGGATGACCTATGGGGACGCATATGGATTGGAGTTGCTAAATAATAACGGCTTCGCCATGGCACGCCTTCGCTTGCCGCTTAACAGGGGAGGAATGTAAATATGTTGAAGTTGATGATTGTCGATGATGAGCCGACAACCTGCCGAGCTATTGCGCAGTGCATTCATTGGGATGAGCTTGGCATTGAGATATCAGATATCTGTGAGAACGGCATTGACGCTTACCACGCCTTGCTGGACAATACGCCCGAGCTGGTGCTGACGGATATCCGAATGCCTGTGCTTTCCGGGCTAGATCTCATTGAGAAGGCGATGGCAATCAATCCGGATATCGAGTTTGTGATTATGTCCGGATATCGTGATTTTGCCTATGCTCAGCGGGCGATGCAGAGCGGTGTGAAGCATTATTTACTAAAGCCGTGCGGCAGCGAAAAAATAACCGTAACATTTACGGAGGCCGTTCGAGATGTAAAAGAGAAACAGAACAAGAAGCATACACAATCCTTTATTAAAAAACAGAATGAGGATATGTGCCTAGGCTTGATACTATCCGTGCTGCAGTTTGGCGTGGAGAATCCAGCATTGCTGGAAGCCAGCTTCCGCCCACTCACGCCAGAATTTGGAAAGCCATGGGTACTATCCTCATGCCTTGCTTCCGATGCAGACTGTGAAACCTCTGTACTTGAACCTACGGAGAACCTGAAAATTGTACTGCAAGCCGATCGTCTATGTTATACGCTTTGCAGAATGTCGCAAAGTTCCCCTGAGGAACGCGGCGACGTTCTGCGGACACTATTTCCCAGTTTTTCGGCGGCTATGGAGGCTCTTACCCATCTGCTAAGCGTATACCATGTTGTGGAACTTGTGGCTGTAGGCAGACGCTATCCGCTTATAAGCCACCCCAAGCGAATGCGGGACGTCGTCGAATTAGCTGAGGGTGAGACCCCACTTGTGGCGCGATACGATGCGTTGCGGGATTTATTAAGCGGCTGTGAAAGTCTCTACGCTGCGCAAACGCTGGCAAGCCTTTTTATCATGCGTAGCGCCACGGGCTCCGTTATCAGTGGAAATCAGAACTCACAGCAGCTCTATAGAGTGTGGAAATGCGATACGTCAGAGCAGCTTGTGTCTGTGATTGACGAGTTCTGTCCCACAGAGGAGAAAAAAATCAGAGTGCCACTTGTGATTCAGCGATGCCTTGATTACATTCAAGGACATTATGGGGATGCTGAGCTAAATTTACGGCAGATTGCCTACGACAAGCTCTATATCAACCCCGACTATCTGGGTAAGCTTTTCCGCAAATGTGTAGGCGTTAAGTTTTCAGAATATCTGGCGCAGCTACGCATGGAAAACGCCAAAAAGCTCATTCTTGAGACCGATGATTCCATCAAAAGCATTGCTGAAGCGGTCGGCTGCGGCAACAGTCCCCAGTATTTCAGTTGTCTTTTTAAAAAGCAATATGGTGTGACGCCTAGCGTCTTTGCTGGTACTGTGCGCAAGGCATAAAATGAACTTGCTCTATGCTTACAGCTGCATTGAAACTACAAAGGCTTTTTGTCAGGCAGCACGGCAAACCTGATCTTCACGCCTATGGCGAAATTCTACGCGCCGAGGTCTGAGCCATTTTTTCAAATTTACAATAAGTTCATACTGTCCTCAGCCATCTGTGCTATGATTAAAAATGGTCGTCCACCGCTATGAAACCGGGAGGGCAGAGCATGATCGAGATTCAAAACGTGACCAAGCGCTATGGCAGCGTATACGCCCTGCGGGACGTGAGCCTCACCGTGGAAAAAGGAACGGTATTAGGGCTTTTAGGGCAGAACGGCGCGGGCAAGACTACCCTGCTGAACATTCTGACCGGGTATCTGGCGCCCACCTCCGGACGGGCGCTGCTGGACGGTCACGACTCCTTATTGGAGCCAGAGGAGGCCAAGCGCCATTTGGGCTATCTGCCGGAGCAGCCGCCCCTTTACGACGAAATGACCGTGCAGGAGTATCTAGCCTTCGCAGCGGAGCTGAAGGGCGTAAAAAAAAGCTCCATCCCCGCCCACATTGACGAGGTGATGGAGCTTTGCGGCCTTGGAGCCATGCGCGGAAGGCTGCTGTCCCATTTAAGCAAAGGCTATCGCCAGCGGGCGGGCTTCGCTCAAGCCCTGTGCGGCGACCCGGACATACTAGTGCTGGATGAGCCTACGGTGGGCCTAGACCCCAAGCAAATTACGGAAATTCGTGGATTGATCCGCACCTTGGGCAAGGGGAGAACCATCCTGTTTTCCTCTCATATTCTAAGCGAGGTACAGCAGCTTTGCGACCATGTGGTCATCCTGCACGAGGGCGCGGTAAAAACCGCCATGGCTTTGGGCGAGGAAAATGACCCGGACGAGATCACCCTACAGGCAACCGTTGCGGCGGCAGAAAAAAGCATCGTGTCTAGGCTTCGTCAGCTGGACGGTGTGCGTCGTGTGACCGTGCTGCCCACAGCACACAGCGATCAAACCATGGCACAGATCACCTTTTACAAGCAGCCGGAGCCGGAAAGGCGGCTTTTCTCTCTGCTTAGCAGCCTGAGCATTCCCCTATTGGAGCTAAGCCGCGTACAGGACAGCTTGGAGCAGGTCTTTTTAAAGGCCATCTCCGATACAATGTAACGGAAGGGAGCCATCGGATTGGGCACGATTTTCAAACGAGATTTTCTGGCGTATTTCCGTACCCCGGTAGGCTACGCCTTTATGGGCGTATTTCTTACGCTAGCCGGGCTGATCTTTTATCTGAGCAATCTGCAATCGCTTTCCGGCGATCTGCTGTCCTTTCTGGCCCAGCTCACGTCGTTATGCATGCTGCTGTGTCCGCTCTTAACCATGCGCCTGCTGTGCGAGGAACGGCAGAAGCGAACGGATCAGCTCACGCTGACTGCGCCGGTTTCTCTGTTTAAAACCGTGCTTGGCAAATATTTGGCTGCCGCCGCCGTCGTGCTGATGACGGTGGCCTTTGCCAATGTGTTTACCTTGATTATCGCCCTATACGGCACGGTGTACCCCGGCGAATGGTTTGTAGGCTTTTTAGGCTTTACGCTACAAAGCCTCAGTTTTCTAGCGCTGGATCTGTTTGTAAGCTGCTTTGCCAAAAATCAGATGACCGGAGCCGTTGCGGGCTTTGGCGCGAATTTCTTCCTCTGGATGGCCGATTTGCTGGCTGGCAAGGTGGGCGTTCCATGGCTGGAAAAAGCCTTGAATTTCGTCAGCCTGTATGATCGCTACGAGCCATTCCTGCTGGGCCAGTTCAGTTATTCCAGCGTGCTGTTTTTTCTCACTTTTATCATTGTCTGTCTGGTAGCGGCGGTGCGGGTGCTGGACGCTCGGCGCTTTTCGGAAGGAGGCGCGGCATGAAAAAGCTTCTACATAGGCTGGTCGCCCGATTTCGAGAGCCAAAATGGCGGCACGGCAAGCTGAGCGCCATCCTCATGGCTGTTTTCCTGACGGTCTGCGTGCTGGTAAACGTCGGGGTAGCCGCGCTGGAGGAAGAATACGGCTGGCGAAAAGACTTAAGCTTTAACGGTTATGCGACCACCAGCGAAGAAACCGAAAGCGCCCTTAAGCAGGTAACCAAGGACGTGAACCTATATCTACTCTATCAGAGCGGCGAAGAGGACGTGCAGCTTTTGCAGGTCTTGAACCGCTACAAGCTGCTAAACGATCATATATCCGTGCTACCCACGGATATAGCAAAGAATCCCGGTATTTTAACCCGCTTTACAGCCAGCGCCGATCAATCGGCTCCGGCAGCGGATAGCGTTATCGTCTCCTGCCCGGATACGGATCGCTACCAAATCCTCAGCTATGACGACTTTACCTCTTGGGGCTATGATATCGAAACCGGCCAGTTCCAAATCGAGGGGGTCGCCTACGAAAAAAATCTGACGGAGGCCATTGTCACCGTAACCCGCGACGAGGTGACGATGGTTGGCTTTTTGCAAGGTCATGGGGAGCTGACCACCGACGCTATGGCGACCTTGATTAGCTTTTTGAAGAGTAATTCCATCGACAGCAAGGCCGTCAACCTACTCAACGGCGATACCTTGGACGATGTGGACGTGCTGTTGATCGCCGGGCCGCAAAATGATTTCATCAGCGGAGAGCTGGATACCATCTCCACTTTTGCGCAGAATGGAGGCAGTTTGTTCGTCATTCGGGATTATACGGATCCCCTGACGACGATGCCGCATTACCTCTCTTTACTGCGCAGTTATGGAGTGATTCCCCTGCCGGGGGTTGTGGTTGCCGGTGCGGAGGATACGGAAAGCTATTACGGCGAGCAGCTCTATTTGCTCCCCTATATGGAGCAGCTGGACATGACGCTGCCCCTAATCAGCGGCGGCTACGACGTGCTATTGATGCCCGCCGCCTCCGCCTTTGAAACCCCCACCCAAGGCGATAACAGTCTCAGCGTAAACACGGTGCTGAAAACAGGAGAGCATGCCTATTTACGCAGTCTAACCGACGGTGTGGAATCCATCGAAAAACAGCCGGACGATCGGGAAGGGGTTCTAAGCGTAGCGCTGCTATCCGCGCGGATGCACGCCAATGGAAACATCAGCCGGATGTTTTCCTTGGGAAACAGCACCATGCTGATGGATGAATACATCTATCAAAGCACCTTCAACGAGCAGTTCATCACCAGCGTTATGAAGGAGCTAGCCCCGGAAAGCGGTATTTCGCTGGATATTATGGCCTCGACGGCTTTCCGTCCGGCGTTGAAGGCCGGCAGTCAAACATTGGGAATCGTGCTCTTAGTAGCGCTTCCCATGCTGGCGATCATAGGGGCTATGGCTATCTTACTGCCCAGAAAGAACCGATAGGAGGCGTCCATGCAGCATCCATCCAAGAAAAACCCTCCCAAGCCCCATAGGCGCAAGCTCGTTCTTATTCTTTCCGTTACAGTGCTGGCTGCGGCGGTTGCCTTTGTGCTGCTCTTGCCCGCCATCAAAGCCCGCTTTCCCTCCGTTTCCTATGCGCCAGAGTATGAGCCTACAGCCAAAGCCTTACAAAACAACGATCCCTCCACGTTGGCGTCATTAACGGTGGAGCCGCTAAATGGGCAAGGCTATACGCTTATGTATCAGGCAGGCGCGCTCTACCTAGAGAGAAACGGAGAGCTGATCGATCTGAACGACTCCGTTTCAGACCAAATCTTGGATGCGGCTACGAATATTCTGATTACCGATACTGTCGCAGAGGATGAAGCCGAGGTGCAGGAGCATATTGGAGACATGGGTCTTCAGCCTGCGCAGATTGTGGTCAAAGCGTCCTATTCCG
>JAQUWD010000084.1 GCA_028693055.1 Eubacteriales bacterium | reverse complement strand
ATCACCCTCACGTTATTATATCACATAACGACACATTACGACAATATGTATTTCAAATTTTCTCAAAAAAATAAAGCCATTATTGACTTTGATGGTTTTTATTGGCTATTAAGTGTTAAACGCCCGCATTCATCTCGATAGCGACGGTTATTGACGGTTATTGATATACAGAATTTAAATTTTAACTTGCATTTTATCTCTGCTTCGGTTATAATCATTAATCGGCACATCCTTGCGCCGCACGTCGATGCGGCGCCACAAGTCCAAGAGGAGGTGAAAGGTAATGAATAAGTACGAACTGACCTACATCATCGACACTGCGCTGGAGGAAACCGCTCGCAAGGAATTGATCGAGAAGTTCTCCGAGCTGATTAAGCAAAACGGCGGCGAAGTGGAGAAGATTGATGAAACGTGGGGAAAGCGTCGTTTGGCTTACGCCATCAACGACAAGCTGGAAGGCTACTACGTGCTGTTGACCATGCAGGCCCCCGCCGAGCTCCCTAAGGAGATCGAGCGTAATCTGGAGATCAACGAGAACATTCTTCGCTATTTGATCATCAAGATCGAAGAGAAGAAGCACAGCGTTAAGCCCCGTCCCGTACGCGTGGCCGCTCCCGTAGCGCCCGCCGAGGAAATGGAAGCCGCTAAAGAACCCGCTGCCGAGGAAGTCGCCGAGACTCCCGCTGAGTAAGGATGGAATAAACCATGAATAAGCTGACCATCATCGGTAACCTGACCCGCGATCCCGAGTCCCGCACCACTACGACGGGTAGCACTGTTTGCTCGTTTACCGTGGCTGTGAATCGTCGTCGCTCGTCCCAGAATGCCAACCAGCCTGAAGCCGACTTTTTCCGGGTATCTGCTTGGAATCAGCTTGGCGAAATTTGCCAGAAGTATTTGGCAAAGGGCCGCAAAGCGTGTGTGGTTGGACGCGTGTCTGCCTCTGTATTTCAGGGCAAAGACGGTGCGTCCCGCGCAAGCCTTGACGTGATGGCTGAGGATGTGGAGTTCTTGTCCTCCCGTTCGGATGATGCAGCCGGTTATGCACCCTCCGCATCCCCCTCCACCCAGCCGGTAGCCGCCGCACCTGCGGCTGAAACTGGCTTCCAAGAGGTGGACGACGAGGATTTACCATTCTAAAAGAACCGCGGCAATACGCCGTTTTGAGAATCTCCAAAGGAGGAACAGCTCATGTCTGAGGATCGTGGTGAAAGAAGATCGCCTCGGCCCCGTGGACGGAAGCCTCGCCGCAAGGTTTGCAGCTTCTGCACGGATAAGGTCGAATATATCGATTATAAGGATGTCAACCGCCTTCGTCGCTTTGTAAACGAGCGTGGCAAGATTATGCCTCGCCGTATGAGCGGCAACTGCGCCAAGCATCAACGCCAGCTCTCTGAAGCCATCAAGCGCGCACGTGCCATCGCCTTGATGCCCTATTCTGTAGAGTAAGCATTTCGAGAAACACACTCTCCTCCGTTTATGCTTTTGTGCGTAAACGGAGGTTTTTTGTGCCAGACACTGGAAAACGCTTGTATTTCCTAACACAATGTGGTATACTCACCCTGCCTTTAAAAGTAGGCAGTTTCTTTAACCAATACGACCCAAAAGAAAGAAGGGTTTTCGAAAAGAGTGGATATCGCTTTCGTTTTCTGTAATAGGCGCGTCGCTTTTGGCGCGGGCTGGCTGAAAGTCCTTTTTACTTTTGGCCGTTCTTTTCCGATTGGAAAAGCCGAACACAGGAAAGTATAAGCGATACTTGCCGCTTTTTTTGTTGCTTTTTTTACGCAAAGACCGATCAACAGATCAAGGAGCATGCATGACCAAGAAGAATGGATCAACCAACAAGACCTCCGCAGTTCACGTGGTGGAGGAGCGCGCATTGAGGGTGGCGCAGGAGCTTTCGCTGGAACTGGTGGAAGTTACGCTGCAAAAGGAAAGCAGAGGAAAATGTCTCTGCATTTACGTCGATAGTGATAATGGTATTTCGCTGGACGATTGCGAGCGTTATCATCGCGCTTTGATGCCGTTGCTAGACGACGTGGACTACGACGTCATGGAGGTGTCCAGCCCCGGCGTGGATCGTCCCATCAAAACCCTTCGGGACTTTGAGAAGCACAGGGACGCGCTGGTAGAGGTCAAGCTTTTCGCTCCCAAGGACGGCTGCAAGCTTTTTCAGGGAACGCTCTGCGCGATGGATGACCAGACGGTTTCCATTCGGCGAAGCGACAATGAAGAGCTTACCTTTGAGTGTAAGGCCGTAGCAGTCATCAAGCCAATCATTGAGTTTGAGGATGAGGATCTGCCGGAGGATGACGCGGTGTCTGAAAGTGATTTTTACGAGATGGAACTAGAATGAGAAAGCAGGGAATTACACGATGAGGGCTATCAAGAAAAACCAGCAGGCCAGCGGTCATACGGAGATCATTACCGCCATCAAAGCGCTCGCGTCCGAGAAGGATATTAGCGAGGATATGCTTTTCAGCGCTATTGAAGAGGCACTGAAGGCTGCGTATAAGAAAAATGTGTCCAGAGATGAGGATGCGCCTAGCAATTTGACCGTCACGTTGGATCACACGACAGGCGACGTGCATGTGTTTGCCCGGAAGATGATCACCGAAGAGGTGGAGGACAGCGCCAACCAGATTTCCATGGAGGACGCGCTGAAAATTCGCCGGGATTATCGGATGGGGGATATTGCCGAAATTGACGTTACCCCCAGCGGTTTCCTTCGCACCGCAGCGCAAACTGCCAAGCAGGTCATTATGCAGCGGATCCGTGAAGCGGAGCAGGGCAAGATTTATGACGAGTATTCCGAAAAAGAAAACGAGATTCTCACCGCTATTGTTCAGCGGGTGGAGCCCAAGGGCGTTTATGTAGAGCTGGGCCGTACCGAGGGAATTTTGGAGCCGAGTGAATATATGCCCGGCGAGGAATACCGCATCGACGATCACATCAAGGTTTATGTGCTGGAGGTGAACCGCACTGGCCGTGAAATGCTGCGCGGGCCACAGGTTCGCGTCAGCCGTATTCATCCCGGATTGGTAAAGCGCCTATTCGAGATGGAGGTGCCGGAGATTGCCAACGGTGTGGTACAGATTAAATCCATCGCTCGAGAAGCGGGTAGTCGCACCAAAATGGCTGTACACTCCACGGAGGTCACCATTGATCCCGTTGGCGCCTGCGTAGGCCCCCGGGGCAATCGTGTCGAAAAAGTGGTAGACGAGCTGAAAAACGAGAAAATCGACATCATCAAATGGTCGCCCGATCCTGCCGAATTTATCGCTAACGCCTTGAATCCTGCTCACGTATTGAGCGTGTTTGTGGCTGAGAATGAGAAGGCGTGCCGAGTCGTTGTGCCTGATAATCAGTTGAGCTTGGCAATCGGCAAGGAGGGGCAGAATGCCCGTCTGGCCGCTAAGCTGACCGGCTGGCGTATTGATATCAAGAGCCAGAGCCAAGCGGCGGAGATGTTCGATATGCCCGTTGAGGAGCTGCCGGAGGAACCTTTGGGATATCAGGCCTTCTATGATGAAGTTGCGCCCGCCGAGGCGGTGGCTGAGTCTGGGCTGCCCGAGCTACGGGATTTGGAGCTTGAGCTGCCGGATTCCAACGCAGAGGACGACACGCTGTAAGCGAAGGGGGAATGATCATGCCGCCTAAGGTGCGCAAAACGCCCATGCGAATGTGCGTAGGTTGCCGGGAAATGAAACCGAAGAAAGAGCTTCTTCGGGTGGTGCGCTCCCCGGATGGAGTGGTCAGTCTCGACCCATCAGGAAAAAAGCCGGGGCGTGGCGCATACTGTTGTTACAGTGCGGACTGCCTCAAAAGGGCGCTGAAGCAAGGACAGCTGGATCGGCAATTGGAGGTTAAGCTGTCGGCAGATGTCAACCAAGCCTTGACTGACACCATGGATCAGCTGCTTCGGGAGGCAGAGAAATGACGCAAAGCAATCAGGACAGGGCGCTGTGTTTTCTCGGCCTATGCATGCGTGCGGGTCAGATTATCAGCGGGCAGGACGCCTGCGTAGCAGCGGTTCGAAACGGAGCCGCGGCCTTGGCGCTGCTGGATGGCACAGCGTCCGAGAACACGCGGAAAAAGATGACGGATACCTGTCATAGTCATCAAGTGCCGCTTTACCAGCTGGATTCGCTGGGACACGCCATCGGAAAGCCCGGACGTTTGGTAATTGCTTTGCCGGCGGGCGGAATGGCACAAAAGCTACTCTCTCTTTTGGAAAACCAGCCACAGCTGTAAAAGGCTACAAAATACATTGCGAAATTATGCGGGGGTGCAAGCGGTACAATGACCAAAGTGAAACTCAAGGATGCTACCAGGGAACTGCTCAAGGGTGCGGAAAAAGCGTTAAGTAGCGTGACGGGCATGCGCAAGAACGCGGATGAACTGGCACAAATGGCACGCAAGCTGGAAAACCAGTTTGCTCGTGAGGAAGAACGTCGCCGCGCCGAGGAAAAGCAGGCCGAACAGGAGCGCCTGGCCAGTCAGCATACCAAGGCATTTACCATGCCTGATACTGACGAACCCGAAACCGCCGCGCCTCAGCAGCCGGAGGCGGTTAGCAAGGAACCCCCAAAGGTTGAGCCTGTTACCGTGAAGGAAACGAAACAGGAGCCTATTGTTCCCGCTGAGAAGAAAGCGGAGGAGCATAAGGCAAAGCCTGCCGTTAAAGTAGAACAACCCGCTCAGGCAGAAGCCCCGGTGAAAGCCGAAGCGCCAAAGATTGTTGAGAAGCCAATTGAAAAGCCTGTTGCCGCAGAGGCACCAAAGCCGGAACAGCCTAAAGCAGAAACAGCGAAGGCCGTACCCGTAACGGAGGAAAAGAAAATGGAGCAAGCAGCGCCGGTTACTACCCCCGCGCCGCAGGCGGAGAAGCCAATAGCTGCCGCGCAGGCGACGATTGAAAAACCTGTTGTCGCGGCTGCGACTCCATCGGCTGAGTCCGTTGCCAAACCCGAAGCACCTGCAACGCAGGCTGCGCCCGCCGCGCAGACGGCTGCCGCAGCGAATCGTCCTGCCGCAACAGCGCAACGTCCCCAACAGCAATCGGGTCGTCCTGTTCAGGGCGGTGCTCCGCGTCCCGCAAACCCGCAAGGCCCCTATGGCCGCCCTGCCAACCCGCAGGGTCCCTATGGTCGCCCTGCCAACCCGCAAGGCCCCTATGGCCGTCCTGCCAACCCGCAAGGCCCCTATGGCCGTCCTGCGAATCCGCAAGGCCCCTATGGCCGCCCTGCGAATCCGCAAGGCCCCTATGGTCGTCCCGCAAATCCGCAAGGGCCTTATGGTCGTCCTGCCAATCCTCAAGGCGGCTTCGGTCGTCCTGCTGGTGGAGCGCCTCAGGGTGGTTATGGTCGCCCTGCTGGCGGAGCGCCTCAGGGTGGCGCACGTCCCGGTGGGTTTTCTCGTCCTGCAGCCGGCGGCAGGCCTCCCATGGGCGGCCCGCGAGCCAAGCAGACAGCTGAGCTGGCGCCCGCGGTTGAGAAGGAACGCGTCAGTAATTACGATCCGAACAAGAAGAACTACGTACGTCAGCACGACCCGGAGCGGGTTGCCAGAAACCGTAAGCAGCTGGCCCGTGAAAGCTTTAGCGGCGGGTACGACGACGATACGATGCGCGGCGGCCGTCGCTCCAGGAACAAAAAGCCCAGCGCACAGCAAATGATGGCTCCCATCAAAATTGAAAAGGCTGCCATGACGGCTGAAACCATCACAGTAAAGGATTTAACCGAGCGTATCGGCAAGCCTGCCGGTGAGATCCTGAAAAAACTGCTTTTGCTTGGCGTAATGGCTAATATTAACAGTGAATTGGATTTTGACACCGCCAGCTTGGTTTGCTCTGATTTTGGAGTAGAGCTGGAAAAGAACATTGCCAAAACCGCTGAGGATGATTTGGCGGATACGGACTTTGAGGATATCGAGACTGATTTGGAGGAGCGTCCTCCTGTGGTCACAATTATGGGTCACGTCGATCATGGCAAGACTTCGTTGCTGGACTATATCCGCAAGGCTCACGTTACCGCAGGCGAGGCGGGCGGCATCACCCAGCATATCGGTGCGTATACCGTTACGGTAAAGGGACGTGCCATCACCTTCTTGGATACTCCCGGTCATGAAGCGTTCACCGCCATGCGCGCGCGCGGCGCGATGTGCACGGATATCGCCGTACTGGTGGTTGCAGCGGATGACGGCGTTATGCCTCAGACCGTTGAGGCGATCAATCATGCGAAAGCAGCCGGTGTGCCGATCATCATCGCTATCAACAAGATGGATAAGGAAGCGGCAAATCCCGATCGTATCAAGCAGGATTTGACTAGCTACGAATTGGTTGCTGAGGAATGGGGCGGCGACACCATTATGGTGCCAGTCAGCGCAACCACAGGCATGGGCGTAGACAATCTGCTGGAAATGATTCTTTTGGAAGCCGACATGCGCCAGCTACGTGCCAATCCGAACCGTATGGCTAAGGGCGTTATTATCGAAGCCAAGCTGGACAAGGCTCGTGGCCCCGTGGCAACAGTATTACTGCAAAATGGTACGCTCCATGTGGGCGACAATGTGGTAGCCGGTACGGCTACCGGGCGTGTCCGCGCTATGGTCAACGACAAGGGTGAGCGCGTAAAGCAAGCTGGGCCCTCTATGCCTGTTGAAATTGCCGGATTTAACGATGTACCCAGCGCCGGTGACGATATGATCGCCGTTGAGGATGATCGTCTAGGCCGTCAGGTTGTTGAGGAGCGTCGGGATAAGCAGAAGGCAGCCCGTGTGGCCGCCTCCACCAAGGTTTCCTTGGAGAATGTTTTCACCCATATGGATCAAAACAAGATCACTACGTTGAGCCTAATCGTCAAAGCAGACGTACAGGGTAGCGTGGAAGCGGTAAAGCAGGCCTTGGAGAAGCTTACCAACGACGAGGTGCGCGTACGTGTACTGCACAGCGCTGTAGGTGCGATTACCAAGGATGATGTGAACCTGGCGTCTGCATTTGACGCGATCATCATTGGCTTCAACGTTCGTCCTGACAACAATGCCAAAGAGATTGCCGAGCGCGACGGGGTTGATGTGCGTCTCTATCGCATCATTTATCAGGCTATCGAAGATATTCAGAAGGCAATGAAGGGCTTGCTTGCGCCTGAGTTCAAGGAAGTCATGCTGGGCCATGCCGAAGTGCGCAACACCTTCCGCATTACTGGCGCAGGGACCGTTGCCGGCTGCTACGTCACAGACGGCAAGCTACAGCGCAATGCCGAGGTACGTCTTCTTCGAGAAAACATTGTTGTTTTCGAAGGCAAGCTAAGCAGCTTGAAGCGTTTCAAGGACGACGCCAAGGAAGTAGCTACCGGCTTTGAGTGTGGCGTCAGCTTTGACAATTTCAACGACATCAAAGAAGGCGACGTTGTTGAATGCTTTATCATGGAAGAAATCGAACGGTAAGGGGGCTCTGCCCCCTTACAACCCCCGCCAAAGGGATATATCCCTTTGGAATCCCCACTTTGTTTGAGCTATATTGGGATTGTCAAGGGATATATCCCTTGACTGCGGGGGTTTCGGGGGCGCAAAGCCCCCGAACGTAAGGGCTTCGAGTAAGTGAGGAGACTGAATGGGCTATCAACGTATTGACCGCATTAGCGAACAGGTGCGCCGCGAGGTAGATCAAATTATTCGGGAGGATCTGTCTGACCCGCGCATTCAAGGAACCTATAGTATCACAAGGGCAGAGGTAACCCGCGATCTTCGGTACGCGAAGATTTATGTGAGTATCTTGGAAGAAAGTAACCGCGCGCCTGTAATGGCTGCGCTTAAAAGCGCGGCTGGCTTTATACGCCATGAGCTGGGCCATCGGATGATTATTCGGTACGCGCCGGAAATTATTTTTGAGCAGGATCAGAATATTGAGTATGGAATCCATATTGCCTCCATATTAAAGCAAGTGCAGCCGGAGGAAACAAAAGATGATGAATAATACCATTAGTCAATTGCTGTCCGCTCTTCAAGAGACGGACAGCGTCTTGCTGTTCAGCCATATTTCACCAGACGGTGATACGCTGGGGAGTACGCTGGCCTTGCGATTGCTGCTTGAGGAAATGGGGAAACGGGTAGAATTGGTGCTGGACGGTAAAGCTCCGGAAAATTTAAGATTTTTGCCGGGCGTGGAGGATTATTTGGAACCGAAGGCCGCGAAATGCGGAGATATGGCAATCGCGGTTGACGTAAGCTGCGAGGAAAGATTGGGCGAAGCCTCCGCATTGTTTGGACAGTCAAAAAAAACCGTTGTTATCGATCATCATAGGACTAATGATGGGTTTGGTCAAATCAACTGGATAGACGGTAACGCACCCGCCACAGCCGTTTTGATCTACCGCCTGTTTCAGGAATGGAAACGTCCAATGACTGAACAGCAAGCCGTGTGCTTGTATACAGCGCTGGCGACGGATACGGGTAACTTTGTGTACGAAAGCGTAAACGCAGAATGCTTTCAAATGATGGCGGCTTTGATGGATGCGGGGCTGCCGCTGGCAGAGTGTAGCCGCGTGTTGTTTCGTGAAAAGCGGGAAAGCTTTGTGCGATTGCTGGGAGTAGCTCTCCCGTCGCTTCGGGTTTCCGAGAATGGAAAAGTGGCGGGCATGCAGATGACAATGGAACAGTTCAGGGCGAATCAGCTGAATCCTGTGGAGGTAGACGGCGTAATCAATTATGCGATTGACCTTGTAGGGGTACGGATGGCTTATTTTGCCCATGAAACGGAAAAAGGAAATACAAAAGTAAGCTTTCGCGCGTTAAGCCCGTATCGAATTGATCATGTCGCAGCGGAATTTAGCGGCGGCGGACATGCGCTGGCAGCGGGATGCACCGTAAGCTTGCCAGTTAAAGAAGCGGTGGCGCTGATCGAAGAAAAATTGCTGGGCGCTTGCGCTATGCAGAAGACGGAGTAATGAGCGTGGAGCAAAAACAGTATTGCGGTTTTTTAAATGTATTAAAGCCGCCGGGCATGTCCTCCGCTCAGGTGGTGGGC
>JAQUWD010000083.1 GCA_028693055.1 Eubacteriales bacterium | reverse complement strand
CTATGGCGACGAAACCATGGCCCAGCAGGTCACCGATGAACTGAAAGCTGAGGTAGACGAGCTGAGAGACAAGATTGTTTCCGGCGAGATCGTAGTGGAAAGCACACGGTAGGGTCAAGCACTACAAGCGGTAAGGGGGTTTCCTTTAAAAAGGAAGCCCCCTTACCGCTATTCATTCTCGAAAGACGAGGCGATCATCATGGAGGAAATGATACGGTTCTCCCATGTGAGTAAGCAATATCCGGGCGTTTTGGCGAACGACGATGTAACGCTATCCATCAATCGTGGCGAGGTTTTTTCTCTTGTGGGGGAAAACGGCGCGGGGAAATCCACGCTGATGAACCTGCTGTATGGTATGCAGCCCTTAACGTTAGGCGAGATTACCATAGGCGATCAAAAGATCGACGCTCAGCATAACCCGGAAAAGGCAATGGAGATGGGGGTAAGCATGGTTCATCAGCATTTTAAGCTGGTGCCAAGCTTTACCGTAGCCCAGAATATTCTGTTGGGGCACGAACCCAAAAAAGGCTTGCGTTATGATTTTGCAGCAGCTGAGCGAATGGTAACCGAATTGTCGGAAACCTATGGCCTCCACGTCAATCCTAAGGATGTGGTAGGGGAGTTAAGCGTCGGGCTACAGCAGCGGGTCGAAATTTTAAAGGCCCTGCGCACCGGCGCTAAGGTGCTGATTTTGGACGAGCCTACCGCCGTGCTGACGCCTCAAGAGACGGAGGAGCTTTTTACCGTCATTCGTGGGATTGTTCGTGAAAAGAACATGACCGTTATTTTGATCACCCATCGCCTGCCTGAGGTGATGCGTATCAGCGACCGGGTGGGCGTGATGAAGCGGGGAAGGCTTGTCAAGGTGCTCAACGCGGCTGAAGCCTCGGAGAAGGAAATCGCCTCTTTAATGGTTGGGCGGGATGTGATCTTTGACGAGCTGAGAACCAAACAGCCTTTGGGGCCTGAGGTGCTTCAGATAGAAAACCTGCGGGCGATTAACGACCGTATGCTGCCCGCGCTGCAGGATGTAAGCCTGAAGGTGCATGCCGGGGAGATTGTAGGTGTGTGCGGCGTGGAGGGTAACGGACAGACGGAGCTGGCGGAATGTGTGATGGGGATGCGCCCCCAAACTGGCGGCACCGTCAGGCTGAACGGGAAGGATGTAAGCCGTATGTCTCCGGGCGAAATACGGGCAAGGGGCGTGAGCTTTATCCCGGAGGATCGAATGCGCACCGGCGTGGACGGCAAGGCTAGCGTGTCCGATAACCTCTTGCTGGGCAAACAGCGGGAGCCAAGGTTTAGCCGCTTCGGCATTCATATGCGCCAAAAGAGAGTGAAGGAGTACGCCAAGCAGCAGGTAGAGAAATACGATATCCGCACCTCAGGGGTGGACGAGCCGGTCAGCTCTTTGTCCGGCGGTAATATTCAAAAGGTGGTTATCGCACGGGAATTTGATTTTGGAACCCCGGTGCTGGTGATCAGTCAGCCCACGCGGGGCGTGGATATCGGAGCCATTGAGTTTATTCATGAGCGCATTATGGAAAAGCGCAACGAAGGCTGTGCCATTTTGCTGATCAGCGCTGATCTGGACGAGCTGTTTCGACTCAGCGACCGGCTGGTGACGTTGTATGAGGGCAAAATAACGGGAGAGTTTGAAACCGAGACAATCACAATGGAGGAAATCGGTTTTTATATGACCGGCGCAAAAAGCCAAAGAGAGGGGGAGGAAACGCTATGAGTAACAGCTTTGCACAGAGCATACGCGCGTTGTTTCGTCTGAAGCCCGCCCAAAAGCTGAACCGGGAATATCGGATATCGCTGCTGACAGCGGTGCTGTTGGCGTTCTTGGTAGGCGCGATGATTATGCTGATCTGCGGGTTTGATCCCCTCAAATGCTATGGGGCGCTTTTTGAAGGGGCGCTGGGCAAGCCAAGAGCGCTGGGCAATACGCTGGCTAAGACCATCACCCTCTGCCTGTGCGGCTTGGCGATGAGCGTGGCGTCGAAGGCCGGTGTGTTTAACGTAGGCGGTGAGGGGCAGCTGTATGTGGGCGCTTTGGCGGCTGCTGTGGTGGGAGCACAATGTAAGGGGCTGTCCCCGTGGATGGTTGTCGTGCTAGCGCTGCTGGCGGCGCTGGTCGCCGGAGGCGCGTTTGCGCTGATACCGGGAGCCATGAAGGTTTACTGGAAGGTGGACGAGGTGATTACCACCATCATGCTCAACTCGGTGGCGATTTCATTTTGTAGCTACATGGCCAATGGGCCGCTGAAAACCGCGGAGAAGGGCATTGCCTCCGGCACGGACAGCATCATGAAGGAGGCGGGCTTTACCAAGCTGATACCGCTGAGCAATCTGACCACCGGGCTTTTTTTCGCGGCAGCGGTGGCTTTGCTGGTTTGGTATCTGATGACCCGTTCCTCCATAGGCTTTGAAATGCGCCTCACCGGAGATAATGACCGTTTTGCGAAGTATGGCGGTATATCCGCACAGAAGCTGATGCTTTGGTCGATGATTCTCAGCGGAGCCATTTGCGGCTTGGTGGGTATGCTGGAGGTTTTCGGGCTGCATAAACGGTTTTTGACCACTGTAAGCAATGAGTTTTACTTCGATGGTATGCTGGTGGCTATGATCATGCGCTACAATCCCTTTGGCGTGATCGTGATGAGCTTCTTTTTCGCTATCTTAAATATCGGAGGGCGCTCCATGGAGCTGAGCGCCGGAATTTCCAGTGAGGTCATCCTCATCATTCAGTCTGTGATCATCTTCTTTATGGCGGCGGAGGGCGGCATCCGCGCCACGCTTCAAAGCCGGGCCGCGGTGCGCAAGGCGCGCCGGGAGGCCGCTGAAAGGGGGAACGCCGCATGAAAGAGGTATTCAACGTCTTACTGCTGCAAAACACCTTGCGTACTGCAACGCCCGTCGTGCTGGCGGCGCTAGGGTGCTTGCTTACCCAGCACGTGAACATTACCAATATCGGTATTGACGGCATGATGCTCATGGGCGCATTCTTTGCGGTATTGGGCAGCTATCTGTTTGAAAGCTGGGTCATGGGGCTGCTGTTTGCCATGGCGCTGGGCGTGGTGCTGGGGCTTTTCTACTATGTATTTGTCATTCGATTTCACTCGGACGAGTTCATTATCGGCGTGGCGTTGAACATTTTTGCGGGGGGACTGACGGTCTTTCTGCTGCGTACCCTTTTCAAGGTCAAGGGTTCGTTCTCCGATCCCCGCATCGTATCCCTACCGACCCTCACTATTCCCGGCATTGAGAACATTCCCGTGCTGGGGCAGCTGCTAAGCGGCAATACGCTGCTGGTATATGTCAGCTGGATTTTGGTGCCAGTGATCTGGTGGATGATTTACAAAACCCCTTGGGGCTTTCATCTGCGTGCGTCGGGCGAGCACCCGGAGGCGCTGGCTGCCTGTGGAAAAAGCCCGGAGAGGATGAAATGCACCGCCAGCGTTCTCTGCGGCGTACTAAGCTGTATGGCGGGCGCACATTTATCGCTGGGGTATCTGACGATGTTTACGGAGAACATGTCCTCGGCTAGAGGTTATGTGGCCTTTGCATGTGTGATTTTTGGCCGTGGAAATCCGCTGTTTGTGTTTTTGGCGGCGCTGCTGTTCGGGTTTATCTCCGCGCTGGGGCTGCGGCTTCAAAAGTATGTGCCCAGCGATTTGACCGCCATGGCGCCATATTTGGTTACGGTCATTATGATGGTGGTCGTCGTGCTTTGGGAGCGGCGACGGAAGCGGCGTGCCGGTATGCTGGCATGCTAAGACTGTGGAAAAGTACGCTCTTCCACATGTGGAAAACCTAGTATGCAACGCTTTTCCATGGGGAGTTTTCCACAAAAAACGGCAAATCAAAACAAAACAGGCCTCTTTTCGTGGAAAACCATGTGGAAAGTGTGGAAAAGGCTGTCGGGTTTCATGCATATCTGTATATGCAATGGAATAGATGGCCTTTTTTGATTACATATGAGCGTAGTACAGCGCATAGGCTTTTCCATAAGGATGGGAGGCTGCCTATGAAACAGACGCTGAGGCGACTAATGGAAAAAAAAACAGCCCGGCTTCGGGCATGCATACTGCTTTTTTTTGCGTGCTTGTCCGTAGGGCTGATCACTTCGCCGCCGGAGTCGGTAACGCCTACCGAGTCCGCACTTGCGGCTAAGCTGCTGGAAGGGTTTACGGTGGCGGTGGATCCGGGGCACGGGGGCTATGACGGCGGGGCTAGAGCCCATGACAGCGGCTTGTGGGAAAAAGACGTCACCCTTACCATCGCCTTGGAGCTGGAAAAAGTACTGATCAATCATGGTGCAAACGTTGTGCTAACAAGGCGGGAGGACGTATGCCTCTGCGAGGGAAATACCGCCAGTCGAGCGCGGAAACGGCAGGATTTACAGGAACGAGTGAATATTGCTATAGCCGCCGAGGCCGATGTGTTGATTAGCGTACATCTCAATGAATATCGCAGCCGCAGTCAAAGCGGCCCGCAGATTTTCTACCAAAGAGGCGGAGATGCAGGACGGCTGTTGGCTGGCGTTTTACAGCAAGCGATGATTCGGGAATTAAAGCCCAAAAAAGAGCGGGTGGCAATGGCGGGCGACTACTATGTACTGCGCTCCAAGCTGCCATCCGCCTTGGTGGAATGCGGTTTTTTAAGCAACGCTGAAGAGGAAAAGCTGCTCTTGGATGCGGACTACCAAAAGAAAATCGCACAAGCCATTGCGCAAGGCTTGTGCGAATATCGGGAGCTACTGCAAAAAACAAAGCAGAACGGGCAATGAGGAAATTGATCCAATGACGATGCGGCATGAATTTATCATTCGTTCGGCTCCGCGCTTTCCACGATTTCCCGATAGTGCTTAGGATCGGTATCACCCTCCGTGGAAAAGAGCAGCACCTGCGAATCCTTACCAAGCTGCAAGGCTTCCCGGGCTTCACGGAAGGCTTCGTCCTTCATAAGGCGGATCAGCGCGCCCAGCGTAACCGCGCCGCACTCGCCGGAAATCACGGGTGGATCGCCGGGAATGGGCTTGGCTAGTCGCCGCATGCCCTCAAAGGTGACTTCGTCCTTGCAGCGCAGGAAGCAGGATGCGTGGCTTAACAGGAGGGGTAAGGTCTGGGGATTTGGCTCCCCACAGTTCAATCCCGCCATGCTGGTGACCGGCAGCGTGTCGATGATCACCTTATGTCCGGCTTTGGCGGACTCCATGATGCAGGGTACCTCCCAAGTTTCCACAACGCCAAACTTGGGGGCATTTTCCTTCAGGGTATCAGTCAGATAGCCCAGCACGCCGCCCGCCATGGAGCCAACGCCTGCTTGGGCAAAAACATGGGTAGGGGCGACTTCTAGCGCCTTCATCTGCTCCAGCGCTTCGGCGGGCATTACGCTGTAGCCAACGGCAACGCTGCGGGCTACCGCCTGAAAGCCGGGCAGCTCGGTGTCCTGCACCAGAAGGCCGCTTTCCTTTTGGGCGTACTCATAAGCCATGTGAATGGTTTCGTCATAGTTACGGTCGGTGAGGATAACGGTGGTCATACCCATGCTTCGGATGGCTTCGGCACGCTCTGGCTTGGTGCCGCAGGACATAAAAATGACGGCGGGCAGGCCTTCCCGTTTAGCCGCCCAAGCGACCGCCCGTCCAAAGTTGCCGTCGGTGGCGGCTACCAGCTTTTTAACGGGCGAAAGGGAGCTGCCCGCAGCTTGGCGCACTGCGTTTAAAGCACCCAGCGCCTTGAACGCGTTTAGACCGAAGCGCTTGGATTCGTCCTTGATATAAACGCCGCCTAAGGAGAGCTTCTCCGCCAGCCCGCAAAGGGAGAGCAGGGGCGTCGGCTCATAGCCGGTGATATGCTCGTAATCCCGCTTGACGGAAGAAAAAGCGCGTTCGTTCATCCATGTTGGCAGGGGTTCCGGCTTGGGGGTATTGAGATAGAGCTCCATCATCAGCATTCAGCCGCCTTTGCCGCGGAGAACAGCGCTCTGTCCGCCGCGAATTGTTCGCCGCTCTTTTGGGTGTATAGAGCCAGCAATTTTTCGATCGTCATGTGGCTGCGCTCGCTGCCGCTTACGTCCAGCAACACCTGACCTTGATTCATCATAATCGTTCGATTGCCTGTGGTCAAGGCCTGATTTAAGTTGTGGGTGATCATTAGCGTGCTCAGCCTGCGTTCCTTCACAATGGCTTGGGTGATGTCCATGACCGTTTGGGCGGTGGCAGGGTCTAGCGCGGCGGTATGCTCGTCCAACAGGAGCAGCTTTGGCTTTGCAATGGTGGCCATCAGCAAGGTCATTGCCTGACGTTGACCGCCGCTTAGCAGACCCACCTTTGTTTTCATGCGGTTCTCAAGCCCCATATGGTAGGCGGCTAGCTCGTCCCGAAAAAGCGCCCGGTCGGCGGCGCGGATGGCGCGACTTAGAGCGCTCCGGGAACCTCTAGCGTTGGCTAGCGCTAAATTTTCTTCGATGGTCATATCCGGCGCGGTGCCCTTCATGGGGTCTTGGAATAAGCGGCCGATGACGCGGGCCCGCTTGTGCTCCGGCCAATCGGTAATGCTCTGGCCGTCCAACACAATGCTGCCGTCGTCCGTCTCGGCTGTGCCGCAAATCGCGTTGAACAAGGTGGATTTACCCGCCCCGTTAGAACCTACCACCGTCAAAAAATCTCCGTCGGCTACGGACAGGCACAGGCCGCGCAGGGCGTGAAACTCGTTCACCGTACCCTTGGCAAAATAGCAGTGAAGGTTATGAATCTCAAGCATGGGAGGCTCCTTTCCGCATGCGTCGGCGCAGACCGCGTAGTGCGACCGGCACGCATAGCGCAAAAACGACAATCAAAGCAGAAACAAGCTTGAGCGCATAGGCAGGGAAGGCGCTCATACTGAACGCCAACGCATAGACCAATCGATAGGCTACCGAGCCGACCACAGCGCTCAGCAGCCCTAGCGTAACGCTTCTGCGGCCAAAGAGCAGCTCGCCGATGATTACGGAAGCAATGCCTACGACCACCATGCCGATGCCCGCGCCTACGTCGGCAAACCCTTGCAATTGAGCGCTCATGGCTCCAGCCATGGCAACGTAGGCGTTGGCAATGCCCAGCGCGAGAATCTTTACCCGGTCGGAATTGATGGAGGAGGCGCGCACCATGTCCTCGTTGTTGCCCACGGCGCGAATGCAAAGGCCGATATGGGTCTTAAACAGCCAACAGAGCAGCCCGGTGAGCAGCGCGCAAACGAGAAAGGCGAGCCCAAGGGTAACTAGATTGCGTTGAAGCTTTGTGATTTCCGGGAAGAGCGCGTAGGCTTGCTTGAACAGCGTTTTAGAAATGGCCAGATTGGGGGTTCCGCCCATGATGAACATATTCACAGAGTAAAGCCCGCTCATGGTGAGAATCCCGGCTAAAATGGGATGAATCTTTCCTTTGGTTTGCATCAGCCCGGTCAGCACCCCAGCCAGCATGCCGCAGACCGCCGCTGCCAGCAGCCCCAGAAGAGGCTGCCCGGCTACGGAGACCACGCCGCAAACAGCCATGCCCAAGGTGAAGCTGCCGTCGGCGGTCAAATCAGGGGTGTTTAAAATGCGGAAGGTTAGATAGACCCCCAGCGCCAGTAGAGCGTAGACAAAGCCCATCTGGCACGCGCCCAAAAACTGAATCATTGCGGCTCCTTACTTGACGATCACGGCGCTTTGCAGCACTTCATCGCCAAGGGTAACGCCGATAGCGTCGGCGGTATTTTGATTGATGACGGTGGTAAAGCTGTCCACCACGATGGCGGGAATTTGCTCAATAGCCGCGCCGTCCAGATATTGCTTGTACAGGTCTGCGGTTATAGCGCCAATTTCCTGATCGCTGATGGAAATGGTGGCGAAAGCGCCGCTGTTGACCATGACAGCGGAAGAGCCGTAGACAGGCAGTTTATTTTCCTTCGCAATGGTGGTAACGACCTCCATCGCGTCCTGAATAACGCTGTCGTTAGGCACGAAGATTGCCTGAATATCCTTCTCGCATAGCGCGTTCATGGCTTCGTAAACCTCGGCGGTGGAGGCGACCACGGCTTCCTCGTAGGCAAGTCCATTTTCGTCCAAATAGGCTTTCGCGTTGTTGATGGTGGTGACGGAGTTGACCTGGGAAGCGCAGTAGATCAAGCCGTAGGTGGTTACGCCGGGGGTTAGGCTATCCGAAAGCTTGAACATTTCGCTAACGGGGATGGCGTTGGAGGTGCCAGTGGCGTTTTTATCCGGGGCTTCCAGCGTGGTCAGCAGCTCTGCGCCCACGGGGTTGCTGACGGAGATAAAGAATACCGGGATGTCTGTTTCCAGATTTACCATCGCCTGAGCTGCGGGGGTAGCGATGGTGACCACGGCGTCCGGCTCCTCGCCCGCTACGTTTTGGCAGATGGTGTAAAGATTGCTCATATCCCCGGACGCGTCGTAGGGGGTAAAGACCATTTGATCTTCGTCATAGCCCAGCTCCTGCATCCGGGCGATGAAGCCCTCGCGCATGTCGGCGAAAGCGCCGTTCTCTACCAGCTGAACGATGGAAACCTGAAGGGGCTCGGCTGCGGCCAAGGCAGAAATGGAAAGGAACAGGGTAACCGCCAGGATCATTGCGACAAACTTTTTCATGGGTATCTCTCCTTTTATTTTTTTGTCGGTTCGCCCGGCGGCGCGTTGGGTTCAAAAAAGCCTGCCCTCGCATTTTGCAAGGGCAGGCGTTATTTCACCTGCGGTACCACCTTGACTGTGGAGAAAATGGTATTCTCCCAGCTCTTACAATGTGCCGACACACATCTCTCCCTCTAACGCCGGAGTTGCGTCGCAGGTTACTTTGCCATAGGCAGTTCACCGCGCCCTCAGTGGGCCATTTGCCGCTCCGCTTTCCATCGGGCTTTCACTATCCCCGGCTCGCTTTGGGTGCGCTGGCGGTTTGATATCCACCTCACAGGTTATGCACGTATTAAAACATAGAATGACGGGATTGTCAATAATCGGAATTGTTTTTTCGTTGTATATAGTAATTAATAGTAAATTCTCAAAGTAAGTTCCACGCCTCTCCCCATATCAAACAAAAAGCCCGCTTGCATTTCTACAAGCGGGAATGGGAATGCGGCAGCGATCTACTCTCCCGGGCCGTCACCAGCCAAGTACCATCGACGTGCTAGGGCTTAACTTCTGTGTT
>JAQUWD010000082.1 GCA_028693055.1 Eubacteriales bacterium | reverse complement strand
AAGCACGGGGCTTTCGCACCTATCTAGGCTACCGCTGTTGCATATTTCTGCAAGTTGGTAAACTTGATTTTAAGTTACTTCCATTATTTTCCTGAATGTACTTTTTCACGGTAAGAAGAAAAGAACCCTCACAGGCATGATGGTTGACGCATGCCAGCAGAGATAGTATACTCGAAAACATTCACTTACATAGGGAGCAGACCATAAAATTGGATTGAATGGGGAAGGATGACCAATGAGAAGGATACTGTTGATCGTGCTAGCGGCATGGGTGCTTTTTAGTGCGTCGGCGTTGGCGGAGATTGAGCAAAATGAACCGCCTTATCCCGAAGCGCTGCAAATTGAGGTGGAAAGTCAAAAATGGGAGCGTCCGGGGGAGAAGCCCGTGGAGGCAGACGTTCCCGTCACCTGCAATGCAGAGGTAAACCAACGCTTAGCGGCGTCCTGCAAGCGACTTTACGCCGAAATGCTTGAAAGCGCCGCGCCTGAAAACCGCATTGATATGATTTCCACCTTCCGAGCGTCGGGAACCAGCTGGGCGGGCTTTTTGCTGACGGGACGCGTGGTTTCCCTGACAGACAGCCAGCACAAAACCTTCGTGCTAGAGGATACGGTATGCTTTGATTACGAGGCTATAACCTACGATTTGGCAACAGGGAAGGAATTGACCCTTGGAGATGTATTTCCTGAGGGTGCTCCTGTGTGGGAGAAGGTCTGCGCCATCGCACAGAACACGCTGGGGAGATATTACGAAAGTGAAATCCGTGACGAAGCCCAGCTGCAAGCGTTCACCACCCCGGAAGCATTGGCCAAGCGACCTTTTCTGCCAAGCGCTGGGCAGCTCTCCGTGCCGATCGCGTTATGGGAGCTGCTGCCCACTCACCGCCAGATTATCTATGTGGTGCTGCCTTATCCCGATTTTCGCGCAAGCATGACGGAAGCTGCTCGCGCCCAGACTGATAATAGCTTTCGTCCTATCATTGCCCTCACGATGGACGACGGCCCAATGAATGTGACCACTGGTTCTATTCTTCGCTCGCTGGCAAGGTATGGAGCGTCAGCAACTTTTTTTTCCTTGGGGCGATGCATCACCAAATGGCCTGATCTGCTTCGGCGGGAAATGGATTTTGGGCATACCGTTGCGTCCCATTCTATGGACCACCGTTCTCCGGGACGAGAGGGTAGCGTGAAGCTACTGGCAGATCGGGAAGCCGTGATCGCGCAACATCAGGCGGTGACAGGCGTTGCTCCGACGCTGTTTCGTGCTCCCGGCGGGGCGTATACCTTTTATGTAAAGTACTCTGTGGGCTGGCCGATGATTCAATGGTCGGAAAGCGCTAGGGATACGGGCAGCTATACGGAGCGCGGCATTTCTCGGCATGTGAACTACGCGGCGCGAAACGGTGATATTATTCTGATGCACGACGTGCATAAAACTACGGCTAAAGCCGTCCCGCTATTTTTGGAGCGGCTGCGAAAGCGTGGGTTTATGTTTGCAACGGTGGAAGAATTGATGTATTTAAACGGTGTTACGCCTAAGGCGAATCAGGTTTATTACGACGGCTTCGGCAGCCCGGTCAAGCCTGCGATGCGATAGCCTTATAATGTGATGACCCCTGTGCGCAGCATCAGCCCGGCGGGCTGCTTGGCTCCTAGCGCCCATAGGTCGTAAGCGCGGATGTCGAGCTGATAGATAGGGTGCTGCCGGTCGCCGTCTGCGGCTTTGGAAATAATGGGAATGTCACTTTGGGTAAATGAGCGTAAAAGCGCCGCTGATTGCTTGCGAAAGCCCAGAAGTCGCACGTAGGGAGGCAGGGGAGTATCGCTCAGAAGCTGCTCTGTTACGCCTAATAAGGCGTGGCAGCATAGGCGGCTTAACCGGGCGTAGGGATAACGCTTGGTTTTTAGCGCGTTTAACAGCGCTTCCCTGCTGACGCTCTCCCGCGCCGCTGCATACAGACGGTTTTCCAGCCCCTCCGTGCAATAGGGGAGCTCGCTTAGGACAGCTGAATGGCGTAGGCAGTAAAGCAGGACGTCGTCTAGTCCATCGGGCGGACATACCGGCGCGAGAGGCAGCGGGTAACCGCAAGCCTCGCTGGCTGCTTGAAGGCTGCCAGACAAAAATGCCGCGCGTACGGCTGTAGCCGAAGGATATGTGCTACCATTCAACGCCTTGTCGTGGTAATCCCCTTTCCGGCACACAGGAAGAGGAAGGAGGGAGCTATGAAGGTTCGATAGCGCGCGAAGGTAGCACAACGCCAAAATATTGTTGGGCTTTTCTATTGCTTCGGCATACGCTGGCAGCTGTTCGGCAAGGGCTGCGCCTTGGGCGGCAGCGTAGGATTTTCCTGCCGCCAGCTCGCTTTTAAGCCGTTCTTGATAGGAAGCGGTGGGAGAGCAAAGCAGCTGCGTAATTGGCAGCAAGGCTTCCAGCTTGTCCTCTGCGCCAAAGGACAGGTAGTGAACAAAGCCCAAGCGGCTGAGAATCGACACGCCGCCCAATGCAAAATGCTCGCCGTCCCGCACTGCCCAAGCGGCGGGAAGCTCCAGCACCAGATCAGCGCCTGCCCGAAGCGCCCGCTCCGCTCGAAAAGCGGGGGCATGAAGCGTCGGCATACCTCGCTGGGTAAAGCAGCCGCTCATCAGGCAGACGATCGCCGCGCCGGGGCAGCGCTCCCGGATCAGCTCGAACTGTCGTTGATGACCTGAATGAAAGGGGTCATACTCGCACAGAATCCCTACAACGTCCATTTTTTTACCTCGTTCCCCTTCCATTTAGTGTGCAAACGGTGTATACTATGAGGGTTGAAAGCGCATACACTGGTTGTATTGTAGCACATAAGGGAGGAAAGTACTATGTCCGCCATAGACAAAATCAAAGCCAAAGCAAAAGCCAATCGAAAGCATATCGTCCTGCCGGAGGGCACCGAGCCACGCACTGTGCAGGCTAGCGCAAAAATTGAAGCAGAGGGAATCGCCACCGTTACCTTGCTGGGAAACCCCGACGAGGTGAAGAAGGTTGCGGCGCAAACCAATACCGACCTTAGCAAGGTGGAAATCATTGATCCCATGACCAGCGATAAGACCGAGACGTACAGCAATCTGCTCTTCGAGCTGCGCAAGGCAAAGGGCATGACCGAGGAAGAAGCCAAGAAGATCACGACCACCAACCCGTTATTTTTTGGCGCGCTGATGGTGAAAACCGGCGACGCAGACGGCATGGTGGCTGGTGCAATCAATTCTACCGGCAATGTGCTTCGCGCTGCCTTGCAGGTCATTAAGACCGCGCCCGGCATCAAAACCGTCAGCGGCAGCTTTATCATGGAGCTTCCGGATAGCAAGTGGGGTCAGGACGGCGTGCTGGTTTTCGGCGATTGCGCCGTAGTGCCCGATCCTACCGCCGAGCAGCTGGCGGATATCGCCATTGCCAGCGCCGAGACTGGTCGTTTGCTTTGCGATATCGACCCCAAGGTAGCCATGCTTTCCTTCTCCACGAAGGGCAGCGCTAAGCACGATAACGTTACCAAGGTGCAGGAGGCCACCAAGCTGGCCCACGAGATGAAGCCCGATTTGCAGCTGGATGGCGAATTGCAGGCGGACGCTGCGCTGGTAGAAAGCGTCGGACAGCTGAAGAGCCCCGGCAGCACCGTAGCCGGCAAGGCCAACGTGCTGATCTTCCCTTATTTGCAGGCTGGCAACATCGGTTACAAGCTGGTGCAGCGGTTTGCCAACGCTTCGGCTACCGGCCCCATCATTCAGGGCCTTGCAAAGCCTGTCAGCGACTTGAGCCGCGGCTGCAACGTGGACGATATTGTCAGCGTGGTCGCCATCACCGCCGTCAAGGCGCAGGCTTGAAAGTAAGGATAAGGGAGAAGCACAGATGAAAATTTTGGTTTTGAACGCCGGTTCCTCCTCGCTAAAATATCAATTGATCGATATGGAAGGCGAAAAGCTGCTGGCTAAGGGCTTGGTAGAGCGTATTGGCATCGAGGGCAGCAAGATCACCCAGAAGGCGCACGGCGAGCAGATCGTCATCGAGCAGCCCATGAAAACCCATACCGACGGCATTCAGCTGATGCTAAAGGCATTGCTGGATCCCGAAAAGGGCGCGCTCAAGAGCATGGATGAAATCGGAGCGGTGGGCCATCGGGTTCTCCATGGCGGCGAAGCGTTTACCGCCAGCGTTTTGGTCAACGAGGAAGTGAAGAACGCCATCAAGGCGAACATTCCCTTGGGCCCTCTCCATAACCCCGCCAATCTGATGGGTATCGAGGCCTGTGAAAAGGTAATGCCGAACACCCCCAACGTGGCTGTGTTCGATACCGCCTTCCATCAAACCATGCCCCCTAAGGCCTACCTGTACGGCGTGCCCATGGAATATTACGAGCGGCTGCATGTGCGCCGTTACGGCTTCCACGGCACCAGCCATCGCTATGTCAGCAAGCGCGCCTGCGAGTTCTTGGGCCTTGACCGGTCTAAAACCCGCGTTATTACCTGCCATTTGGGCAACGGCTCCAGCTTAGCGGCTGTGGAAAACGGCAAATGCGTTGACACCAGCATGGGCATTACGCCTTTGGAGGGCGTGCTCATGGGCACCCGCTCCGGCAGCATGGACCCCGCCGTGGTGCAGTACATCGCTAATAACGATCATCTGTCCGTAGACGAGGTGCTGAACATCCTCAATAAGAAGAGCGGTCTGCTGGGGATCAGCGGCTTGAGCAGCGACATGCGCGATATTGACGACGCCGCCGACGGCGGAAACGAACGCGCCATCACTGCCCGTGAAATGCTGATCTATGGCATTCGCAAGTACATCGGCGCTTACACCGCCGCCATGAACGGCGTGGATGTAATCGTATTTACCGCCGGAATCGGCGAGAACGGCGACGCGCTGCGCGCACGGATCATGGAAGGCTTCGAGTATATCGGAGCAAAGCTGGATTCCAGCCGCAACAACGGCTGCCGTAGCGAAGCTATTATTTCCACCGATGATAGCAAGGTAAAAATCGTGGTTATCCCCACCGATGAGGAAATCGTCATCGCCCGGGATACCCTGTGCATCGTAACCGGAAAGCCCATCGAATAATCCCGCGCAACGCGGTATCGGGCGTACCGGCCGGACGCGAAAACGCCCGGTTGGTACGCCTTTTTTAGATAGAAACCGAGAAGAGGTGCATTCCCTTGAAAACGAAAAAGCTCCTTCAAGAATGCGGCTGCGCGCTGTGCGCATTGCTTATGGCGGTCGCACCCGGACTTGATTTTTCCGTACAAGGCAAGGTGCTTCCGGATGCGCAGGATTTCTTTGGCTTCTTGGATCAATGCATCGCGCGCACCTTTAGGGCTGTGGGCGCGGATACGCTGACGCTGGCTTTGCTGTTTGCAGCCTTTTGGTTCCTTTGCCGAAGATATCTCTACCACAAGCCGAAGGGAACCGGCGTGGGCGAATATCTGTTGTGCGGCGGCCTATGTACGGTCATGACTTTATATGGCTCCATTAAGGCTACGGGCTCCATTGTCAGCCTGTATGCGAACGGATTTCAGGCGTTTAAGACGGTTCTTTTCTTTGCTGGGCTCTTTTTCATTTTGCTGGTGTTGCTGCGCGGACTTAATGAATTGCTGCTTTCTTTGGACACGCCAACTAAAATGAAGTGGAGCGCCATGGAAAGGCATCCGTTCGCCGTTCCCGCGCTGGTAATCGCCCTTTGCTGGCTGCCGCAGATTCTTGTAAAATACCCCGGGGTGCTGATGTGGGATAGCTATCAGCAGATTAAGCAGTATATCGGCGAATATGCGCGGGTGCTGAACCATCCGCCCTTTGGCACATGGCTTTATGGCGTATTGTATACCATCGGCAGGAATAGCGGGCTGCTGAACCAAACCTATTTTGCTTTTACGCTGCTACAATGCGCCTGCCTTATCGGGGCGCTGGCTTATTCGCTGCTGGTGATGCGGCGCTTATCCGTCCACCCGTGGGTTCGATACGGCGCGCTTCTCTTGTATGCGGTTTCTCCCTGCTACAGCGGATGGGCTGTGGTGATTGGCAAGGACGCGAGCTATCTGCTCTTGTGTATTCTGCTGTGTACGCTGCTGCTGGAATGGAGCAGCGAGGGAAAGCGATTCCTTTCAAGCTGGGGAAAACCTCTGCTGCTCTGCGCTGATTTGACGCTGATGATGCTCACCCGGCATAACGGCGTGTTAATTGCCATCCCTGTTCTACTATGGCTTGCCGTTTCTCTGCTTCGCCAGAAGGGAAGCCGTATCCAATGGAGCAGACTAGCGGCTTGCTGTGCGTTGGCTGCCATGCTCACGGTAAGTGTTGAGGCTTTGCTGATTCATACGCTTAATATTCAAAAGTCCTATATGCAGGACACGCTATCGCTGCCTTTTCAGCAGACGGCAAGGGTGGTCAAGCTCCATGGGGATGAGCTGCCGCAGGACGAGCAGGAAATCATCAATCGCGTTCTGGATTACGCCAGCATAGGGGAGAGCTACGAGGAAAGCTATGCGGACGCGGTCAAGGACACCTATCGACAGGAAGCGACCGCCGAGGATCGCGCGGCGTATTTCATGCTCTGGCTCAGGCAGCTGACCCGGTATCCAACGGACTACCTAGACGCGCTGCTGCACATGAATGGCGTCATGTTTGACCTCCAATCGAATTATCCTATGTATATCAGCCTCAGCGATTCGGAACTGACGGATTATGTTTATCCCATGTCCTTTAACGACATGACGATGTACGACCGGGAACCCCTCAAGGGGCTAAACAGCGCCCAGCGAGCCTTGACCCGTTGGTATGATTGCTTTGATCAGATACCGCTATTGGGCATGTTCGCCTCCATCGGCTTTTGCAATTTCGCACTTCTGATGGTACTCTATCTGGCATGGGTACGCAAGCGGAAGTCTGCGCTTTTAGTCATGCTACCCGCCCTGATGACGGCGCTAAATTGCCTGTTTTCGCCGGTGGTGTATCTGCGCTATGCCCTGCCGATGGTTTGTACCTTGCCCTTTTGGTTTGCCGCGGTTCAAAAACAGTTGGAAGGATACGGAGGACGCCAATGAAAAAGCTAGTTTTATGGATGTTGATGCTGCTGGTACTGTTGACCGGTTCGGCTATGGGGGAGGGAGAGTTTCCCTCGCTGAACGAGCAAGGCTTCTATGACGATGGGGAGTTCGTTTATGAAAACGCTGACGAGGGCGTATGGCGTTATGCTGGACCGACGCTTCGGGTGGAGATTTACCGCCGAACCCAGAGCCAGCCAAAGCAGATTTGGTACGAGGCAGAGGTATGGAGCGCCGAGGGCGAGCTTTTCAGCATGATTCCCAATAACGCCGAAAAACGTATGACCAGTCTGGAATGGCCCTATATCATCGCGAGAAAGAACCAGACTGTATTGGCGATTAACAGCGATTATGCCCATCTGCGTATCGAACAGAAAAAACGGGTTGGCATTATACTGCGCGCAGGCGAGGTTCTATCCGAAAAAACCTTGGAAATGAACAAGGGCAGCTTTCCCAATCTGGATACCCTAGCGCTGCTTCCCGATGGAGACATGCAGGTGTTCTGGTCGGATGAAAAAACGCCCCAGGAATATCTGGACATGGGCGCAACGGACGTGCTTGCCTTTGGCCCCTGGCTGATCCGCGACGGGGAGCTGAATGCGGAGGGCCTCGCTAAATACGGCACCAGCAAGGCTCCGCGTACCGCCGTGGGCATGGTGGAGCCGGGCCATTACTTTGCCATGATGCTGGAAGGCCGCCATACCCAAAGCGTGGGCGCGGGAGTATCTTTTTTAGCCGAGAAGCTTAAGGACAAGGGCTGTCAGGTGGGCTTCAATCTGGACGGTGGGCAAACCTCTACCATGGTGTTTATGGGCAGACAGATTTGCAAAATCGGCCAAACCAGCGGCGATAAGGTCAGCGCCCGTAAAACGGCAGAAATTCTTGGCATCGGCGTATCCGAATTGGTAGCCGATGTAGACGACGAGTGGTAGAGGACGGAAAAATTTTTCTTGACGCAGAAACGATGATATAGTAAAATCATAGTTGAACAAGCGTTTGCGCAACAGAAATCGTTGAAAACCGAACAATAACTCGCATTTGTTTTTGTTGAAAATGCTGTATATCTAGGACGGATTTAGCTGTGCGGAAAATTCGCATAGTGAATCGATATCATCAGGAAAGGATCTGTAACCATGAAAAAAACATTGGCTTTCGTTCTCCTGCTCTGTATGGTTCTGACCGCAACCCTTCCTATGGCTCTTGCCGAAGAGACCATCCAGCTGACCGTATGGGTCGGCGATAACTATCCCGCCATTACCGAGAAGATGGTAGAAAGCTTCAAGGCTGCCCATCCCGATCAGACCTTTGAAATCACGATCGGCATCGAGTCCGAGTCTACCTGTAAGGACACCGTGCTGACCGACCCCGAAGCAGCCGCCGACGTATTCACCTTCGCCGACGATCAGCTGGCAGAGCTGGTAAACGCGGGCGCGCTTCAACCTGTAGTTCTCAATCCTGAGGACGTTATCGCCGCTAATGGCGAAGGCGCAGTCAATGCCGCCACCATGAACGACACCTTGTACGCTTACCCCATGTCCGCCTCCAACGGCTATTTCATGTACTATGACAGCCGTTTCTTCAGTGAAGAGGACGTGACCTCCTTGAACGCGATGGCTGCAAAGGCTGCCGCCGCCGGAAAACAGGTCGGCATGCAGTTTGGCGCCGACGGCGGCTGGTACTTGTACAGCTTCTTTAAAGCTGCTGGTTTGAACATGTACATCAATGAGGACGGCCTCACCAACACCTGCGACTGGAATAACGAAGTAGGCGCGAACGTGTGTCAGGCCATTCTGGATCTGGTTGCCGGCGGCGGCTTCCGCGCCGACTCCACCTCTAACCTGGTTTCCGCAGCCGCTGACGGCACCGTTGTGGCGCTGGTAGACGGCACCTGGGATTCCGGCGCAATTCAGGAAGCCTTCGGCGAGGGCTATGCCTGTGTGAAGCTGCCCGCCTTTACCTGCGGCGGAGAGGAACTGCAAATGGCTTCCTTCGCCGGCTACAAGCTGGTTGGCGTGAACCCCTTCTCCGCTAACGTTGGCTATGCCATGATGCTGGCTGACTGGCTGACCAATGAAGAAAACCAGACCCTCCGTTTCGAAGATCAGGGCGACGGCCCCTCCAACATCAACGCCGCCGGTTCTGAGGCCGTAGCTGCG
>JAQUWD010000034.1 GCA_028693055.1 Eubacteriales bacterium | reverse complement strand
CTCCGCTTTCACAAAGGACGGGCAGGTCTTGCCATGTGCATAGATCGCGCAGCGATAAAAGCGCCGCGTCTAGTTCGCCGAGCTTCATGCGCATGCGGCAGGGTTGGGCACAACGGCCACGGTTGCCGCTCCGTCCTCCAGCCATGGAGGAGGCTAAGCAACGCCCGCTAACCCCGGAGCATAAGGCCCCGTGAGCAAAAATCTCCGTTTCGATTCCCGTCTGCACTACCTTGCGAACCTCGGCAAGGGTACATTCCCGTGCCAGCACAACCCGTTGAAAGCCAAACTCCTTGGCAAACAGCGCATCGCTGCGATTGGAAAGAGCCATTTGAGTACTGGCATGAAGGTCAAGGGTTGGAAAATCATCCCGTACTAGCCGCGCCACGCCAAGATCTTGAACGATTACCGCATCTGCGCCTGTGGAGGCAATGACCCGCAGCGCTTCCCGCACGCCCTCAAACTCAGCCGGCTTTACCAGCGTGTTGACGGTTACATGAACCCGTGCATGATAGAGATGCGCGTAGCGAACGCTGCGTTCTAGCGCTTCCGCATCGAAATTGACAGCAGAGGCACGGGCGCCGTAAGCCTTATAGCCAAGGTAAACCGCATTTGCCCCTTCGTCGATGGCGGCGCGCAAGGCGGCTTCCTCTCCGGCTGGGCAGAGCAGTTCGGGCAGATGAATCATGGCGTTCACTCACTTTCATTGGGAGTGCAAAACAGGGACTGCCATTTTTTTGACAGCCCCTGACAGTTGCTTACAGCTTGGCGAAGGGATACTCCTGTCCCTGCGAATCAACACGGATGGACTTGATCACCTGTGGGGTTAAGGGCTTGTCGCCGCGACCCGTCTTTTGGGATACAATGCCGTCCGCTACCTCCATCCCTTCGGTCACCTTGCCAAAGGCTGCATACTCGCCATCCAGATGGGGGCTGTCGCTGGTCATTACGAAAAACTGGGAACCGGCGCTGTTCTTCATCATGGAGCGAGCCATGCTGAGAACGCCGTAGGTATGGCGCAGGACGTTAGGCACACCGTTGGAGGAGAACTCGCCTTTGATGCTGTAGCCCGGGCCGCCGGTACCGGTACCCTCGGGGCAGCCGCCTTGAATCATGAACCCGGGGATGCAGCGGTGAAAAATCAAGCCGTCGTAAAAGCCGCTGTTTGCCAAGGAAATAAAATTACCAACGCTTTCCGGCGCAATTTCGGGATACAGCTCGCCTTTCATCACGCCGCCGTTTTCCATGGTAATCGTAAAGGTGGGGTTGCTCATGAAAAAACCTTCTTTCTATTTGTCTTATTTCTTGTTCCGTTCTCTGTGGTGAACCACCGGCTCATTGATATCGGATTTTGGAGGCTCTACGGTTTCAAAGGGATATTCTATCCCAAAGGTTTCCACGCGGATGCGACGAATGACCTGCTCGTTTAGCGGAAGAAAGCTCTCGTCTGTTTCTACTTGAGCAATCGCTTCGGCTGCTTTCAGCCCATCCGTTACCTGACCAAAGACCGTATAAGCGCCGTCCAGACAATCTAATTCCCGCTGATTGTCTGTCACCATGATGTAAAACTGCGAAAAGCCGGAATTGTAGTGGCCAGCCCGCGACATGCACAGACTGCCAAGCCTGTGAGGAAGCTGACTGCGCTTGCGACCGTTAAACTCAAATTCACCAGCGATGCAGTAGGGAGGCGCGCCGCTACCTCGCCCACCTTGAATAATAAAATTTGGAATGCAGCGATGAAAGGAGAGACGATCGTAAAATCCGCTATTGGCAAGCTTGATAAAATTCCCAACCGTGTTTGGCGCGGCTGCGGGATACAGTTCCCCTCGTATCGTGGCATTGGTATCCATCATTATTTCAAAAACCGGAAGCGGACGTTTCTTAGAGGCGCTGACTCTTGGCATTGGGCCATTCCTTTCCCGCGTAGGCGAAGCAGTGAAGCTATTATAACACGTTGACATGGGATTGCAAGGGTCGTCATGACGCCAGTGGAACGATGTTTTGCCGTGGTGTCTAAAGCCAGTTTTCCTTGAAGCCGTAGCGTCAAGAGTTCGCCTTTGGCTCATCAAAAATATAATGATACAGCGTTTGGTACAAAAGCTGCGGCTCAATAGGCTTTGCCAGATGCGCATTCATGCCAGCCGCTCGGGATTTCTGAACGTCCTCGTCAAAGGCATTCGCCGTCATGGCAATAATTGGAATGCTTTTGGACGATTTCTTTGATAGATGACGGATAGCGTTAGTCGCCTGTAAACCGTCCATCATGGGCATGCGGACGTCCATCAAGATTGCGTCGTAATAACCATCGTCAGCTGTCGTAAACAGCTCCAAGGCACGAAGGCCGTTTTCGGCATGCTCAACAATAAAGCCTTTGCGCTCCAACAGCCTTTTCGCGACCTCCACGTTTAGGGGGTGATCCTCTGCCAGCAGCAGGCGTTTTCCAGTAAAATCGTATTCTTCCTGAATTTCTGCCACCTTTTTTTCCTCCTGCATACCCAGCACTTTTTCAAAGGCTGAAATGAGAGAGGATTTAAACATGGGTTTGCTGATTAACAGGTTTACCCCTGCCAGCTTCGCTTCGTGCTCTATCATTGTCCAGTCATAGGCTGTCATGATAATGATTGTCACGTCGGGACCGACGATTTTACGAATTTCTTTTGCCGTCTCAATTCCGTCCATATCCGGCATTTTCCAGTCCAGCAGCACAAGGTCGTAATGCTTTTGGCTTTGCCACTGCTCGCGTACCCGCTCAATCGCCTTTCGACCGCTGTCTACCCATTCGGAAACGACCCCAATTTCTTTTAGCGTGATAATCGCATGCTGGCAGATAATCACGTCGTCATCCACCACAAGGGCACGAAGGGCTCCAAAATCATAATGGGGTTTATTCAGATAACGTTTTCGGGATTCTCCCGTAATTCCCAGCTTCACGTCCACCGTAAACTCCGATCCCGTGCCGACGATGCTGCGGACGGTAATGGTACCGTCCATCATATCCACAAGGTTTTTACAGATGGCTAAGCCAAGCCCGGTGCCGCCATACATGGAGGTGGTTCCCAAATGCTCCTGAGAGAAGGGCTCAAAAAGACTGGGTATGAAGGCCTCCGATATGCCGCAGCCGGTATCGTTTACAACAAAACGAAGGGTAGCGCGGTCTTTGTCTTTCTTCATTTGATGCACGTGAAGGGATACTTTTCCATGCCCGGGCGTAAACTTGATGGCATTTGACACAATGTTGATGATGATTTGCTGCAGCTTCATAGCGTCGCCAATATAGTAATCCTCGAGGTTCGAATTGACAACGTTCTCGTAGTCGATATTCTTGGCGGCTGCTTGCGCATAGCAAATGGAATTGATTCCGTTTAAAAACTCTTCAAAGGGTATTTTTTCGTTTTTCAACAGCATTTTACCGCTTTCAATACGGCTCATATCCAAGATATCGTTTATCAGCGATAATAAAAAGCGGGAGGATATCCCGATCTTGGCGATGCAATCAGCAACCTGCGCGTCGTTGCCGATTTCTTGGGCGGCGATGGTGCTCATACCGATAATCGCATTCATGGGCGTGCGGATTTCGTGACTCATTCGCGATAAAAAGTCGCTTTTGGCGCTGCTTGCCTGCTTGGCTGCCAGCAATGCGGTTTCCAGCATGCTTTGCTGCTGCTGCTGTTGCGCCAACAGCTCCGTTACATCGGTGCGCGTTAAAACAACCTGCTCGCATTCTTCGTTTAAATAGGCGTACTGGAATCGCTTTTGACGAATCGTCTTTCCATCTTCACAAATGGAAACCACCATGGAATATAGGTTGGTGTCTTTCAGATTCTTCCGAATCCCATCCGGCAGCATTTCACGGTTGGCTCGTTCCAGATCCTCCGGAACGACAACCGCTTGGTTTATAGAATAAATGGATTGCGTGTAGCCTTTTGGATTGATGGGCATGAGCTGCTTCAAACGCTCGTCTCTTAGATAAAGCCGATAGCTATCGCTTTTTAAATCGACATAGGCGATATAATCGTATTCGATGGCAACGATGGCCTCAATAATACCCTCTCTAATTTTTTCGGAATTGATATCGCGGGTATAGATAAAGGACATTACGTCGCCGCTTTGCGGATTTTGGTAGGTTTTTACAGTGGTTCTTACCCAAAGAACGCCACCGTCACGAGTTTTCCTGCGGTAGTCCATACTATACAGTACTTCTCCTGCGGAAAAAGCCTTAAGCGTGCGCTCACGGTTTAACCGAGTGCGGATGGTATCTCGATCCTCCTGCGTAAAGCCGGCTGCGGCTAACTGCTCAATGGCAACGTCATAGGGCGTGTCAGCCGCAGAAAGACTGACCGTATCCGAAGCTACATAGCTTTCTACAACTCCTTTGGTTATATTGATGCGCAGCTTTACCAACAGATCTCCACCCTGCGCCTCCTCGATGTTGCGCATTTCTTCCTTGAATTGCCGCTCCAACTCCTTAGAGGTTTCGATGTCCACCGCGCAGCCGATTGCGCCGACGGGTTTGCCATCCTCAAAAAGAGTGGTGTAGGTAAGGCGCTTCCATAAGGATTTTCCGCTGGCGTTAATGACGCAGATATCCCGTTGTACGCTTTTCTCGCCGCGCCCTACAGCTTTATGCATTTCCAAATAGTCGGCAACGCTATCCTTATGCACAAGCCCGGCTTCTATGGCTGAATCGGGGAAATTTTCCAATACTCGTTCGGTATTAAAAACGGAGATCGCCCGATTCTGCTGAATGCTTCTTTTACCAATTAAATCATATTCCCAAATATACAAATCCGAGTTACTCAGGGCAAGCTCCAGCTTTTTCCGATCAACCTGCGCCTGATAATGGCTTTTCTTAAGGGCGAGGGCCATTTCGGTTTTCTCAGTCACGTCCTCCATTAAAAAGCCGCATACGCCGTAATCCAATTGATAATATTGGATATGAATATACTTTTTAACCAATGGGCTATATTCCGTATAGCTCTTTGCACCGCCGAAAAAAGCCACGTCGCTGTATAGGCGCAGGCGTTTCTGGTTCGTGCTTCCGTACAGGTAATTGCTTTGCAAACCCAGCGGCGCTTGTGGATCGCGCTCCTCCAACCGGGCAAGCGCCGCGTTCTTGTACGCAAAAGAAAAGTCCACCGCCCGGCCTTGATCATCCGTGATGATGCGAATTACTGCAAAAGCGAACGGACTTTGGTCGTAAACGGCTCGTATCGCTTCCAAATCATATCCCGCCATTCGTATTCCTCCTATTAGCGTCCGGGATGGTACAGAATCCATCGATCGACATGTATGTAATATCAGGTTTCGTTTTTCTCTGCTTTGGCAATCCATTTGGAAAGCGTATCATACAGCTTTGGCAATTCTATTGGTTTTGCAAGGTGCGCATTCATGCCGACGGCTATCGACTCCCGCATATCATCGTCAAAAGCGTTGGCGGTCATAGCAATAATAGGAATGCTCTTTGCATCCGGGCGTTCCAACGCACGAATGGCGCGGGTCGCCTCCAGACCGTTCATAACTGGCATACGAATATCCATTAAAATAGCGGCGTAATACTCTGGATTAGCGTTGCAAAAATGCTGGACGGCAGCCTGTCCATCCTGCGCCACGTCCACAATCATGCCTTTTTTAGCTAGAAGCTTTTTGGCTATTTCTGCGTTTAGCGGCTGGTCCTCAGCTAATAAAACTCGTTTGCCTGCGAGTATTGACAGTGTCGGCTCGTCCTCCTTGGGCTTGACCTGCTTTGCTTCCTCGGCAGTTGCGGTTTCCAGCGTCCACTCCACGTAAAAAGAGCTGCCGTTGCCTTGCTCACTTTCCACCCATATTTTTCCGCCCATTTGTTCCACTATGCTTTTGACAATGGATAAGCCAAGGCCAGTGCCTTTTCTGGTTGTGTCATTTTGGGTGTTTTCCTGCTCGAAGGGGCTAAAGATGCGCGATAAGAATTCCGGGCTGATACCAATCCCGTTATCCTTTACAATCAAGCGGTTGCGAACAGAACGCTCACCCCGTGATATGTTTTTTAGTATGAGCTCTACCGTGCCGCCGGGCTGCGTAAATTTGATGGCGTTGGAAAGCAAATTTACGACTACTTGCCGTACATAGGTGGTATCCAGCTTCATGTATTGATTGATGATGTCAAACTGCTTCACCTGTAAATCAATTTGCTTTTCCGCTGCGGTTGGCATGACGATGGCGACCGTATCCTCAATAAAATCAGGCAGAAAGACTACCTCCGGGTGAAGCTCGGCGCGGTGACTTTCCATTTTGCTCAGATCCAGCACGTCATTGATAATCGAAAGCAAATATTGCCCGGAGGTTCCAATTTTCTGGAAATAGTCCTGCGCTTCGGCTACGCATTCGCTGTCCTGTCCAAGCTCCGCAAGAGAAATAACCGCATTCATCGGGGTGCGGATGTCGTGGCTCATGCGGCTTAGAAAAATGGATTTTGCATGATTGGCCTGTTCAGCGGCTGAAAGAGCCAGCTGCAGCTTTTCCTTGGCTAACTGCTGCTCCTCATAAATATCGTTAACGTCTATGCACGTCATGAGGAAGGTCTTGCGCGGTGAAGCGATTGCGGTAAACTGCATCTGCTTGCGCCGAATCGCTCCGTCAGGCATATGCATGCCAAAGCTGAATTTATAGGTTCCACCCGCTTGAATCCGCGGCCAGATACGATTGATTTTACACTCGGCAACCGCGCGCTCCACATCTTCCTCACAAACATAGCTACGGAGCTGTTCTTCAATCTGCTCTTCAAAGGAACGTTGGGGATCGTAAAGATGCTTTCCGATTTCTACGCCGTAATCCAGCGCGGAGTCAGTGGAGCCGTCTACCACCACGAAGGAATCGTAATCCGACTTAACGATGGTTTCCATAATCGTCTGCATTACCTTTTCCTGCGTAATATCAATGCAGGAAAAATGAGCCACTATATGCTTTGTTTCGGGGTTTTGCAGTAGATGCGCATTATAATTGGCCCAATACAGAGTAGGGGTGTCAAAACGCCGCGTCAGCTCCATGGACAGCGAATACTCCCCTTTATCAAAGCAAACGAGCAAATGCTGCCGATTAAACAGCTTTTGATATTGCGCGATATACTGCTCGCCAACCAGATTCTTTTCGGTTTGCGAAAAATACTCATCCGCCGTACTATGCTCCAGCTGCAGTACGGAGGAGAAGTTACTGCTGATTTCTAAAACGCAATTGTCTGTCAAATCCAACGCAGCGGAGGCTAGATTATTGCTCTGAATAGCTTTGCGATAGGACATTTCCTCTCGGAATTTCTTTTCAGCTTCTTTTTCACGGGTTACATCTCTGCCCGCGCCAAAAGCTTTGCTGGGCTTCCCGTTGCTATCGAAAATGGAGGTATAGGAGACACGCTCGCACCACCAGCCTTTTTCGTCTGTGGTTTTGTACCAAATATCCTCGGTGATTTCCCGCTCACCTTGACGGAGCCTTTCAAACAAGCTGAGAAATTTGGGAATCGAATCCTCCCTCACATAGCCGTGATCCAATGTCGATTGAATATAATGCTCGATGCTGTAGCAATTTTGCATAATTCGAGCCGAGTTCGACACAATATAAAGAGAATCCTTTTGAATATCATACTCCCAGATATTGATCCCAGAGCTCTTAACGGCAGTTTCATAGCGAAGCTGATTTTCCTGCAATTCCCTTTCGAGCCTTTTCAGCTTGTCAACATCAGTAAAAACCGCCTGATACAAGCATTCGCCGTGAGGGCCTACGGAGTAAGCCGCACTTAAATAAACCCAGCGAAGTTGGCCGCTCTTCGTTTTGAGACGATAGGTAATCCGTATATTCTCTTTTTTAGCAATGGCGGCTTGGATGGTCGATGTAAGCAAGGGCAAATCCTCTTCGCAGGTGACGGACATAATGTCCTGCTTTCCCAGCCGCACGCGCTCCTCACGGGAATACCCCGTCAGCTCGCAGATGCCGTCGCTGAAAAAACGCGTCAGTATCCTGCCGTCTCGAACCTCGTATTGGACGATTCCGCCCGGAACCGTATTGACAAGCAACTCATAATTATCCAGCGCGTCTTGTGCTTTTTTCCGCATCTCGTCTAGTACGCATTGCGTTTCGATAAGCTTGGTCTGTGCTTCTCGCTCGCTGGTCACATCCGTATAGCTGGCATATGAAAGCTTTGTTCCGTCACTCTGGGGGATTACCACGGCGCTCATGTTCAGCCAAATATAGCGATTTAACGTGTCGTTAAACAGCCGATAGGTGTGATTTACCCTTGCGTTATGGGCAATCGCTTCATTCACTTTTTCTCGTAGCTTTTCAACGTCCTTTTGATGAACATTTAAATAGTTTGTGCTTTTCATAACCGCGTTGCGATGCTCTTCGGAATAGCCTAAAAGATTGAAAAAAGATTGATTGTGCACCAAGGGGGAAATCCCATTTTGATCAATGCGGTAGACGCACATTCCACCCGGCACATTTTCCATCACAGATTGGAGCTGTGCGGTTAGCGCTGCGTTATCACGTTCCGCTTTTCGAGTCTCGGTAACATCGTCCAAATATTCGATATGAGCGGACAAACCGTTCCAATCGGTCAGCTTTCCTCTTAAGGAATAGATTTTTCCTGTTTTGGGGTAGGCAAAGTCACGTACATCGTATCGATCAGCACGCATGCAGTTTTTCCTGCAAAAAGAGCAGGGGGACGGAAGATCAAACAAGAACTCGTAGCATTTCTTTCCGGAATAATCGGCGGCTTCTTTGCCTAGCTCCTTAAGCCCGGTCTGGTTAACATACAAAAGCTCATAGGTGTTTACGTCCATAACATAAATGATGCTAAGACTTTCGTTGACCAAATTGCTATAAAGCTGCGTCATGTGGGCGGGGCGCTGAAAAACGGCATGCATAATGGAAGCGCCGTTTTCTTTTCCAATTAGGATTCCATTCAGATGCACCCAGACGAGGCTACCGTTTTTATGATAGATTCGATAGGTTTCATCAATGGCATTTCCGCTATTGAGCGTCGCCATGGCGGCGTCCAAAAGACGTTGCCGATCCTCCCCATACATAATCGCCGAGGCGTCTCCGCGCACTCTCTGCTCATATTCCTCGCGGGTGTGCCCGGTCAGCGCGGCAACACCGTCTGAGAAATAGAGGGTCTCAAAGCCCTTTTCGCTGATCCGGTAGGTTGCGATGCCACCGGGAATGCTGTTCACAAGGTTCTCCACTTCAAGCTTTGCCTGAGCTAGCTGCTTGTTGCGAAGGCGAGCGGCCTCCAGCCCACACCGTCCCAAAACGTTATGTACGCGGGCGTGTATAACGCGGCTATCCTCCGGCTTGGCAATAAAGTCCCATGCTCCATTTTCCAACGCTTCTAGCTGATAGCTATGCTCCGCAGTAACGGCGATCACGGGAATGGATGCGTAGGGCGAAGCCTGCAGCCATTTTAGAACAGCGATTCCATCTAGATCCGGCATCATAATATCCAATAGAATCATCGAAAGCTTATCGCCATATTGCTTAATAAGCTCGATAGCCGGATAACCGCCGTTCGCTTGATAAATCGTGAATTCTGAGCAAAAGCAGGCTTCCAAAACACCTCTGTTGCCATCGATATCATCGACAATCAGCATATATTTTTCTTCCACTCTATGACCTCCTTACCTGTTTCGTATTTGTAAATGATTAGCAGGTTTTACCTTGCGCCAGACGAAGCTGTTCATTTTCTTGCTCCAAAGTCTTTTGGCGTGTCGCGTCAATAAAGGTGACATAGAATTCGCCGCCGTTGCGATTGGGGTGAAGGTGTCCGATGTCATAGACCCAGCACAGCGTGCCGTCCTTTTTTTCAATGCGGTATTCGCAGGTATCATCGCTGGAATGCGAGATCTGCTCCGCAATTTCAAGCAGCACCCGCTCTCTATCCTCGTGCCAGACCATCAAATCAAAACGATTCTTGAATTTTTCCTCGAACTCCTGCTGCGTATAACCTAACATGCGCAACGTGTTTTTACTTACAAAGGTGAACTCCTGCGTGCGAGCGCTGTAACGGATGAGTCCGCTGGGCAGCAGATCAAGAAGCGTTTGCTGATCCTCAAGCAAAGCATTCATCTGCTGGGACATGTGATAACGAAGGGTGTTGTCTTGTATATATTGGATGCGCGCCTCGTGAGTGCCCCAGGTAAATAACTTGCCTTTGATAATATAGTTTTTTCCCGTTTCTTCAGACTGAACCTCATGCTCGCAATAATCCCGTGTAAGCTTGCTAATATGCACGCAATGACTGCATGGCGCGTCGTTATTCCAAAGTGCCTGATAGCAAGGCATGGACAAGCAGGTTTTCTTATCCTTCCCTGCGAGGGCGCAAGCCACGTCGTTCAGATAATAAATTTCATAGGTTTGAGCGTCGCTTACAATAATGGCGTCGCTGGACTCATCCAACAGCCAATCCATATTGCGATGCAGCACCTGATCGGGCAGCCGCGCCTCGCCGCCATAAATCTGCCAGCGATTTTTTCCAAGGCGCTTGGCCATCAATAGCGCCACATCGGCATTTTGGTATACGTCCTGATAACAAGCGCCATCCTCAGGCGCGACGCAAACGCCGATGGAACAGGTAACTTCCATATCTTCAATTTGTAGCTTCAGCTTTGCGCTGATCTGATCCAAACGGCGCGATAGCTGTGATTTTTCAAGCTTTGAACGGATAAATACAGCAAACTCATCTCCGCCCATACGGCAAACCAAATCGTCTTCCCGAAAATAGGATTGAAGCGCATTGGCAACGGCTTTGATCGTCTCGTCTCCGCGTATATGGTCAAACTGATCGTTTATGCTTTTGAAATTATCAATATCGAGCATCAGAAAGATGGAATCCTTTTGCTCGTTTGTTACGAAGAAATCCTGTACCTGACGTTCCATTTCCATTCGGTTATAAACGCCGGTCATTTGGTCCAGCTTCGCTTCCAGCGCCAGCTGCTTCATTTTGGACAGCATCCGCTTTTCTCGCTCCAGCGTTTGGATCGCATTGCGCGCCGTTACGTTCTGTACCCGGTGCAGAGCAATGTCCAGATTGTAGGGCTTGCCAAGAAAATCGCTGGCGCCTAACTCAAAGGCGTGTACCTCGCTGACCTCTCCCGCTTGAGAGGTAACGATGACCGGAATGGAAGCAAACCGGGGCGTTTCCTTCAGCAGCTCCAATAGCTGAAAACCGTCCATAACCGGCATAATCAAGTCCAGCATGATCACGGCAATTTCATCGTAATGCTCTTCGATGTATTGGTGGGCAATCTGACCGTTATCCGCCTCTACGATGGTATATATATCTTTAAAATATTCTGCCAATACGGTTCTGTTCAGTTCCACATCATCGATGATCAGCATCACCTTGTCACCGGTTTTTTCGTTGACCTGCAACGTGCCCTTCATCCAATCCTTTTGCTCGCCCACCGTGGCGGGAGCCAGGCAGGCGCTTGTGAGCAGCCCGGAAAACTGGGATACAGGCATAGGCTTGGCATAATAGTAGCCCTGTACATAATTGCAGTCCATGTTGCGCAAAAGCTCGACCTGAGATTGAGATTCTACGCCCTCGGCGATCACCAGCAGATTCATCCATTTGGCTAGACTGATGATGAAGCTTAAGATGCTTCGGCTGCTGTTTTCCTTTGATTCTCGCTGAATAAAGCGCATATCCAGCTTCAATACGTCAATAGGCAGCTCGGATAGCATATTCAGGGATGAGTACCCGTTACCGAAATCGTCCATTTCAATAATAAAGCCCATTTGCTTGAGCTTCGACACTACCGCAATCAGCTGCTCCGCGTTTTCGGTATAAGCGGTCTCCGTAATTTCCAAATGAAGCTGATTGGGACGCAGACCATGCTTTTTGACAATGCCGGACAGGATATCGGGCAGGTCCTCCTGATAGATGTCCTTACGGGAAACATTGACGGAAACGGGAACATATTTCTTTTCCGTAACGATCCAGCGCTCGATGATTTCGCAGGCCTTATCCCAGATATAACGGTCCAGCTCCGCAATAAAGCCGTTACGTTCAAAGATTGGGATAAACTCGCCAGGATTCATAAAGCCGAGCGTTGGATGGTCCCAGCGAACCAGCGCCTCCGCACCTACGAGATAATCGTTACGGATATCATATTTCGGTTGTAGAAAAACCAAAAATTGGTCTTCCTCAATCGCTTTATTCATTTCGTTAGATATTTCCTGCTCCCGTAGCATACGTTGACGGATTGTATCGTCATAGAAGGAGCAGATGCATTGATATTGTCCCTTGACGCCGTCCGCAACCAATAACGCACGGTCGCACATGAGCGAGATGGGAAGCTCCCGCTCTGTTACGGGATAAACGCCAAACTTAAGAGAAATCTTCATGTTGAGGGGATAGACGGATAGCTCCTCCTCCGCCTTTTGAACAATGGGACGAAAGGTTTCTTCGGTAAAGACTACGGGAACCAGCGCGACAAAATGATCCGAGTTTATTCTGGCGCACAAGCCGCGCTGTAAGCCCATGTTGTATGCCAACTGCCGGGCTACATAACGCAGTAGCTCGTCCCCTGCCGCCGTTCCAAAGCAGTCATTGACTAGCTTAAAGCGCTCGATATCCGTAACAATTAGGGTATAGCTTTGGTCTGAGCCGCTTTGAAGGATGCTCGACGCGCGACGATAGAAAGCGTCCTTGTTATAAAGCCCAGTGAGCATATCTCGCTCCACCTGCAACAGATTGACGTTGGATTCGTATAGCTCGATCAAATTCGCTAGCCGCTTCCGTAAAACGACAGGATTGTAGGGCTTGGCGATAAAATCCCGCGCGCCCAGCTGCAACGCCTTTCCTTCCGTTTCGCTTTTGTCCATCTGGGAGGCAACGATTACCGGAATCGCGGAAAGCTCAGCCTCTCGCGACATGGCCTCCAGCACTGCATAACCGTCCATTTCAGGCATGATCAAATCTAGAAGCACTGCAGAAATGGAGCTGCTGTGCTGGTTTAGAAGGCGTAGAGCTACTTTCCCATCTTCTGCTTCCAAAATTTCATATTCATCGCAAAGAAGCTTTTTGAGAATGGTTCGATTAATGGCTTGGTCGTCTACGATCAGAATCGTCTTTTGCATAATGATCCTTCTTTCCACTCTACGCTATCACGGATAATGGAAGGACTGCTCAGACTGGATAAAAACGAACCAATGAATACCGACATTGAGCAGCGCGCGCTTTTCAGCATCAGGCATGTCATTGAGGCTTCTGACCAAGCCAAGAGATCTGTACACTCCATACCATTCTATACCATTATACAACGGCTTGAAGCATTAGACAACTGCGGCTTTGCGTTGCTGAATCATTTTTTTCTCCATTTTTTCTCTTGGTTACTGCGCGCTTTCGGCGATACGGTAGCCAACGCCGACCTCTGTTAAAATATAGACGGGTTCATTGGGGTTCGGTTCGATTTTGCGTCGGATACTAGCCATGTGCACGCGTAGTATTTTGTTGTCAGAGCTGGCTAACGGCCCCCATAGCTCCGAAAGCATATGCTTGTAGGTTAGCACCCTTCCCGGATATCGGCCCAGCAGCGCGACGATGCGAAATTCATTAGGGGTGAGATTGGTATCCGTACCGTTCACGTAAGCCCGGCGCTTGTGATAGTCAATTAGCAAATCTCCCACGTGATAACTGCCGGTAAGGGCAAGCTCTTCACTGGGCGAGGTGGTGCGCGTATGGCGCAATGCCGTGCGGATGCGCGCCAATAGCTCGATGGTTCCAAAGGGCTTTGTCAGGTAATCATCAGCGCCCAAATCCAGCGCCTGCGCTTTATCGCCCTCGGTGGTGCGGGCGGAGATGATCACGATGGGAATCGCTGTCCAGTTGCGGATGCTTTGGATAATTTGATTGCCGTCCATGTCCGGCAAGCCCAAATCCAGCAGCACGCAATCCGGGCAGTGGGATGCAACCATGCCAAGCGCGCTTTTACCGTCGGCAGCCATCACCACATCATAATCGTTGGCTGTTAAGGTGGTTTTTAAGAATTTACTGATGCCCGAATCATCCTCTACAACCAGCACCTTTAGCTTGTTACCCATGGTTTTCTCCTTCGCAGGGCAGCCAAAATTCGATAGCTGCTCCGCCAGCTTTGTTATTATACGCACTCATGCCGCCGCCGTGGGCGGTAATGATCGACTGACAGACAGAAAGCCCAATCCCCATGTTTCGGTGGCCGTCCTCACCGGTTTGACCGCTGGAGAAGGGCTGGCCGGATTGGAAGCATTGCAGCGCGGATGGGGTAAAGCCGATACCGTCGTCGGATACCCGGAATACGACGCGCCCGGATTGGCGCGATATATCCAAATCGATCTTTGTAGCCGTTTTTCCATGAGCCTCCACATTCTCGAACAAATTGATCAGCACCTGCTCAATGAGCGTCGCTTCCATGGGCACAAGCAGAATATCGTCAGGGCTTGTTACTTGAATAGGAAGAGCGTCTTGGCGCTTACGGAATTTAACGATGGCGCTGCCGACGATCTCCTCCACCACCTCCTCGCTTTTTTGTAGCTTCACGCCGTCGGCGTTTAGCTTGGTGACGGAGAGGATGTTTTCGGTTACACGGTTCAGCCATCGCGCGTCGGATTGTATTTCCAGCAGCATTTCTTCTTGTTCGGCACGGGTCAAGTCTCGGTTTTCCAGCAGCACAGAGCTTGCACCCAGCATCGATGCGATGGGGGTGCGAATATCGTGAGAGATGGAGCGTAACAGATTAGCGCGCATGCTTTCGTTCTGCGCCTCGAAACGCAGACGCTCCTGCCGTTTGAGCTGCGTAGACATTGCACTGATGATAACGGAGACCAGCAGCATAACGGCGAAGGTTAGGGGATAGCCTGTCAGTGACAGATTGAACATATAAAAAGGATAGGTAAAGAAAAAATTGACACAGGCGACGCTGATGATCGACGCGGCTACGCCATACCAATAGCCTGACGTGTAGCGGGCAACTAGCGCTACTCCCAGCACGTACATACAGGCCGCAAAGGGGTTGTTATCGTTATTAAGGGTGGACAGCAGCCTAGCGACTGCCGTGCATAGCACGAGAATGCCTAGCGTCAAGGCTACGCTTTGCCATATGGTTTGATCCTTTATCGTCTTACGCCCCATTGGTAAGCACCTCCTACAGAAAAGAGTATATCATGTTTCTGTGAAGTACACAGAAGAAAATCGACGGGTCTGCTTTTCCTTTCCGGAAAATTAGCGCGATGTGATGATATACTTTGCTAGGAATATAACGGGAGGCGAAAATAGATGAGTGGTAAATCTTCAACGGGAATTCAGCATAGCGAGGCGTATCGGGCTGCACGCAAGGAGTTTATTAACTGTTGGGCAATGGCGATTGTGGGCTTAGGGGTGCCGTTGGTGATTGCATATCGCGAATGGTTGCCGATCATGCGCGAAGAGCTGAAACGGGAAGGAGTGTGCTGACGATATGCTTTGGCCCATTTTAGCAATTATCATTTCACTCCTAGCGTTGGCGACAGCCGCTTACTTCTATCGCTGGGTGTTTGCACTGCCGAGCGCCAACGCACGTATGGAAAGCGTTGGACTGCTGATTCGGCAGGGCGCTTTTACCTTTATCAAACGGGAATACAAAACACTGTTGATATTCTGTGGTACGGTATCGTTGATTATCTTGCTGCTGTTTCCCAATCCGGTTTGGCTGGGCAAGGGAATCGGCACGAATGTTATGATGCTTTGCTCCTACTTGCTGGGTACCGTTCTCTCCGCGCTAGCGGGGGTGGTAGGCATCAGCATTGCTACAGTAGCAAATGTGAAGGCGGCTTCGGCGGCCCGAAAAGGGCTCGCTCCCGCTTTTATGGCGGGCTTTCGCGGCGGCGCGGTGATGGGCATGGCGGTGGTCGCCGCATCCCTAATGGGTGCAGCGGCACTGTATCTGTTGACGAGCAACGAAATGGCATTGATGTCGTTTAGCTTCGGCGCAAGCTCGCTGGCTCTTTTTGCCAAGGCGGGCGGCGGTATTTTCACAAAGACGGCAGACATTGCCGCTGACTTGGCGGGAAAGGTGGAGCTGGGGATTCCTGAGGATGATCCGCGAAATCCTGCCGTTATTGCAGATAACGTTGGCGATAACGTGGGCGATGTAGCGGGCATGGGCGCGGATTTGTTCGATTCCAATGTAGCCTCCTTTGCCGCAGCCATCGTCATTGCAGCGGCGCTGGGCAAGGTGGAAATTGTATTTTGCTTTGGCGCACTGGGATTGCTAGCTTCCATCCTTGGCGTATTAACGGCTCGGATTCAGGATCACGGTGATCCCGGCAAGGCGCTAAATCGTGGCACCTATGTAACCTGCGGGTTGTTTTTGGTTTTGACGTTGGCTACTTCGCTGCTGTGCGGCTACAGCCTGCGGATTTGGGGCGCGGCGGCGCTGGGCATGATTGCGGGTATCGTGATCGGCTTGACCAGTGATTTCTTCACCGGCGACGATAAGAAGCCTGTCGCCAAGGTAGCCAAGGCATGTGAAAGCGGGGCGGCGTTCACCATTTTATCTGGCTTTTCCTACGGGCTGTGGAGCTCGCTACCGTCGATGGCGGGCATCGGCTTATCCGCTTTATTCTCCTATCGCTTGTGTGCGCCGCTGGGGGAGGGATACGCCATGTTCGGCATTGCTATCGCTGCTATTGGCATGCTATCCGTCGTGGGCATGATCATCAGCAACGACGCTTACGGCCCCATCGTAGATAATGCCCGCGGCTTGGCGGAAATGTGCGATTTAGGCGATGAAGTACTGGATATTACCGATAAGCTGGATTCGGCTGGTAATACCTCCAAGGCGATTACTAAGGGCTTTGCCATCGGCGCTGCCGGTTTAACCGTTATTGCGCTACTGGGTGCGTTTATGGAAACCGTCGCTGGCTTCGGCGTGACCTTTACGCTCAATCTAATGGATCCCATCGTGCTCTTCGGCATGCTAACAGGCGCGGCGGTGCCTGCGGTGTTCTCAGCCATGCTGATTCTCGGTGTCAACCGCAACGCGCAAACCATGGTTGCGGAAATCCATCGGCAATTCAAAACCATTCCTGGCTTGCGTGAAGGCAAGGAGGGCGTTAAGCCTGAATATGGACGCTGCATCGATATTGCTGCAAAGGGTGCAATTCACGAGTTAATTCCCGCTGGCGTAATGGCCATTTTATTGACACTGTGCGTCGGCCTGATTGGCGGCGTCAAGGCGGTGGGCGGTTATCTGGCGGGCAACATCGTATCCGGGCTGCTGCTGGCGCTTTTAATGAGCAATGCTGGCGGACTCTGGGATAATGCCAAGAAATATATAGAATCCGGCCATTGCGGCGGCAAGGGCAGCGAGGCTCACAAGGCGGCGGTAATCGGCGACACTGTGGGCGACCCGTTCAAGGATACGGCAGGCCCGTCGATCAATACGCAGATAACGGTGGTGTCATTGGTATCCTCCTTGGCTGCCGGATTGTTCGTCCTGTATTCGCTGATTCACTAAAGCAATCTGAGAAAGGAGGCTGCAAGTGAGTACAGTTATTGATGTAATCATTGTAGTGATTGTAGTTGGATTATGCGTACTTAGTTTCTTTTCGGATCGGTTTTCGAAGGGATAACAGACCCTATCAATAAAAATGGCCGCCCAGAACATAGCAATGCGGATGCGTTCTGGGCGGCTTTGCCGTTAAAATGAGACTGGCACGTAAAGACTGGCAGAATTTAATTTGGTTTATGGAAAAAAGTGATGCACGACTTAAAAGGATATAATATACTGGTACTGGAATTTGTAGGTAAAGTTACGAAGGAGGTTTCAAACCATGAAAAAAAGAACCCTAGCCTTGATTTGCGCCTTGATTCTCGTTCTGACCACGGCGCTGCCACTGACTGCTTTGGCGAATATGCAGTATCGGTATGTGTACACCAGCAATGGAAAATCCCTCAACCAACGCAGCGCGCCGATAACCCACGCTAACAATCGGGTCGCCAATATTCCTTACGGAGCTAAGGTGGCGGTTGACAGCTATGTAAATGGAAATACGTGGGCATATGTAGAGTATAACGGCAAGTGGGGCTATGTTATGAGCCGCTATCTGGTTAAGAATCAGCCTGCTGCCAAAGCTGCTTCTTCGACTTCAACCAGCAGCCAAAAAGCGAGCTTTAACGGCTTTGTAGAGGTTACCTATAGCGCTACCGTACGCTCTTCCGCTCCGGGTGGATTTGTTAATCTGCGCTGGGCACCCAGCAAGTCCGAGGCAATCGAAGCCAAGCTGGCTGACGGCCAAAAGCTGACGATCATTGCTCAGAACGAAACATGGGCCCAGGTTCGTGTGGAGAGCAGCGGCGCAGTCGGCTTTATTATGCGCGCTTTCCTGAACGATACGGGCGCTGATTCTTAATTTCTGACGGATTGAAATCAACGAAAGATGGAGGGACAATCAATATGAAGAAAATTTTTGCTTTGCTTTTAGCGCTCGCCATGATGCTTGGCATGACTACAGCGATGGCCACCGAAAGCACCGATGAAGTTGCTTTGCAGCAATTACAGGCAGACTTCGATGTTACTTGCGTTGTGCCTGATGGCTATACTATGCAGGAGCATCGTTTCGACGACACGATTTATGTATACTTTGCCCCTGACGAAGAGGACAAGACCGAATTCGTCGCATCCATCGCTTATAGCGAAGCCTATGACGGAATTACGCTGAACGACATGTCCGAGGAAGATAAAAAACAACTGCTGGATACCATGGATGACGATTTTAATGTACCTGAGATTCACGATCTCACCACGGAAAACGGCACCCAAGTGTATATTGTCAACGAAACAGGCGCTGAGAATGACGACGCAGATTGCTCCTTCGCCAGCGGCTTCACCATCTATAAGGGATATTTTATTCAGATTTTCGTCACGCGTGGCGATTATGATAAGCTGACGCAGGATGATATCGATCTGGCTATGAAAATCCTTTCCGATATGTGGCCGGTTGAAAAGTAATTCTTCTGTGAAATAACGTTTGTATAAACCGCGGCAGCTTACTATAGCCTGATAGAAACTGCCGCGGTTTTTTTGACGCAAAGGCTGAAAATAATTTCCATTTAATAAGCAAAATTTTAACAAATATAATCATGCCTGTGGGTAAATTGAAGTTAAAATTTGTTTTCGACAGGATAAATCGTTATATTATTTGGTAAAATAATTTCCAAAGTGTTGCATTTTGCTGTGAGACACGCTATAATAAAAGAGAAGAATGAAAGTTGAAAAACGTTGAAACTTAAAAGTATAGTTTATGCCATCATAAAGATATTCTATGCAATGGAAGGAGAGCGTCAATGGAAAAGACACCTACCATCGCACAGATAGCCACATTAGCGAACGTATCTCCCGCAAGCGTTTCTATGATTTTAAACGAGCGGTCATTGTCTAGGTTCTCTCATGCTACCGTGGTTCGGGTACGGAAGGCGGCAGAATCTTTAAACTATCGCCCCAAACATTCCTTGAAGTTAAAACCAATCCGCATTGTGTGCCCTTCGGTAATGAATCCCTACTATGCCACTTTGATACAGGGAATTCAACAGCAAGCGATTTCCAGTCGTTGTATCAGCGCCCTTTACGCAACCTATTGGGATCAGGAGATGGAAAGGGAGCTGCTAGAAAGCTTTTCGAAGGATAATTCCTCTGGTATTATTTTTACCATGATACCGCAGCAGCCTTTGCTGGCGGAGCAGAGACGGCGGCTACTTCCCATTGTTACCATCGGCGACAGGCGAAGCGAGCTGAAGCTTAATACGGTGGACGTAAATAATTTGCGTTCTAGCCGAATGCTGGCACAGCATTTACTGGAGCTGGGGCATCGATCTATCGCTTATGTTTCCACAACGCTGGATGATACCCACTCAGCCAGAGTGCTTCGCCTTCGCGGATTGGAAAGCGAGATCAAGGCTGTGGAAGGCGCAACGTTAAGCGTATTCACTACCGAGGTAAATGCAGCGCAGGAATTGAATACACCGAACATTGAGCATGATACGGGTTTTCGCTTGACGGAACGGCTGCTGTTGGAGAAGCCGGAGGTAACGGCTATCGTAGCGATTAACGATATGGTCGCTTATGGCGTACTGGATGCGTTGCACGCCCATGGCAAGCAGGTGCCGACGGAGTACAGCGTGTGCGGCTTTGATAACATTTATCCTTCTCAAATGGCTCGTGTAAGCCTGACCACCGTAGACCATTCCATCATACAGCTGGGGCACGCGGCACTGTCGCTTCTTTTGGAGAAAATCCAAGCGCAAAGCGAGGAACGGGAAACCTATACCAGTATTGAGTACCAAAGCAAATTAGTACTGCGCGGCACAACGGCGCCGCCGCAGCGGAGATAGAAAGGAACGTAGATTTTATATGGCTATGATTTTTGCACACCGAGGCTTTAGCGGTCAGTATCCCGAGAATACGATGCTCGCCTTTCAAAAGGCTATAGAGTTAGGAGCTCATGGGATTGAAACGGACGTTCAGCTTTCCAAGGACGGCATTCCGGTGCTTATTCATGATGAAACCTTGAACCGCACCACCAACGGCAGCGGCTATGTGCGGGATTTTACCCTGAAGGAGCTTCAACAGCTGGATGCACGATGGAAGTTTGGAAACAGCGTACCCCTTCAAACAATTCCTACCTTGGAGGAGTATCTGGAATACATGTCCACAAAAAACTTCATTACTAATATTGAGATGAAGACGAGCGTATATGATTATCCAGGACTAGTAGAAAAGGTTGTGCCTATGGTAGAAAAATTTGGGCTAACCGATCGTATTCGCTATTCGTCCTTCAACCATTATACTATGCTACAGGTCAAAAAGGCGTGCCCCAAAGCCCAATGCGGGCTGCTGCTAGACTGCTGGATAGTCGGCATCGGCGAATATGGCAAACGCCTTGGAATGCAAACCATCAACGGCAATGTGAGCTATTTTTCCAAAGAAATTATCAGCGAAATTCAACAGGCTGGCATGCAAGCCTTCGTATGGACGGCTAACGAGCCGGATCAAATCAGAAGTCTTTTGCGGGACGGGGTGGACGTGCTTATTGGCAACTATCCTGACCGTGGGCTGGAAGCTTTTCATGAACTGGGCTTAAAGGCGTAAACCACCATAAAGGAGGACTGCATCATGTCGAGCGCAACCCAACGCGCAAAGGCGCAGCGAAAGCTGAACGCTATGACTCCCTACGAACGGATTGAGCCCTATTTGTTTTTATTACCCGCATTGATAATTTTTGGTTGCTTTTTATATTATCCTTTTATACGAACGTTATATTTAAGCACCTTCCTGACCAATAAGCTGGGTCAGGCCAAAGTATTTGTGGGGTTTAAGAACTATTCGGACATTCTTAGCAGCTCCTCCTTTTGGAACAGCCTTGGGGTAACGCTTCAATTTGTTCTTTTTGTGGCGCTGGGCGGATTGATTGTCGGCTTGATTACCAGCCTTCTGACAGTGAACAAATATCGCGGCGTCACCTTTGCCAGCGCAACCTACGCAATGCCCGTAGCCATTGCTTCGGCGGCTGCGTCCATGGCGTTTAAAATGATTTTGCATCCTACCAACGGTTTAATCAACATTCTCATGGGAACCCAGATTGGGTGGACGACCGATCCCAGCTGGGCCTTGTTCTCCGTTTCGGCTATGACCGTCTGGCTGGCGTCCGGTATCAACTTTATTTTTATCAGCGCCGGTCTGCGTAACATTCCAGCGGAGCAGTACGAGAGCGCTTCCATTGACGGCGCAGGTTACTGGAAGCGCCTTTTCTACATAACCTTACCCGCACTTTCACCTACGTTATTTTTCCAAATTTTGATCAATATCATTAATGCGTTCCAATCCTTTAGTCAGATAAAGCTGTTAACGCAGGGCGGCCCCGGGGAAGCTACCAACGTGATCGTCTATGCGATCTACCGCGACGCGTTCTTTAACTTCCGCTTTGGAACGGCTGCCGCCAGATCTGTGATTCTATTCCTCATTGTGTTGGCCATTACCGTTATCCAGTTTAGCAATGAGAAAAGGAGTGTGAATTACTAATGAGCACGGCTTCTCTCAGCAAAAGGGGAATGACCCGCACCCAAAAGCGGCTCCACCTCAAAAATTTAGGCAATTTTTTGTTGAATCTTCCTTTGATGATGATCATCTTGGTACCGCTGATTTATACCATCAGCATTTCTGTGATGCCTTCGGATGAAATCTATCAGAACCATTTGATTCCAACCTCCGTCGATTTCGTTAACTATGTGAAGGCTTTTACAAACCCAAGCTACAGCTTTCTCCGTTTCATTCTCAATTCTTTTATTGTATCTACCTGCGTAATGCTAGGGCAGATGGTAACCTGCTCCATGGCGGCGTTTTCCTTTTCCTTCCTTGAGTTTAAGGGAAAGAAGTTTCTGTTTCTGATCATTCTGGCAACCATGATGGTTCCCGGAGAAGCAACCATTATCGCAAACTATTTAACCGTCAGCAGCTGGGGCTGGCTTGATAGCTATCAAGCGCTGATTGTACCTTACTTAACAAGCGCCATGGGTATCTTTCTGCTGCGTCAGAACTACCTTACCTTTGCCAAGGAATTGCACGAGGCGGCGCGTTTGGACGGCTGCGGCAACTGGCGCTTTTTAGCCTCTATCGTTACACCGCTTAGCCGCCCGGCATTGGGCGCTTTGGGCGCGTACATCTTCTTGAATACTTGGAACCAATATATGTGGCCACTGCTGGTAACCAATAGCGCTAGCTACCGTACTGTGCAAATCGGGATCAGTATGCTGTATGATATCGACGCAGAAGCTTTAGGACTGATGATGGCTGGCGTGGTCATTGTCATCGTTCCTTCTCTAAGCATTTTTATCTTCATGCAAAAGCAGCTGATTAACGGCTTGATGGCTGGAGCGGTTAAGGGTTGATTGAATGCGCCGAGTGTAGTGCGCATCAAAATAAAGGAGCAAAAGGAGAATCTAACCATGAAGAAACTGTTGTCTCTCGTTCTCTCAATTGCCATGCTCGTAAGTCTCTGCTCATTTGCACAGGCTGAAGGAGAAGTGGAACTGACCTTCTGGCACTCCATGGGCGGCGTTAACGGTGAAGCCATTGCCAAGATGGTAGAGGACTTCAACACGGCAAACGTCGGCAAAATCAAGGTCAACACAGAGTATCAAGGAACCTACGACGACGCGATCAACAAGATTCAGGCAGCCGGCATGAGCGCTATGCCTTGCGACGTGGTGCAGATTTACGATATCGGCACCCGCTTCATGATTGACAGCGGCTGGGCGCTGCCTGTGCAGGACATGATTGACGGTGAAGGCTATGATCTATCTCAGGTTGAGCCCAACATCGCCGCCTACTACACCATAGACAGCAAGCTGTATTCCATGCCGTTTAACAGCTCTACCCCGCTATTGTACTACAACAAGACCGCCTTTGAAAAAGCCGGCTTAGACCCCAATACCCCGCCCAAGAATTTTGACGAGATTATCGAAATGGCCGAGAAGCTCACCATTAAGGATGAAAGCGGCAAAGTCATTCAATATGGCTTTGGTATGGGCAACTACGGCTGGTTCTTCGAGCAATGGACCGGCAAAATGGGCAAGCACTACGTTGATAACAACAATGGCCGCGGCGCTGATCCCGCCACCAAGGTTGCTTTTGACGAAAACGGCGCTGCCAAGGACATTCTGGGCACATGGAAGAAGCTCATTGACAACGGCGTTATTACTTATCTAGGACAGGGCAACGACGGCGCGAAGGCCGCCTTCATCAGCGGCAATATCGCGATTACGCTGGAATCTACCGCCGCTCTGAAAAGCTTGCTAGTTAATGTTGGCGACAGCTTTGAAATCGGCACTGGCTACTTCCCCTCCATCAATGCGAACGACGTGGGCGGCGTGTCCATCGGCGGCGGTTCCCTGTGGATGCTGAATACCGGCGACGAAGCCCGTCAGAAGGCGACTTGGGAATTTATTAAGTTCATGATCAGCCCCGATCAACAAGCTTACTGGAACGCACAGACCGGTTATTTCCCCATTACCGTAGCCACCCACGAGTTGGACGCTTTTAAAGCCAATATGGAGAAGTATCCCCAGTTCAGCACCGCGATCGAACAGCTCCATGACACCTCTTCCGAGTATGTGGGCTCTCTGCTGAGCGTTTTCCCCGAAGCTCGTCAATTGGTACAGACCTATACCGAAAAGCTGATCAATGGCGAAATGGACGTGGACGCGACGGTCACCGCTTTAGCCGGAGAGATCAACAGTGCCATTGAAATCTACAATCTGACCAACGAATAGTCTCTTTTATAAAAAGGAAGGATGCTGACGAGCAGCATCCTTCCTTTTTTACACACCTGCGTATTTGTTTTTAACCTTGGCGATTTGCTGCTGCTGCGCTTGCTCGGTAGGATACCAGCCTTGTTGAGCCATCCGGTCATAAATCTGACTTTGCATACAGAGACTTTCGTTCAAGGCGTCGTCAAAGGCCGTGTGAACGTTCTGCGTGGCGGACTCAATGGCGCCGTGCATGTACAGGTCGCAGACCCCTTTGGTGGTCTGCAAAAGGTTCTCCATAATGTCCTTATCGCTGTTCATGTCGTTTCCTCCCTCCTTAAACAAGGCCATACAGCTTTTGGAAAAGCTGCGAGTGCTGCTGAGCCAGTTGGTTTACATAGTTTTTGAGCTCCGCGTTTTGCAATGCCTGCGCGGCTTGCTGGCACTGGGTTTGCAAGAACTGCTCGTGACCCAGCGCATCCTCGATGTATAAAAGCTCCTTGGGACTCATACTCCCATCACCTCCGCTGGGTATTGTGTCCATGAAGAGCAGAATTATCCTGCCTTTTTGCTATCCATTGTCAGCGCGAAAAAACCATTGTATAATAAGCTAAAACGCAGCATGGAGGTGAAAAGCGTTTGTATCGTATTTTTATTGTAGAGGATGACCCCGTGATCACGGAGGCCCTTTGCGCCTACATGGTCAAGTGGGGGTTTGAAGCAAAGGGCGTTGAGAGGTTTCAAGACGTAATCGCTGAATTTGCAACCTTTGACCCACAACTGGTATTGATGGATATTACGTTGCCATTTTACGATGGATATCATTGGTGCGGGGAAATTCGTAAAATAAGCAAGGCTCCCATCATCTTTATTTCTTCGGCGAATGAAAGTATGAATATCCTCATGGCGCTAAATGCTGGAGCGGATGATTTTATTTCCAAGCCCTTTGATCTGGGCGTGATGATGGCGAAGGTGCAAGCAATGCTACGCCGAACCTATGATTTTTCCCAAAGCGCTCAGCCTCTTTTCAGCCATGGAGAGCTGGTCTTTACTCCGGCTGATGGGTCCGTCACCATTCGCGGTGAAAAAACCGAGTTGAGTAAGAACGAAAGTCGGATACTGGGCGTACTGCTGCAGCATAAGGGCGAAACCGTCAGCCGCGAGCTGCTGATGAATAAGCTGTGGGAAACGGATTCCTTTGTAGACGACAACACGTTGACGGTCAACATCAATCGATTGCGTAAACGGCTTGAAGCCGCCGGAATTGAGGATATGATTAAAACCAAGAAAGGCTTGGGTTATCGCATCGAATGAGCGAAAATAGGACAGAAAGATTGCTGCTCACCTATTTAAGGGAGCACAAGCAGGTTTTTCTTTGGAGCGGGGCGACCCTAGGCATTTTTTGTCTGCTGACTTGGCTGTATGATATGCCGTTGACCGCCGCGCTTTACGGCGCTCTATTAAGCGCGGTAGTAGGTGCGGCGCTGCTGATGATTGATTTTATGCGTTGGCGATCGCATATAAACGCGCTGCGGATGCTTATGGAAGCACCGCTCAACGAAGAAACGCCTTTTCCTCAGCCCCAGACAGAAACAGCTCGAAGATACGATGTGTTAATCCGCAGAGCATGCAAAGAGAATGACACGCTGCGCGGTAAAATGACGGAAAACAGCCGAAACCAATTGGGCACCTACTCCCTGTGGACCCATCAGATGAAGGTGCCAATCTCTGCCATGCGTTTACTGTTAGAGCAACGGACGGACGCTCAGAGCGCGGCCTTGCTGGCAGAGCTGTTTAAAATTGAGCAATATACCGATATGGCGCTGAACTATGCGCGTATGAATGCATCCGCTACGGATTATGTCATTCGCGAATGTGATTTAGACGGCATTTTACGGCAGCTGATCCGTAAATTCGCCCCCTTGTTTATCCAAAAAAAGCTTAGAATTTGTTACGAGCCGGTGGAACGGAAGGTGTTGACGGATGAGAAATGGCTTTTATTCGCACTAGAGCAGGTGCTATCCAACGCTATCAAATATACCAACACAGGGGAAATCGCTATCAAGGATAAAGATGGTCTGCTCACAATTTCTGATACTGGCATCGGTATTGCAGCAGAGGATTTGCCCAGAGTTTTTGAGCAGGGCTTTACCGGCTATAATGGTCGAAGCGACAAACGGGCAACCGGGCTAGGGCTTTATCTGTGCAGACGCACGCTGAGAAAGCTTGGGCATGATATTCAGCTGGTCAGCGAGCTGGGTAAAGGAACCACCGCTATTATTGATCTCAATCGGGAAAAGGTCGTTCACGAATGAACTTCGCAAGCTTACAGCTTTGTAAGGTTACGGACGGTAATGTAAGATTGTTAGATGGCGGCGCGATCCCTTCCGCTGTTATACTGGCAGGGTAAAAAACAAAGGAGGGGATTTGCTATGTCGATCCTTGAAGTGGAGCATCTCCAAAAAATTTATACGACCCGCTTCGGCGGTAATCAAGTACAGGCGCTGCATGACGTTCACTTTACCGTGGAAGAGGGCGAATACGTTGCCATCATGGGGGAAAGCGGCAGCGGAAAAACAACGCTGCTAAATATTCTGGCGGCGCTGGATAAGCCTACCTCCGGCACGGTGCTATTGCAGGGCAAGAACATTGTAAGCATCCGCGAAAAAGAAATTTCCGCTTTCCGTCGGGACAATCTGGGCTTTGTATTTCAGGACTTTAACCTGCTGGATACCTTTTCCATTCGCGATAACATTTTTCTGCCGCTGGTACTGGCGGGCAAGGAATACAAAGAGATGGAAATGCGCCTGCAGCCCATTGCACAGAAGCTGGGCATAGGCGGCATCCTTTCTAAATTTCCCTACGAGGTATCCGGCGGCCAGAAGCAGCGGGCGGCAGTGGCCAGAGCGTTGATCACAAAGCCTCAGCTGATTTTAGCGGATGAACCCACCGGCGCGTTGGACAGCAAGGCCACCGATGGATTGCTGCGCCTCTTTGGAGAAATTAACGACGAGGGGCAGACCATCTTGATGGTGACTCACTCGGTGAAGGCTGCCAGCCATGCCGGACGGGTGCTGTTCATTAAGGATGGCGAGGTGTTCCATCAGCTTTACAGGGGGAAATGCACCACGGAAGAGCTGTACCAAAAGATCTCGGACAGCCTGACCATGCTTGCGACGGGTGGTGCGATCCATGGGTAAGGGATTTTTTATTCGCCTTGCGGCCGGCAACATTCGCAAGCATCGTAAAATATACTATCCCTACATGCTGACGGCAGTTTTGACCGTCATGATGCTGTACATCATCACCTCTTTGGCACAAAACCCAACGCTTAAGGACGGCAATATGATTTTCACGCTGAACTTGGGCCAATGGGTCACCACCCTTTTTACGGTTGTGTTCTTGTTTTATACCAACAGCTTTCTGATGAAGCGTCGCAAGATGGAGTTTGGGCTGCTGAACATCCTTGGGATGGAAAAGAAACATATCTCCCGGGTGGTATGCTATGAAACGCTGATGATCCTTGCGCTCAGCCTGTTCCTTGGCTTTGGTCTTGGAGTTTTGCTGGACAGGGTGCTGTACTTCATACTACTGAAAATGCTCGGCGGCGTGATTGGGGATTTTTCCTTCTATGTATCGGTTCCCGCATTGCTATTTGCAGCGATGATCGTATCCGCCACCTTTGCATTGATTCTTCTCAATTCAATCCGTCAAATTCATCTTGCCAAGCCCATCGAGCTTTTGCATGGCGGTCAGGTGGGGGAGAAGGAGCCAAAGGCCAAATGGGTGCTGGCTGTATTGGGCTTGCTGCTGCTGGGAGGCGGTTACTTTATCAGTATTAAGGTGACCAATGCGGTAGCTTCCATTTTGCTCTTCTTTATCGCCGTTGTCATGGTCATTCTGGGTACCTACTTACTGTTCACGGCGGGCAGCATAAGCTTGCTAAAGGCGCTGAGAAAAAATAAGCGCTTTTACTATCAGCCCAATCACTTTATCAACGTGTCCGGCATGATCTACCGTATGAAACAGAACGCCATCGGGTTGGCAAACGTAAGCATCCTATGCACCATGGTTTTGGTGACGGTGTTCGCTACCTGCTCTCTATGGTTTGGCATGGAGGATATGGTAAATCTGCGTTCTCCACGGGATATCTGCACCTCCGTACGAGAGGTAGAAAAAAGAGATCAGGTGCTGGAGCTAGCGCAGAAGGTTGCAACGGAACAGGGCGTGCAGCTTGAGAACACGCGAGATTACACCTATTTGGCCTATGCAACCTATCGAAAGGATAACGTCTTTATTGATGATATCTCGGAGATTCCAGAGGAGGAGCTGCTTCTAGGGGACGCCACGTCTTATTTACTGTCCATGACCTTAGATGATTACAACCGCTTAACGGGCAGCAATGAAACGTTAGAAGAAAACGAAATTCTTTTGTCCGTCCGGGATGGAGAATTTCCATGGGATACCTTCACCGTATTTAACAACACCTATCAGATTAAAGGCTCGTTTGATCAACAGGTGCTGGGCAATGACGTCAGCGGTTATGTGGTCTACAATGTGTATTGGATGATCGTACGAGACCAGGAGACGCTGAATTGGATCGACGCAAAGCAACGGGAAAGCTATGGTAAATATGCTAGCAATCAGCAGTACTACCTGTGCTATGACTTGACAGGGCATAACCAGCAAGCGATTCGCGATAATCGCACCGCCTTGAAGGCTGCCTTCCAAGAAAATGAAATAAACTCGATTAATGTGGACAGCCGCCCGGAGATGGCGGATGATTTACGCCAGCTTTACGGCGGGCTGCTCTTTGTAGGCCTTTTTCTCGGATTGCTGTTTATGATGGCAATGATTCTAATCATTTATTATAAGCAGATATCAGAAGGCTATGAGGATAAGGAACGCTTCCACATTATGCGTAAGGTTGGCCTAAGCCAAAAGGAAATCAAGCGCAGCATCAGCTCCCAGATTGTTATGGTGTTCTTCCTACCATTAGCGGCGGCGGGCGTTCACACCGCCTTCTCATTTCCCAGTATCACGCGTATGTTTATGGCGCTGGGTATGTTTAATAAAACGCTGATGTTGATCTGCTTAATTTGCAGCTTTATCGTGTTCGCGCTTATTTATGGCGCGGTATATCTGCTGACAGCGAAGGTCTACTATCGGATTGTGAACGAGAAGCAGTGAACCTCGTTAAAAGATCAACGGTGATACCTTATGTATTGCACTGCGGAAGGGATCTATGCAGTATAGCGATTGTATGATTCTTGACGATGCAACCTTGAGGTTTGGGAACGGAAGTACCTACACAATTTCATGTAATGAGAGCTTAACTACGAAATAGATTTGAGAATTGTAGCCTAGGGGACTGTTCAGGGATCGGCAGACCTTTAGCATTAAGGTCTGATAACGGAAAATGGTGCGTGGCTGGATCGACGGTATTGATGCCGTGATAGCCACGCACTATTCTTTGCTGTTAGCTTCAAAAGACAAAGAAAGGAGGATGCGCCACGCGCAACGCCTTTGTCATTGGGTGCGGGCGTGCGAAAGGCAATTGAAAGGAGCGCTCTGAGCATCCGTAGCAAAGTAAATAAGCTCTGCGCCGGTTTTGTTGTGCGTCATGGAGAGAACAACGGTATGAATAGGAAGCTGCTTCTTGTCGCTATACGGGTCAATGCTATTCAAGCGTAAGCGCGCTTTGCCGCACATATCCGCTGCGTCCCGAGTCCATAAACCAGACGTGAAACCAATCGCCTCCTACAACGCCGCAAATCCGCATGTCAAGCCAATCACCATCGCTGGTTAGCTTATAGAACGGATACTCGCTGTTGGAGGTTTCATACAGATTAATCAGATGAGTTGCAGCATTTGGCGTCGGCACTCTTGGAATGACCGCTTTCATGGCTTCACCGCGCGCAAGATACTGCTTCATCATCCAGCCTTCCACGCCGTATACGTCCACATGAAGCCACTCGCCGTTTTCGTCCAGCACGCGAACCGCTGTGCCGTTGTAATACTTGCCTAAGGAGGACGCGTCCTTTTGCGGCGCTGTGCGTAGATGCAGCCTGTCCGTCGGATTGGGATTATTGACAACCGCCCAGGCGGACTGATCTATCCGCTGCACAGCGCTTTCAAGGCTTGTGGGCAGCGCGTTCCAATCCATGCATGTGATGTCGCTCCACGGATGATCCCCGTAGTAGCATGTACTGGCTGCAAGCAGTTGGTCTGCAAGCCAGTTTTCCCCCAGCACAATAGATGACGTTTCGTTATTATTTCCCACAACCAGGGAAACGCCCCATTTGCCATCAGCAAACAGGCTCACATCAGCCAGCAGCCCATTGGGGAAGTACAGCGAGGTGTCGAAATTCTGATACCCGTAGACGGTGCCTTCCGGAAGCGGCGTGCTTTCAACGACTTTCCAGCCGTTCGATTCCGTAAATGTCACGCCTGCAAGCACCAAGGCTCCGTTTGGTTTGCCCAACAGAAACTGCATGGAGTTTTCTGTAAGCGAACCGCCTAAATAGATATCCTCAGGAAACAAATAGGCAGCTGCAGCGGCCTTGATGGATTCATTCGACATATCTGTCAAAGGGTAAGCGTAGTCAGGAAAGCGAGTCACGTCAAAGTCCGCGAGCGATGACAGATCGGCTAGTTCCCCAATCGGATAGGGAATGCTGTTGACGCAAGACAAAACGTTTCCATTTTCATCCTCGTCATAAACCGTATGCATCATCGTAGGAACGCCGCCCACATCGAGGAAGGACATTCGCTCCTCACGGATTCCGTCATCGGTTGGTATGAAGAGCATCCAATTGATCACACGCCAAAGGCCATCCTTGCAGATTGCCGTATAGATGCAGGAATGATCATTCCACAGATAGCGCCAAAACAGCGTTGTGTCCGTGTCCAGCGTAATGGAAGAAAGCCGATCGACCTTCCCAAGCGCGTTCTTGTTGTCGACGGTCACGCGCCATGCGCCGTTCTGCTTCTGCGCAACACAAAGAATGCTTTCACCGTCTTTGCATAAGGCGGCCGCCGCTGTGTCGCCCCATTGCGTCGGTGAAACAACGGCATAGCCCACATGGGCTGCGCCTAGTGCTTCCAGCGCGGCGGCGTCCACCGTCTGTTCCTCCGCAAGGCCGCCGGAAGCAAAAGCGAATAGAATCGCCATTAGGATCACCAAAAATACTCGCTTCATGGTTTACTCTCCCTTTTGTTGACGGCCTTTTGACTCAGCCGTTGCCTTTGAATAATTCGCTTGCCATGATATATCCCGTCTCAGCCGTTAGCGGAAACCAGACATGCGTCCATTCGTCACCGATCACGCCAATGACCTTCATGCCGTAATCGTTGGTCACAACGCGACATTCCGCGGACGTATTTGGCTGCGCGTAAAGCTCTGCCGAACCGTTTTTGAAGTACAGTTCGGGCATTGCATTCAGCGAAACAACATAGGGCTGTTGAAAGCTCAGATACTCCGTCATCATCCAGCCCTCGACAATGCCGCCAATATTGACGCGCGTCCATGCGCCTACACTTTCCAGCACGCGCACGGGCGTGCCGCTGTAATACTTGCCCAACGAACGCGCTGTTTTGTCAGGCTTTTCACGCAGATGAAGCCGATCTTGTGGGTTGGGGTTACGCACAATTGCCCAGTCGTCGCCATTGACCGAATCGACGGCCTCATCAAAGCTCGTGGGCAGTGTCGACCAATCGATGGAACGAATGTCGCTCCATGGATGCGCGCCGATGCACAGCGTGCTGGGATCCTCCGCGCGGTACAGTACGTTTGGACCAAATATCAAATCCTCGCTGTCACGATGATAGCCCATCAGGGAATATACGCCCCAACAGGGCGCGTTTTCCTGCTTTTTCAGGGTGACGCAAAGGCCGTTGATTTGTAGCGAATTGGTGAAGTTCTCCACGCCGTAATAACTACCATCGGGCAACGGCGAGCTTTCGCAGATCGAGAGTTGATTGGCATCCCCTGTGACGCCCGCAAACACGCGCGTTCCATCGGGTTTCTCCATCAGAAATTGCAAATTTCCGTTGGATAGCGAGCCGCTCACGAACCTGTCGTTTGGCAGCAGCTGACGGGCTGCCTCGCGGATGAAGTCCTGCGCAGGCCATTGACCATCGTACTCCTCAAAGGTGTAAACAGGGAAACGGGAAACGTCGAAATTCGCCGGACGAATGCAGTCTGCGAGCCACGGCGCAGGAAACGCATCCGCCGATTCGGACATGAGCTTTTCCGCCGCATCGTACACAACGTTCCAGCGCGTCATCATGCTGTCGACGCTCCATTGTACCTGATGAACAAACCGTCCGCCATCGGTCAGATGATCTATTACGTTTTGTCCTACTGGATTCCAGCTGCCATCTAGATTCTTCCAAGTGGTGAAAGCGGACGGCCCGTTATCTCCAACGTATTGCCATTGCAGCATCTGATCGCTATTCAGTGAGAGCGCAGGTAGTGGTTCGTTGGGCAACAGCGCCTTAGGATTGTCGCAAACAAGTTGCCATTGATCGGCCTGCTTTTCCCAAATACACAGCACCTTTGTATCGCCGTCGGTTAGCACTGCCGCGGCAATGTCGCCTTCGCATACCGTTTGCACGGATTGTGCCGCAGGATGAGCCGCCATCAGGCTGACCAGAATTCGCTCCTCTGCCGAATCAGCGAATGCAGCAAGCGGTAAGGTGCAAAGCAAAACGAGCAGCAGCACTAACCACGTATGACTAAGCCTTTCCATCCAATCGTCCTCCTTATGGTTCTAAAATCGTTACGAACTTCTGCGCAAGCCAGCCATATCGCTCATTTGCCTTAACGTAGTAGCGATCTCCCGCTGCGCCCAGTAGCTGTACTGCAGACCCAGTCGGCAGCGAAAGGGTTCCATCGCCAGTTTCTAAACCAACATCCTCATTCGCCGTTGCCGTCAGCGTTACCAGCGGATATTCAAAAGCGAAATCTCCCGACAAAAACGACAAATACTGCCGCTTCATATAGCCCGTCAGATCGCCTACGCACACCTCGCACCACACGCCGCCTTGCGCATCTTTCACGTCCTGCGCTGTGACGGTGACGGATACGCCGCCGTAGAACATGCCCAGTGATTTGGAGCCTGCATCCGGTTTTTGGCGCAGTTGCAGCCTATCCGTCAGTCACGCAAATATGGCAATCGTCGCGACGGTCTCCGCAGGTACAAATCCGCTGGATTGATTGAATGCCGCCATGGGATAAGGAACAAACCAACTGTCGATACGTTAAGTCGCACTATCTTTTTATCAAAGTAGAGTTCGATGAAGCTTGCATACTCGCCCCGCAAAACCAATGAGATTCAAATGTTTAATGTTTCCAGCATTGCCAGTAGCGTATACGGATGGCGGCTGGTGGTTTTGGCAAAGGGAATCTATTCAGGGAAGGAAGAATCCCAACCAGCTCTAGTGATGGAATAGACGCTTGTCTTTCCATTTTTTTCGTCCGCGTATTCTTTGCGTAGAAACATACCCATTTTTTCCGCTACTCTTCTGGAGGGTAGGTTCGTCCATTTTTGATAGCAGAATACTTCGTCGTAATCTGTATTTTTGAAAATAAATTGCAAGCACGCTTTGGCAGCCTCCGAAGCGTATCCCATGTTCCAAAATTGCTTATCGATGTGGTAACCAATTTCGGGAAATAGTCGCCCGTCATGATAGATGTTCTGCATTGTGATACCGCAGTCGCCAATCCATTGATCGCTGTCCTTTAACAGAACGGCCCATAGTCCAAAGCCATATTTTTGATAATTATCGATGCTCCAATCAATCCAGCTCTTGGTCTTTTCTTCGCTAAAGGGGCTGGGATAGTATTGCATTGTTTCCGGGTCTGAAAGGATTCGATGCCATGGTGTAAAGTCGTCCATGGTTATTTCACGCAAGGTGAGCCTCGGGGTTTCTAGGATAAGTTTTCCCATTGCTCATTTCTCCTTCTACAGTTGGGAAGCCAGAAAGTTAATATCCGCCTTTTTGGCTTGCGCGCATAACTGGCGAACATTTAATGTATATGTCTTTCCTTCTTTGATAAAATAGGTTCCGCATTGACGAAACTCAAAGCTTACATTTTGAGCGATGCATTGCTGACGAATGGTAAGTACCCAGTCATAGTCTAACGGGCGGGCTTCCCGGTCTGACTCGCCGCCCACCACCACCAGTTCTACGCCCTCTAAATAAGGGGAAAGATCGATGGCGCTAATCATCGGTTGGCAGATAATATCCTTGTGCTTGATCGGTAGACGCATAAAGACGGGCAGCCGCTCTTCGGCGCGTATCTGATTCTCAACCGTGCAGCCGACAATCACATTATCATAACCATCGCCCCAGTCCGATGGAACGCAATCCATAAATCGTTCAATACGCTTGGTCAGGAACAGAAAACGCAGGTCCGTTCGTTCCCGAATCATAGCCCAGCATTCCTCTCGCCATAGATCAGCGTCCTGTAGAAGAAAATCGGTGGAAAAGCATAGATACACCAATTGATCGGGCTTCATTTTATAAGCACCAGATTTATTTTTTTCGATGGGTGCGAAGAAATGGTCCGTTTTAACAATCTCGTTGGTATCTACACCCCGTTTGGAATCACCCTTATGTATGTAGCAATGGGCGCAGCCTTCGCTGAAACGATGGCAGCCGCGCCATGGGTTCCACATCGGCATGGCTAGAGCCTCCTTTGAAAAAGCAGCGTATCATTATTGCTAATGATACGCTGCTCAGCGTGTCAAAAAAGCGCTATGCGCTTTTTCGCCAGTTACGGGTAATGTTTGCGGCTTTGCCGCAAACTGCCCGTCCGACCGGCAAAGCCGGTCGATACGAATGCAGTCAGGGTAGCCTACGGGCTCCCCCGACACCCTCTCAAGAGGTTTTCGACAACTAGAGCAGCGTATCATTATTGCTAATGATACGCTGCTTTCTTTAAGCTGCAACTACAGCTCTATTACTTACTTGCTCTTGATAGCGGCCTGAGCGGCAGCCAGACGCGCGATCGGTACACGGAAGGGAGAGCAGCTCACGTAGTTCAAGCCAATGTTGTGGCAGAACTCGATGGTGCTGGGATCTCCGCCATGCTCGCCGCAGATGCCTAGCTTGATGTTGGGGCGGGTCTTGCGGCCCAGATCGGCAGCCATTCTGACCAGCTTGCCTACGCCGCCCTGATCCAGACGAGCGAAGGGATCGCTTTCGAAAATCTTGGCTTCGTAGTAGCTGTCCAAGAATTTGCCGGCGTCATCACGGCTGAAGCCGAAGGTCATCTGGGTAAGGTCGTTGGTACCGAAGGAGAAGAACTCGGCCTCCTCAGCAATTTCATCGGCAGTTACGGCGGCGCGAGGAATCTCGATCATGGTGCCGACATGGTAATCTAGCTTCACGCCCTGCTCTTCAAAGACCTTGGCGGCGGTATCGGTCACGATCTTCTTTACATAGGCCAGCTCCTTCTTGGAGCCAACCAGCGGGATCATGATCTCGGGCACGATGGTGTAGCCGCATTCCTTGGTTACCTTGATAGCGGCCTGCAATACGGCGCGGGTCTGCATCTCGGCAATTTCGGGATAGGTGACAGCCAGACGGCAGCCACGATGGCCCATCATGGGGTTGAACTCGTGCAGAGCTTCAATCTTGGCAATGATCTTCTCGCTGGTGGTGTTCAGCTCCTTGGCCAAAGCGGCAATTTCTTCCACCATGTCCTTCTGGGGCAGGAACTCATGCAGAGGCGGATCCAGATAACGAACGGTCATCGGACGGCCTTCCAAAGCCTTGTACATGGCTTCAAAGTCGCCCTGCTGCATCGGCTCGATCTTGGCTAGAGCCTTACGGCGCTGCGCCTCGGTGTCAGCCAAAATCATTTCGCGGACAGCCGCGATACGGTCAGCTTCGAAGAACATATGCTCGGTACGGCACAGACCAATGCCCTCGGCGCCGAACTCAACGGCCTTCTTGGTGTCGCGGGGCGTATCGGCGTTGGTGCGCACGCTCAAGGTGCGGGCAGCGTCGGCCCAGCTCATGAACTTGGCGAAATCGCCAGAAATGGAAGCCTCTACGGTGGCGATCATGCCGTCGTAAATATTACCGGTGGAGCCGTCCAAAGAGATGAAGTCGCCTTCATGGTAGACCTTTTCGCCAACGGTCATGGTCTTGGCTTTTTCATCAATTTTCAGCTCGCCGCAGCCAACCACAGCCGCGCGGCCCATGCCGCGAGCAACAACCGCCGCGTGGGAGGTCATGCCGCCGAATACGGTCAGGATGCCCTGAGAGAAATCCATGCCTTCGATATCCTCGGGCGTGGTCTCGCGGCGCACCAGAATAACCTTTTCCTTGTTCTTGCCGTGCTGTGCCGCTTCGTCAGCGGTGAAATAGATACCGCCGGTGGCAGCGCCGGGGGAGGCGGGCAAGCCCTTGGCAATCACGGGCGCTTTCTTGATGGCGGCAGCGTCAAAGTTGGGGTGCAGCAGGGTATCCAGCTGCTTGGGCTCCACCTTCAGGACGGCTTCCTTCTCGGTGAGCATTCCCTCGTCAACCAAATCCACGGCGATTTTCAAAGCCGCGGCGGCGGTGCGCTTGCCGTTACGGGTCTGTAGCATGTATAGCTTACCGCGCTCGATGGTGTACTCCATATCCTGCATATCGCGATAATGGTTCTCCAAATTGGCGGCGATATCGGTGAACTGCTGGTACACTTCAGGCATTTGCTCCTGCAGCTGAGCGATGGGCTGGGGGGTGCGGATACCGGCAACCACGTCCTCGCCCTGAGCGTTCAGCAGGTACTCGCCGTACAGCTTCTTCTCGCCAGTGGAGGGGTTACGGGTAAAGGCAACGCCGGTGCCGGAGGTTTCGCCCATGTTGCCGAATACCATCGACTGCACGTTGACGGCGGTGCCCCAATCGCCGGGGATGTCGTTCATGCGGCGGTAGTAGTTGGCGCGGGGGTTGTCCCAGCTACGGAAAACAGCCTTGATGGATTCCATCAGCTGATCCTTGGGGTTCTGGGGGAAAGCCTCGCCCTTTTTCTCTTGGTAGATGGCTTTAAAGCGATTGACAACCTCTTTGAGGTCGTCGGCGGTCAGGTCGCGGTCGAACTTAACGTTCTTTTTGCTCTTGAACTCGTCCAGCACATCCTCAAAGTTGCGCTTTTCGATTTCCATAACCACGTCGGAGAACATGGCGATGAAGCGGCGATAAGCGTCATAAGCGAAATGCTCGTTGCCGGTCAGCTTCGCTAGGCCTTTAACGGACACGTCGTTTAAGCCTAGATTCAAAATGGTGTCCATCATGCCGGGCATGGAAGCGCGAGCGCCGGAGCGCACGGATACCAGCCAAGGATCGTTCTCGTCGCCGAATTTTTTACCAACCATCGCTTCGGTCTGGGCAAGAGCGGCGTAAATCTGCTCCTCAATTTCGGGAGCGATTTTCTTTCCGTCCGTGTAATAGCGAGTGCAAGCCTCCGTGGAAATGGTGAAGCCTTGGGGTACCGGCAGGCCAATGTTGGTCATTTCGGCCAAATTGGCGCCCTTGCCGCCCAGCAGCTCACGCATGTTGGCGTTGCCCTCTTTGAACAGGTAAACGTACTTGGTCATAGCTGTTTTTTTCCTCCTCATGATATGGACGAAGCATCGGCGGAACCCTTTCCCCGACGTCCGTCCTTCCTCTAACTTTTTGATTATACATGGTTAATCCAGAAATTTCAACATCATTTTGCAAAATCTTGCGTGCTATCGGTTTAAAGCGTCCTATACCGCCATCTTTTTTGCTTTGCTTTCTGCGGTTTCCATTATTTCGGCCGCTATAGACGCTTAGGCTCCATAGGTCGCCAGCCTGCCGTTCCTCCTTGCGGCTCGCCCGTGGAAAGCATGGCCCTATATTAACACTAACGGGGGCCATTGCAGCCCCCATATTGTTTGCGTCGGTAATGCCAAGATCAATCACACGTCCCATACAGACGCGCGCAATCTGCGCTAACGGTTTGACAGCAGGAACGCTTGATAAAAGCGTGGCTCCCGTACCCGTCACCGTCCATTGGGCGCTAGGGGGACGCTGCGAACCAAATTCAAGAGGGTAGCGGTACTGACGTTCCGCCGTGCAGAAATGACTGCTCGCCGCGCATACGACCTGCTGGGCATGACCGCCATCCAAGAGCATACCGCCTAAGCAGAGGCTTTCCGACATGGTAGAACAGGCTCCATAGAGCCCAATAAAGGGGATACCTAGCTCCCGCGCGGAAAAAGAGGCGGTAATGATCTGGTTTAGCAAATCGCCGCCCAGTAAAAACTGAACGTTTTCTACCTTGGAGCCACCCTTTTCGATAGCGGCATGGATCGCGTCCAAATAGAGCTGCTTTTCCGCTAATTCAAAGCTTTCCTGACCATAAAGCTCATCCTTAGCAATATGGTCGAAGCAAGCCGCCAGTGGTCCTTCTCCCTCCTTTTTGCCAACGAAGGACGCATTGCCGCATAGCGACGGGCGGGAGGGAAGCTCGATGGTTTGTTGTCCGAGTCGTTTTGAATCCATTGCCATTCTCCTTCGCCTTAATAAATAAACAAGGCAAAAATGACCCCCACGATCACCGACGTGCTCACGCCATAGACAAGCACCGGCCCAGCGATGGTGAAAAGCTTTGCACCTAGACCCAGCACCAGTCCCTCCCGTCGAAATTCAAGAGCAGGGGAGACCATAGCGTTAGCAAAGCCTGTAATGGGAACAAAGGAACCGGCGCCGGCAAGTTTTCCGATTTTGTCAAATACGCCCAAACCTGTTAAAAGAGCCGTTAGAAACACAAGAATAATACTGGCAAAGCTGCTTGCGTCTCGTGCAGTCATTTTCATCAGCTGTACGCCAACGTCGCATAGCGCCTGCCCCAGTACGCAAATCAAGCCGCCTACCCAAAAGGCGTTGAACAGCCCCATGCCAATTTTACTGGGCGGGGAGAATTGATCCGTTAGTTGGGAATAATGCTTTGGATCGGAATGCACCCTTTGCCTATTCATTTCCGAAGCTCTCCTTCCGTTATGCCGTTATCGCTTCGCTCCAAATGAGCTGTGGAAGCGGGACGCAGATAAATCTCTCGGTCGGAGGGACGTGGGCGCGGCTGCAAATCGTTTGGAATGAACTGCTGATGGCTGTGCTGCATGCAAAAAACCGTCCTTTCCCCACCAGTATGGCGAAAAGAACGGGTTGGTATGCGAGAATTCCTATTTAATGAAAGCCTTGTTTTTGTGAAATGATAGACAACAGAATCCGTTTTGATGCTTCTATAGAAAAACGTTACGTCGGAAACAAGCGAACGCTTTCCTCATCCATAAAATCAGGCGTATAGCCGCTGTCGGCAGCCTTTTTCTCTTGCACATAACCGTCCAAGCCAAGCGCCAACATATGATCAAAAACTCTTGCGTACTCTCGGGCTGTCAAGAGACGATCCAAGCCTTTTTTTTCGGTGACATTCATGGGCGTATACTGGCGCATCAAGCTGACGGGGGTACCCTTTGGGAGTTGATCCGCTATGGTATCCAAAATCGCCAAGCTTTCATTGATCCGTAGCGGGAGGATTAAGTGCCGCACCATGGTGCCCTTGAGCATCATGCCCTCCTCGTCATAGACAGGCAATCCCGTTTGGCTGCACATGGCTTGAATGGCGGCAAGGGCTACTGGGAAATAGTCCGGCGCGTCTGCCAGATCAGCGGCAGTTTTTTCCGAAAAATATTTAAAATCCGGCAGATATACATCTACTAGCCCTTTTGCAGCCTGGATTGTCTCCAAGGCCTCATAGCCGCTGGAGTTCCATACCACAGGCACGCTAGGCTTGCGCATGGAAAGAGCCTCTAAAATTGCCGGGGCAAAATGTGTGGGCGTAACCAGATTGATATTATGTACACCCAGCTCTTCAACCCGCCGAAACAGCTCGCTAAGCTCGCTGACAGACATTCGCCGTCCCAGCGGGTGATGACTGATCCGTTCGTTTTGGCAAAACACGCAGCCTAGAGAGCAGCCTGTAAAAAAGATTGTTCCGCTGCCCCTCTTTCCACTGATGCACGGCTCTTCCCAGCGGTGAACCGCAGCGCGGGATACCATGGGCAAGGTGCCCATGTGACAGAAACCGTTTCCCTCGTTTTCGTCCCGCCATGCTCCGCAGCGGCGGGGGCAAAGAGTGCAGATCATTAGCTCAGTTCCTCCCATTTCTCCTCGCTTAGAGGCGGCTTAGATCGTCTAGCGACAGGCTGTAGGGCGGCACAAACTCCTCCATAAAGACCCGCACCTCAGGCAGCTGGCTTTGCTCCAGATAGATTTGTATGCTTTCCTTTGCTTGTATGAATTCTCGGTTTCCCAGCTTTTCCTCCGCGACGCACTTTAAATAGGCGCTGATTCGATCTGCCGCCTTGACCAGCTTCCATTCCAGCGTGTCTTCGTCAGGCTGTACATATCCGGAAAGCCCATCCTGCAAATCCTTTGGCAGCATTTCCAGCAGCTGCTGTCTTGCTTTTGCTTCTATTTCTTGATATGCGTCCTGAATGGCGGGATTTCTGTATTTAATGGGTGTGGGTAAGTCCCCGGTGATCGCCTCGCTGGCGTCATGGTACAGCGCCATGGTAACAACGGCTTCCGGGTTTACGGCTCGGCCAAAGCGCTCGCGAGCCAGCAGAGCGAGGCCGTGAGCGATTACGGCGGTTTGCATGCTGTGCTCCATATCGTTTTCTGGTTCCGTATTACGCATCAGCCCCCAGCGTTTAATCAGCTTTAATCGATCTAAATAGGCAAAAAAAGGATACATAGATCATCCCTCCATTTTTTGTTGACTTGCTTCAGCGGCTTTCCTCATTACCAACGGGCCTTTTGGTTGCTGTCGAAGGTTAAAAATGACGCCCTGCAATCGACAACCGCAAAAGCATGCAAAGTATAGCATACTGAAATTAGGAAGGCAAGACGAGGAAAAGAAGAGGCTAGTTCGTACTTTAGTATCTATCCTTTTTTCAGCAGCTGCAGCCGACAGCGAAACTGATTCTTTTGACAAATTTCTTGCATCCTCGAGCACGTCATGATATCATAACTCAGTATGCAGATTGGGAGGTTGAGACATGCCCGTAACGATTGACGAACTACTCACCCGGGTGGAAAAGCCCGCGCGATATACAGGTAGCGAAATGAACGCTGTTCAAAAGCCTTTTTCGGAAGCGGAGGTTACCTTTGCCTTTTGTTTTCCCGATACCTATGAGGTGGCGATGAGCCATCTGGGAATGAAAATTCTTTACGGGATCCTGAATGATTTACCCTACGCCTTGTGCGAACGGGTTTGTATGCCTTGGGCAGATATGCTGAGGGAAATGAAAAAAGAGCAGATCCCGCTGTTTTCCTTAGAAAGCCGCACTGCCTTACATCAATTTGATATCGTCGGCTTCACATTGCAGTACGAAATGAGCTTCACCAATATATTGGAGATGCTCTCGTTGGGAAAGGTGCCCGTCAAATCGGCCCTTCGGCAGAAGGATGATCCCATTGTGGTGGCGGGCGGCCCCTGCGCCTTTAACCCGGAGCCCCTCTGCCAATTCATCGACGCATTTATGATCGGCGACGGAGAAGAGTCCATCATCGAGGTGACGGACACGGTTCGTCAATGGAAGAAGGAAGGCGCATCCCGCACGGAATGCCTGCGCCGCCTTGCAAAGCTGGAGGGCGTTTATGCGCCTGCTTTTTATCAGGACAGCTACAACCCCGACGGTACCCTGCAAAGCCTTGTGCCTATTGACGACGCCGCCCCCAGCGTGGTGCATAAGCGTATTTTTACGGATATGGACAAGGCTTATTGTCCCACCCATCCGCCGGTTCCCTATATGCAGGTGGTTTTTGACCGTATCATGCTGGAAATCATGCGGGGCTGCACCCGCGGCTGCCGCTTTTGTCAGGCGGGAATGCTGTACCGACCCGTGCGGGAACGCAGTGTGGACAACCTTTGCGACATGGCGCGGCAAAGCGTGGAAAATACGGGCTACGAAGAAATTTCTCTGTCCTCGCTATCCAGCAGCGATTATTCCAATATCAATGAATTAGCCACAAGGTTGACCGACGAGCTGGGCAGTCAGCGCGTATCCTTGTCTTTGCCAAGTCTTCGGGTGGATAAGTTTGTACAGGATACCCTCAGCCAAACCCAACGGGTTAAAAAGAGCAGCCTGACCTTTGCGCCGGAGGCGGGAACCCAGCGCCTGCGGGACGTGATCAATAAGGGCGTTACGGAAGAGGATCTCATGAATACGCTGGGCCATGCCTTTGCCAACGGCTGGAACGGCGTTAAGCTGTATTTCATGACGGGCCTGCCTACGGAAACGGACGAGGATTTATGCGGCATCGCAGAGCTGGCAAAAAAAGCTGCTTCCGCCTATTATGCTATTCCCAAGCCTCAGCGCGCCAAGGGGCTTCGCATTACGTGCAGCGCCAGCGTCTTTGTACCCAAGCCCTTTACCCCCTTCCAATGGTGCCCTCAGGACAAGCCTGAAGAGGTCAAACGTAAGCAGCGCATGGTGAAGGATTTGTTTGTACCCCTTAAAACCGCTCATTTTAATTACCATGATTCGGCGGTAAGCCGCATCGAGGCATGCTTTGCCGTGGGTGACCGTCGGTTGGCTAACGTGCTGTACCGGGCATGGGAGCTGGGCTGCATGCTGGACGGCTGGAACGAGTATTTCCGCTATGATCTGTGGCTGCAGGCCTTTGAGGATTGCGGCCTAAGCGTCGACTTTTATGCCCACCGTCAGCGCGGTCTGGACGAGACGCTGCCGTGGGATCATATTGACGCGTATATTTCAAAGAGCTTCCTTCGCAGAGAATATGAAAAATCCATGCGGGGCGAAACAACGCGAGTCTGCCGGGAGGGCTGCAACGGCTGCGGCTTGCAGACCTTGAAGGGGTTATGCATGGCATGCGAATGATGGTTGTTTTTGAAAAGGGCGCAG
>JAQUWD010000002.1:25698-145018 GCA_028693055.1 Eubacteriales bacterium | reverse complement strand
CCCCCCTGCCGCAGCAGTCCGAAAGGATATACCTAACGCTCCACTCCCGTTTCGTCGTAAACCCAAGCATGCAAACGCCCCGCGACCTTTCGTCGCGGGGCGATTCCACAACCCACCCCCTGCCGCAGCAGTCCGGGGTGCAGGGGCACTGCCCCTGCTTAGAGTTTGTTGATGAGCTCGTAGAGTTCGCGGTCGAAGTTCTTGCGCATGCTGAGAGCGTCGGCAAAGGGCATGTTGAAGACACGGCCGTGGCGAACGCCGATGGCTTGGTTGGTGATGCCGCGGTTGAGTAGCTGAACGGCTAAATGACCAGCTTCAAAGGCGAAGGCGCTGTCGTAAGCAGTGGGCTGTGCGCCGCGCTGGGTGTAACCGATGACGGTAGCGCGGGCTTCCACGCCGCCGCATTTGCGCTTGAGAATGCTGGCGAGACGCTCGGCGTTGATCGGCTCGCCGGGATAAACGGTCTTGCCGTTGTCGTTTAAGAACTTGCGCCAGTCAAATTCCTTCATTTTGTGCCAGCAGTGCTCGCCGATGATTAAGGTGGCGCGGGTGTTGCCGCGGTCAATCAGGCTTTGGAGCCGGGCGGCAAGCACGTCGATATCCCATTCCATCTCGGGCACGACTACCATTTCAGCGCCGGTGGCAATGGCGGTACGCATGGCGATGTCGCCGGAATTGCGGCCCATGACCTGCACAACGGCGGGACGGTCGTGGCTGCGGCTGGTGGCGCGGATAGAACGCACAGCCTCAACGCATACGTTGACGGCAGTGTCAAAGCCTAAGGTAGACTCGGTGTAGCCTAAATCGTTGTCAATGGTGCCGGGAATGCCAACGCAGGGAATGCCTAGCTCGCATAGATGCATGGCGCCGTTAAAGCTGCCGTCGCCGCCGATCACGACAAGCGCATCAATGCCCAGCTCCCGGAGGTTGTTGGCGCACTGACGCTGCACCTCGGGCTTTTTAAACTCGTCGCAGCGAGCCGTACGTAAAAAGGTACCTCGCTGGTCGGCAATGTCCAGCACCGTTTCCAAATCCAGAGCGGCGATATCATCATCGGGATTGTCGCTTAAGCCCAGTAGACCGTTGTAGCCACGCCGGATGCCCATCAGCTGAATACCCAGCATGGACGCACAACGGGCAACGCTCACTACAGCCGCGTTCATTCCGGGGCTGTCTCCACCGCTGGTCAAAATGCCAATTTTATTGATCATGCCAATCGCTCCTTATCATAGATCATCAATGGGGATCAGAAGTAGTATAGCACAGGTTTCAGGAAGCGCAAGCCTTATTCCTCAACGGTTTGCGTGGAAGCTCTTTCATCGGGGAGGAAAAACGCATCGTCCTGATCATTGGTGCCCACATGCTTTAGGTAAGCCGTGGGGCTCATGCCAACTACATGCTTGAATTGCTTGCTGAAATGGTAGGGATCTGGCATACCGATTTCCACGCCGGTTTGGCGCACGCTCATGCCGCCGCGCAAAAGGGTTTTGGCTCGCTCCATCTTCTGGAACTGTAGATAGCCCAAAGGCGGAATGCCTAACTCCGAGGTGAAACGCTTGCGGAAGGTTTCGACGGGCATGCGGCTGATGGCAGCCATTTCCGCAAGGCTGAGCGCCGCCTTGTAATTGCTCTGACGCATAGCGTCCACCACACGGGCGATTTCATGGCTCAGCGTGACGTTGGTGGCTACGCTGTGTCCCTTGTGGGCAGCCAGCAATCCCCACATCAGCTGCGCTAGCTGAAAGCTGGCGTCCGAGGTGTCGGTGTGCCGCACCAAGACCTGCACCGTCTGACGAATCAGTAGCACCTGAGTGGGCAGCATCCCCTGCCGGGCAGGCACACGGTTGTAGGCATTCATTTGCCGCATGAAATCCACAGTCAAGGGTCCAGCCAGCGTAAACCATAAAAGGCGGCTGTCCTTGGCGCTGTGAAGCGCACAGCCCTTTGCACCGGCGGGAATCACAAAGCACTCTCCCTTTTGAAACTCCCAGCTCTGATCGCCATAGGAAAAAATCATGCCGCCCTCGTCGGCGATTAGCCATAAGGGATTGTGGACGGGGCTTATGTCGTAATCCTGCTGGGAGAGTATCGCACTGCCGGCATGGTCAATCCACACACCGCATTTTTCGATTAACGCTGCCGGAATCTGCGTTCCCTGTACAAATACGCCGGAATCGTCGCCCTCCGCGCCGACCGGACAAAAAATCTGATCCTCCATTTTCATTCACCGCTTTATATTTAATACGGTCATCTTTAAGACCGCATTTTACATTTTATGGGCAAATGCTTTGGCTGTCAAGTAAAAAACAAAAGAAATGTAATTTTTGGTTCTTTTATCGCTAAAAAGCTTGTCTTTTATAGCTAGATGAACAATCCCGCCTACCGCTTCTGCTGTTCCTTCGCATATTGAACGATACGCGCAGCCAGCTCCGCACTGATGCCGTCCACCTGACATAGCTCCTCCACGCTGGCCTCAAAGATCGGCTTAACGCCCTTAAAATAGCGGATCAGCTCGGTTTGCCGCTTAGGCCCAATGCCCTCGATTTTGCTTAACTCACTTTGAATGCTGGCCTTCCCCCGCAGCGCGCGGTGCTGGGTGATGCCGAAACGGTGCGCCTCGTCCCGAACATACTGGATCATATGCAGGGCGTTGGAGCGCCGGTCGAGAATAACGGGATCCTGCTGATTGGGCAGATAGATTTCCTCAAAGCGCTTGGCAAGGCCAAACATGGGGACGCTGGCTCCGGCTTCCTCCATGGCGCGGTGGGCGAATAAGAGCTGCTCCGGCCCGCCGTCGATGAGCACTACATCGGGTAAGGTGCTGAATCTGCCGCCCTCAGAGGGCTTCCCCTCCTGCTCCCGCTCGTGACGCTCCCGCAGCCCATGGGTAAACCGGCGACCGATCACCTCTGCCATGGAAGCAAAGTCGTTAGCCCCTTCAACGGTTTTGATGCGAAAATGGCGGTATTCCTTTTTGGCGGGCAGTCCGCCCTCAAAAACCACCATGCTGGCAACGCTTAGTACGCCTTGGGTGTTGGAAATATCATAGCCCTCGATGCGCTTGGGCAAGGTCGGCAGATGAAGCGCCTCCTTCAGCTCCTCCATGGCGAGAACTGTGCGGGCATATTTCACCTTTTCGCTCTGCCGATAATGCTCCAGCGCGTTCTCCGCATTTTTCTGGGCCAGCCGTATTAAGTCGGCCTTGTCTCCCCGCTGGGGACAGGCTAATTCCACGGCTCCACCCTTGCGCTCCCGCAGCCAACGCTCCAGCTCCTCCAGCGGCTCCGGCAGGGCTTGCACCAAAACGAAGCGGGGAATCAAATGCTCGTCGTCATAATACTGAGTCAAAAACTGCGCTAAAATCTGCTCCGGCTCGTCACCGCCGCAGCCCGCCATGAGGATGGAGCGTCCGCCCTCCATGCGCCCGCCTCGAATATGGGTTAGCTGCACCATCGCATCCTGCTCGTCCACAGCGACGGCCATCACATCCTGCTCCACATCCCGGGTCTGGATGGCGTGCTGCTGCTCCATCAGCTGGCGAATGTCCGCAATACGGTCGCGGATCAACGCCGCCTGCTCGTATTCCATACGTCCGCTGGCTTCCTGCATCTCCTTTTCCAGCTCCCGAATCAGCTCCCGGGAATCGCCGTTTAAGAAATCAACCACCCGCTTTAAAATTAGCTGATAATCCGCCTCGCTGACCAGCCCTGCACAGGGAGCCAGACATTGGCCGATTTGGTGATGCATGCACGGGCGGCGCGGCGCTTTCAGGGGCAGCGCCAGGTTGCAGGTACGCAGAGGAAAAAAGCGGCGCACTTCCTCCATGGCTTGCCGTACCGCCGTAGCGCCGATGTAGGGGCCGAAGTACTTCGCGCCGTCCTTGGCGTCCATGCGCCGCGCTAACGTCAGGCGGGGATACGTCTCCTTGGGATCGATGCGCAGATAGGGATAATGCTTGTCGTCCTTCAAAAGGATGTTGTAAAAGGGACGATGCTTTTTAATCAGGTTGCATTCCAACGTCAGCGCTTCAAAATTGGTTTGGCAGAGCATCAGGTCGAAATCGTCCACCCGGCTGACCATCGCTGCTACCTTTGGCAGGTGCGCGCCATGAAAATACTGCCGAACCCGATTTTTCAGGTTGACCGCCTTGCCGATGTAGATAATCTCCCCGTGAGATTTCATGATATAGCAGCCGGGGCTTTCCGGCAGCATTTTGATTTTTTCCGCCAAGACCTCGTTCATTCCACGCCGCTCCTCAGCCTACGATATCGCCCACGCCGTTTAGCACATACTTGGGACGATAGGGAAATTTGCGCATTTCATGCTCGGTGGTAACGCCGCTTAGCACCAGCACGGTGTCAATGCCGCTTTCCACACCGGCGATCACGTCGGTATCCATACGGTCGCCGATAATGGCGGCCTCGTCGGCGCTCACGCCCAAGCGGCGCAGGCCGTGGCGCATCATCAGCGGGTTGGGCTTGCCAAGGAAATAAGCGTTGCGGCCGGTAGCCAGCTCAATGGGCGCAACCAGCGCCTTGCAGGCCGGGGCGATGCCGTTTTCGATGGGGCCGGTCAGGTCGGGGTTGGTGCCGATGAGCTTTGCGCCGCCCAGCACCAGCTGCACCGCACGCTCGATTTTCTCATAGCTGTAGGTATGGGTCTCGCCCAGCACCACATAATCGGGGTTGACCTCGTTCATGGTAAAGCCCGCATCGTAGAGCGCGCCCACCAAGCCCGGTTCACCGATGACGTATACGCTACCGCCGGGGCATTGGTTGCGCAGGAACGCCGCCGTGCTCAAAGCGCTGGTATAAAAGTGGCTCTCGTCCACCTCAAGGCCTAGCCGCGCCAGCTTCTGCTGTAGCTCCTTAGGCGCGCGCTCGCTGGAATTGGTTAGAAACAGGAATTTCTTGTTGTTCTTTTTGAGGAACTCCACAAACTTGTCCACGCCGGGCAAAAGCATGTTGCCGTGGTAGATCACGCCGTCCATATCGCAGATATAGCCGTTTTTGGCCCGCAGGGCTTCCATGGTATAGGATTTTTCACCAATTGCACCGTTCATTCAGCACCCTCCTTTTCTCAAAGCGAACCGCGAGCGCTCTGCTCCAAGGCGCGCTTGCCCAGCAGATAGCTGCCCACCAGCCCGCTGACCGGGTATAGGGCGGGCGTAACGATGTACTGGTCGATATGGTTGGTAATCAGCTCCACCTGCAAATAACCGTTGAGCAGCCGCATGGTTTCGGCTCGCACCATCGCCAGCAGACTTTGGCGCTGCATAACGCCGCCGCCCAGAACGATCTTTTCTGGGCTGAGGGTTAAGGTGATGTTTACGCACATCTGCGCCAGATAGTACGCCTCAATGGCAAAGCTGGGATGATCGTCCGGCAGGTCGCGAGCGTCCCCGCCTACCCGCGCTCCTAGGGCAGGGCCTGCGGCAAGCCCCTCCAAGCATGCGCCGTGATAGGGGCAAACGCCCTGAGGGATGGGATCGTCCGGATGGATTCTCAACAGCAGATGTCCCAGCTCAGGGTGCAATAAGCCGTGCACCGTCTGCCCGTGCACGATGATTCCCGCGCCGATGCCCGTGCCCACCGTGACATACACCACATCCTCGCAGCCCCGCGCCACGCCCAGCTCCGCTTCCGCAATCGCCGCGGCGTTTACGTCCGTGTCAAAGCCCACGGGAATCTTTCGATTGCGAATCAGCTGGGGCATGAAGGGATAGTTGCGCCATTTCAGTTTCGGGGTGGAGGTGATATAGCCGTAGGTAGGCGATTCCTTCCGCAGGTCCACCGGCCCAAAGCTGCCAATGCCCAGCGCGTCCACCTGATGTGAATCAAAAAAGTCGATCATTGCGGGCATGGTGATTTCCGGGCTTTCCGTAGGGATGCTGATTCGTTCCAGCTCTTTGCCCTCCATGTCATATACGCCCAGTACCATTTTCGTGCCGCCGGCTTCCAACGCTCCAATTTTCATTCTGCTCATTCCTTTTCTTCTTATCAATCTTTTTCAAACCGATAGACGGCAAAGCCGTCGCCTTGGACTTCCGCAATGGGCGTTACGCCGCCGCCCGCCTGTTCCTCCAAATAAGCCAGAAATTCCGGGGAAATCCCCTCCTCGCCGGTTACCAGCCGCATCTGCTCGCCCAAAAAATCGGTGATAACAAAGCGGTCGTGCTGGAGGCCATGGCTCGCAAAGGCAGCCCGATAGCCCTCCGAATGGTTGTTCCAGCCGCCCCACATGGGCAGTAGATTGGTGGGGATTCCCTCCTCCCGGTTGGGGAAAAGCCGCCTGTCCACCCCAAGGGTTCGGTCGCCCACAAATAAGCAATCCTGACGGGCTAGCACATATTCCTCCACCCGCTGATAAACACATTCGTTGGGATCGCCATGGTCAGGATTGTAATAGAAGGAAAACGCCGTAGCTCCCCCATGAAGGGCAATCGCCAAGCCAAGCGCCAGCGCCCCGTAAACGGGCGCGCGGGCCCAAAGCTTTAGCGGAGCAATACGCGCCCCGGCGCTTACAGCCAGCAGAAGGGCCATGGCGCAGCCCGGAAGCAGCACTGCGGCGGCGGCTCGCATGGGCAGACGGCCTTGCCAGCCAAGGTAAAAAAGCAGCAAGGTCGTTACCGCCGCGCAGCCTATGGGCGGTAGAAAATCCCACAAGCAGCGACGGAAGCACGCAGCTAGGAAGGCGGCTCCGCACAGCCCCCAACAAATCAAAAAGAAATCCCGGGTATTGGTGGTTTTCGTAAACAGGAGCTGAATCCGCGCCACAGTCTGCCGAAGCTGTTCGCCAAAGGAAGGCTTAGGCGCGTTCTGCGCGTCGGCCTCGATTTTTCGAAAATTGGCGGCGCTCATATTTTCATCCATGAAATACCACGACCGAATCAGCGCCACTTCTTGCTCCGTCCAACCGACCTCCGCAAGGGTTTCCTCGCTGGCGGCGCTTAGACCGCCGTAATCGATGGGGACGGTGGTAGCGTCGATAAACTCCCGGTAGTCCTGCTCGGGGGTTAGCGCGTTATCCGCTAGTCGAATCCCCACAGCCGCCGCAAGAATCACCAAAGCCGCCGCCAGCCCGGACAGCGCACGTTTCAAAGCCAAGGGGCTTTGCTCGCGGTGAAAAGCGCCGTCTAATAGCCGGATCAGCACCATGCCAAACCAAAAGGCAAGTGAGGGCAGCCCAGAGGCTTCCCGCAAAAAATAAGCCAACAGCCCGGGAACCATCGAACCAACCAAAGCCAGACCGGATGAGCGCTTCGTCAGGTCCACCCCTCCAGCAAGGCACACCCCCGCCGCGCCCAGCACAGCGGCAGTTGTGGTGAAGGTGATGGAGGTGGAAAACTCTAGGGTAAACGCAAATAAGAACAACAAAGCCAGCAGCCAGCCCAGCCACAAGGGCTTGTCCAGCCTTTGCGCGGCACGGCAAAGCCCCAGCACGATGCAATAGCTAGCAAAAAACAGCAGTCCTACCTGTAGCCACGAAAACCACCACACGCCGGGAAAAAGCAGCGTCAGGCCGTGCAGCAGCCAAGCAAAAACCGTATGCAGATGGGCGTTATAGCTTTCAGCTACGCCGCCAACCTCTCCCGCGAAGGCGCGGGCAATATAAAAATCGTCTCCCAACGCGAAATGCATATCCGTCAGTAGCCACAGGCCTAAAAAAAGCAAAGCCGTCGTGGCAAGAGAAAGAAGGTGCGGAAGTGCTTTGGCGCGCCTGATCCCCATAACCGGCTCCCTCCCCGCAAAGAGCATTGATCGCCAAAATCAGCATAGACGCAACCGATGGAAATGTCAAGAAACACTTTATCTTTGGCCGTACCAGTGGTCCGAAGCCAGCCCAAGAACCGTGCGATAAATGGTATCCAGCGCCTGCTGAGTGCGCGCTTGATCGTAGGGCTTAAGCATGTCCTCCCAGGTGTGCATATCTGCCGCCCACGCCCCGCCAATCGCATCGTTGCCCTGAAAGCAGATGTTAGCCGCATCCACGCCGATCTGATGAAAGCGAACATGATCGCTATCGCCCACATGGCGAGGGATGTAAAAGGAGACATTCCGATCGGCGGCATGATAGCCGCCCACCTCCCAAAACGCCTTTTCAAAGGCCATGGAGATGCGGTTGTGCGCCGGTTCCTCCTCGGTTCCCTCCCGGTAGCCCTCCGCCGTTCCGCCGCCCAGCGTATTGCAGCACAGCGCCATATTCTCCGTTCCCTCATCCAGCGTGATCAGGTCGATATTCAGCACGCCAATCAGCCGCTCCCGCTGGTCGGGGGTTAGCTCCATGGAGAAAAAGCCGGAGCCTAGCTCTCCTTTTTCCTCAGAGGCAAAGGCCACAAAGCGGATTTCCGTATCCGGGAATGCCTCCCGCTGGGCAAAAGCCTTTGCCAGCGTCAGCAGCGCCGCCACGCCGGAGCCGTTATCCTTAGCGCCCACCGTGGTGGAAACGCTATCATAATGGGCGGACACAATCAAAAGCGCCGGGCTAGCGCCGGTCGCTTTCTTGACGGCAATCAGGTTGGTCATCCCACCCGTCCAGCCCAAACGGCGAATAGCCCCCAGCGGGGCGGACATCCATTGAGCTTGCAGCGTTCCGTCCCGGAGCTGATAGCCCATTGCCTCAAACTGCAGAATTAAATAATCCCTTGCACGGCTCTCGCCCTCGGTAAAGCTTTGGCGGGTGCCAATCTGGGTTATATAGCTTTCCAGCGCGGTGCTCCAATCGGCAAAAGCGATTCCCTCCGCCCATGCCGACGAAGCGGTCAGGATCAAAAGTAGAGATAGGGCACATAGCCGGTTAAAAACTTTCTTCATCTTTTCTGCGTCACCCTGTCATTATTTCAATCGGTTGAACCAGTCCATTATACCAGATTTGAGAGGAATTCACACGGCAGAGTTTCACCGTCGGATTCTATGCATTCATTACAGCTTGACGAGTACAATCTCCTTTGATATACTATATTTACTCGATTTGGAGGAAATTGGTATATGAATGTTGATCAAAAGAAAGCCTGAACCGATGTATATCTAAGGCATTACATAAAGAAATAGATTCGTTCTGTGCATAAACCATGATATGGACTGAACGCTCTGTTGTCTACATAGAAAGGCGTTGTTATGGAGAAAAATCACCGCTTGACCAGGCCGTTTCCGCCAACCGAGGATCATTCCACTGCTAAAGCAGAGAGGAAAGACGCGCCGACTAACAAGCCATCCGCCTATCCGAATAACGCTTTACTGCATTCAGTGCGCCAGCTTGAGCCTTTTCAAGTGCAAAAGCTCCAGCAAACCCTGTCCAGAAAGAGAACGGAGGTTGAATGGGAGCAGCCTGTTGACTTCCAGTGGCAGCAAGCGTCCCCTGCAAATCGCCAAACGAAACCAACGCCTAACGGGATTGAATCACGATTGGAGGAGCCTTATCTAACGCTCCCTCACCAGCCAAATTTACAAGAAACCGGCGACTATGAAGTCAGTCCGGTTCGGATGACTTTGCCTAAGGAAGCGGATGATCACAAATCGCGCGGCACAGCAAGGCGCACCATTTTGATCTCCGTTGCGCTTGTCCTCCTGCTGGTTGTTATCGTCCTTTGCGGCCTACTGGATTCAACGCCTACTCGCGTTGCTTTCTCAACCAAAGCTGCTGACGACCTTGCGTCAAGCCGTTCCGTCGATAGCGTTTTACGCTACAGTGCAGAGCCCGCCATCGGCGTGGCTCCCCAGACCATCCTCTTTACCGTAGAAACAGCCCTCGATGTTGCGTCGGTACGTCTGTTGCGCGATGATGGAACAGTCATGAATATGAAGGGCAGCTCAGTCAGCGATCACGACCGAATCATATGGTCCTTTGAAGCTGTTTTTGCAGAAGCTTTTCAAGGAGAAACGCTTGCTTTTACAAGAAGCCGCAATGGAGCTTGGGTAGAAAGCACCCAAACCTGTAGGCTCAATATCACGGAACGCTAACGAAAAGAGAAGGTTGTGGCTGCGATGTCTAGTCGTATTCAAAAAATAAGCGCAGGATTGCTGACCATCGCAATGGTTTTTCATTGCATGCCAACGTTGATATACGGAGTTTCTGCTGAAGCAAATGAAAAACAGCAGCCCACGATCGTAATCGGTCCAACCAAGAAAGCTACGGAGCAATCCTCGCAGCCAACCGAAAACGGATATGCTGACGAAACGCCTACGCAGGAACTCACGCAGCAATCCTCGCAGCCTACCGAAAACGGGCAGACCGACGGAACGACTACGCAGGAAGTAACGCAGCAATCCTCGCAGCCTACCGAAAACGGACAGACCGACGGAGCACTGACGCAGGAAGTAACGCAGCAATCTTCACAGTCTACAGGCAACGGACAGACCGACGGAACGCCTACGCAGGAAACGCCTAGTACTACAAATACGGAGTTAACCATTACCGAAGAAGAGACATTTGAAGAGACTTTCGAAGAGACGGAAGAGTCGCCCTTTCCCTGCTCCGGCTGGGTTGACCAAAACGGGGCCGTACTATATGATCGTATGGATCTAAGCACCGATCAAAAAGTAAATGTTTCGCCATATGAAGAGCTGCAATTAACCGGTTATGGGGATGCGGCAGAAACATGGTATGTAACTTGATATTAGGGCGGCGAGTGGTATGTGCCAGCTCAATCGATTAGCCTACAGCGTATCAGCCGTCCCGCAGCGATTCCCGAGCCGGAAAAAACGATGGAAGAAGAAACGCCCTCCCTTGAGCAGAAAGAGCAGACAGGCAAAGAAGAACCCTCCCTTGAGCAGAAAGACCAGTCGGGCGAAGAAACGCTCACTCTTGAGCAGAAAGACCAGTCGGGCGAAGGAACGCTCACTCTTGAACAAGAAGAGCCATCAAACGAAGATACGCCTACCCTTGAACAAAAAGAGCAGAAGGGCGAAGGAACCTCCACTCTTGAGCAGAAAGACCAGTCGGGCGAAGAAACCCCCTCCGTCCAGCAGGATGGACAAGATACGCAGGCTGGGCCTACCCGCGGCTTCACGGGAGCGCTAGGCGTTGATCTGTATTCGTCCTCCTCCCTCGACGCGCCCGAGCATATCATTCTTTCCGAGCAGGGAATGGAGCTAGCGCTACAGGGCTACGCGCCGGAAAATCCCGATTGGTATATTGTAAACTGCGAGGGCAAGCTCTATTACGCGCTGGCGGCAGACGTCTCCTTAGAGGAGCCGCCTAAAGAGCAAATGAAGCTGGAAATGGCCATGCTTTTGTTCAGCGCCCCAGCCGCGCCCATCAGCGCGTTATCGGGCGACGGCGATACCGTCTTGGTCACACTGGTCGACGCTATAGATGGAAGCGTGCTCAAATCCGTTTGGGTTTCACGAAGCGCCGTCGCCCAGGGAACGCAAGTGGCCAAAAATATGGTGGAGACTCAAATACCCGAAGGCTATCAGGTTCTCTCCCAAGACGAATGGAGCAAGCTTGACACGCTTGGAACAGATGAACAAGCCGAATACCAGATAGAGATTGGCTACTATATCAGCAACGTCGACGTATCCACCGAAATTATATACGTCAATGTGAGCGGTACTACATCTCTTGCGACCTATCAGGAAAAAGTATCAGGCTTTGAGGGGCAACGGGTTACGCTGAACCTATCGGCTCTGGTTCGCCAAATCCCCATAGGGTACCGGCCCGCAAAAATGATCGCGCCCGATATCATTCTCCAAAAAAATGGAGGGCATTCTACAGATCCGTTTTTGGTAGACGCGCAGAATGAAATATGCGCAGGCGATAACTATTTCAATTATCATATCGATTACTATACGGTGAATGGTTCCACGCAGGAGGAAACTGTGGTACGGCAGGAGGACGTGACCGGGGTGAAGGGGCTTTATGGAAGCGCCTATCCCGCCCTGTCCCATTACCCCTCCTACACTAGCGGCGTGAGTGTGCTGAATAGGGATCTACGCTCGTACGCGGTGGAAAACTCGACTGTCACAATAGCCTTAGGCCTTGAGAGCAACATCCGCATCAAGGTTTTAGAGCCGCTACAGGAGGGCGCGTTCACCATTCAATATGTTGACGATCAATCGGGCGCTGTACTGGATTCACAAACCATCACGCTTTCCTATCGGGACGGGGAAACCCTGCGGCTTCCCTGCAACGACTTTCGCTTGAATGCGCCGTCCTCCTGTTACTATCTGCGGCAGCAGCCCGTTATGCAAGGCACGGATTTGTGTTTTCCCGCCGATCCATCCGTTCCTGTGCGCGTGTTGGTTCATCAGATGTACTCGTACGAGGGCACGATTGAGCTTGTCTACACCGACGTGGTTACAGGGCAAGTCGTAGAAACAGAAAACGCCAAGGTTGCCTATCAAAATTTGCAATCCTCAGAGGACGTGAATAGCCTATTCTATCCGGCGCAAGGGGATATCTATCTGCAGGCCGGAAGCGCCTATCCTCAGGACAATCATTTCGACGTCCGCGAAACCATCATGGGCTACACCAGTATAAGTCGCTGGGCTAGGGTGCCGCTTTCTACCCGGTCTTTGGTTGTTTGGGTCACGAAAAGCGACCCAAACGATGCGGACGTGGTACAGGTAGAGCCTAGCAGCATCACACTTGGCAGCGAAGCGTAGCGTGAAATCCCGATTGTGATAAACGCTCCTTCGAGCACAGTATGGTCTATTCAGCTGAAAAGCAACGATTCCAGCGAATGGTGCAGCGTACAGGCCGGTGGCAAAGAAACTGATTTTCCCGTTACGGATGCAGGATATTCTGCTTGCTATTATTGCATAAGCCTACTGGAAAACAATACGTCTACAGTCCGCAAGGCAACCCTGATCGTGAAAAACGGTAAGCATGAACAGGAAATCCCGATTACGCAAAGCGCTAGTCCTTACGGTTTCTCGCTCGATTGGGTAAGCAGCGATACATTCCGGATCAACGCTCAAGGTCCATGGACGGCGTCCTCAAAAGCGGGATGGCTGCGAATGAATCTAACCAACGATGGCGAAGGCATATCCACCCTGAGCGGAAACGGAAGCACAATCATCTGTCTGCGCACGGATCCAAACCCGTCGGGTGGTCGCACCGGATTTATCGAGGTGACAAACGATCAAGGCTCCAGCTTATGGTATCGCTACTATCAGTATGGAAACAGCTCCAACAAGGGCGTTTTTCTTGAAACCTCCACACTGAGCCTCCCCTCCCAAAGCAGCAGCGGCAGAGTGCTCCTCTATTCAAACGACGAATGGCAAACCGCCAGCGACGCCGCTTGGTTAAGCGTGTACTCCACTAGCGGCAGCACAAACGCCTCCCTTCTGGTGCGAGTCTCAGAAAACGCCGGCGCAGAACGGAGCGCGAATATTACCGTCACCTCAACGGAAACGGGCGATACCGTCACCCTTCGCGTTACGCAAGCCGGGGTCGGAAGCGGCATATCCGCGTCGCCTTCCTCTGTTACGTTTACGAAGGAGGGGGAACAGGATATTCAGCTGACCGTCAACGGCCCGTGGTCGGCGGAATGCACAGGGGGCGAATGGCTGACCTTCGGGGACGGCTCCCGCAAGCACAGCGGCAGCGGCAGCGCCGCTATCCGGCTTCGCTGTACCGCAAGCGCCGCCGCGTCCTCCGAAGGCGCGGTGGTATTCACCGCGGAAGGCGGCGCCAGCGCAACGGTTCGTGTGACGCGAAGCCTTGCGCAGACCCTTAGCCTGTCGCCCACACAGCTTTCCTTTCCATCGCCCGGCGACCAGATTCAGCAGGTGGCGGTAACAGCGTCCGGTCAATGGTCGGCTGTCTGTAGCGACCCATGGATTGCGCTTTCCTCACTTACCGCTGAGGGCTGCGCTACGGTCAAGGTTCGCTGCATGGCTAACAGCTCCGCTAGCAACCGATCCGGAAGCGTCACCTTCAAGGACCTTGCGGGGAATGTCGCCGTATTGAAGGTGGAGCAGGCAGGCAGCAGCCTGTCCGTCTCCCCTGCCAGCTTATCTTTCAGCGCGGTGGGAAGCAACAAAGCCCTTACGCTTTCAGCTGACGGCGCTTGGAGCGCAAAGTGCTTCTGCGATGACGGCGGCGCTTGGCTGCTGATTGGCTTACCGTCGGCGAATCACACCGCCCAAATCAGCAGCACAGGAAACGCTAATCTCAGCGTCCTTTGCTTGGACAACGACACGGGCGCGCCGCGAAAGGGATGCGTGGACTTTACCTGCAACGGCAGGACGGTTTCTGTCGCGGTAACGCAGGAGGCTGCCGCCTTGTCCGACAGCATCGACGTATATTGGGACGACCGCGGCACGCCCTTGACCAACGGTCAGGTGCTGGAATTGTCAAACGCGATGCAGAAGGTTTCCCTTTCGATTACCGCCAGCACCGACTGCTCCGTAACCACAAGCTTCCCGGGCTGGCTAAGCCAGACGCTTTTCGCCCGTAAAAATTTTAGAAGCAGCGGCTTGCAATATAACGCCGTATTCCAGCTGTACGATAACTCAACCTTCAGCCAACGGGAGCAGCTGCTCACATTAAAGGCGGGCGACACGATCTTTCAGATTACCCTACGCCAGATGGCAACAATTCCCGATATCAGCCTTTCAAGGAGTACATGGGATATCGACTGGAATGAGGACGGCATGTTGCTGCTAAAGCTATCCGCTAACGATGGCTGGTCTGTTACCGACAAGCCGGGGTGGCTTTATATCACCGACACTGGCGGAAACGAGGGTAAAAACATCGGTGTGGGCGTGCGAGCCGAACCCAACCGCGGCTACAGCAAGCGAACCGGCGTTATCACCTTTTCCAACGGCTATGCGAAAGCAACCCTCACTGTGACGCAGAAGGCGCTGGATCGGATCATCTATCTTTTGGACGAGGATGGACGCACACCCATCGGTTCCACGCTGGAATTGACGACGGGAACCACGAAAAAGATTTATGTGCTTTCGCCCTACGACTGGGCGCTTTCCACCGATTCGAAGACCCTTTCGGTTTCACCCGCCTCCGGGAGCCCAAACAAGGCGACGGCTGTAACGCTGCGCTGTGATGGGACCCAGCCGTCCAGCGCAACCCTGTCCCTCCAGTACCGCATACGGATGGGAAGAACGTATTCAACGCGAACCAAAACAGTAACGCTGCTTATTCACGACGCTTCGAAAAAAGACGAAACGATACCCCCCAGCAAGGAGCGGACGGTCGTCTATCATACAACGGAGCTTCAGCCGAATCAAATTCGCTACATATCGCAAAACAGCACGGTTGATAACTATTTACCAGCATTTTGGGAGTACACCAAAGATGATAAAAAGTATACTTTGAATTCAAAGTACGGCTGCTTCATTAGTTCGGCGTCCATGGCGCTTTCCTCCTTGGGTATTGATTTACTGCCTGGACAGATGTTACTAAACGGAGGGGTTAGGGAAAGTGACGCGTACATAAACGACTATAACTGCTATTTTCACGAAAAACAGCAGATAAGGACGGTAATGTTATAACAGAATGGTACGCAGGCAACCATTGCGTCGTTGTAATAGGTTACGATGAAAACAAGGGACTGTATGATATCCTAGATCCGTCCTATTATCACAACGAAACGATGAATGTTGTCAAACAGTCGCTTGATCTTACAAAAAAACGGAAGCAAAAAGTCACGACTGACGCGGTACTACAAGGAAGAATTCATCAATACATAAAGCTGAAGAAATAGCATATCTTTCCCATATCTTTCGACTTGGTTTCTCTTTGCATTTTTCCTCCCTGCCCTTGACCTGTCTCCCCCGATTTGCTACTATCGTTTCAACCAACGTGATGCAAGGGGGAGATTTCGATGCCAGTCAAGATTCCCGACGCGCTACCGGCTACCAAGGTGCTCACCGAGGAAAACATCTTCGTGATGACGGAGAAGCGAAGCGCCGCACAGGATATCCGGGCGCTGAAAATCGCCATTCTCAATCTGATGCCCACCAAGGAAAAGACGGAGACACAGCTGCTGCGCCTCATCGGCAACACGCCCTTGCAGGTGGAGATTACGTTGCTGCGCACCGGCACCTATGAAAGCCAGAATACCGACGAGGGTTATTTGAAGCTGTTTTACCGTACCCTCGCAGATGTGCAAAACGACTACTTCGACGGCGTGGTCATTACCGGCGCGCCCGTAGAGCAGATGGATTTTTCGGACGTGCTTTACTGGGACGAGCTAAAGCAGGTCATGGACTGGGCGGACAGCCACGCCTTTAGCACGCTGTACATCTGTTGGGCAGCCCAGGCCGGGCTATACTATCATTACGGTATCCAAAAATATGCGCTGTCAAAAAAGCTCTTCGGGGTGTTCGATACGCTGCTCACCGACCGTCGGGATAAGCTGCTGCGCGGCTTTGACGATGTGTTTACCGTACCCATGAGCCGCCATACCCAAGTGGATGAGGAGGCCCTGCGCTCCTGCCCGGAGCTGGTGGTGCTGGCCCGAAGCGACGAGACCGGCGTAGCGCTGGCTCGCAGCATCGACGGGCGCAGGGTTTTTGCCACCGGCCATAGCGAGTACGACCGGGACACCTTAGCCAGAGAGTATTTCCGGGACGTACAAAAGGGTCTGCCCATTGAAAAGCCTAAGCATTACTTTCCCGGGGACGACCCGGAAAAGCTGCCCCCGCTGCGCTGGCATAGCCATGCTAATCTGTTGTTCGCCAATTGGCTAAACTACTTCGTCTATCAGGAAACGCCCTTTGAGCTCAAAAGGCTCAGCGGCAGGGAGGAAAACCGAATATGATGATTTCCACATTGTTTACCGCTGAAAAGCCTCATTTGAGCTGCGAAATTTTTCCGCCCAAGGAGTTTTCCAAGGTGGAGGAGGTCAAGCAGGTGGTGGAGGCCCTGACCCGGCTCCGCCCGGCTTACGTGAGCGTCACCTACGGCGCGGCGGGGAACACCCCCCGTTTTACCCAAGAAATGAGCGAGTACGTGCAAAGCATGGGCGTACCCGCCCTAAGCCATCTGACCTGCATCAACAGCCCCAAAACCAAGGTGAAACAGGTGCTTAATGATTTACAGGCGGCGGGCGTTGAAAATGTGTTGGCTCTGCGGGGGGACATTCCCGAGGGCTGCGAATTTCCCGGCAGCGATCATTTTCTTCACGCCTCGGAGTTAATCGAAGCCATCAAGCGGCGGGGCGGCTTCTGCGTAGGCGCAGCCTGCTACCCGGAGGGGCACCCCGAAGCGCCCAGCCGAGACAGCGACCTTGTCTACCTGAAAAAGAAGCAGGACGCGGGCGCGGATTTTTTGACCACCCAGATGTTCTTTGATAATACCGTGCTCTATCAATTCCTGTACCGTGCGCTGTAAAAGGGCATTACCATCCCGGTGGCGGCGGGCGTGATGCCCGTGGTGCGGGCCAAGCAGATCAAGCGGATCGTGTCTCTATCCGGCGCGACACTGCCGCCCCGGTTTCAGGCCATTATCGACCGCTTTGGCGGAGACCCCCTCAGCATGGAAAAAGCAGGGGTCGCCTATGCTACCGATCAGATCATCGATCTAATCGCCAACGGCGTCAATCATATCCACCTCTATACCATGAACCGCCCGGAGATTGCCGCCGCCATACTGCACAATCTGGAAGGAATCATTGCTTGATGAAGGAAGCTGTATTCCGCTGCGCCGCCCGTTACCTTGGGGCGAAAACCGTCGACGACGCAGAGACTCTTCGGCCTTTGCTGCTAAGAGCCGAAGCGGAGACGCTGCCCGCCGTCTCGCTGGGAAAGCGCAAAAAGCGTTTCCCCGTTGAAATTGGGCAGGAGCGCTTCGTGCTGGGCTGCCTGCCGCCGCTAGCCAGCGTTCAGCTTTGTCGGCTATTCGCGGGAGCGACGGAAGGGCTAGCCGTACTCATTACGCTAGGCGGCGAGGCGGACCGACTGGTGAAACGCCGTCTGCTGACCGACCCGGCCTTGGGCGCAGCCATAGGCGCTTTTGCCTCAGCCTACGTGGACGAACAATTAAGCCAATGGATGGCAGAGGAAAACGAGGGACTTCGGGAGGAGGGACTTGTCCTTTCTCCACGGTTCAGCCCCGGCTATGGCGACGTTCCCCTTACTTATCAGCGCCCCCTAACCGAGGCGCTGGAATGCTGGCGCATTGGCGTTCGCCTTACGGCGGACTGCCTGATGCTACCGGAAAAGAGCATTACCGCCCTATGCGCCCTTAGACCTATGGGAAGCTGCCCAGAGCGGGCGCGGGGCGAGCACGCCTGCGAACGCTACGCTATGAAGAATTGTCCATATCGGGAGGAAGTATGAAGAACGAACAATGGAACCGCCTGTTTGGAAACGAGCTAGCCCGCTTTGACGGGGGAATGGGCACGCTGCTTCAAGCCATGGGGCTAAAGGGCGGCGAAAGACCGGAGCGCTGGAACCTAGAGCAGCCCGAAAAGGTGCTGGACGTTCACCGCCGCTATTTGGACGCGGGGGCGCAAGTGATTACCGCCAACACCTTTGGCGCGACTCGTTCCCACTTGGGGGACGACGCGTCCGCCTGTATGCAGGCCGGGGTAAAGCTGGCGAAGCAAGCGGTAAATGAGGCAGGGCGCGGCTACGCGGCTATTGATATGGGCAGCTTGGGACGCTTGCCGGAGCCTTACGGCGATCTGCCCCTTGAGGATGCGATTCATCAATTCTGTCAAGCCTTCGCGGCGGGGATCGACGCGGGGGGAGATTTGATTTTGATAGAGACCATGACCGACCTTTTGGAGGTAAAGGCCTGTGTGCTGGGCGCAAAGGAGGCTATGAAAATTCTTCATGTATCTTTGCCCCTCTTGGTCAGCCTGACCTTTGACCAACGGGGACGGCTGCTGTCCGGCGCGGATCTACCGGGAACGGTCGCCATGCTCTGCGGCCTTGGCGTGGATGCAATCGGCCTAAACTGCGGACACGAGCCTAAGGGAATCGCCCAGAACGTGAAGGCGTTGCTTGCCTGCTGCCCTTTGCCCGTCTTTGTCAGCCCCAACGCCAGCCTGCCCGTGGTTCAGAACGGTGTAACCGTTTATCCCACTACCCCCAGCGAGTTTACCGCCGATATGGCAGCGTTTGTCCGTCTGGGCGTTTGGGGCGTCGGCGGCTGCTGCGGCACCACGCCGGAGCACATCCGGCTGCTAACGGAAGCCACCAAAGGCATGCAGCCCATCGAGCGAAGGGTGGAGCGGGAGTGTGTGGTCAGCGGTCGATCGGTCAGTGTGACGCTAGGAAAACGCCCCGTGCTCATCGGCGAGCGATTAAACCCCACGGGTAAAAAACGTATGAAGGAAGCCCTGCGCGCCAACGATTTGGATTATCTCCTGCGGGAAGCCATCGCTCAGACGGACGCGGGCGCGGATATTCTGGATTTAAATGTGGGCCTGCCGGAGCTGGACGAGCCTAAAACGCTGAAAGCCGCCTGTCAGGCGGTGCAAACGGTGTGCGATCTACCCTTGCAGCTGGATACGGGCGACCCCGCCGCGCTGGAGGCGGCGCTGCGCTGCTACTGCGGCAAGCCGCTCATCAACAGCGTATGCGGTAAGCAAAGCGTGATGGACGCGGTATTCCCGCTGGCGGCGAAATACGGCGGCGCTTTGGTGGCGCTGACCCTTGACGAGGACGGCATCCCCGAAACGACGGAGGGGCGGCTGGCGATAGCACAAAAAATCATCACCGAAGCCGAGAAATACGGCATTCCCAAAACCGAGCTTCTTTTTGACGCGCTGACCATGACGGTAGCCACCAACGAAAACGCCGCCAACGTCACCTTGCGCACGGCGCGGGCGCTTCACGAGGAGCTGGGGGTAAAGACGGTGCTGGGCGTAAGCAACGTCAGCTTCGGGCTGCCTCAGCGACCGGTGCTTACGGCTTCCCTGCTAGCGATGGCTATTCACGAGGGGCTGGATGCGGCGATCATGAATCCGGGAGATACGCTATGCAAGTCCATCTTTGACGGCGCGACGGCTATCGCCGGGCGCGACCCGGGTTTTGCCCGGTATTTGGAGGGCTACGGGAACGCCGCTCCCCAAATGACCATGACCGCGAAGGTTCCCGTCTTTACCATGGGCAAGCAAAGCCCGGAGGCTTTAGCCGCGCTGGATGCGCTGACGAGCCAGAGGAAAGACCCTAACAAAGCGGACGATCCCTTATATACGGCGATTGTGCGGGGCGTATGCGGAGACGCAGCCACTACGGCGCAGGCACGGCTAAATGCAGGAGAAGAGCCCCTCAAGGTGATTGAGCAGAGCATGATGCCCGCCTTAAGCGCCGTGGGTGAAAAGTATGAAAAAGGAACGTTATTTCTGCCCCAGCTATTGCAGAGCGCGGCGGCGGCTCAGGCTGCCTTTGATTTGATCCGCGCCCGTCTGCCCGAAAAGGCGGCGGACGACCCCGCCAAGAAGGTGGTGGTCGCCACCGTAAAGGGCGACGTGCACGATATCGGGAAGAACATCGTGAAGGTGCTGCTGCAAAACTACGGCTTTACGGTCATCGATTTGGGGCGAGACGTAGCCCCCGATGCGGTTTTAGCCGCCGTACGGGAGCATCGCGCGCCCATGACGGGCCTATCCGCATTAATGACCACCACCGTACCCGCCATGGAGGAAACCATCGCACTGTTGCATCGGGAGGCTCCCGGTGTTAAAATCGTGGTAGGAGGCGCAGTGCTCAACGAGGAATATGCCAAACAAATCAAGGCCGACGCCTATGGCAAGGACGCTATGGCGACGGTAAGGGTTTGTCAGGGCTGGTGCAGAAGCTGACGCCGCCTGATTATACTGCAATAATCCGCAACAGAAAGAAGGCTATCGCGATGTCTCAACCCGCCCCTCACGCCACCGCCAAAAAAAGTGCGTGGCAAGCCCTGAAATTTACCCTGTTCTCCATCAGCGCCGGACTGATTCAGATCGGTTTCTTCGAGCTTTTATCCAAGGCTTTTCATCTACCCTACTGGGGCAGCTACCTGACGGCGTTGGTGGCGAGCGTGCTGTGGAACTTCACGCTGAACCGCCGCTACACCTTCCGCAGCGACTGCAACGTGCCCAAATCCATGGCGCTGGTAGCGTTATTCTACGTGGTGTTCACGCCCTTGTCTACGTGGTGGGGCTCGGCGCTGACCCAAATTGGCTGGAACGAGGATCTGGTGCTGATTGGCACCATGCTAATCAACTTCGTTACCGAGTTTCTCTATCAACGCTTCGTGGTATATCGCAAAACCATCGATACCAACGACGTTGCCAAGCGCGCGGCGGAGCAGGAAGCCCGGAAGGGACAGGTGGACGCTTGAGCGGGAACCGGCGAAACTGGAAAAAAGCGCTGTCCATGGCGCTGTTTGTGCTGCTGATGGGAGCGCTTATTTGGTATGTTTACCAAAACCGCGAGGATATGGGGCGGCTATTAACGCTGGACGGCTCCAGCGCGGCGCTCATGCTGTTTTTTGCTTTGTGCGGCTGCGTGATGAACTGCGTTTACCATCGTATTATCCTAAGCGTATTTCGCGTGCCGCTTTCGCTGACGGACTGGGTGGGCGTTGTGTTTACAGCCAACGCCATGGCTTATGTGCTGCCCCTTCGGGCGGATTTGGTGTTTTCCGCCGCCTATTATAAAAAAACCAAGGGGCTATCCTATGTCAAAAGCGTAAGCATGGCGGCGGGTAATATCGTGTTCGGCGTAGCATTTGCACTACTGCAAATGCTGGCGGCGCTGGTTTGCACAGGAATCATCGATCAGGTCTGGTCCCCCGTGCTGTGGCTGATCTGGGGCGTGGGAATGGTCTGTCTAGTCGCTTTCTTGGTGGTCGCCTTGGTGCTACAGGATCATCAGCCCCGGTTTGTGGCAAAGTACAAGCTGGTGCGGGACGTCATCGACGGCTTCAACGCTTTGCTGCGCAGCCCTCACATGCTTTGGCAGCTACTTTTATGCCTCATCGTGAATAATTTGTTTCAGATGCTCTTATATATGGTATGCTTCCACGCCATCGGGCAGGAGGTTACCGTCTATCAGGCGCTGTTTTATAACAGCGTCAGCTGGCTGTCCACCATCATGAACATTGTGCCGGGCAATATCGGCATTAAGGAAGGCGTGATGGGGATGGCGGCAAGCCTGATGGGCTCCATGGAGGGCATCACGGGCGTGACGGTATCCTTGCTTCAACGGGTAGCGGTGATGATCGTTTACATCGTGGGCGGAGCATTATTCGCTTACCCGGTTTGGCGCAAATGGAATCTGGCTGAAAAAAAGGAGGAGAAGCCCCATGACGCTTGATCTGATGGAAATGCTCAAGGTCGTCTTTCTGGGAATCGTAGAAGGGATTACAGAATGGCTGCCGATCAGCAGCACCGGGCATATGCTATTGGTGGATCATTTTATGACCCTGAGCATGAGCGCCGCGTTCAAGGAAATGTTTTTTGTGGTCATCCAGCTAGGCGCTATTCTGGCGGTGGTAGTGATGTTTTTTCAAAAGATGCTGCCCTTCCAGTGGAAGGATCGCTCCCAGCCTGTGCTAAAAAAGGATACGCTATCCCTGTGGGTCAAGGTGGTGGTCGCCTGTGTACCCGGCGCGGTGGTAACGCTTCTGTTTGACGACTATATCGAAGCTCATCTGCATACTCCGCTGGTCATTGCCGCAGCGCTTATATTCTACGGCATCGTCTTTATCCTTGTGGAAAAAGGAAACCAGAAGCGGCAGCCGACGACGGTGAAGGTGGAGGATATCTCCTACCGAACCGCGCTGCTCATCGGGCTATTTCAGGTGCTGTCCATCATTCCCGGCACCTCCCGCTCCGGCGCGACCATTATCGGCGCGCTGCTCATTGGCGTATCCCGGGTAGCGGCGGCTGAGTTTACCTTCTTTCTAGCGGTACCCGTTATGATTGGCTTAAGCGCCATCAAAATCATGAAATTTGGATTGGCCTTCACCGGCGCGGAGCTGCTGGTGCTGGGCTTGGGAATGGCGGTAGCCTTTGCGGTATCAATTCTGGTTATCAAATTTTTGATGGAATATATCAAGAAGCACGATTTTACTGTGTTCGGCTGGTATCGGATTGCGCTGGGCGTAATTGTGCTTTTGGTGCTAGCGCTGTAGGGGACGGGTAGGAATACGTAACGAGGCTGTAGCACGGAAGAAACGGCAGGGATTCTCCTACGTTCTTCGTGCTACAGCCTCGACTTGTTTTCCACATTCATGTGGCTGCTTTATTGGAAATGATTTACCGTCCCCACTGCTGGCCTACGCTGGCCGTTATGGACATGGTAGCGCTAGCCGAGCCTACGGGCGTTTCCAGTGTGTAGCTACCGCCATCCGTGAATTGATCCGAGTATGCCACCACCGACTGATAATTGCGCACCGCCTCCATGGTAAGCACCGCGTTCCCGTTGCCGTCCTTGATGGTAAACGTTCCCGCCGTTCCCTGCAGGGTGGTCATGATTCCCGGAACGCTGGGCGCGGTAACTCCTTGGGCCATGCCCGATTGTCCGAGGGCGATCAAGGAGCCGCCCGTTAGCGTAAAGGAGCCGTCATAATCCAGCGCGCCGTTATTGGAGTTGGATGGACCGTTCACATAAACCTGCCCACCCGACATGGTAAAGGAGCCGTTTACGTCAATACCGTCACCCGCCGCGTCCACCATGAGCATGCCGCCGGAAATGGTCAGCGTCCCCGTGGAGCTGGAAAACATGTCCCGTCCGCCAAAGCCCCAGCCGCTGGTTTCACCGCCAGAGGATTCAGCAGCGTCGCCGCCCGCACCGTTCACGCCGTCGTCAGTAGACACGAGGGAAATCGTGCCGCCGGAGATCGTGATGTTCGTACCTTCAAGCCCTTCGTAGGAGCTGGGGATGTTGATTGTACCGCCAGAAATCGTCAAAGCATCATCGGCGTGAACGCCGTCATCGCCGCTGGTAAGCGACAGCGTTCCGCCGGAAATCAGAACGTCGCTGGCATGAACGGCGTCGTCGGCAGAATGAACGGTGACCGTGCCGCCGCTGACAGTAATGGCAGTAATCGCCTTGAGGCCCTTAGCGCTGGAGGTAAGGGTCGTGGGATTGCCTTCCTCCATCATTCCTCCGCCGCCAAAGCCGCCATGACCCATGCCACCCCGACCGCCGCCGCCGTTAGGCATGCTTCCCTCCGGGGGCGTTCGATTGGTCATTGCCGTCCCCCCGGGGGATGCCGGCTCTTCGGGGACAGCACCCGGGCTTTGCTCCGGCGCAGCCATGGTGGCAGAGGACGAAGCGTCCGTTTGCGCCGCATCAGCCGCCGTCGCATCCGTCCCGGTAGTCACGATGGTCACGTCGCCGCCCGCAATGGTCAAGTACCCCTTTGCCGTGTCCTCCTCGTTGGTGGCCTTGATGCCGTCGCATACAGCGGTGATATTCAGCACGCCCCCGCCGATGATCACTGCGTCTTTGCCCACAATGCCGTCATCCGCAGCCGTAACGGTCAGGTTTCCCTCCGCCAGCTTAAAGGTATCCCGGCAGTTAATCCCGTCCTTATATTCGCTGATGACCGTCAAGGAGCCTTGACCATTAATGGTCAGATCATCCCGGCTCATCAACGCGCCTGTTTCCTCTTCGTTGGCTGTCGCGCCCTGAGAGAGGATGTTCTCCGTCCCCTCAGCCAGCGTGAGCACCACCTTTTTGCAGTTCTCCGTGTACAACGCCGCCCCAGCTTCATTGCGAATGCTTACGCCGTTGAGCAGTAGGTACACCGTGTCCTCCTCCGTCAGCACAATTCGCAGGCTGCCGTTAGCGATTTCCCCGCTGACCGCGTAGCTTCCTCCTTGATTGATGGTGACGGTTTCGTTATTCAGCACGATCGGCGTAGCCCCTTCGGCAGTTGTAACGGTCAAGTCCTTATCGGAAAATAAATCGTCCGCCTTTGCCTCCATGGCAGGTAAAGCGCATAGCAGCAATAGCAGCGCCAACCAAAGAGAGGTTACCTTCTTCATATCCAATAATACATATTTCATAGCGATTACAGCTCTTCCTTTCCGGCTACGCCGCGCGTCAGCGACAACGTCAGGTTGCCGTTGCGGCAGCGTAGCGCGTCCAAAAATTCCTTTTCCTTCTTGGGTTCCTTTAATACGACGGTATAGCGCAGCTCAAACATGCTGCCCATGTTGGTGGTTTTTACGCCCTCCAAGGTATGCTGCGAGGTATATGCGTCAAAGAGATCATCAAAGACCCCGGTATAGTCCAAATCCTCGGCTAAGGTTACTCGCAGGCATTGCTGCCGCTTCTGCTCGCCATAGCCGGTTCGAAACAGCAGCACCAGCAAAGCGCACACGCACAGGGTAATGAGGAATCCATAGCCCGCATAAGCCATGCCCGTTGCCAAACCGGCAGCCATGGCCAGAAAGACCAGCGTAATTTCCCGGGAGGAGCCGGGAACGGAACGAAAGCGAATCAGGCTAAAGGCTCCCATAACGGCTACGCCGGTTCCAAGGTTGCCGTTCACCATGAGAATCACCACCTGCACGATCACCGGCAGCGCCACCAGCGAGATGGCAAAGCTTTTGCTGCACGAGCCCGTCAGCATAGCAGTAACCGATATCATCAGCCCGCACAGGGCGGCGCAGAGAATCAATAGCAGCGCTTGACCCGCCGTCAGGCTGGTAAGAGAATCAAACAGGGCTGAAAGCATGTGTTAAACCTCCTAAAACGGTACGGTTCTGCGCCGCCGTCCGGGGCGCGAGGGTCGAGCGAGCCTTGATCTTTTCCTGATAAACTCGGCCATACTTGGAAAACGAGGTGGGAAAGATCAGCGCCTCGGACAAGGCGTTAGCCAACCACAGCGGATAAGCGCCCGCAATTTTAATTTCCATCAGCGATATGTCTTTGGGTAGCAGCAGCTTCCCTGCGTCTCCCAATAGCAGATCAATATCGCTTTCCCGGCTCCGAATATGGTGATCAATGGTGATGCGCACGCCGTTCTCTCCCGGAAGGATTTCCCGGTAAGCGATCCGGTCATAGGCCAAATACAGCTTGGGGTACAAGCCATAGCGCCGCACCATATAGTCAATCTCCCGGGAAATTTGGTCGTGGCGGGGCAGGGGCTGACGCTCTGTCAGATAAGCCATCGCCTGTGCGGCGGTGAGGGCGATGCGACGCTTGTAAACAACGCCTCCGCTTTTTTTCTTGATTTCCAGAAAAACCACTCCATCGTCCTCTGGCACGCCATAGCTGCGCAGCCGCATTTTCTCCTTGTATTTTGGTTTTTCCAGAGAGCGGCGCACCAGCAAATCATCCGCCGTGTCCAAGTAAAGGTTACAGATGGTGCTTTCGCCATACGAGTCCGCTTCCATATATTCTGCCATTCTGGGCAGAAAGGCCTCAAGCTGATCGTCTCTTAAGAGGTACTTTTTTTCGATCCGCTGAAAATTGGAAATATAGTCCATCCTTTTCACGCTCCTTTCCTGTGCTTTGGAGGACAGCATTAGAATAGCAGTCTTATTTGACGGTTGCGTGACAGGGCGTTGAAAAGCCGGATAAAAGAGCGTGTGGGCTTTGGGGGGAAAAGTAGGGAGCTGCGCTACACCTCTGGTCAATCTTTTATGAAAAGCCGAAAGATATAGGCTATTGCATAAGCCTTGTTCGTTTTAAAATCAACAAAAAAAATCCGCTTTCAAGCATGACTTGTTTGCGGATTTTTATAACTGCTGCACAAGTACATTCTCAAAAATCGCACTTGTGCAACGGCTCATGATGATGAACAAAACAAAAACAGAAAGGAACTGCGCGAGATACTAAAGTTTACCAGAAGGAATCCCATCTCATGATATCTTTGGCGACGTATTGGCATGGCTAAATTATCTGCAGTGGAGAATGTCCTTGCTGTTATCTGCTCCTGCTTCTATTGATGATTCTCGATTGAGTAGTAACGGCTCACATCCGAGGATCCAGCGTCGGGACGCGAATATCCGCGCCGGGACGGATCAATAAGCAATCATCCCAACATTGGCTGGAATGATTGCGGAACCAAATCCCGATGGTATCGTCATCGTACCATTCCACAATGGTTGTGCGAATCGCGCTGCCCCGGAAGTTTTCCAGAGACGCAACGTTGATCTGCATAATGGGCTGACCGTCAACCGCAGATATCTTTCGGTTGCAATCCTTGCCAGCCCACACCTCGTCGCCAACATGGGCATGACCATAAAGATGACACCGTACATTACCCGGCAGTGGTAAATATCGATCAAATAGAGGGGCCGCTCGGTTCCCACCCGCAAAGGCGTAATGAGAGAGCGTCAAGGTGGGCTTTCCTAGCCCCTCCAAACGCTTCCATACGGCTTCATAAGCTAGCTGATCGTAGGGGTATACGCTTTCGTTGCCGCGGATTTCGCCATGGGTCGTATACCATCTTCCCAGCGGATCGGCGTGATCAGGAAACAACGCCAGCGCATAATCCCCCATATCCACGGGAAACAGCATTTCAGCCCTATTCGCCGGGATATGCCATTGCGGATTCGCACTGACGTTGTCGTAAAAGGGCATGACCATTTCCGAAAGTTTTCCTTCGCTCAGCCTAAAATAATCGAAATCATGATTGCCCGCAATGTAGTAAATCGGCGCTTTCGCCTTGCTAAGCTCGCGCATCTGCATTTCTGCCATTTCATGGATGAAATCCAAGCGGTTGCCCTCCACTGCATCACCCAGATAGCAGATCGCCTCGCAAGGCTTGTCAAGGGTCAGGTAATCGGCTACCGCTCTGGTCATGCAGTAGGTTGCCCGTTCCGGCAGGCTCTGCTGCAAATCCGACATCACCCATATTCTGTGACGTACTCGTGCCGCGGCCGCTTTGGACAACATATCCATCATCATATCCCTTTGTCTCCTCTTCCTATTTTTACCGCAAGGGACGTTGAGAGCTACGCCCTCAACGTCCCCTATCCAAGGCTTCGCCTTTTGGTTTTGTTTGTTTACTTATGCGCGTCGTAAAAGGACTGCCAAAGCGCCGTATATTCGTCGATTTGCAGGGTGCTAAGCGTCTGGATATGCTTCTGCCACGCTTCTTCAGTAATGCCGTTTACAATCGCATTGGCCTTAAATTGGGTCAGATAATTGTCGATATCCACCAGCAGCATATTGCGTTCGGCTTCCTCGTCCACCAAGCCAAAACCGCTGGTAATGGCCTGCGCTGGTGCGAATTTCAAATAGGACTGGTTGGCTTCCACCTTGCCCGTGATCCGGTCTGCGTATTTCTCCACGTCGGGCCCACGGAAACGGAAGTAAGCGTACAAAGGAGCGCGGGGGCCGGTACCCATGGTGCGGCGAATTTGAGAGGAGGAAGAACCCTCCGGCACGTTATCCGTGAACAGCTCCCAACGACCATCGTCCAAATAGCGCCAAATCAGGTTTTCGGGTCCGTAGTTCCAAAGGTTCAGAATGTCCAAGTCGGAATTGATATAATCGTACCAGCGTACTAAGGCTTCCGGGTTTTTGCAGGCGCTGGTAATCACGAAGCCATTCAGTGTGCCTTGTGGCATTTTTTCGCGCGCCCAGTAGGTAACGCCGTTGGGGCCGTCGAAAAGCGGCATATAAGTGTAATCGGGCACATAGCTTCCCAAAATGATGTTGTCAATATACCATTCTAACGCGACGCCCGCAATACAGGTTTCCGCGTTGCCCTTAGCCAAAAACTGCTGGTAATCTTCGGTGAAGTACTCCTGATTGATCAAGCCCTCGGAATAGAGCTGATGAATCCATTGCAGAGCTTGGAAATAAGTGTTTTCGGCAGGGGTGAAAATAACTTGGTCGTTTTCCACTCGTACATGCTCATCCGTATCAAGCGTACCAAAGAAGCCGAATAGCCGGTCAATGTTAGCTGCGCCGCTAGAGGCTGAAGCCAGTAGTGGAATTTCGTCCTTTAAGCCGTTGCCGTTGGGGTCTTGATCGCGAAACGCGACGAGGATATCGTGGAATTCATCAATATTGGTGGGCATGTTTAGGCCCAGCTTGTCCATCCACGATTGATTGATCCACATCTCGGTGTTGACTTCGTTTTTCGTGTCTGCGTCGCCAATGGGCAGCGAGTAAAACTGACCGTCGCTTAGGGTAAGCGCGCCGCGCATTTCAGGGATGTCGGAGAACATTTGCAAAATGTTGGGGGCGGAGCGATCCACATACTCGTTCAGGGCGATCAGAGAATCCATATTGCTGACTACGTCCACGCCGGAGCCGATGATCGCGTCAGGCAGATCGCCAGAGGCGAAGGTCAGGTTGACCCGCTCCTTCCAACCAGAATGGGGAACCTCGATCCATTCAATATGGATATTGGTCTGTTTTTCCGTAAAGGCAACACATTCCTTTTCCGACCAGCCGTTTTGACTCATGTCTTCCTTATCGATCATGATAGTAAAGGTTTCCATCTCCGGCGTTATAGGCAGCTCTACATCCGCTGCCAATGCCGGAAGAACCAGAGAAATGGATAGCGCCAGTGCCAATACCAATGTCATTGCTTTTTTCATGGGAATCCTCCTTTATATATCGATTACAGAGCATGCTCAGCCTTCCGCTTTTTGGGGTGGAGGGCAGCTCTGCTAATCATCCCTTGACGGAACCGATCATAACGCCCTTGACGAAATATTTCTGCACCAGAGGATACAGCATCAGCATGGGCACAGACGCCACTACGATGACCCCATAGCGCACCGTGGCGGCAATGCGTTGCATCTCCTGTATCGCGTCCACATCCGCCACGTCTGCTTGTATGCTTTGGCTACCGATCAGAATTTCCCTAAGCACCATTTGTAGCGGGTAATGCTGCTGCTTGTTCAAGTAAACCAGCGCATTAAAATAGCCGTTCCACTGTGCCACCGCATAATACAGCGCCAGCACCGCAATAATGGATTTGGACAGGGGAACTACAATGCTGATAAAGAATCGACCGTTCCCGCATCCATCTATGGACGCAGCCTCAAACAATTCGGGCGGTATGCTAGAGGCAAAGAAGGAACGAGCGATGATGATATTGTATACCGAAACGGAGCCAAGCAAAATCACCGTCCAAGGAGAGCCGATCAAACCCAGCTGCTTTACAACCAAATAGGTGGGAATAAGCCCGCCGCTAAAATACATAGTGAAGATGTAGAGCGAAATCAATACCTTGCGTCCAGCCAAATCCTTGCGGGAAAAGGAGTAACCAGCCATAACGGTGGCAATGACACCGATTGCTGTAGACGCGACGGTGTATAGGATGGAGTTGCCATATCCTGTCCAGATGCGCTGATCCTCCAAAATCCGTTGATAGCCGATGAAGGATACGTTCTGCGGCAAGAGGATGACCTTGCCGGAGGCGATGGAGGTCGCGTCGCTGACGGAAGCGATCAGGATAAAGTAAAGCGGATAAAGCACTACCAGCAGCGACAGCACCAGCAAAAAGGTATTGATAATGTCAAAGCCTCTGTCGAAGCGGCTTTTTCGTCTAATTCCGATCATTCCTTTTATCCTCCTAGAGCAGACTGGTTCCCGAAAGTCGGTCTGCAAGCTTGTTGACGCTGAGCAGGATCACCAGATTAACAATGTTGTTAAACAAGCCGATGGCCGTGGAATAGCTGTACTGGGCGTTGAGCAGACCGATCTTGTACACGTAGGTGGATATAATTTCCGCAACGTTCAGGTTCAGATCATTCTGCATTAAATACACCTTTTCAAAGCCGAGACTCAGCACGTTGCCGGTGCTCATTATTAGTAGAATTACAGCAGTGGGCAGAATGGCGGGAATATCCACATGCCAAATTCGTTGCAGCTTGTTTGCGCCGTCCACAATAGCGGCTTCGTGCAGCTCCGGGCTAACGCTGGCTAGCGCTGCAATATAGATGACGGAGTTATAGCCCGTTCGCTGCCAGATATGGGACCAAACATAAATATCCCGGAACATGGAGGAATCGGACAAAAATGCAACCGGACCGATACCCAGCTTTCCCAGCAGCGTGTTAAATAGCCCGGTCTGTCCCATAAAAACAGACATCATACCCACAAGTACCACCGTGGAAATAAAGTGAGGCGCATAGGTAACCATCTGGGTAGCCCTGCGCAGCCGGTTTGACACGCTGTAGTTGAGCATCAGCGCCAGAATAATCGGAAAGGGAAAAGCCGCGATTAACTGATAAACGCTTAAAACAACCGTGTTGACCAACAGATCCTTAAACATATAGGAGTTGAAAAACTTTTCAAAATTCTGCATTCCCACCCAAGCGCTGCCCCATATGCCCTTGGACGCGGTAAACTTTCGAAAGGCGATTTGTACGCCATACAAAGGCCAGTATTGAAAAATAATCAAGTATGCTAGCGTGGGAACCAAAAAAGCATAAAGTATCCAATTGCGGCGCAGGCTCTGGATAAAACCCGCATACCAAGAACGCTTAACGCAGCCGCTGACTACGGGAGCCGTTTGCATATGATCGCACATCCTTTGAAAATTTTCATGTCTTCAAGTCCTTACGTTATGCATTGTATTCTGGAAGGACTACTTTTTCAACGGGCGATTCTTGAGTCAGAAAAGCTTGAAATCACAACAGCACTGATAGCAATATTTGAAAAAAACAAAAAAGATCGGCGCAAAACTCGGTCATTCAGTTTCAAAAGCGCTTACCAAATATCGCTGCCCGGTGCAGGCGGCGATATTTGAAATCACGATAGTTATAAAAATCAAGGCTTAGCCGGTATGGAGGTGGTATGATTTGAAAAAAGCGGCGTTACAGAGCAGCTTCGTCCTCGTTCTCGCGGTAAGCACTGGGCGAATAGCCGCAGACCTTCTTGAACGCCCGCATAAAAGTAGCCGGCTGTGCGTAACCAACGGCATGAGCAATTTCTGACACGCTGACGCTGGTTTGTTTTAAAAGCTGACGGGCTGCTTCCATACGAAGGCTTTCTACATAAGTGGAGATAGAAAGACCTGTATGGCTTTTAAAATAATGGCTCAGATTGCTGATGGAACGGTCAAAGGCCGCCGCCGCATTCTGTACGGTAAATTCTTCATCCCTATAATGGGCGCGAAGATAATCCTCCACCTTTTGAATATAAAGATCCTCGGATTGCTGCGCGCCCGCGCCTAGAGCCGCGCTAAGCCCGCATAAAAAGTTGACGGCGGCAGCGGCATGCAGGTCGCTGCTCAGATACGTGCGAAGCCGTTGATCTATTTTTTCTCGTGTGGCTCGGTCTCCCAGCGCCTCTACTCTTGATTGGGCCATATGCGTAACGGTATAACATAAATGTAGCAGTTCATCGTCGCGCATCCCGGGAACGAGACCTTGGAACAAATTCAACGCGAATTGAATACGCTCCAGCTCACCAAATTCCAGAGCGTTTTGATAAAGGGCAATAAATTCCTCAACCCGTTTCTCCTGCCCCGGCGCGTTGGTCTGCTCGTCTCTGGTTAAACGCAGGTACGCCTCAGCTATTTCGTGTAGCTGTGTGCATACGGCGCTCATCTTTAGCTCGACCTTTTGTCCCCAACGCACAAACTGCCTAAGAAGACGCGACTTTTCATCCTCGCACGGCATGCCGTCGAGGATGAAAATAAGGCTATGGCTTTCCGACACCTCCAAGTAAAGCGGGGGATTCTCACCGGACACACACTGCTTCGCTGCCTCCACAATCTGAGCGGCAAAGTTTTCATCCTCCGTCAACGCACTGCCGGTAACCAACGCCACATGCCAGCAATCCAACCCCAAGTGAAGGCCGTGGGTGCGCCCTTCGGCATTGAAGGCTTCCGGCGAGGCGTAATCACCCAAAAGGAGCTTCAGGATGATCCTCTCCTTTGCCAGCGCCTCGCTTCTTTGTAGCATAAATGTATTGCTGGTATGCATCTTTGCAAAGGCGCTACGCACGTTATCCACCGCGTCGTCCGTAGGGTTTGACAGTACATTGGCATCCAGCACATAATGCTCCAGACTGCGAATGGGACGATAGGTAGAGCGCATCAGCACCGCAATAATCATCGCGCCCAAAACAATAATTAAGCCCATCCCGCCCAGAAAAAGTCTCAGCAAGCGCGTGATAGGTTCGTTGGCGATGGCGGCTGGCACAAGGCTTATAAAAACGATATCCCCGTTCTGAGAAGGATAGCGTACATACAGCGTCTGCCGACCGCCCAGCTCCATAATGCCAGACGGAGCGCTTTGCCGCAGACAAAGCGCTATCTCATCAGTCGTCCACAAATTGGAGGAATTGCCATAGTACAGCGCTTTACCTTGAGCGTCGCACAAAAGAGTCGTCCCCATGGAATAGAGCAGGGTGCTGTCAACCATGGAATTTAATGTGGATAAATCGATTTTGCAAAGCAGGATATTTCGTTCCTTTGAGTTGAGGCGAACGCTGGAAAAATAAAACAAGGCTCTGTTATCCTTAGATGGATCGGCCAGCCAGCCCCGGGCTTGCTGACAATTCAAAAGATCTGTAAGCTCCTCGGCAGTTAAAAAGGGCAACTCCTTTTGCCTAAACCAGTCCAGCTCGAATAACGCGTTATAGGAATAAACCTTGTTCAGCGGCGTTGTATAAAAGAAAACGGAATCCAGAAAGCGGTTGGTCATCTGCCATTGAGACAGGCTTTTTTTCAGTTCCAGAAAGGTCGTCAGGTTGTTGTCCAGATTTCGGGGAAAGAACTCGCTGCGCTGCGTTGTTTGCAGCGCGTATGCTTCCATCTGCTCCTCCTGCATGGAGATTGAAACACTGAGCTGTTCAAGAGCCGCGTTGTTTTGCTCCAATATTTGAACGCTACAATATTGATTGACAATATGAAAAATGACGCAGGATAGAATCAAGCTAGGAAGCATTAGCGTAACAATATAGGAAAACAAGTACCTTCGAAACGTCCGCATCACTCATCGTCCTTTTGTTTTTGCCTAAGGAATTTACGCGTTCTTCCTTGGGCTGGTTTCCGCTCCAAACCAGTATAGCATCCGCGCCCGGCACTGTAAAGTCTGCGGTGCGTTCCATGTTCTCATTCACCCTTTTCGCTTGCAAGGAGTAACACGTTGCCAAACGGCGTATACGACACGCCAAGGATTGCAATTTTTTCGTCGCTGTCTTATTTTAGATACCCCACTTTCGTCTCATGCTTTTCAACCTGTTCACTGTACGCCTGCAGCTGGAAAAGCGACAACTGAAGATGCTTGTTATCGCTAAATTTAAGCGATTGCCCTGCGCCTGCGCCTTGCAGATCATTGCATTCATTTTCTCCTTGTGGTATGATGCGTAACAGTTACTGCATTCCCTTCTATACAAGCGCAATCATACTCAGGTAACGGAGGCGGAGCCAATGACAGATTTTTTTGCACAATATGGAACATGGATTTGGGTGGGCGTTCTTGCCCTAGTTGTTTTACTCATCCTATTTAATTACCGAAAGGTACCGCCGAACGTGGCGTTGGTCATCTCCGGCGGGATTCGCCGTCGTTACAAGGTCAAGGACGAAAACGGACAGATCACGGTGAAAAAATTTGGGTATCGTATCGTTCGCGGCGGCGCAACGCTTGTGATTCCGTTTTTTGAGCGCGTCGATAAGCTCAATCTAGGCATCATGCAGGTGGATATCCGCACCACTCAGCCGGTTCCGTCTCAGGAGTACATATCGGTAATCGTAGACGGCGTAGCCAATATCAAAATTGCGTCGGACGATATCAGCATTGCAACAGCCGCCGAGCAGTTCCTGAACTGGAAATCGGAAAACATCGCCGCCATCGCGCAGCAGGTGCTGGAAGGCAATATGCGCGAAATCATTGGTCGGATGACCATTGCCGACTTGGTGCAAAATCGCGATAAATTTGCCACCGAGACCAGTCGAGCCGCTACAGCCGACATGGCCAACATGGGGCTTGAAATTATAAACATCACCATTCAAAACTTTGAGGACAAAGAGGGCGTGGTGGAAACCATGGCCACCAAGAACATCGTGGAAAAGGAACGCGATGCTCAGATTGCGAAAGCCGAGGCCGAGCAGCAGGGGCACAAAGCGTCGGTGGAGGCAAACGCGCTGATGGCCGAGCAATCCAAGGACTTGGAGCTCAAGCAGGCTGAATTCAAGGTGCAAGCCGACCGTGCCAAGGCGGATGCAGATATCGCCTATAACATTCAACAGGAAATCGCCCGCAAATCCTTCGAGCAGGAACGGGCCGACGCGGAAATGGTCAAGCTGCAAAAGCAGACCGAATTGGAGCGCCAGCAGGTTGAAATTCAACGTCAGAAGCTAAACGTTGAAATCCGCGAGAAGGCGGAGGCAGAGCGCGACGCGCGAATCGCCCAAGCCGAAGCCGATAAAGCCGAGCTTCAAGCCAAGGCAGACGCAGAGTATTACGCCGCCCAGAAGCAGGCCGAAGCCATCCTGCTAAAGGGCAAGGCGGAAGCGGAAGCATTGGAATTAAAAGCCACAGCCATGCAGAAATATGGCGAAGCCGCCATGCTGGAAATGGTGGTAGATAAGCTGCCGGAGGTCGCGCGCGCCATCGGCGAGCCGCTAGCCCAGACCGATAAGATACTGATGTTCGGCGAAGGAGCCGCAACCGGCCTAACCCGTGATATCACCGGTTCCATGATGCAGACCTTTGAAGCCATGAAAGGCGCAATTGGAATGGATGTGCCCAAAATGCTTAAGGATATTTCAACGGGCGGCCTTGTAGGCCGCGCCCAAAATACAGCGTCGTCTGCCGAAGCCGCTCTGGCGCAGGAGAGCGCCCCCGCTGAACCGTAAATACGGAACCCCATCATGAAGAGCGTTGAGCCCATTCAGAAAGGATTGCAGGATGCGAAAAGGAATCTCCCTTCCCCATCAAACCCTATCGACCGTTTGGCTCGGGCGCATCTGCGCCGTCGCCCTTATTCTATCTCTACTCCCGCTGGCAGTGATTGCTCTGTACAATTACCCCGCCGACGACGACTTCGGCTTTACGCTGGACGCAGCCCGGGCGTGGCAAAGCACCGGCTCCTTGACAGAGGCGGCTAAAGCCATTGTACAAAAAACCATCGATACCTATAACGATTGGCAGGGTAATTTTGTATCAACCGCCCTATTCGGCGTCAATCCCCTTATTTTTAATATCAACCTGTATTTTATCAGCAATTGGTGCATACTCGCCCTGCTATGCCTGTCCGTTGGCTACATGGTAAAGGGCGTAACTGAAACCCTGCTGCACGGGGGCAAAGCCTGCTTCTGGATTGTCTACGCCGTCTTTCTAACGCTGATCATTCAATTCATGCCGTCCATTGGCTACAGCGTCTATTGGCATAACGGCGGTATGTATACGGTGGCGGCCTGCACGCTATTCCTATTGGAGGGCGTGCTGACCCGCTGCCTGAAGCCTCAGCGTAAAAGCCAGCTGATTCGCCGCTGCATCTGGGCGGCTCTGCTGGGCTTCATGCTGGGGGGAAGCTTTTTCGGGCCTATGCTGGGGGCGTTTGTTCTCGTGCTGCTGGAAACCATTGCCGCATGGGTGAAGCGCTCCAAAAATCGCATTCCCTGCTCCATAGCTTTAGGCTTCTTTCTGCTCTCCATGACCATTAGTCTGCTGGCTCCCGGCAACGAGCTGCGTCAGGAGCGCACCGGAGAGGCCCTTTCGCCTCTCATGTCCATCCTTACTGCGGCGCTTGATTCCTTCGACGTAGCGGGCAAGATGATGACGCCTCAGCTGCTGGGCGCGCTTTTATTGATTCTCCCTACGCTATGGAAGCCGCTAAAGCAAAGCGAGTATTCCTTCCGCCACCCCTTTGGGGTGTTGGTTATGTTCTACGGCCTGTTCTCCGCCACCTTGGTGCCGGGCGTCTATACCGGCTTTGGCTACACCACAGAGCGCTATTATAATGTGATCTACTTCTATTTTCTCGTGATGGCGGTTGGCTCCGCAATCTATGCCACCGGCTCTCTCATCCGCTATTTGGAGCGGCAAAAGGACGCGCCCGTCCGTGTGGCGGACAGCTTCGGGCAGCGCTTCACTGCCGGCTATTTAGCGCTATGCCTTGGCTTGTTTGCCTTCGGCGGCTTTGGCTATACCATAATGAACACCGCAACGCTAAGCGCGACCAAATCTCTGCTTAACGGAGAAGCCGCCCGGTTTCGGGAAGAAATGGCGGAGCGTCAGCAATATATCTTAGTCACGGATAGCGACGAGGTGTCGGTACAGCCCTTGAGTACCCAACCCTACGTATTTAAAGCGGATAAGCTGCCTTGGCAGGGAATCTATGGACGAGTTCGCTATATGAAATGGTATTTCGAGTTGCTTGACACAACGCAGAACTGAATCCAATGAGACAGGTCTGCTTCGTTTTCCGCCTATGACCAAAACGATCGCGCCCCAATGTAAAGGAGCCCGCTGCATGTAGCGGGCTCCTTTACATTGGGTAACTCAGACCGAGAAAGCGGTTGGCAGATAGGCATAGGCTGCGCGGTTCCTCGAAATATCTGGGTTTACCATACTTCTATTCTTCATAGAATAGGCGAATCGGTTTCTTGAGGTCCCTCCGCAATGCCCCCGGGGTTGGATTGAAAGTTGCCGCAAACCCCATCGCCATGGGACTCTCCATTACACAGCGAGCCTCCGCAGTACTTGCAGCGGGTATGCAAAGCTGCAGAAAGATTGTGGCATAAATATTTCCCACAATTCTTACCCATCACGCTATGTAACGTAGGATTCTGGATCACATTCTCACTGCACAGGTAATGCTTACCACAGGTAGCCATAGTCTCGTGGTTTACCATCTCTGACGGTTCAGCTTGACATAGATAATGCTCGCCGCAGGATAAGCGTTTGTGAAAATCAGCCGCAAATATGGAGCATTGATTACAAAACCTATGGATACCACAGTCTGCGGTAATCAATCCATCCTTATCATCCGCGCCGATCTTCCGAAGGCATCCCGAACAGGTTCCTTCGCCTTCAAGCGTATCGATACGAAGCGTGGAGCTTTCATTATATAATATATTTTTCTTTTCAACCAAGGCGTCGCTCCCGTATTCGCTGTTGCCGTTTAGCGATGCAACAATGTTGTTCCCAAACAAATTCAGCTGGGTGCCATCGGCTATTTCCAAATTGCCGCCGATGGCCACCTGATTGAACGTGGTTTGTGTTACGCTAGAGCTAATGCTAACGTCTCCCGGAAAAACACCGGTCACTACACCGGCTTCCGATTGAATCAGCAGGATCTCGCTCCCTGGCTTTTGTTCTACAGAGGGCAACGAATCAGCAGAAACGTCATCAATGATGCCGCCGCCGGCATTTTCATCGACGCCATGTCCATGAGAATACCCCTGCGCTGCCTCAAGAGCTCCAGAAGTGCTTGTTTCCAGATTATGTGAATCGCTCTTTTCAAAAGACACGCGAACCAATTTGTTATCCGTTATGTTTAGCGAATAGGTTTGGGTGCTGATTTTGCCGTCGTTCCCCATCCAAAAAGCATTCGCTTCCTTCAAAATGGGATTGGTGACCACAACGCCATTAAATGGGGACAGTACCTTTTCATCGATTAGCTTTGCATAAATCGCCTTGACTTGTCCGAGCGTATCTGTGCTCAAATCCACGTCAATAGCGTCGCCTTCACCAAAGGTCATGGAAAAGGGAATGAAGCACAGCACCAATAAGAGAGTGATTAGCGAGAGCGGCCGTTTGGATATCAGTCGTTTCATTTGGTTTGATTCTCCTTTCTCTAATAGGGGACAAAACATGTCAAAGGGATGGCGATTACTCGAGATGTATGCTATGATTCGAGAGGCGAATCGTAGATTCCTTCATAGCCCCATTATTTACAATTATGAAGGAAACGGAGAGAAGAGAATGACGCTTTATCTGCTGTTGCTAGGGGTTTGCGCAGGGCTTGGTCTTTTGTCGCGGATGGGCGGCTCGCGCGCTTGCAAGCGGGAAATCTATTTAGCGCTGGTCTTTGCGCTGCTCGTTGCTCTTTCCTCCTTCCGTTATGCTACCGGGGCGGCTTACTCCTCCTACGTTTATATTTTTGACGCGGTGGAAATGGTAAAAGCCGATGGCTTTGCGGCGGCAGAGCAAGTCGTTCGTCAAAACGGCTATACGGTTGAACCCAGCCTGTTGCTTTTGATTCGCCTATGTCAGCGAATGGGCATGAACGCCCGTGGATTTTTGACGGTAGCGGCGTTCATTTGCCTTCTGCCCGTTTGGTGGTTGATCCGTCGGCATAGCCCCATTGCGTGGCTGTCCGTATGGCTGTACATCACCTTTCTATGCTTCGCCGCCACCATGGACGCTGTACGCCAATGCATGGCGGCGGGCGTGCTCATGCTTGGCTATCCGCTGCTGCGGCAACGCGGCTGGCAACCGACGCTGCGCTACGGCGCGGTATGCGCATTCGCGTCGCTGATTCATCAAACGGCGTTAATCATGCTCCTACCGTTACTTTTTATCCAGCTGCCCCGCCGTAAGCTAGCATTGGCGCTATGGTGTGGTATGTGGGCGGCTGCATGTCTCTTTGGCAAGCAGCTGGTTTTACTGCTGCTAGAAACCGTCCTGCCCGCCCTCGGGATGGGCGATCGTTTTGGATACTATGTCCATTCATCGTTTCTTGAGGGCAGCCACAGCATGGTGATGATGGCTGCCCCAGTGGGCGTATTCGTTATTTATCTATTGCTATACCGGCGTATCCGGCAACACGCTCCGGAGGACGCGCTTCCTCTTCTTTATTTGCTATCCTTCACGGTTGGTGCTTGGCTCATGGTCGCCCAAACGCGCATCATGCTTCGCCTTATCCTCTTTACCATGCCTTATGCGGTTTTGGCGCTTCCTATAGCGCTAAGCAGCATTGGCTGCCGAGACGAACGAGCAATTGAAGCGCAAGAAAAGCTCCCGACTTCAAGCCGGGAGCACGTAAACCAAGTTCTTCTAACTATCCTGATTGTAGGCGGCTCTCTCGCCTACTTCTGCTATAACGGTCTGCCCACCACAGCCTTCCACGGACATTGGGGTATGTATTTATGTGTGCCTTATACCTCTTATCTGCCATGGTTAAACTGGAACTGATGGTTTCGAAGACTACCGTTTGTTGGACGTTCCAACTAAATAGCCTGCGTTTCGCTATCGCCTGAGCGCAAAGGCATAGCCCCATCCTTCCGCGCCCGTTCCAGCACTGCGTCCGCGATGAGTCGATGTCCGCGATCATTGGGATGAATACCATCCACGCAGATATAGTCCTCATAGCGGTTCAACGCCAAAAACCAGTCGCGGATATCCAGCAGCGGGCATTCCAAATCAAACGCCGTTTGACGCAGGGCAATGGTATAGCGTTCCTGCCAGCGATAAATATGATTAACGTCGCCAAGCGCCGCAAGCACATTTTGTTTGTTTACGTTTCGCGTTACCCAATCAAAGTAACGGGGAGCATCAAGGGGCGGAGAGGTGACCAAAAGCGGATGCATCCCCCGTTCCCGCACCAGAGCAACAAAAACCTTCAAGGTCTGCGTATACAGCTCCAATGGAACCTTCGCTACAATAGGGTCTTTTGGATGCTCCGCCACTGCCGCCCAGTCCAAATCACAGTCGTTCCCGCCATATTCAATGGCGCAAAGCGCATCCGGAACAACCGGAAAGCTAGAAAAATTTTTGAAGCCGTCCAGAATGGTTGCGCCCATAACGGAGTGATTCTCCACCTTGCAGCCCAGCGCTTCGCTCAGTCGACCGGTACAGCGTTCTCCAGAAATCGCGTACCGCTGACGGTTTTCGTTATAAATAATGCCACGCGCCAGAGAATCTCCCCACACGTGAATTTCAGAATACGTCATGCGACATTATCCTTTCTAAAACGGTATTATATACCGTATAATCTAGTATCAATTACTATTATATCACGATTTGTATAAGTGTCAATGGGATATTTAAAATTAGAATTGTGTGTTCTTATATATTATGATAAAATATCGATATGAGGAGGGATTGTGATGATCCAATTACAGAACACGGATTTTCTCAAAACACTAAGCGCTTATCATCCCGTAACGTGGGAACAAATCCCCGATTTAGGATTATATATGGATCAGGTGGTCACCTTTTTGGAGCGCCAATGCCAGCCTTTATACGGCAAAGGAGAGCGAGTTTTCACTCCCGCCATGGTTAACAATTATGTAAAGCTTGGCCTTGTGGCTAGACCCGTCGGAAAAAAGTATGGCCGGGAGCAATTGGCTCAGCTTCTAATGATTTGTATTTTCAAGCAAGCCGCATCCGCAGACGGTATGAAGAAGCTGCTCACGCTTGAGGACGGGCAAACCATCGAAGCGCTTTACACCCATTTCTGCACTATGCAAGCGCAGGTGTTGGAGGAAATGTGGAAGGAAAACGAGCTGCCCTCAACGATGATCTGCGCCATTCATTGCGCCGCCTATCGGTTTCTGTGCAACGCTATTCTCAGCGAGGAAGCCCATAAGCCTGAGGCAGAACCGGAGGAAAAGCAACCATGACATTACCCTTAGACGTCTCATCCTATCAAAGGGAGGGGCTAAAGCTACGCGCTTTAGAGTCTAACGATATTACAGCCATGTTGGAGCTGCAGCAGGCGGTGATCGCCGCATTGCCCGACCCCCGCTGGTATGTTCCCTCTGAGCGGGAAGAATTTATCCAAGTCGTAGCCGCCCATGAGGGCTTTGGATATTTTCTAGGCGAACGGCTCTGCGGCTTTGCAGAGCTTAGCCCAGGGGTAAGCCGTATGGGCGGCCACAGCTATGCGGAAATGCTTGGAAAAACCATCGAAGGCAGCTATGATTTCCATGATGTAATGACTCATCCTAGCTTTCGCAGCAGAGGAATGCATACCAGCTTTCTACGGCTTTTTCAACAAATGGTGCAAGAAGAAAACGGGCGATGGATTTACGCAACCGTGGACCCTGAGAACGTAGCTTCTTGGAATAATTTTGAAAAAGCCGGCTATGAGCTGCTGATCGAACGTCCCGCTTATGACGGAAGAGCCAGACGCTTTTATCGTTTAACGCTGAAAAGGTGAAGTACAGGGTCGGCGGCGATCTACTCTCCCGGGCTGTCGCCAGCCAAGCACCTTCGACGAACCCTATCAACCCGGCGGGCTGTTTGCTATCGGCGGAAGCGGTCCACAGGTTGGGCTTAACCACAATCGACTTTTGTGGCTTATGTAATAAAAAGACAAAAGGATATCCTTGCCCTGCTCAATTCAGCGTGGGAAAAGACATCCTTTTTTGTACATGATCATTCTTTGTAGCCATCTTGGGATGCGTACCATTGATTTCCGCAGTGTTGCTCGCGTCGGATACGGCGGGAGCTCCACTGACCCACGCAGGCCGGGAACGTCGCACACAACCGGCGCGGAGGCGCTGTATTCCGTTTCCAACAGCAGTCCCTCCAGCTAGCTGACAGGGAGCGCAGCATACGGCGTCTTAAGCATGGTGGTAAGCACGAGACTAAACGCATATGCACTGCGACTTTTAGGCGATAACACAGGTTTTTCCCTGACGAATACACTCCATACCATGTTGGATGCAGTTGTGCAAAGACGCAGCGCCAAGCGCATGAAAGCGAAGCCGCGTGCCCTCAAGCGAAAGACATACGAGATCATGAAGCGCTATCCCTACTGCAAATCAACCCCCACAGGCTTCCCGTATGCCATATAGCAGCTGATATTCTTGACTTTCGCCCGGTGAAAGAGCTTGAAACCCGCTCTGAGACGCCGGAAGCGACAGGTTCGGCGCATCCACCAGCCAGCTTTGCGGCTCCGGGCATACAAAGCCGCTATGTCCGCCGCCGTTCCATAGCATCACAAAGGGGAATGCACTCCCCCATTCACAGGTCATTTGCCATACGCCGTTTTCTAATGTGACGGTATGACTGTTTAACTCCAATAAGGCAGAGAGGGCTTGCTCTTCGGGGCGTAATGTTCCCTCACGCAATCCTGTCAGTTGGGGCGTATCCTCGGCTGTTTCGCCCGTGGGCAGGATGCGCTCGTCCACAAGCCATTGTTTCCGTACATCCATGTGAAGCCGCCAGTTCGGCGCGGGCACGTTCCATGCGGCATGCACGCCGATACCTAGCGGCATCGGCAGCTCGCTGTCATTGCGAACCGCAATGGTATGACGCAGTCCTTCGGGGGTAAGACAATACCTGCGCGTAACGGTAAATACGTGCGGGAACGAAAGATACGGCTGCGCTTGCGTGGCGCGGTATTCGAACGCGCCTTGTTCCGTCTCCGTAAAAGCGGTGCTGCTTAGAACACCGTGCAGATGGTGATGCCTTTTAGGTTCGTTGATCGGGAACGTATACGTGCGCCCATCAAAATGGAACACGCCATCGCGGATGCGGTTGGGTGGGAACAGAATCGGTAGCCCATATACATTGGGCGACGCACAGAGAGCCTCCGCATTGGGCGGCGTGCGAAGCATGGAAATGCCGCTTGCCTTATGAATCAACGATACGCAGTTTGCGCCGTAGGTTGGCAGAATGATCGCCTCGTAGCGTTCGTCCTCTATGCGTACCGTCGGCAATCCCTGCCACTGTTCATGTGAAATGGTCATGGCTTACGCCTCCTTCTTTAGGCAGATGCATACAGCGCCTTTGTGGGGTAGAAAATCCTGCGCGTCGCCGTCCCGCGAAAGCAGATACACGCCCGCACGTTGATCTGCCACCAGGAATCGCCCATCCGGCAGACATATGAAGTCCCGCGGGAAAACGCCCGCCCACAGATGGCGCAGAAAGCGTAGCGTTTCATCGGACTGTACGGCGTATTCCGCGATGGAGCCATGCCCACGGTTGGACACGTATAGCCTTTTACCATCCTCCGATAGGCGGATGGCGGCGGCAGTGTTTTCCCCCGTCCATCCTTCGGGCAGAGTAGTCAGCGTTTGTAGGGGTGTGAAAGCGCCGTTCTCGATTTTTAGCGTCGTCACTTCGTTGCTCAGCTCGTGGGCCACATACGCATAGCCTGCGTTTCCATAAGCAATATGGCGCGGGCCACCCAGAAGATGGGTGCGTGACTGTTCGGTCAGCAGCCCGGTTTGCTCATCGGCACGGTATACCACTAGCTCGTCCGTCCCGAGGTCGATGGCGCACAGCAGCTGCGTACCCGGTAGGAAGGTAACCTGATGCAGATGCGGGCCCTTCTGCCGCGTTGGGTGTGGGCCGTGCCCCGAATGCTGAACCAGTTGCATACGTTTATCCAGCCCAAAGCTCACCGGAAATACCGCAAGCGAGCCTGTGCCATAGTTGGTCTCGTACAGGAACCGTCCGTCCGGTGCAAGCGTTAAAAAGCACGGGCCGCTACCACCGGTTGATTGGCGGCATAAAAACGCAGGGGTTTCGCCGGTGATATCATAAACGTCTACACATCCGGGCAGCTCCTCCCTGGCGTCATCGCTGGAAACCGCATACAGGCGATCGCCTCTAGGCGAGAGAATCACATAGTTCGGATCTGTAATGCCGGTGACAGTTGTCTTTAACCGGATGTGATCGTCCTCCAAGCTGCAATCTAAAACACCCTCGCCGCCCTCGCGGGTCAATGTACCCACATAGAATTCCATAACGCTCCTCCTTAGACTTCTTGGTACAGGCGGTAGGGGATGCGAATGGAGATGAGCGTCTGTACGCCGGGGACACTGGCAATCCGCAACTCCTGATTTTGCCCGTACAACAGCCTCAACCTTTGCAATACGCTGCGCAAACCGAAGCCGCTCATCTTCTTGTTATACTCACGGTCTAGCTCCGCACGCTCTACCATTTTAATCACCTCTTGGCTGATACCCTGCCCGTCGTCCGACACATAGATCACTAAGCTGTCGCCTGTCGTCTCGGCAGAAATACAAATGATGTGCTGGCGATCCGGGTTATCCAGTGGAAACCCATGAACCAGCGCATTTTCTACCAATGGCTGTAGTAGCATGCTGGGCACTTCACAGTCTCCTGCGTCATCGCTAAGGGACACCTCCAGCCGAAAGGGCGAATGGTACAGGTCGTTATATAGATCCGCATACTCCTGCACGAATCGAATCTCTTGACTCAAGCAAGTAAACTTGTGATCGGCGGCGTTCAAATTGTCGCGCAGGTACCGCGCCGCCTTGGTGCTGATGGTACTCACCTCGCCCGTGCGCTTCATCAAAGCTAAAGCGTCGATACTGGACAGGACGTTGCAGAAGAAGTGCGGGCTAATCTGCGCTTGGAGAGAGCGGTAGCGAAGCTCCAGCATCTCATATTCTGTGTTCTGCTTTTCCGTTGCGCGCTGCACCATTTCCATGGTCACGTTTTTCAATTCGCCCTGCATCCAGCGAAAGCGCTCTGCCAAATCGCCGATTTCGTCGTGGGATCGCACCGCAATCTCTGTCTCGAAGTTGCCGTGGCTCACCTCCGCCATGGAAGACGCCAGCTGCTTCACATTGCGGGATATGCTCCGCGATAGCAAGAAGCTGACAAGAAGCGCAAGCACAATGATGCCAATACTGCCCAGCCAGATCATCCGCGACAGCGCCAGCGGCATAGCCAGCATTTCCTGCATGGGTACCACCTCCAACGCATACCATATGCGGTTGGGGGCAGGCTGCATGGTATAGTAATAGGGTTTGCCATCTATCATAATCTCTCGGCTAACCGGCTGATACGAAAGCGGCTCTTGATCTAGAATTTCCACCAGCATTTCATCCGTCAGCCCACCTGTGGCTAACAGCAGCTTACCCTCCTCCGTTATCAACGCCAGCATCCCGTCGGCTCGGTCGTCCAGCCCCAGCGTGGACAACAAAACCGGCGTATTCATTCGGGCGATAATCAGTCCGGCTTGCTTCAGCGGAAAGGTCTGGAACAAGTCCTTCTTCAAAAAGATACGACCCTGCGCATCGCGCAGCCACAGAGAACTCGCTTCCGAAAGCGGAAGAGTGCGCACGTCGTCAAACACGTCGGCACGCTCGTCCAGTACCGAGGAAGCGAAGTATGAGTTTCCATCCAAATCTACGGCAAGGACGCTGGAGATGGTGCTGGTGTTTAAGGGGATGGAAACAAGTCCCCCCTCTACGCTCAGCTTCTTGTTCAGGGGGCTTTGCTGTGACAGCAGCTTTTCCGCCGTGGCAGCTTCCGTATATTGGTTAAAGAAGGTTTGCTCGACCTCCTTAGTGACCATCCTCGTGCTGGTGACAAGCTGCTGTAGATAAAGGGAATAACTGTTGGCCTTGTCCTGCCGCACGTAATCGGTCAACACGTTGTTCACATACAGAGACAGCAGCATGACCAGCGCCAGCACAACCGTCATAAACGAAAGCAAAAACTTGATATGCAGCTTCACGACTTCTCACCGCCATTCCGGTAGTCACGCGGTGAAACCCCCTCGTGCTTGACAAAGAACTGATAGAAGGAGACGTAATTCCTGTAGCCTACGATTTGCGCCACCTCCTCGATTCGGTAGGAGGGATTGCGCAGTAGCTTCTTAGCAAGCTTCAATCGGGAACGCGCCACCCACTCAATGTAGGTCACGCCCGTCTCCTTGCGAATCAAGGTGCCAATGTAAGAGGGGCTGTAGCCGAACTTCTCCGCCGCCTCCTGCAAGGTGGGATGATCGGGATGATCCTCAATGTAGCGCAACACCGTTTCGGTAAATCGAGCCGAGGCGGACGCGCCGTCGTCGTGCTCGGAGGGTGGGGCCAGCTCTACAATAGCGCGGCGAACGCTGTCCATCAGCTTTTCGTTTTCAAAGGGCTTGAGCAGGTACTCATGCGCATGAAGCGCCACCGCCTGCTGGGCATAGGCGAAATCATCATAGGCGCTGATGAAAATCACCTTGGTCTGTGGACTGGTCTCCCGTAGGTTCTTGATCATATCCAGCCCGTTCATGCCCGGCATATGGATGTCCGCAATGATGATATCGGGATGCTGTCTTTGAATCAGGTCACGGCCACGGATACCGTTATACGCCACGCCGCATACCGCGCATTCCAGCTTGTCCCATGGAATGGCGGTTGCAATCATTTCGGCGATCGCCCTGTTGTCGTCAATCACAACAATCTTATACATGTTTCTGCCCCCCTCCTCTCCGAAAAAAGGACAACAGAGGGAGCGCTCCAGCAACTCCCTCTGTAACTTCTGCCGACATAGAGGACTTTTTTTCAACCCTTGACGGCACCACTCATGATCCCGCCTACGATATACTTCTGCGTGAATAAGTATAGCAGCAAAACCGGGATAATGCAAAGACTAAAAAACGCAAACGCTAGGTTGACGTCCACGCCCGTCTCGCTGGTATAAACCAGCTGGGCCAAAGGAAGCGTGCGCTTATCCTCGCTTTGCAAAATGGCGACCGACACAGCGTAATCGTTCCAAGCGTTCAAGGTGTTGATGACTAGCATGGTGACGTTGATGGGCTTCAACAATGGAAAGACAATGCGCCAGAAGGTGCGGAAAACGCTGGCGCCATCAATGTTGGCGGCCTCCTCCAGCTCCACAGGCACTGTTTTCACGAAATTCGTGATAATCATGATGCAAATGCCGATTTGGAACCCAGCCCGCACGATGATATAGCCCTGCAACGTGTTGATCAGCCCTACCGCCTTTAGGTTGATGTATTCCGGGAACATGATGCACTGAAAGGGAATCAGAATACCGGTCATGAAAATATAGTATGCTGCAGCGTAAACCTTACGATTGCTGCGAGCCAGCACGTAGCAAGCCATCGGGGTGATCACCGTAAGCACTGCCACAATGCATAGGGTACTAATCAGGCTGTTGGTAAACCCCGTGCGAAACAGGTCGTTCTTAACGACGACGTCCGAATAATTACCCAAATAAAAACTGCTGGGTAAAGAAAGCGGCGCACTGGTGCCCATTTCCTGCGGAGTCTTGAGCGAATAGATCAGGCTGATGTACAGCGGCGAGATAAACAGGAGCGTTACCAACACTACACACACTGCGCGCAGCAGGTTTGCAAGGTGCTTGCGGCGCGTATAATTGAAGAACGTTGCACCAGAGGCGGGAAGTTTCGTGTTGCTTACCATCTTAGTACACCTCCCGGGAACGGAAGAATTTGGACACCATGAACGATACGATCAACAGGATCGCCGTCATGATAATGGCAGCCGCTTGGCCATAACCAGCTTTGCTATTAGCGAATATATTGTTGTAGATAAACATCGACATCGTTGTGGTTGCGTTGCGGGTCGGCCCGCCGTTGGTGGTGGCGCGAACCACCTCGAATACCTTCAAGCCCCAAGCCAGCAATAGGCTGACATTGGCGGAGAAGGACGGAATGAGCATCGGTACGGTAATTTTGAAAAATTTTTGGATGGCCGATGCGCCCTCGACGCTTGCAGCCTCGTAATACTCTTGAGGTACGCCCTGTAAGCCTGCGATGTAGATCAGCATGCAGTAGCCGCTGGTGCGCCACACCGAAATGATGGCAATACCGAGCATCGCTTGGTTCTTAACGCCTAAAGGGCTGGGCACGTTGAACAGCGGAGAATATACGGCGCTGTAGATATAGCGCCAAACAAAGGCCGCCGTAACTAAACTGATAACATAAGGCATAAAGATCATGGTGCGGCAAACATTGTTCAGCTTGCTGCTGCGCTGGAGTAAAAGCGCCACGCCCAAACCAATCAGGTTACTGAATACAACGTACAGTCCTGTAAATTGAAAGGTGTTCCCTACAGCCGTCCAAAACTCCTTGGAGCCGAACAGAATGGCGTAGTTCTTGAAACCAACATTGTTGGAAGCATTGGAGATCAGGTTCCAGTTGGTGAAGGAATACGGGATTCCTTGAAAGAATGGGACGATAACCGTGATGATATATAGAATCAGCGCAGGCGCCAGAAAACAGGCGTAGGTGATTTCTCTCTCGGTAGTAAGCCGCAAATGCTGTCGTTTCATAAGGATTACTCCATTCGTCATAATGTTTTCCGTAGCGCCGCTAATGTGCGTAGATGGCTACAAAAGAAAGGGAATGGGAGCCGCCTACAACCGAGGAGGAATGGGACGCGGTGATGAACGCCAATGTGCGCGGCACGTTCTTCGGCGTGCAGGAAGCTGTGAAGCTGATGAAAAAAGCAGGCGGCGGCTCCATCGTGGCGCTGAGCTCCGTACACAGCCATGGCGCCATTCCGGGGCGTGTGGCGTATTCCTCCAGCAAGGGCGCAATCAATGCAATGATGCGTTGCTTTGCCGTTGAGCTGGGGCACCTGAGCATCCGTGCCAACAGCATCATCGCCGGAGCGATTTGGAGTGAACGCTGGACAACGCAGTCTCCCGAGGAGACGGAGCGCCGTCGCCGCCAATACCCCGCCGGACGCGAGAGCTCGCCGGATGAGATCGCCGCCGCCGTGTATTTCCTGTGCAGCGATCAGTCGCCTACCGTTACAGGCACGGAGTTCACCGTAGACTCCGGCATCGGTATCTGCCTACTGCCTTATAACAAGGACTGGAATAAGGAGAACGAAGCAAGTGAGGAGGCAATCCAGTGAAGATCACAGGTTTTGAAACCTTCTATGTCAAACCTCGCTGGTTGATTCTTAAAGTGTACACCGACGAAGGAATTACCGGCGTGGGCGAGCCGATCCTTGAGTGTCGGGCGCATTCCTGCGCGGCTGCAGTGCAGGAGATTGGACAAAACATCCTTGGCGAGGACCCACGCCGCGTGGAAGCGTTATGGCAGCGCATGTACCGCAGCAGCTTCTACCGCGGCGGCCCCATTGCCATGAGCGCCATCACCGGTATCGAAATGGCCTTGTGGGATATCAAGGGCAAGGCGCTGGGCGTGCCCGTATACGAGCTGCTGCGCGGCGCAGTGCGCGATAAAATCCGTATGTATACGCACGTGAAGGCAGTCGCTATCAAGGGCGGCAATACCATCGACGAGATGTGCGCCTTAGCGCGCAAGCGGCTTGCGGACTGGGGAATGACCGCGCTCAAGTATTCCATCATTGCTCCGATCTCCCCCATCATCGGGCGCGAGGAGATGAAGCCCCACATCGAGCGCTTTGCCGCTGTGCGGGATACAATCGGGGACGCGGTGGATCTGGCGATCGACTTTCACGGCCGTGTCAGTCCCGCCAACGCGCCGCGCCTGATTGACGCGCTGGCTCCCTATCACCCGCTGTTCATTGAGGAGCCGGTGCTGCCTGATAACGTGGATGAAATGGTAGATATCAGCCGTCGCACCAACGTGCCCCTTGCAGCGGGCGAGCGCCTGTTTACCCGCTGGGGTTATCGGGAGCTGATTGAAAAGCAGGCGGTGCGTGTGCTACAGCCTGATCTGTGCCATGTGGGTGGTATCTTTGAGGCGCGCAAGATTGCTGCTATGGGCGAGGTGTACCACATGAGCATCGCGCCTCACAATCCGTTAGGGCCCATTTCGCTGGCAGCCTGTCTACAACTGGACGCCTGCACGCCGAACTTCCTAGTACAGGAGTTTCCCGGCCATCCTGAGGGCTGGGATCTGGGACAGGAGCTGCTACAAGAGCCCTTCACGATTCAAAACGGCTATATTGACCTACCCAAGAAACCCGGTCTTGGCGTGGAGCTGAACGATGCGGCGCTGGAAGCCCTCAAGGACGACGGCTGGCGCAAAAATCAATTCGTCACCTATGAGGACGGCTCGCAGGCTGATTGGTAAAGGAGATGCACAGAATGGACGTCAAGGAACGAATTTTTAAGGAGAAATTGGTTATCATCGCGCGCGGGATTCCCGCAGACAAATTGGTGCTATGCTGCGAGGCGATGCTCAACGCGGACGTATGCTGTTTGGAGTCCACCTTCGATCATTTGCTGCCCGACCCGATTGCGGACAACACAGCCAAGCTGAAAGCGATTCGCAAGGCCTTAGGCGACCGGATTTGTTTGGGCGTGGGAACCACGCTTACCGTAGACGAGGTGCGCGCCGCGCGGGATGCGGGCGCGGAATATGTGATCTCTCCCAACGCCAACCCGGCGGTGATTGCTGAAACCAAGAAGCTAGGCATGGTCAGCATTCCGGGTACGATGACACCCACTGAGATTTGCGCGGCGTGGGACGCCGGAGCGGATATTGTGAAGCTTTTCCCTGCGGACGATCTGGGTATGCATTATATCCAAAACCTCAAGGGTCCCCTGCCCCATATCCCGCTGATGGCTACGGGCGGCGTGAATCCGGCCACCATTCCCGTGATGCTGAGCGCGGGCATCAGCGCGGTCGGCACCGGCGTAACCGTGCTCAAGAAGGAATTGATCAACGCCGGAGATTATCAAGCTATCAGCGACCTGGCGCGGCTGCATCGTGAAGCCATTCGTTTGTGGGCGAAGGAGAAAGCCCAATGAAAATAACTGACGTCAAAGCGCTCACCTTGGACGCTTTCCGCACGAACTGGACGTTCGTGAAGGTGGAAACGGACGATGGGCTGTATGGCTGGGGCGAGGCCAGCTTGGGCACCCGGGAGAATGCGCTGGAGGGTTGTCTGGAGGACATGAAGCGCATGGTGGTAGGCCGCAACCCCATCGATATCGAGAAAATGTGGTTTGATGTCTACCGCGATTCCTATTGGAAGGGCGGCCCGGTGATGATGAGCGCGTTGTCCGGCATTGAAATCGCATGCTGGGACATTGCGGGCAAGTATTACAATACGCCGGTGTGCAACCTACTGGGCGGGCGCATGCGCGAGAAGGTGAAGATGTACGCCAACGCATGGTTCCCCGGTGCGCGCACGCCCGAAGAATTTGCTGCAAAGGCCAAAGACACGGTCGCCCATGGCGTAAAGGCGCTGAAATGGGATCCCTTCGGCAAGGCGCACATGACGCTCTCCCGCGAGGAAATGGATGCAGCCGTCGCTTGCGTGGGCGCGGTACGTGAAGCCGTCGGTCCACAGGTGGAGCTGTTGATTGAGTGCCACGGGCGCTTCAACCACTACACCGCCGTATCTATGAGCCGCGAGCTTGCGCCCTTTAAGCCGATGCTCATTGAGGAGCCGACCGTGCCGGATAATATCGACTCGCTCAAATGGGTGCGTGATCACAGCATGATCCCGGTGTCGGCAGGCGAGCGCTTCTATGGCAAGTATCATTTCTGGGACGTGCTGCACAAGGAAGCCATCGACATCGCACAGCCCGATATCTTCCATACGGGCGGCATCTTGGAAAGCAAAAAGATCGCGGCCATGTGCGAGGCTTGCCATGTGCCGGTTTCCTTCCATAATCCCTCCGGTCCGATCTCCAACGCTGCCATTTTACAGCTGGCAGCCTGCACGCCAAACTTCCTCATTCACGAGATCATGGTGACGGACGGCTCGTTCCGCAAAGCAATCACCAACGAGAATGTTCAATACGAGGACGGCTACATTCTGATCCCCGAAAAGCCGGGCTTGGGAATCGAGGTTAATGAGGAAGCCGCACGCGAGCGCCCTTATACGCCGCGCAATCTTCGTCACTATGTGGGAACGCTCACGGACATTCGACCGAAGGATGATACGGTGTATTATTTCAACGGCTGGGAGAAGGAGCAATAATACCCAAGGGGCTAGTGTAAATAGTATACAATGACGCAAAGTATGTCTGTGCATGCCCTGACGAGCATGCACAGACATACTTTTTACCACATTGTGCGTTTCCAGTTTGTAGAACCGTTCAGGATAAACGTTCATCCGACTGAATCCCCAGCTTGTGCCAGCTTGTAGCGCCGCTTTCCAAATAATGCTCCCTCACATCCGTGACATCAGGTCGCTTCCGTCAATGTATCGCTCCAGCAGCCTGATTTCTATAGTACCCTTCGTACCGCAGATCACCAACTACTACCGGCAAATCCGCCCGGCTCAGCGCCGCACCTTTTCACAAAGCACCATTTTCTTTCTATTATTTCACCTGCAATACAATTTTGCCCACGTTACGGCCTTCCATCATCATTGCCTGTGCTTCCTCCGCCTGCTCGATAGGGAATACATTACAGATTGTAGGCCGAATCTCGCCGGACGTCACCTTCGGCCAGATGATCTCCACCATGTCGCTGAGGATCTTCGCCTTCACCTCGGGGGCGCGGCTACGCAACGTAGTGCCGATCAAGCGGGTGTTCCTCACATACATGGATCGGAGATCCACACTGGTAATATCGGAAGCCAGTGTTGCAATCATGATCCAGCGTCCGCCACGGTTCATTTGCTTCAGGCATTCGCCCACATCTTCGCCGCCAAGGCAGTCGATGGCAATATCCACACCGTGGTCGTTTTCCAATTCTTCCTTCATGACTTCGACGAGGGACTCCTTGGATGTATCCACGATTCGATCCACATTCAAATGCGCCAGCGATTTACCGATTTCTTCGCTGAGCACCGTGGTGATCACCCGCGCACCGAAGGCCTTCGCCATGGGGATGACAACGCTGGCCAAGCCACTGGCGCCCGCCTGCATCAGCAGCGTATCCCCCGCCTTCAAGCCGCCTTCAAAAAATAAGAACAAATAGGCCGCGCCGAAGGCTTCCGGAAGGGCTGCGGCTTCAACCATTGAAATCCCCTCAGGAATGGGCATTAGTAGCCCAGCCGGGACAGCCACCTGTTCCGCATAGCCGCCACCGCCCAATAGCGCGCACACCTTGTCACCCACATGCCAGCGACCTTCGGCTTCAACCTGTCCGCCAATCGCCCGGATGAGCCCAGCCGCTTCAAGGCCGAACCATTCCGGCCACCCCGGCGGCGGCGGATACTGGCCCGCCCTCTGCAGCAGATCTGCGCGGTTCAATGCAGCCGCATGAACTTCAAGCAAAACATCGCCGCTCCCGATGATGGGATCAGCCACTTCGGCCCAATGAAGTTTCCCATCGACGCCATTCAAAATTGCATGCATTTTTTATCCTCCAATACATTTTCGCCATTGATTTGTCGCAATGCAGCAAACCATGTAACTCATTTTCACAGCAACGTTCATTGCACGCCTTTCTGCTTTATGATAGAATAAATGCGTAGATGAGTCCATGTGTTTTTTAGACCCATTCCCATGTATAAAAAGGACGTGCGCTTATGTCAATATCGATTGATCTGTCCGTAAATCACAGAATTGTTTCCGCCAACTCGCACTACTACGAGAAACCCACAGAGCGGCTGTATCTGGATCGTGTGCTTCAGTATCACGATTTGATTTATCTAGTAAAAGGACAATGGTTAATTACAGAGGGAAATACGGATTATCTGCTGGAAAAAGATGATGTGCTCTTTTTGTCCGCAGAGAGCCATCATTACACGCGGCTGCCCTGTCTGCCCAACACGCGCACCCTGTGCATTCACGTAACCTGCGAGCCCGGCGATCTACAGGACACGCCCAATGCACTGATCATTCCTACCCATCAGCATGTGCGTGCCGCTCCCAATATCAAGGAGTATTTCAAAGAGATCGTGTCCGTTTTTTGGAGTGAACGTCCCCGAAAAAGCGAACGTCTGTCCTCTTTGTGCAATCTTCTTATGCTAGAACTGGCGGATGCTCCAGCCAGTGCGCGGGGCGAGGGAATGGCATTGGCAGAAAGCATCATCGCGCAAGTGAACAATACGCCCTACAGAAATTTTAGCGTATCTGAGATTGCAGAGTATTTTAACGTCAGCATCAAAACAATCGAAACCACTATGCAAAAATGCGTAGGCATGTCCTTTACGAAATATCAGATCGGGCGAAAGCTGGAAATGGTGGCGCAGCAGATCAAAGTTGAGCCAGGGATTCGATTTTCTGAAATTGCGGCAACCTTCGGCTTCTGTGATGAGTTTTATATGAGCCGTTCGTTTAAAGCCAAGTATGGGCTATCGCCGTCCGCGTATCGGCAACAGTTTCTGGACAGCGGCAAGCTGGAATAAGCCGTCATGACCGGATGAACCCGATGTTGATATTGCAGGAAGGATGCAGCAGAGCACATGCTCGCAGACAATAAAGACCCCTCAAGCTGAGGCTACACCGGGTAGGGATAAACCCCTTCGAACCAATGTACACGATGACAACAGATTGTACAGTCTTTACTGACACACAAAACCCGCATGAGCCAAGCTGCCACGCGGGTTTTGTGTTTGTTACCATCACATCAATCAGCAGGATCGTCACGCTTGCTCCACGCTGATCCACCAGATATGCCAGCCTCTCCTTGCATATTGCCCTTGTGAAATGGAGAAGAAAAATGCAGAACACGCGAGAGGTAACATCGCGGGCAAACTTCATTTTGTGAGTCACAATCAGCTAAAAATTCGTCAAACATCCGTGTCATCTTCCGAACATGGTTTTGGGCTTGCAACGCGTTATCAATTGCCGATGCATTCCAACGTTGCCGTCGGGGTGAGTTGCCCGTAAAGCATGCGAGCGACGGCGTTGAGGCATTCACGTCCGCCGGGATTGAAACAGGTAATGACTGTGCCAAAATCCGTCGGCGCGCTAAAGTCATAAGGTGTGTTGCTGATGACGACGACAGGTTTTTTCTGCATCATTTCGCGAATAAAGGGGCTGATGGCCGAACCGGTTTTGTGATAGTAGTAGTTCGTGGTGACAATCACATCGGCCTCGTCCAAACGGCGGCGCACGCGGTCATAGTCCACCTCGGTGGGCGTATTGGGGATCTCGACCGAGCCGACATTGCGAGAGTAGCGGCACAGTTCTTCCCACAGCAAGCCGGGATGGCTGTATAGGTTGTTGCTGCGCTCGTGCGTCGGAAAAATCTGTTCCACCAGCAACACCTTCGCATCGGGGTTCAAGGGCAGCAAGCCCTGCGTGTTGCGCTGCAAAAGAGTGGAACGGTCAGCCGCTTCGAGGGCGGTGCTGCGCACAAAAGCGCTGTCAATTGCTTCGCCAGCTTTGGTTGCATCGACTAAGCCGCCGTTTTCGGCGAGGCCCATGTCGTAACGCATGGCGAGGATGCGCTCCACCTTTGCGTCAAGCTCCTTTTCGGGCAGCTCGCCGCTCTTGACGGCGGCAAGGATACGCTCGCAAATGCGGATGCGGATCGGGCTTTCGTCGCGGCACAGCACCAAATCGCAGCCAGCCTTGAGCATGCCGACGATGGCTTCGGTCATTTCACATTGCTTAAGTACGCCGCCCATCATCATGTTATCCGTAGTGATAACGCCGCCAAAGCCTAATTCACCGCGCAGGAAGTCCGTCACGAGCGTGCGGCTCATACCGGCGGGGGTGCCTTCCGGAACGCCCAGCGCAGGATAGCTGGTGTGGGCGATCATGATCGCAGGCAGGCCTGCGGCAATCAACGCGCGATACGGCGCCACGTGTGTGTCCAGCAGCGTTTTTCGATCCAACGATACGCTAGGCAAGCCCCAATGTGCGTCAGCCTCGCTTTCGCCTCGGCCGGGAAAATGCTTAGCCGTAGCGATCAATTTTTCTTCTTGAAAGCCGCGCAACGTTTGCAGCGCATACTTCGTGACTTCGTCGGTACGGCTGCTGTACGCGCGCGTGCCAATCTCGGGGTTGCGCGGGTTGGTGTTGACGTCCACGGTGGGGGAATGAATCATGTTCGCGCCCAGCTCGCGCGCTTGCAGGGCAATGGACTTGCCAACGCGATAGGCCAGGGCGGGATCGCCGGTGGCCAACAGTCCCATCGGGTGTGGAAACAGCCGTTGTCCTGACAGAAGATCGTCCGATGCGCTGCCCTCTTGGTCGATCGTGAAGTGCAGCGGCACAGGATGCGGGGCGTTCATCGCGATGGAACGCAGATCGTTGAGCACGCCTGCATACTCGCGAGCCGTCGAGACGATTGGCACGCGGGTGCAGCAATCGCGATTCTTGCCTGTGGGATAATAGAGTGACTTGGCTGTCATAGGGTCAATCATCTCTCCCGGCTTCACGTCATTGGTCAGCGTCATGAAGCGGAAGCCTTGCGTGATGCGGAAGCCGCCCACGTGGTATTTTTCGACCAGCTCAACGATGTCGGGGGTGATGACAGGGCCAGAGAATCCCAGCACCAGCAGTTGTCCGACCTTTTCTGGCAGCGTCATCTGTCCCATTTTTTCCGAAATCCATTGCGTCTTGTTCATTGCCTGTTCCTCCTATATGGTCTTCCACGGCGGCACATCGCGCAGCTTGCTGTCAAAATGTGTTTTTAGCGAGTCGGCCAAAGTACCGTCATATTTGTTCGCAAAAAATTTGCTGGCTATTTGTGGCAGCTGCTCCCAGCTTTCATCCTCTTGCCCGGGAATGATCGGGTAGAACAATGCGCCAGCCTGCTTGGCGGCGACGGCGTCGCCGGGGGCGTCTCCGATCATCAGAGTGTGCGCGGCGTCAAAGCCCGCTTCTCGCGCCTTGCGGATGCAGTCGGCCTTGCTGCCGACCTCTTGCCCGTTTAGCTCGTCCACATAAGCCAAAAGCTCTTGCCATTCGTGGCGAAGGGTCTCGGCTTGCGCCTGCGACACGATCACGATCTTAGCCTGCGCGTGCAGCGCTTGCAATGCTGCGCGGGCTGCGGGGAACGGGGCCACGTTGCGCACGATGCGGCGCACGTTCTCGTTGACCTCCTCCGACCAACGCAACGCCGTGCGAAGATCCTCGGTTTCGCCCGCATGGACGATAAAATCTTGCAACGCAGAGGCGCTCAAGCTCGGAGAATCGGCGACAAAACGCTTGAGCGCTGATAAATCAGGCTTACGATAGCCGCGCGCAAGCACCTCGGGGCGCTGCTCCAACAACTCCAGCGTATCCACAATGCCCAGAAAGCGATTTTCGCCACGCAGGTGAGAGTAGAGATTGACATAGTCCCAAACCTCGCGGGCGTAGCGAGAAATATTTTGCAGATTCCACACATTGATGACGGCAGGACAAAAGCACTCCTTGTGCTTGAGCTCCATGTTATCAAACACGCAGCCGTCGGAATCTATGCAGATCAGATATGGACGATCCTTCATGCTGTTCAACCTCTTGTTGTCGTTGCTTTTTACGCGGTTAGCGGCTGCTGCGCGGCGTGCGTCCGGTTTCCCGCTTGTAGAATTTGTAGAAATACGATAGATTCTCGATTCCAACCCGCAGCGCAACCTCCTCGACTGGAAGATCTGTTTGCTCCAAAAGTTGGGTGGCTTTTTGGATGCGCGCCTGAATCAAGTAATCCGAAAAGCTGACGCCAACGGTTTGCTTGAACAGTCGAGAGAGATAGCTGCTGTTTTTATAAATCGCGTCGGCGGCCGCTTGCAAGCTGATTTTTTGATCCAGATGTCCTTCGATGTAAGCCAGCACAGCATTCACATCGGGGCTTTGCACCGCTTGGACGCGCTCGCCGCGCTGCTCCAGCAACCATTGATAACGGTAAGCGACCGCATCGCAGCAGAAGCGAAACGACATCCCCGAAATGTCGATTTCTTCTGTGAAGAAGCCGCTTTGCTGGCACAACCGCGTAATGTTGGAGAGGAATACGCGGTACAATTTGCGCACCATATGGGGCTCGTACCGTCCATCCATCATTTCGCGAGCAATGCGATCCGACGACGCCCAAAAGCTGACCTCGTCGCTCATGGCGTTGCGCTGCCGGGCGCAGGCGTCGTTAAACAGGCTGTACGGCATACCGACAAAGGCCCGAGGCGAACAGTCCGTCTCAAAGGTATCATCGCCGTAAAAGCCGTTGTCTCGCTGCGCCGTTAATTCGCCGAGCTGTTTGCCAATTTGCCAGAAGTCCGTGCACGGGCTGCTAACGCAAAGGCTTACGTGCACACGCATGGTTTCGTTAGCCATGGCGGCAATTTGTTGCAGCAATTCCACATACATCTTCCCCAGCATATGGCCCTCATGCACCAGCAAGATGAAACTGTCAAAAGGGAAAACTTCGTCGGGACAATGGCGTTGACGCAGCATGTCGCCGATGTTGTTGACGGCTTCGTAGCGCCATTGACGGATGTGCTCCGCTTCCTCCGCCTGCAAACGCGCCTCGTCGTAATCCATGTAGAAGCCCACAACGCGAAAGATGCTCGATGGCCGTGTGATGTGCATGGCTTTCATTTGGCGTTCATGGGCGAGAACGTCGATTTTTCTGCCGTCGGCTAAGGCAAACAGCAGCTTTTCCTTGTAACTATTCTGAATGACCTGCATGGAGGCGACGGAGGCTTCAGCCTGACGGTCGGTCTCTTCTTTTTTGCGACGTTTTTCATGCACCTGCTCCACGGCGGCAAGCATGACCTCTGGCGTGAGGGTGTACTTCACCAGATAGTCATCGGTGCCTACGGCAATGGCCTTCTTGGCATGGGTGAAATCCTCATGGCAGGTCAGGAAAATGCAAGCCATATCGGGCTGCACAGCATGCAGCCGATCCACTAACTCGTAGCCGTCCACCATGGGCATACCGATGTCCGAAATGAGCAAATCAATCACTTTACCGCTGCTTTTGTCCAAGGCTTCGCGCCCATTGATGGCGGTCAAAATCTCCGTATATCCCAAGGCTTGCCAATCGATTAAGCCTTGGAGACTTTCCAACATTTCAATATCGTCGTCCACCATCATCAGCGTCATAGGCTGTTCTCCTTTCCCCAAAGGCTATCCAGCTTCTCCCGTTCTGCATCAACGGGAGCGGTGAGAGAAAGCGTGAGCTGTGCAACCGTGCGGTCTTGCTCGCAATACAGCCGCAGGCCGGACTGTTCGCCGTAGTAGAGTTTCAGCCGTTGATTGACGTTTTTGACGCCCATGCCTGAAAAGCTGTCATGCTTTTGCGCTTGACTGCCTCGCAAATCAATTTCTTGATCCAGCAAAACGCCGTTGTTTTCCACGAAAATATACCAGAACGCATCATCGACTTCCGTGCGAATCAGAATTTCTCCATCCTGCTGTTCCAGCAGCATCCCATGCACCACGCAGTTTTCCACTACGGGCTGCAAAAGCAGCTTGGGCACCAGAAAATCTTCCGTAATCGGCGCAATGTCTTTTTTGCATACCAATTTGACGCGATGACGCATGCAGATGATGTCCAGATAATAGTCCACCGTTTCCAATTCCTCGGATAGCGGGACCATTTCGCCGCCTTTGACCAGCGTCATGCGCAGCAGCATGGTCAGCTTGTAGAGCAGCTCGGCCGCCTTTTCGTCGTGATGGTTGAGGATGGAGCAGCGGGCGGTGTTGAGCGTGTTAAAAAGAAAATGCGGCTGAATTTGGGCTTGCAGCGCAGCAATTTCCGTGCTGCGCTTTTGCTGCTCCTTACGCTTGTTTTCAGCGAGTAGCGCTTCGATATCGCGCCCCATCACATCAAAGCCGCGCTCCAACAGCAGCACTTCATTGCGGCCTGCATCATTTTGACTTTCCTGCAAAAAAGCGGCGTAGTTACCCGATACCATGCGCTTGGTGAGCCTCACGAGGGGCTTGGTCACGCCGCGCGTGATAAAGAAGCACGCCGCCACGACTACGGCTAGCACAAGCAGCACATAGGTTGCCATGCGGGTCAGGATCGGGGTGACTTGGCGCTGCACATAGCCTTGAGACATGACGTCGATGACGGTCGTCTGCGTTCGCCGCGTTTGCAGGGACTGCGTAATGCGTTCGGGGGTTGCATCGCCGATCACCGTTTGCGCATTGCTGCCAAGCAGTGTTTTGTCCCGCGCGCTAATGATCACGCCGTCCCGATCCGTTAAATAGGTCGCGTGCGCGTCCTCCTGCTCGAAGCGCAGCGTTTCATAGATATCGCGCTCAGGCACCATCACCATAGCAACGCCGCACAATTGTTTGTTGCGGGCTTTCTTCAGCGGCATCAGCTGCACGTAAACGTCTCGCGATACACCGGTTTGCGTCAAAAAAACGTCGCTGAAAACGGCGCTGTACAGCGTATCGGCAGGAGCCTCTGCCGCAGCGATACGGCGTAAATATTCATCACGAACCGCCAGAATCGAGGCGCTGTCGTACATATCCCAGTTGGCATAAATGTTGTCAAAATCAGAAACAACCGCCACACGCAAATCGCTTTCCAGCGCGTAATACGCATTGGAAATCACGTTGCCTACGGCATTGGCTACGACGGCCCGCTCGCCGGCTGTCGTAGGAGGAGCTTGCAGGCTTTGCAGCAGCGGATCGTTGACGCGAAGCGCCACCAATACGGAAATGCCCGTCATCAACTGGTTTTGCAGCTTTGTATTGGCGATGTTGAGCGTGTCGCGCGTTTGCTGGCGGATCTGATCGCTAACAATCTCCTCAATGGCAGAGGAAAGAATGCTGAACGTCAGAAACGCAAAGCCATTCACTACCACCATCAACAACAAAAACGTTCTGGTAAACAGCGTCCTGCGGGCAAGCCATTTGCTCATGTGCAAACTCCTTTATTAGAAAACCCGGGGAAGCGAGCGGCTCCCCCGGGCTTCCATACCACGTTCTGTGTTTCAAGAAGTGGACGGGAAAATCCTTCATTTTGCAGCGTCGATAATGGCGTTGCCCTGCTCCTGAATGTTAGCCAAAGTGGTGGCGAGATCCTGGCTGCCCAAGAGGAACAGCTCGGCTTCGCTGTTGTAAATCGCGTCAATCTCGGTGAAGAGCGCGGCGTCACGGCCGATGATGTTTGCGACCATGTTCGGGCTGGTCCACACGTCCAGAATCGACTGAATGTTCATGAGATTAGACTTGTCGCCAACCTTCGCAGTCAGCACGGAGGCGAAGTCGCCGCCCTTGTCAGCCGGGAAGATGTTGAGCGCGGTGGAGCCTTCGTTGCTCATCCAGCGGATGAAATCATACGCGGCCTGTGCCTTTTCGGGCGTGGAGTTTGCGCCGATGCACAGGTAGCTGGCTGCACCCTGGGTTACGCCCGCTTTGCCGTCCTCAAAGACGGGGAAGGGAGCAAACACGGTCTCAAATTCATGCGGGTAGTTGGTGGTGTCGATAACGCTATCGATCATCCATGTGCCAATCGGGATCATGGCAACCTTGCCGGTCACGAACATGTCGCGATAGTGCAGGCCGGTAGCCTTGACGTCGCTGTAAGGCGTCTGGCACTTGGACACGTTTTCCAGATCGTACATGTATTGCAGCCAATCGCCGAAATACTTGCTGTCGAGGTTGGACGTGCCGTCCTCCTTGACGTAGGGGTTATCCATCACGACATTGAACAGGCCTTCGCGCTTGAACTCGCTCCAGCTATGCATGAAGGAGCCGTAAATGGTGTCGGCGCCGGTGCCGGTGGTCATCTTTTCGGCATAGGTGCGGTAGTCATCCCACGTCCAGCCTTCCTTGGGCAGTTCAAGGCCGGCAGCGTCAAGCATGGTCTTGTTGATGAAGATACCGTAGATGCCGGGCTCAAACGGGATGCCGTAGCTCTTGTCGGCGATCTTGGTGGGATAGGCGTACACGTCGTCGTAGTTGACGCCTTCCGTCGCGATCATTTCATCAATCGGGTAGAAGAAGCCTTGCTCGGCGCGCACCGAGTACTCACGGAAGCTCGGGATCTGGATGATGTCGCCGGTCACGCCGGTCAATTGCAGCAGATCGAGCTTGGTGAGGAAGTCCGTGGAGCTGTTTTCAGCCTGCACGTCGATGTTGATGGTGACGTTGGGCTTGACCTCTTTGTACATTTCGACGGCTTGTTCAAAGCGCGTCATGCCGGAGTCGGTTTGCTGTGCATCGTAGGTCAGGAATGTGATTTCGATCGGGGCCTCCTCCGCTGCGGCAAAGCTGAAGCACGACATCAGCAGCACCAGAGCCAGCAATGTGGATAGAATCTTCTTGGTCATGGTTATTTCCTCCTTATGATCTATATTCAGAAGAGCTGTTGCCCTTCATCCTATCAGCCTTTGACCGCGCCTGCGGCCATACCCTCCACCACGTTTTTCTGCCCAAAGCAGAAGATCAGCAATAGCGGCAAAATCGATAGTACCGACGCCGCCATCAGCAGCGCGTACTTTGTGCCAGCCTGATCGGCGAACTGCGACATGCCCAGCTGCAATGTGAACAGCTTCTGGTCGCGCAGGAAGATCAGCGGCGTTTGGTAATCGTTCCACGTCCACACAAAGCGCATTATAGCCAGCGTAGCCAGCATTGGGCGGCTGATCGGCAGAACGATTTGGAAGAAGATGCGGTAGTGATTTGCGCCGTCGATGCGCGCCGCTTCGATGATGCTGTCGGGAATGCCGACCATGCTCTGCCGAAGCAGGAACACGCCGTAAACGCTAAAGGCCGACATCAGAATGATTCCAATGTGCGTGTTGTAGAGCTTGATGGAGTTGAGCAGCATAAAACGCGGCACCAGCATGACTTGATCGGGAATCATCATCATCGCCAGAAACAGCGCAAACAGCTGGCTCTTGAAGCGAAAATCCATCTTGGCAAAGGCGTATGCACCCATCGAGCAGATCAACAGTTGCCCGATAACCACGGCCACCGTGACGTGCACAGAATTTAGGTAGTACTCGCCAAAGTGATAGTTCCCTGTCCAAACCGATGTGTAGTTGTTAACCGTTGGCGTTTTAGGAATCCATTCAATCGGGAAGTTGAACACCTCGGCCTCGACCTTGAACGACGTCGAAATCATCCATAGCAGCGGGAACATCATCGTCAGCACGACCAGCGCCATCACGATTGTGAGGATCAGCTTGCGCGTTGAAATGCGCTTGTGAGCGGTCGGCGTCTGTGTTGCAGCCTTAATCATACGTCACCCACTTCCTCTGTCCGTACAGCTGAATCATGGTGATCGCAAAGATGATGATGAACATCACCCACGCAGCCGCGCTGGCGGTACCCATGCGATAGTTCTCGAAGGCCTCGCGGTAAATGTAGAACGCGACGACGGAGGTTGCCTTGCCGGGGCCGCCGTTGGTGGCGACCTTGATCGCGTCAAATACCTTGAAGGAGGAGATGATGCCCATTGTGGACAGGAAGAACGTCGTCGGGGAAATCATCGGCACGGTGACATGACGGAATTTTTGGAGCGCCGTCGCGCCGTCCGTCGTCGCAGCCTCATAGAGATCCGGCGAAATGTTTTTAAGCCCTGCATAGAACACGATGATGTTATAGCCCAGCGTCTGCCAAATCTGGAACGTGATAATCAGCGGAAAGGCCCACTGCGCGCTGACAAACCATTTGGGTGGATTTTCAACGCCCAGCGCCATCAGTATGCTGTTGACCGGCCCATAAGACGGCTGAAACACCACCTGCCACACGATTAGCGATGCGACGATGCTAGAAATATACGGGATAAACACCACAAAACGGAACGCAGCAGAGCCGTACACGCCATTGTTAAACACCGAGGCCATAATCAAGCCCAGCAGGAGCCCTACCGGTACCGTGACGGCCGCAAAGATCAGCGTGTTCCAAAACGATGTGGAAAACCAGCCGTCTTTGCCGGATAGGAGCTTGGCGTAATTGTCTAACCCAACCCATTTCATGCTTTTGAGTCCACCCAGAAAATTCCATTCTGTCAGGCTGATGCCCAGCGAAGCCAACACCGGAAGCACCATAAACAGGATAAAGCCTAACATGCAAGGAAGCAGAAACACAAAGGCGGCGCGGTTGTCCATGTATCGGCGGCGGTTTCGGCTCAGTTGCCGCATGGTCAGTCCTCCTTTGCTAATTTGACGGAAATGACGGTATCCGTTTCGTCCGGCAGGGGATAGCTGCTGGCCTGCCCCGGATAGGGGAAGAAAAACGCGTGCTGATCGTACCCTGTGAGCGTCCAGAATCGCGTCAGCTTGACCTCGCTGTGGTCGGCAAGGCGGCACAATGTCTGTGCGCGTTTGCCCATGTTTTGCAGGCAAATCGCGGACACAGCCTCCTCCATCACGTGCGCATAGAGCGTATTGCCGCGCTGGGTGTAGCGCCCCCACTCGGGCTTGGGATATTCAGCCTTGCCGCAGCCGTAAATGCTTTCGCCGTTGCCGCGCATCCAGTCGCCCACCTCGGTGAGGATTTGGCGGGCCTGCGCAGGAATTTCTCCGTTGGCGTCGGGGCCGACGTTGACGATCAGGTTGCCGTTTTTACTGACGCATTCCACCAATGAACGAACCACCAGCCGCGCGCTCTTATAGTGCGTATCACCCGCGAAATAGCCCCAATGATCGTTAAGCGTCATGCAGCTTTCCCACGGAATGGGTTCGCCCAAATCGTTAAGACAGCCGTCCGGCGGCACCATTTGCTCCGGCGAGGTAAAATCGCCTGCGTAAGGCTTCGGGTTAGCCGTCACGATGGAACCGCGCGAGCTGCCGCTGCCTTCCAGACGGTTGTCGATCAGCATATCAGGCTGATACTGATGAATCATCTCCATGATGTGGCTAGCGCCCCAGGCCTCGCCCTCAAGATCATCATAAGAAAAATCGAACCACATCAGATCGAGCTTGCCGTAGTTGGTCAGCAGCTCGCGAATCTGCCCGTGCATATACGCCAAATAACGGTTCCAATCGCGGTGCTCATTGCTCTGCGAGGGATCATTGCGGGCGGGATGCCGACTATCGCCATAGTGCGGATAATCGGGATGACGCCAATCCAGCAACGAATAGTACAGCCCGACGCGAATCCCTTCAGCGCGGAACGCATCCAAGTACTCTCGCACGAGATCGCGACCGCAAGGAGTGTTCGTCGCTTTGTAGTCGGTCAAGGCGCTATCGAACAAACAAAATCCATCGTGATGCTTGGCTGTGAGCACGGCATACTTCATGCCTGCGTGCTTTGCCAAGCGCGCCCATTCGCGCGGATCGTAGCGCGACGGATTGAATGCGTCAAAGTATGGCTGATATTGCTCATCGGTGAGCTGCTCTTGATTCTTGACCCATTCGCCGCGCGCCGGAATGGCGTATAGTCCCCAGTGGATAAACATTCCGAAACGGCTATCGCGGAACCATTGCGTCCGCTGATCGTCCCTGCTCATTGTTCTTCTCCTCACCGCTTTTGATGGTATAATCATAGCGCATTCTTCCCAAATGTTGAATGCGCATTGATGACTTCTTATTTTCTTTTGATGACATCTCGCAGCATTGGCTGCGAGTACTCGCGAAGATGGTTTCGAAAGCGAGCAGGATGGATCGTTAAAATTGAAAGGAGATGGGAAGCCACGTTTGGCCTCCCATCTCCTTTTGCTTCAGATTACATGGCGTTCCTTCAATAGCTTCTCCACATCCGTTCCTTTGATCTCCTTGAGGAGCGCGGAAATAGCGATCCTACGCTTCAAATCGAGCTTCATATCCGTGATAGGTTTACCGTCCCGCAGCTGCACCGTAGAGTTCAGCAGGTCGCGAATGTCGTACACACTGCCCCAGACCTCCGGCACACCGCGATCCACGTCCAGCAGCGTGTAGACCGCTTCCATAGCCGTGCGGATGGAATACTCGGTGGTGAACACCGTGTCACGGGGCGTTTCGGCGAAATTGCCAATGAATGCGAAATTGACCGAGCCTTCCGGGACAACATCAGGGCGGTCGCCTGCTTCGCGGGGCTGGAAGTAGGCGCTGGCGAAGGGCATCATGACCGGCACAGTATTCGCGCTGTTCTTAGCCATGTTCTCGATCTGATCGGCAGGAACGCCCAAGTGATACAGCCACTCCTCGCAGATCTCCATGCCCGTGCAGTCGCGCATGGGCTTCTTGATATAGTCGCCGGGAACATCGGAGAACATGCCGTACAGCCACACCAGCACCTGCCCCTTGGGCTGATTACGATACTGGGGCTGACGATTGATCGTCCAGCTCAGCAGCCAGCTCGAATCCTTCACGCTGACGATGCCGCCCGTCACCACGCCGCCGGACAGCGGATCACGCTTGCAGATCTTGCGGATGTAGGGCAGGATCTTTTCGTCCAGCGTATTCACCGTGGCGCTGACCCAGCAGCTGTCCTCGGGGTCGGTGCAGAACTTATCGGGACGACCGAAGGCAGCATCCTGCGCGGCGATCTTGCGCCACAGGTCAAAGGTGCCGCCCTCGTGAATCTCGCCGTCCAAGCCGCAGGCCTTGGTCTGACTGCCGTAGGTGGAGTTTTCCACATTGCTGCCATTGGTGTAAAACACCAGATCGTTTTCTGTGAGATCAATATTTTCGGTCCTGCCCTCGCGCAGAATTTCGATGCGCTTGGCAAGCTTGCGGCTTCCCTGAATATCAAAGCGAACGTTCATGACCTGCGCGCCGTAGTGGAACTGCACGCCACGGGCTTCCAGATACTTCACCATCGGCAGCACCATGGACTCGTACTGGTTGTACTTAGTAAAGCGCAATGCGGTGAAATCGGGCAGGCCGCCAATGTGATGAATATACCGCTGCATATAACGCTTCATTTCCAGCGCGCTCTGATCGTCCTTGAAGGCGAACATGGTGCGCCAATACAGCCAGAAATCGGAGTCAAAGACCTCCTTGTCGAAGATTTCGGTCATCTTCACATTGGCCAGCTTCTCGTCCGGCGTCATGAAAAGATCCATGATCTCCATCGCGCCTTTATCGGACAGGCTGAACTTCTTGTCTGTATGCGCATCCTCGCCGCGATTCTGTGTTGCGCGGCACAGGGAGAAGTTCGGGTCATGCTTGTTGAGCCAGTAGTATTCGTCGAGAATGGTCACGCCCTCGGTTTCGATAGACGGAATCGAACGGAACAAATCCCACATGCACTCGAAATGGTTGTCCATCTCGCGTCCGCCGCGCATGACATAGCCCACTTGGCCAAGCTGATCGCCATCCAGCGCGCCGCCGGGAATATCGTTCTTCTCCAGAATGTGGACGTGCGCACCGGGCATCTGCGCGTCGCGCACGAGGAAGCAAGCCGCTGAGAGGGACGCAAGACCGCTGCCGATCAGATAAGCCGATTTATGGTCAACCCCCTCGGGCTTTTCAGGACGGGCAAAGGCTTCGTAGTTTCCGCTGGAATAATACATAGGATGACCTCCATTCATTTCATCAGGATTACGCTGTCATGATAACAGCCAAGGCAAAAACCATCAATAAACAGAAAGACCGCCATGATAAAACTTTTATCACGGCGGCTCATGTGTTTCATCTTTTATCATTCAGCCTTGTTTGATGTAGGCTTATCCGTGCGATAGGCTTCCAGCGCACGAGGGAAATTGCCGTGCATCAGCAGCGAAAGCTGTTGGACAATCTCTGCTGCGTCCCCGCGCATATCGTTCTTGATCCAGTCCAGCATGAGCCCCACAAAGGCATACTTGTAGAAATTCGCCACGAAGGCCTTGTTATCCTCGCTGACCTCCATGCCTTGCGAGGCTTCGCTGACAACGTGCGCCAGCAGGTCGTATGTGACCTTGTAGAGATAATTCTCCACCTGCTCCCGGCTGACGGAGCGGTACACATTCATGATGAACGGCTTGTTCGCCTTGACCGCCTCGAATATTTGCTGAAAGCCATCCTGCCATGTATCGTAGGTCTTTTTTCCCGCAAGCGCCTTGGCTGCATCCTCCGCGCAAGACCATTCGACAAGGTCATAGATGTCCTTGAAATGATAATAGAAGGTCATGCGATTGATGCCGCAATCCTCGGCAATATCACTGATGGTGATCTTGTCCAGCGGCTTTTGCAGCAATAGGTTCTTCAGCGATGCTTCAAGGGCGCGTTTTGTTGTTTGCGACATTGGGGGGCCTCCTTCCACAGACAACTTCATTTGTCCAATGCATTATACCACGAACAATGCCATCTGTCAGAGGAACGCTCGTCCATCCGACCAGCATAAAACCGAGAATATGAACAACCCGTAAAAACCTGTTCTATCCCCCAAAAACTTTCTGAAAACCTTTGTATTTTCCGTATTCGCTATGCTATAATAGCAAAGTCGTGCCTTCGGCTTTCTTTGCGTATGCAAACGGACTGATGGCATATGAGCGGCAATACAAGGAGGACTTACGTTTTGAAAAAAAGCCAACGAGGATTGTTAGGCTACGTGGTGTTGATCGCAGCCTTTCTCCTGATCGCAACCCTGTTAAACGGCGGGCTGACCCCGTCCGTCAACCGTCGGATTGAATACCCTCAGCTGTTAACCTCCATCCGGGAGGATAACGTAAAGGCGGTGGCCATCCGCGGCAACTCGCTGGTGGGCTTGTACCGCAACGGCACCATTGCCGACGCGGATTTCCCCGAGCGGGGCTATGACTTTGAAACCACCATCGGCGACGACTTCATCGACACCGTGCGTCAGATGACCGCCGCCAAAACCGGCAAAGCGCTGGACGACGTCAGCGTCAGCGACCTTCCCTTTACGGTCAGCTATCGTGCGCCCGTGGTAACGCCGTGGTATCTGGAATTCCTTCCCTTTATCATTCTTATCGCCATCACCATGGGGCTTTGGTATTTCATGATGATGCGTCAGGGCGGCGGCAACAGCAAGGTGATGAACTTTGGCAAGAGCCGCGCCCGTGTCAGCGACCCCTCCAAAAACAAGGTTACCTTCGCGGACGTAGCCGGGGCCAAGGAGGAAAAGGAAGAGCTACAGGAAATGGTAGATTTCCTGAAGAACCCCAAGGCCTATACGGAAATGGGCGCGCGCATCCCCAAGGGCGTGCTGCTGGTGGGCCCTCCGGGTACCGGTAAAACTTTGCTTGCCAAGGCTGTAGCCGGTGAAGCCAACGCTCCCTTCTTCTCCATCAGCGGTTCCGACTTTGTGGAGATGTTTGTAGGCGTCGGCGCAAGCCGGGTTCGCGATTTGTTTGACCAGGCCAAGAAAGCCGCGCCCTCCATCGTGTTTATCGATGAAATCGACGCGGTGGGCCGCCATCGCGGCGCGGGCTTAGGCGGCGGACATGATGAACGGGAGCAGACCTTGAACCAGCTGCTGGTGGAAATGGACGGCTTCTCCATCAATGAGGGCGTCATCGTAATGGCCGCCACCAACCGTCGGGATATTCTCGACCCTGCGCTGCTTCGTCCCGGACGCTTTGATCGTCAGGTAACCGTCAATTTCCCCGACCAAGAAGGCCGAGTGGAAATCCTAAAGGTACACAGCAAGGGCAAGCCCATCGGCGATGATGTGGATTATCAGAACGTAGCCAAGCGCATGCCCTTCTCCAGCGGCGCGGATCTGGAAAACGTTATGAACGAGGCCGCCATTATGGCCGTGCGCCGCAAGAAAAAGACCATTAGTCAAAAGGATTTGGTAGACGCTATCGCCCGTGTGCAGATGGGCCCGGAGAAGCGCAGCCACAAGGTAACCCCCAAGGATCGCAAGGTAACGGCTTATCACGAGGCAGGTCATGCCGTGATCGCCAATCTGCTGCCGGAGTGCGACGACGTGCATTTGATCACCATCGTTCCCCGGGGTCAGGCGGGCGGCTACACCCTGAGCCTGCCTAACGAAGAAAACGACAATCTGTCCAAGACGGCTCTTTTGGGCATGATTACCATGGCGCTGGGCGGTCACGCCGCCGAGGACGTGACGCTGGACGATATCTACACCGGCTCCTCCAGCGACTTAAAGCGCGCCACCGATCTATGCCGCCGCCTTATCACCCAGTTTGGTATGAGCGACGCGCTGGGCACCATGTATCTAAGCAACGATCAGGAAGTGTTCGTTGGCATGGAGTTCGGCCAGAACCGTGAATACAGCGAGCAAACCTCCGCGGCTATCGATCAGGAGATCAAGCGTCTGATGGATACCTGCTACAAGCGTGCATGCCAAATCCTTACGGATCACAAGGAGCGGCTCACCGCCGTGGCCGAAGCCCTGCTGGAACGCGATACCTTAAGCCGCGTCGAGTTTGAAGCCGTTATGCGGGGCGAGGCGCTGCCTCCCATGACCGCCGTAGAGCAGCTGAAGCCCGACCCCAAGGTATTGGAAAGCGAGGAACCGTCGGAAGCATCGGAGACGGATTTTCCCACGCCGCAAATCAAGCAAAACCCCAATGAAGGATAAGCGCCCATGAGCGCAACCACCTTATACCCAGCCGACCTCCACGTGCACAGCATCTTTTCCGATGGGTTACGTTCGCCGGAGGAGCTGACAGCCATGGCAGACCGGCTGGGTCTGCGCGTTATTGCCCTATGCGACCACGATACGCTGGACGGTCTTGAGCCAATGGCCAAGGCTATTGCCCGGCGCAACGCCGCCTTTCCTCACAAGCCCCCGCTGCTTTTTCTGCCTTCCCTCGAGCTCAGCGCCGGGATAGGCGGTCGCACCCATATTTTAGGTTATGGTGTAAACCCCCGCGACCCCGAGCTAGCCCGTTGCCTGCAAGCAGCCCGGGAGGATCGGCAGAGCCGCGCGGAGGCCATTGTGGACAAGCTTGAACAGCTTGGCGTTTCGTTCCCGGAGGAGGAACGAAGAGCGCTATGCTCCCCCACGGTGGGACGCGCCCATATCGCCCGTGCGCTGGTGAGAATGCGCGTGGTCAATACCGTCCAGCAGGCCTTTGACCGTTACCTTGCCGAAGGCAAGAGCGCCTATGTGGCTCGTCAACTGCTGCCGGCTACGGAAGCGGTTAGGCTGCTCAAAACCGCAGGAGCCATTCCTGTGCTAGCCCATCCCTGCCGCTTATCGCCGGACTTCACCGTCCTTGCCGCGCTGACGGAGGCTCTTGAAAAGGAAGGTCTGACAGGTCTAGAGGCGTGGCATCCATCCGCCACCCCGGCGCAGGCCCTACAGCTTAGCAGCTATGCTAAGCGCCGTGCGCTTTTGGTCACCGGGGGAAGCGATTTTCACGGCGATTTAAACACCCGCGTTTCCATGGGGCGAATGCCCTCCGGCTGGCGCAGCTGTCAAGCCGATGTGCAAGCGCTTCTAGGACGTACGACCCATGAATAGACTCTAACAGGATGCAGCCGCCGTTTGGTGTATGCGCCGCCGAATTCCAATGAAACCGCGATCTTCACGCGGCCCCGCTAAAGGAGCAAAGCTATGAACAATCAAGGCTATCCACCGCAAAACCAGAACAACGGCTATCCTGCGTGGTACGCGCCGCCGCCGGTTCAGCAGCCTCCGTCGAAGCGCAGGCGCTCCGGTTCTGCGAGTCCTGCGGGTCCTGCGGGTCCTGCGGACAGCGGATTTACAAACGGCAGATTTTCAAATGGCGGTCCTGCGGACGGCGGATTTACAAACAACAGATATACAAACGGCGGTCCTGCGGACGGCGGATTTACAAACAACAGATATACAAACGGCGGTCCTGCGGGTCCTGCGGACGGCGGATATACATACAACGGATTCGCAAGCAGCGGTCCTGCGAACGGCGGTCCTGCGGACAGCGGATTTACAAACGGCAGATTTTCAAACGGCGGCGGCAACCAGCGCGGAACCGGCGGGCGCAAAAAGCCATCGTTAAAATGGCAGCTAATCAAGGTGCTGCTGGTTTTAATCGTTCTAGGTGGCGTAGGCGTAGGCGGCTATTTCTGGAAGGTACAGAGTGATATTCGCCCCTATCGCAGCGTTTTTCTGCCCAATATTACCGTGGACGGCATCGATCTTTCCGGCATGAGCTGGGCGGACGGCAGTGCCGCCGTATGGGCGCAGGCCAACGAAAAATCAAACAGCTGGTATGTGCGCCTGAAAAACGTCTCCGGCGAATATAAGGACATTACAGCTTCCATGCTGGGCATTTCCTTCGATCCCACCGCCGCCTTGGAACAGGCGTGGGCTATCGGTCACGAAACCAACGCGCAGAGCCGTAAAGACATCTTCCAGCTAAAGGATGAGCTACTAGGCGCGCAGCAAAGCGCCTATGAGTTTTACAGTGCGGAGCAAAGCGCGGATACAACCCCTATCGATAATATTCTGAGCACTTTGCAGACTGTTGCCTACAAATCTGCTCAGGACGCGCAATTGATCTCCTTCAACCCGGACGACAGCACCAATCCCTTCACCTTCCAGCAGGAGGTATACGGTCAGCGGCTGGACACCACCGCCGCCAAAGAGCAGATCTTGGATATGGTGCACAACCTCCAAAGCGGCGAGGTCATGCTGGAAACCACCTTGATCAATCCCAGCGTTACCGTGGCTGATTTGGAAAAGACGGTGGAGCTGCGCTACCGCGCCATAACGCCAATCTCCTCCGCCTCTACGGAAAGCCGCACCGAGAACATCCGCCTTGCCTTCAGCCGTATTAACGGCATGACTTTGCAGGACGGTAAGAAATTCAGCTTTAATTCTGCCGTGGGCAAACGCAGCATGGAAAACGGCTTTTACTCCGCTATCGAATACGCTTACGGCGAAGAGGTTATCGGCTGGGGCGGCGGCGTTTGTCAAGCCAGCACCACCGTCTACTTGGCCGCCGTTCAGAGCGGACTAAAAATCACCAATCGGGAGCCCCACTCCAACCCCGTCAGTTATACCGATATGGGCATGGACGCTACCGTCAGCGACACCCGCGGGCACGAGATTGACTTTACCTTCACCAACAACAGCGGCGGAACCATTTATATGGCCGCTCATGTCATCCAGAGCAGCACCAGCAAGCGCACCTATCTATGCGAGGTGCGCATCTACGGCTTGTCCTTAGGCAATACCAGCTATGCGCTGCAAGCCCAAACCGTTGAGACCATCCCCAAGCCCGAGGAGCCTTACCTGAAAGAGGACGCCACGGGAGAGCACGTTACGTATCAGGATGAAACCAAGCTGTACAGCAAGGGTCGGGAGGGCTACGTTGTGGAAAGCTTCCTCGTAACGGTGGTGGACGGTCAGGAAACCGGACGGGTCAGCTTAGGCAAGGATAAATACGACGCAAAGCCCGATCGCTACTACGTGGGCGTTACGCCTCGTTACTGATACGGAGGAAGCTGATTGAAAACAACATTGGGTTGCATTCGCCGCGCTGATCAGGACTTTACCTTGATCGAGCCTGGCGACAAAGTGGCGGTTGGCGTAAGCGGAGGCAAGGACAGCTTGCTTCTGCTCTACGCCCTTTCTTTGTACCGCAAGGTGCGCCACGAGGATTTTTCCCTACAAGCGCTGATGCTGACCACAGGCAAGGAAAAGCCGGACACCTCAAAAATCGAGGCCCTAAGCCAGCGGCTGGATGTGCCGATCGAAATTCGATATACGGAGCTATATCAAATCTTATTCGAAATCCGCAAGGAGCAGAATCCCTGCGCCCTATGCGCAAAGATGCGTCGCGGCATGCTATGCGATCTATGCAAGGAGCTGGGCTGCAACAAGCTGGCGCTGGGGCATCACCGGGACGACGCAATTGAAACTCTGCTGATGAGCCTTTTGTTTGAAGGACGGCTGCACACCTTTCATCCCAAAACCTATATGAGCCGAAGCGATTTAACGGTGATACGGCCTATGGTATATCTGCCGGAGAAGCATGTGATTCACATCAGCAAGGAGCTAAACCTGCCCATCTTGAAGAATCCCTGCCCCGCTAACGGACACACCAAGCGGCAGGAAATGAAGGAGCTCATTGCCGAGCTGAGCAAGCACTATCCCAAGATTGAGGAAAGCATGCTCAACGCCCTACGGAACGATCAGCAGTATGGGCTTTGGGAGAAGGACGAATCGCCGAGATAGGCCATATCAGTGAAAAATCGTGCGCATCATAAAAGGGAACGGCTGGGAAAGTCGCTCCCTTTTATGATGCGCTGGTTTATAGATTGTGATAATCGCAAATCACGGGACGGATCAGCGCCCCGCCAACACGCAGCGGTAAGCGTGAGCCCGCTCAATTTAGGGTTTGCACCCTTTTTCCATTCATGGTATGATAGAGGATGCGTTATTGATTGAAGGCACAAAGGGGAGATTCTTATCCTATACCATGACTCTTATGATTCGGCTTATCGCAGCCCTGTGGGCCCGGTGCCTACGGGCGAACAAATCCGTATCCGTTTTTTATGTGATGAAGCGGAAAACGTGACCCTGCGCACTTGGAACGGCGTGGAGCATCGCGCCGCTATGAAGCTTGTTCAGGAGCATCTGTTTGAGGCTATCGTGACCGCGCCCCAAACGCCGTTGCTTTTGTGGTATGATTTTATCATCCATCGTGGGGATGGGGATGTGCGATATGGCACCTCCTACGATCAGCTGGGGGGTGTGGGCGCGTTTTATCACGGCCAGCCTCAGAGCTATCAGGTAACGGTTTATCAGCCCGACTATCAAACCCCGGATTATTTGCGCCACGGTATTATTTATCAGATTTTTCCGGATCGCTTTTATAAGGATAAGCACGGGATGTCCGGGCGGGTGCGGCAGGTGAAGGCCGCCCATCCCGAGGCGGTTTTTCATGAAAGCTGGGACGAGCTGCCTAACCTTTCCATCGATTCGAAAACCGGGGATAATCGGGCCCTCGACTTTTTTGGGGGTACCCTGAAGGGCATTGTGGAAAAGCTGGATGATTTGCGGGAGCTGGGCGTTACGATTTTGTACATCAATCCCGTTTTCCGCGCGCGCACCAATCACCGCTACGATACGGGCAGCTATGAGGAAATCGATCCCATCTTAGGGGACGATAAAGCCTTTGACGCGCTCATCAAGGCTGCTGGCGACCATGGCATGAAGGTGATGATGGACGGCGTGTTCAGCCATACCGGCTCGGACAGCAAGTACTTCAATCGCTATGGCCGCTATGATACGACCGGCGCATATCAAAGCAAGGATTCGCCGTATTATCCGTGGTATTCCTTTAGCAGCTATCCAGACCGCTATAACTGCTGGTGGGGCTTTGAAACCTTGCCCGCCGTGGATAAGAACAACGAGGAATACCGGCGCTATCTGCTGAATGCGGACAATGGTATTCTACCCGGATGGGTCAAACGGGGAGCCTGCGGCTGGCGGCTTGACGTGGCGGATGAGCTGCCCGTCAGTATGCTTCGGGAAATGCGGACTGCGCTAAAGACTGCAAATCCAGAGGCGGTTTTATTAGGCGAGGTGTGGGAGGACGCTAGCAATAAGATTGCCTACGGGCAGCAGCGGTGCTACTGTCTAGGCGATACGCTGGACAGTGTGATGAACTATCCTCTGCGCCATGGAATCATTGATTTCTTCACCGGCAAATGCGATGCGTATCAGCTGCGGCGCGTGATTTTGCATCAGCAGGAGGTCTATCCCGCCCCCTTCTATTATTCGCTGATGAATCTGCTGGGTAGCCACGACCGGGTTCGTATTTTGAATGCCATGGTCGGGTACGATCGGGAGGGAATCGCCCAGATGGATCGCGCAGAGGCGGCGAGAATTCGCCTGACCCGGGAAGAGGCCAATCTAGCCCAAACCAGAGTGCTGGAAGCCTTCCGGCTCCTCTGTGCTTTGCCCGGCGCGCCAACGATTTATTATGGCGATGAAATCGGCATGCAGGGAATGGCGGACCCGTGGAATCGTGCGCCCATGGACTGGGCTCATGCGAACAAAGCCATGCGGCGCAGTCTGCAAAAGCTATTGCTCAATCGTCGGGAAAACAACATGCTGCAAACGGGCTACCTGAACGTGGAGGCAGAGGATGAAAATACGCTGGTCATTCGCCGCTACGCGGTGGATGGAAAAGATGTGTTCGGGCAACCCCTCCCCGGTCGAGCGGTCACTGTGCGGATAAAAAGAAAATAGTCGAAGCCTACGGACAGGGAGGTACAAGGGAGCATGGAACGAAAAAAACAGCGAGGTCATTTGCGATTCGCGTTCTGTATGCTGGCTGCCGGTTTAGCTGCGTTATCGCTGATTGCGGTTATGAGCCTGTTGCCCCAGTCTTCCTGTCCGGTATGGCTGCCTCTTCTGGGCGGTCTGGCATGCGGCGGTTTGACCGCGTGGTTTTGCTTTGCGCCGAGGGCGATCAGAAAAGAGAGAGGGTTTCCTCTTTGGGGCGCGCGGCTGGGCGCTGTAGCCTGTGGGGCGCTGCTACTTGCCCTTTGCGCGGAGCTGCTGGTATTTAACTATCGTTCTTTCGTAACCCGTGGGTGTGAGCCGGAAGAAATGTCTTTAGCGGATTTCACCAATTTCAACGACGAATCGGTAGAGCTAAATGAGAACGAAGAGATTCCCCTAACGCCTGACGATGCCGGGCTGTGCATGTTTCAAGCTCAAGAGCTGTCCGGCTGGACGACGGCTGTTTCCGTCCGACTGGAAGGGGACCGCCAGCCAATTTCCTTTAGCGTGTGGCTAAGAGATGAGGCAAGCCTGTACGCCTATGTGGAGGCGAATAACGGGGTTTGTGTTCCCGGCGCAGAGGAGCTGGACGTATGGTATGGCTATCTGTATAGCAACGGGGAAATCAACGCGCTGGATTTGGAATTCATGATCCCCGACGGAGCCGATGTTACGCTGACTGCCGTTACGCTAAACCCGCAGATTCCTGTAAGCTGGCAGTGGTTCCGTATGCTCGGCGTTTTTCTAGTGCTGACGGCGCTGGGCTGCGCGCTGCGCTTTCCGTGGCGGCAGGTCGTTTATCAGCCCGGTAAACGGAGCCATCGATGGGTGATCGTTCTGCCAATGCTGGGGCTGATGGCCTTTGTCTTGACGATGTCCGTATGGTGTATGCCGAAAAGCGATAAACCCTTTCGTGGGCTATGGAACGGGCTAACGGTGGAGGACGCCGTAGAAAATCAGGACGACGGCTACGCACAGCTATGGAATGCATTCCACCATGGGCAGCTTTCGTTGCTTATCGAACCGGACGATGGCTTAGACATGGTATCTAATCCCTATGACCGTACCCAGCGCGCCCAGGAGGGCGTTACCGTTCCTTTGGACTATGCCTACTACGGCGGGAGCTATTACCTTTATTTTGGCCCCGGGCCGGTGCTGCTGGTCTATTTCCCCCATTTCTGGCTGACGGGTCGGCTTCCCAGTCAAATTCTCTGCGGCGCAATTTTAGCGCTGCTGGCTATTCCATTATGCTATTATGCCGTACTGGGAATCGTGCGTCGTTTTACCCGCAAGCAGAATTTGTTTCTGCTTTCCCTATGCTGCATGGCGGTTACCTGCGCAGCTGGCTGGCCCCTACTATCCGCCGCTGCCAGCCGATATGAAAACGTTATGGCCTATAACCTTGCCATGATGGCGGGAGTCTTGGGCTTTGGCTATCACGCTGTGATGCAGAAGCAGTCCCGGAAACGTGTTTGCCTGTTCCTGCTCTGCGGCATCTGCTTTGGCCTTCAAAGCATGGGCCGTGCCAATACGCTGCTCATTAGCACCGCATTTCTGGCTCCTGCGTTTATCGGCGTGCTTCGAGCGAAGGAATCCTCTTGGAGGCAAAAGCTTCGGGACAGCGCCCTGTTTCTTTTGCCCGCCATGGTAGGCGTAGGGGCGGTGATGGGGTACAACTACGCTCGCTTCGGCTCGGTAGGCGAGTTTGGTCAGCTTTATCAGCTTACCATGGAGGATATCTCTTACAACTGCTTCCGTTTGGAGCAAATCCCTCAAGCCCTGTGGCATTATCTGCTGGATTTACCCGATTTTATGGGTTCCTTCCCCTATGTGGCTGCAAAGCCGCGCTTCCTTAATGTTACCGGAAATTATTTCTGGGCCAAGGAGGGCGTGGGCGCGTTGACCTATCCTCTGCTTTGGTTTTTACTGTTGCTGCCGATGGCGCTGCGGACGTATCGGACGGAGAGTCTCGCTATGCGCGCGGAACGGAGCACGACCTTGCTGCTACCGCTGCTCCTATGCGGCGTACTGATGGTTGTTACCTATTTCTACGCTGGGATTATGCAGCGCTATAATCACGACTTTTTATTGGCTCTTTCGTTGATTGCGACGGTTGCCGCCACGAGCCTATGCGCCGATCCCGTGCGCTTGGAAGCGCCGGAGGGTAGAGCGTTATCCTTTATGTTAGTGGTCTGCTGCTGCCTGACGATTTTGGTCAGCGTAGCCTTTGGCTTTACCAACGAGCGCATGTATGTAAAGCTCCAGTCCCCTGAGGTTTATACTGCATTGTCGCGTATGCTGTATCCCTATTAACCGGCGGCAAGCCCGCCTATCGTGAGGTGACGCCCAGTGCGCTTTACGTCCCTGCGTGTGCAGCAGTTTCGCAATTATCCCTTTTTGGAGCTTGCGCCCTCGGAGGGGGTCACCGTGCTGTACGGGCCTAACGGCAGCGGTAAAACCAATTTGCTGGAGGCCATGCACCTTTTGTCCTTGGGGCGCAGCCACCGAACCTCTGTGGACCGGGAGATGATCGCCGCCGGGGAAAGCGTGGCGCTGGTGCATGGCGAAACCCAGCGCATCGACGGCAGGCACGACGTGGAGGTGCGGCTTTACCCCTTGGAAAAGCCGCAAAAGCGAGTGCTTTTATACGGCAAACCCGCCCAGCGCATTTCGGATATGATGGGTCACGCCACGGTGGTGATGTTTTCCCCCGAGGATATTCGTATTATACGGGACGGTCCGGCGGCTCGGCGGCGGTTTGTGGATATGCAGCTCAGCCAAATACGCCCCAGCTACTTAAAAGCGCTTAAGCAATACCTAAGCGTGCTGGAAAGCCGTAACGCCCTGCTGAAACGGGACAAGCTGGAAGGCGTGGAGGATTTTGGGGCCCAGCTGGACGCTTGGGACGAGCAGCTAGCCAGCGCCGCTGTAGCCATCGTCAACACCCGCCGATGGTTTTTGGGCGAGCTGTCGGAAAACGCGGCGCGGGAATATGCGGCTATTGCCGACAACCCGGAGGAGACATTCCTGCTGCAATATGCAAGCAGCTTAGCGACCACCGAAACCCCTTATCAAAATATGCTGGAAGGTCTTCGCCGTAGCCGGAATGAGGATCGCAAACGGATGTATACCACCTTCGGCCCTCATCGGGACGATATGAGCATGCTGCTCTACGGCAAGGAGCTGCGAGCGTACGGCAGTCAGGGGCAGCTGCGCACCGCTGTATTGAGCATGAAGCTGGGAGAAATCAAGCTAATCGAACGGGAAATGGGAGAAGCACCTACTTTGCTGTTGGACGATGTATTCAGCGAGCTGGACGCTCGCCGACGCAACGCGTTGTTGAGAAGCACCGAGGGCGTGCAGACGCTGATTACCTGCACCGACAAGCTGGACGCGGCGGGAGCCCATGCCGATTGCTTCTTACAGGTCAGTCAGGAGGCGGACGGCTCCGCCCGTGTAAAAAGGGAGATGTGACAGATGGCAAAACGCAATTTATTATCGAATCAGTGGTTCAAGGGGATCTGCTGCTTGGCAGCAGGGGGAATCGGGGCGCTGATTTTGATCGTTGGCATGGGCATGCTGCCCCAAGCCGACTGCCCGCTATGGCTGCCGCTGCTTTCGGCGTTGGCGGCGGCGGGACTTTGCGCGTGGTGTTTGTTTGCGCCAAAATGCCCGCAAAAGACCTTTCGGCACGGGGGACAACAGCTGGCAGCCCTTTGCTGCGCAGCGCTTCTTTGTACGCTGCTGCTGGAATGCTTCGGCTTTAATCACCGTGCTTTTGTGACCCGTCATTGCCAGCCGATGACCCTGAGTAACGAGGATTTCTACGCCTTGGGCGAGTATCCGGCAGATCTGGGCTATGACGGCGAGATTCTCGTGCTTAATGATGACGATGAAACCTGCACCATTTATAATGATTCCGTTGATCAGCAAACCATTGCCTTGGGCGTTACCATGTCCGGGGAAGCGCGACCTGTCAAAATTGATGTGTATATCCACGACTTTGCCAACAGCGTCTATGAGGTACTAGCCGCTTCAGGGGTGTGCGTGCCCGGCGCGGACGGCTTGAACACCTTCTATTGCGCGCTGTATTCAAACGAGGAGCTTTCCTCCTTAAAGCTGGTGTTTACGCTGCCGGACGATCAGGAGGCGGCTGTAACCTCCGTGGTCCTTAACCCCAAGGTACCCGTCCAGTGGCAGCCCCTTCGAATGGCGCTTTGCTTCGGCGCGCTGCTGCTACTGCTATGCGCCATTCGTTTTCCTTGGCTGCAAACGGTGTACGACCGTCGCCGCCTTAGCCATCGGCTGGTGCTGCTGATTCCGATGATTCTTTTGATGGTCTTTACCACCGTCATTGCCGTATACAGCACGCCAAAGGGCGAAAACGGCTCCTTCCAAACGTTGATGAACGGCAATGCCCTTGAAGATGTAACCGATAACGAAAAAGACGGATACGGCATGCTGTTCGCCGCCTTTTTAAAGGGACAGGTGCATCTGATTCCCGACCCTGACCCTAACCTGCTTGCTATGGAAAACCCTTATGATAAGGGAGCCAGAGGCCTAAGCGACGTTACGTGGTTCCCGGACTGCGCCTTATATGACGGTCATTACTATGTCTATTTTGGACCCGGTCCGGTGCTCCTTACCTACTATCCCTATTACTGGCTGACAGGGCGGGTACCCAGCGATATGCTCTGCGGCTTGTTCCTTTCTTGGATCTGTATCCCGCTATGCTATGTGGGCGTATGCGGCTTTATGCGCCGCTATACCAAAAAGCCCAATCTATTTCTGCTCTCCTTGGGCTGCCTAGCCGTATGCTGCGTAGCCGGTCTGCCCCGGCTGTTGGCCGCCGCCGCCCGGTACGAAAACGTGGTAGCCATGAATATTGGCATGATGGCGGGCGCTGTGGGCTTCGGCTTGTATGGGATTATGGAAAAAAAGCCTTGGAAAAGGAGCTGCCTGTTTGTCTTGTGCGGTGTGTGTTTCGCCTTGCAGGGTACATGCAGGGCCAATACGTTGCTCATCACCACGGCGTTTCTGGCGCTTCCCTTCGTCAATGTGCTCCGGGACAAAACCAGAGCCTTGGGCGCGCGGCTTGGGGACGGGGCGTGCTTCTTGGTTCCGGCGCTGTTGGGCGTGGGCGGGGTCATGCTTTACAACTACGCTCGTTTCGGCTCTGTGGCTGAGTTTGGACAGCTATACCAAATCACCAATGAGGATATCCGCTACAATGTGTTCCGGCCGGAGTTTATCCCCCAGGCGCTATGGCATTACTTCCTTACGCTGCCAGCCTTTCAGGATACCTTCCCCTATGTTGCGGAGAACTTCACCTTTACCAATGTCGCTGGCAATGATTTCTGGACGGACGGCAATGTGGGAATGCTAAGCTACCCGCTTTTGTGGCTGCTGCTACTGAGTAAGACCGCCCTTCGGTGCTATCGCCGCGACCCGCGGGAGCTACGGACGGAGCGAAATACGGCGGTGTGGCTTCCCGCCCTGCTGTGCGTCTGCCTGTGCGTGGTAAGCCATTTCTATGCAGGCGTGCTGCAGCGCTATACCCACGACTTCTTGTTTACGCTGGCGTTGCTTTCTCTGTTTGTCGGCCTCAGCCTTCAACGGGAATATGCGGACGCATCCCCCGTCGCTGGGCGCGGCATGGCGCTGAGCCTGACGGCAGCGTGCAGCCTGTCGATTTTGCTAGGTATCGCCTTTGTTTTTAGCAACGAGCGGATGTTTGTGGAAAAAAATGCGCCCGAGCTTTACTATACGCTGGTGCGGATGTTCTTCCCCTATTAAGATTCACGGCTGACGCTTTACCAAAAAATACAAAGCAAATGCAGCCGGAGGCGCTCTGCCGCCCCGGTTGCCGCTTTTAAAATGACTATGGAATGTGCTATAATGACTTTCGCTTGGAAGGCAAACCATCCATTTTTGAAAGGGGTTAACTACAATGAATCAGTATACGAACCGCGTGCTAGAGGGCCTCAAGGCGCGCAACGCTCATGAAAGCGAATATTTACAGGCGGCAACTGAAATTATGGACAGCATCGCGCCCGTGTTTGACAAGCATCCCGAATATGAGAAAAACGGTCTACTGGAACGCTTTGTAGAGCCGGAGCGCATTGTGATGTTCCGTGTGCCGTGGGTGGACGATGAGGGCAAGGCCCAGGTAAACCGCGGCTTCCGCGTGCAGTACAACAGCGCCATCGGGCCTTACAAGGGCGGTCTTCGCCTTCATCCCAGCGTAAACCTGAGCATTTTAAAATTCTTGGGCTTTGAACAGGTGCTGAAAAACAGCCTGACCGGCCTGCCCATCGGCGGCGGCAAGGGTGGCTCCGACTTTGACCCCAAGGGCAAGAGCGACCGAGAGGTTATGGCCTTCTGCCAGAGCTTCATGACGGAGCTGTACCGTCATATCGGTGCGGACGTGGACGTGCCTGCCGGAGACATCGGCACCGGCGCACGGGAAATCGGCTACCTTTACGGCCAATACAAGCGTATTACTGGCCTGTACGAGGGCGTACTGACCGGCAAAGGGTTGACCTACGGCGGCAGTCTAGCCCGCACGCAGGCTACCGGCTATGGCCTTTGCTACTTTGTAAAGAACATGGTGGAGGCCAACGGCAAGAAGATCGAGGGCGCAACCATTGTGGTCAGCGGCAGCGGCAACGTAGCGATTTATGCCAACGAAAAAATCAGCCAAATGGGCGGCAAGGTCGTAGCCATGAGCGATTCTAACGGCTATATCTACGACGCTAACGGCATCAAGCTGGATGTGGTGAAGCAAATCAAGGAAGTGGAGCGCGGACGGATTAAGGAATACGCGGCTCGCGTACCCGGCAGCGAATACCATGAGGGCTGCAAGGGCATTTGGACGGTGAAATGCGATATTGCGCTGCCCTGCGCTACCCAGAACGAGCTGGACGAAGCCGGAGCCAAGGCGCTGGTAGCCAACGGCTGCTTTGCGGTGGGCGAGGGTGCGAATATGCCCTCCACCTTGGAAGCCACCAATCTGTTCTTGAAAAACGGCGTGCTCTTTGCCCCCGGCAAGGCAGCCAACGCTGGCGGCGTAGCTACCTCCGCGTTGGAGATGAGCCAGAACAGCATGCGTCTGCACTGGACCTTTGACGAGGTGGACGAGAAGCTGAAGGGCATCATGACAGGAATTTTCGAAAAATGCGCCGCCGCCGCCAAGGAGTATGGCGATCAGCCCACCAACTATGTGGTTGGCGCGAATATCGCCGGCTTCCTCAAGGTAGCCGAAGCCATGATGGCTCAGGGAAATGTTTAATCCCAGCTAAGTTGCATAATTTTTGCCTCCCGTGCATATCCTGTTTCAAGAAGAAGCTGGATAGGCGCAGGGAGGCAAATTTCATGAAACAGACTGTAGCGATTATGGCGATATTTTTGGTGCTATTGCTGGTGGTGTCGGGCTTTATTGTATCGGGAAGCCTACAGCAGTCGGAAATGCTGGCGCAGCGGGTCAATCAGGTAAGCGAGTTGAACCAAAAGCTGCAAAAGCAGGTGGCGCAGCAGCGCTCCACCAATGCGGATTTAGAGGAGACGACGTTGGCGCTTACCCAAGCCACTGCCGAAAGGGACGCGCTAAAGCAGAATCTTCAGGACGCTTTGCTAGCGGTGGAGGAAGCCAACGGCGCGGTAGCCCAACAAAGCAGCGAACGGCAGCAGGTAGAGACTGCCTTTGCTGGGGAGAGAAGCGACCTGATTGCACGCCTTGGGGAGGCTGAAACGTTAGCACAGGAGCTGACAGACAAGCTGAACGAGGCAAGCCAGAAACGGGATCAGCTGATGAAAGAACGGGAGCTTTTAAACGAAACCGTTGAGAAGAGCAAGACGGAACGAAAAGCGATTACGGAGGAATTGACCGCCCTTAGAACCCGTGAAAGTCAGCTGCTGGCAGAGCAGGAGACCCTCGTCCAAAAGGTTACCGAGCTGCAAACAGCAAATACCTCGGCGCTTCAGGAGGCGGCAGTACTAAAACAGCAGCAAGAGAAGTGGCTTGAAGAAAAGAAAGCGTTGAATGCGGAGCTTGCGCAAGCAAAAAAGCAGCTCAAAACTTGCGAGACAGCCCTACAGACGCTTACCGAGCAGCATCAGAAGCTTACGCAAAGCACGGATGGCATGAAGCAAGAAACGGAAGCGTTTGTGCTGGCCTTGGCTAGCTGGCAGGCGGCGCAGAAGGGCGACGCGCAAGCAATGGCGGACTGGTTGAAGGCTGCGGAGGATTTTCGCAAGGCCTATCCCAATAGCTTTCTGGTATTGCCTGCTGCATCGGAAGGGAAGGACGTTGTAAACGCCCCGTAAAGCAGATAACAAAAACCATTGCCTGTGAATCAAGGGCAATGGTTTTTGCTTCTATGTGAATTTTGAAAATGGGGGTTATAGCTTTCCAGCTTCCTTGCGGCGTTTAACCCAGTCTTCCTTCACCACGCCCCGGGAACGCGCCACGAACAGTGCGTCGTCCGGCACGTCCTCCACGATAGTGCTGCCCGCCGCCAGATAGGCGTTTTTGCCAACATGCACGGGTGCAACCAAGTTGCAGTTACAGCCGATAAAAGCGTGATCCTCCACCTTGGAGCGGTTCTTCACCTTGCCGTCGTAATTGACAAACACCACGCCGCAGCCCAGATTGATATCCTTGCCCAAATCGCTGTCGCCAACATAGGTCAAATGGGATACCTTGGTGCCGTCGTCGATGGAGCTGTTCTTAACCTCCACAAAGTCGCCGATGCGGCAATGATCGCCAATCTTGGTATCTGGCCGCAGATAAGCATAGGGGCCTACGGTGGTATGCTCGCCTACCACGCAGTTGAGCAGCACGCTGCTTTCCACGGTGGCGCCTTGGCCTACCGCTGCGTCCTGCATACGATTGTTGGGGTAGAGCACGCAATCGCTGCCGATACGGGTCGCGCCGCAGAGCATGTTGCCCGCATAGATCATCGTGCCCGCGCCGATTTGCACATCAGCCTCGATGATGGTACGGTCAGGGTCCAAAAGGATGACCCCGTTTTTCTGGTGACGCTCCAGCGTAGCCGCGTTTAGCATGCGGAAGGCTTCGGCGTAATGCTTCGCGTCGTTAACCGCAAAATAGGTTTCCGCCAGCTCGTCATGCCAAAGCCGGATGGCTTTTCCTTTTTGATGAATGAGCGCTACCAGCTCGTCCAGCCCGGGCAGCGTCGGTTTTTCAGCCAACAGCTGATCCATTACTTCACCGCTGACTGCCACTGCCAGCGCCGTTTCAGTGTCCAAGGATATTAACGCGCAGGGCTCCTCTCGGGAAGCCTCCAATAAGCCTAGCAAGGTTTTCTCCTGCAGGCAGGGCGCGTCCTGCCGGACCACCAGCACGCCGTCTGCCTTGCGCTTTCCCAAACGCTCGGCGCTGTCCACCAGCTCGATCTCGGCCATGGCGGCTTTTACATAATCGCCGCAGGGCTTTCCTAACAGCGGCTTTTGGGCGAACGCGCCGGTTTCGGATATCCAGCCATAATTCATATCCCATTGCTCCTTTATTGATTCATTTCCAATATCCATTCCGATGGACGGACGGAAAGGGTTTCCGGATTATCGCCGTCCACATCCATGATCATCAATGATTTCTCGCCGTGAATACGCTTCTCCACAGGCTTTTCGGTGGACATGACGAATGCGGTGCCCACCACCTCCACGTTAAACTCATGCATCAGATCCACCATGCCCTTAGCGGTTCCGCCAGCCTTCAGGAAATCATCTACAATAAGCGCCCGCTGGCCGGAGGCCACGGCGCGGCGGCTGAGGCTCATGGTTTCAATATGACCGGAGGAGCCGGAAACATAGTTGATATTCACCGCCGAGCCCTCATAAACCTTACTGGAGCGCCGGGCAATCACCAGCGGCAGCCCCATGGCTTGGGAGGTCATCAGCGCTACAGGAATTCCCTTGGTTTCCATGGTAAGCACAAAATCCGGCTCCGCATCGTAGAATTGCTGGGCAATGATAATGCCCATTTTGCTGACCAGATGGTGCAGGCTTAAAATATCGCTCAGGTACAGGAAGCCGCCGGGAAGCACCCTTGTGGTGGTAGACAGCTCCTTGCACAGGTCGCTCACAAAGGCAATAGTCGCGTCGGCGGACAGGCAGGGGCGGTAGCGTACGCCGCCAGCCGCACCGGTAACCGTTTCCAGTTTGCCCATTCCGAACGTTTCAAATACATGGCGCAGGATGTCGATATCCTCGCTCATGGTGGATTTGGCTGCGCCAAACTGATCGCAGAAATGGGACAGGGTATAAATATGATTAGGCGACTCCGTCAGCCATTTGGTCAGCGCAGCCATGCGTTCGTTGCGTCGAATCCGTTCCACAGGGCATCCTCCTCGTTATCTTTCGCTGGATAGTATACCATGAAATATCGAATATTACCAGCAATTCCTATAGATAACGTTCGGAAAAAACGATTATTGGAACAGTGCTGCGGCTTCCGCCATATTTTTGATAATGGAAACGCCGAAGGGGCAGCGCTTCTCACAGCTGCCGCAGGCAATGCAGTCGTCGCCGCCGTGAGATAATCCAGCGTAGTGAGAGCGCACAGAGGGCGAGATGTTTTGACGGTCGAGACGGGCGATGTCCAGATACTTATTCACCGTAGCGATATCGATTCCCGCTGGGCAGGGCTGGCAGTGGCTGCAGTAGACGCAATTGCCTTTAAAATCGTTGCGAAGCGTAGTCATGACGTGGGTGTAATCCCGTTCCTCGGCGCTGGCGCTTAGGTACTGTACTGCGTCCTCTACCTGCTTGCGGGACTGGCAGCCGATCATGACGCTGGCAACGGCGGGGCGCGTAAGGGCGTAATGGATGCATTGGGGAACAGTCAGGGGCTTGTCAAAGGGGGTGTGCTCGGCGGAAATCAACTTGCCAGCGCCTAATGTTTTCATTACCGTCACGCCCACGTTTCGCTGCTCGCATAACGTATACAAAGCGGCGCGTTTGGGATCGAGCCCGCAAAACGCATTCTTGTTCAGCCCCTGCCCCAGCTCGTCCAGCACATGAGCGTCCGCCGGGTAGAGATCAAACGCTAGATTGATGCTGAACATCATCATCTCCGGCACTCCGGTTTTTACCACCCGCTCTGCCATGATGGGGTTATGTGAGCTAAAGCCGATATGTCTGATATCCCCCTGCTGCTTTAGCTTTTGAATATAATCGACAAAGCCCGTTTCAAAAACGCCCTGATAATCCTCCTCGGAATCAATAAAGAACATCATGCCAAAATCGATGTATCCGAACAGACGGAGCAAATTTTCAAAGTATTTCTTCACCGTAGGCAGATCCCGGCTAATATCGTACTGCTGGCGAAGGTCGGTAGAACCGATATGTCCCTGTAGCATCACCTCGCTGCGGCGCTGTCCAAGCGCCTTAGCGATATTCTGCCGTACCTCGTTGCCGGGCATAAAGACGTCAAATAGATTCACGCCGTTTTCGATGGCAGCGTCGATGGTTTCCTTCACTTGCTCGTAGGGTTTGCCGTCCAGATGCTCGCAGCCCATTCCGATGACGCTGCTCTTTTTCCCGGTTTTTCCGATTTCACGATATTCCATTTTCAACGCTCCATTCGTTTTCTTGAGTAGTCTGTAGTTTTACCCGCTCGCATTCAACGCTCTGTGTTTCCAGCTCATCAAAGGCTGGCACGGGAAGGTTTGCCAGCCGAACCTCCGCAGGATCGCACCGACTGGGGTTGTATACAATGTCGCCAAGGCGATAGACGCCGCCAAAAAAAATCAGTAAGCCTTCCCGAACCATGCGGTTGAGCAAAAAGGAGGCCTGCCGAGCGGTCATACCCAACAGCGGAGCCGCTTCCTCTTTGGTCAGCCCGCTTCGCTCCTCCATCAGGTTCAGCATCCGGCTGGCGCAGAAACCATATTGCGCATTGACCCTTCTTTCTTTGCGTAGGTTAATACTGGGTATCGTTATCCGAAAGGCTGTTTCATTGTACTCGATCTTGGTCAGCCGGGGCAAGCCTTGGTAATAGGCAGAAAGCTCCTTCAAGTTTATGCTTATTCAGCAGCCCTTGTGGATTTCGCCCATGAACTCGCACAGCCGGGGATTGCGGCAGAAGGCTTCGCCCTGCCGCAATGCTGTGTAGGCATGTCCACGCATGAATCCGCCGGGTATGCACAGCTCCATGCGGTCGTCATAGAAACGCAGAACAATACATTCTTGGGATTCGAAATTCATGAGCCTTGGCAGTAGCAGCAGCGTTTCTCTTACCATTCTTGGGGGAAAATCGAATGGGCTGCCTTGAGCTGCATTTTTGCGTTTCCCCCGGGCGCGCCCCAGCTTTTCTACCTGCGCGTCAATGGCGGCTCTCATGGAAACCCAGCCGGTTTCCAGCTCCGACGCGGCTAGCAGCCTTCCGACGCGGGCTGTGCCTTCGACCCAGCATAGCTTTACCCGAAAAAGCTGCTGATCCGATAAGATCAACGCTAAGTTTGTATACAAACCGTTCCGGTTGATCATGCCCATGGTCAGCTGCTGAGGGATCCCAAGGGGCTTGTTGATGCGTAGGAAGGCTTTCTTCAATTCGTCAAAGGTGAGGTCCTGATTGCACGACCGTTGACTTTCATAAACAAGGCCGTCCGCTTGACGGATCAATGCCCGCAGCTCATCAGGCTTTGCGATCGTGAGCAGACCCATTTTCCAAAGCCATACGCTTCGCTTTTCCCCTGCGCGGTTTATGAAATAGGGCTTCTCTCGACCCGATAACAGCTCGATGCGGATTGCCGGGCAGCCGTCATGCTCTGTGATTACGCCGCTGCTTTCCGTCAGGGGGTTGGGGATCATATCCAAAGAAAAACAGTCCCGCAATTTTCGGAACGCAAACAATTGCTGCTCGGTGGTTTGGCCGGGAAGCAGAAGATAAATTTGACCGCCATCGCCGTTCAGCATTGCCGCCGCACAGGGCAGCCAGTCCCTGCGATGGTCCATTGCCAGAACCATGGTCATGCTCTGTAACGCTCCTCTTTTTGCTTCCCATAGTCTAACAATTTCTTCCAGATATGTCAAACAAAAAATAAGCGGAGGGCAGGCATGCTGACCATTTCCGCTTATTTTCCGTTTTACTAATGTTTACAGGGTGTATTCCGTACGACCGGCAGGACGACCCTTCATCTCAGCAGCCTTTTTGGCGTACTTCTCCGCCGTGTTTCCCAACACCGCGTAGCTGGCAATTTTGCTCTCCTCTACGCCGGGCTGATTGAACGCGTCGATGTCCAATAGCTCGCCCGCATAGGCGGTAGCCATCTCAAAGAAAAATAGCAACTGACCGATGGTGTAGGCGTTCACCTCAGGCAGCACAATGGTCTGGCTCATGCGGCCGGAGCGGAACAGGGCGTACTCGGTGCCGGTGCGCTCCGCGTCGATCAAGGCGTTCAGGGTCTTGCCGCCCAAGAACGCCACATCGGGGAACTCGGCGCAGCCGTGGGCGATAGCGGTTTCCGTGCGGAAGCGGCCAACCTTTAGGAAGGTGATTACCTTATCATAGGGGCCTTCCGTGTATAGCTGTAGCTGGCTGTGCTGGTCGGTGACGCCCAGCGCCTTGGTGGGGGTTTGGCCTACGTTGACTGCCATACCCTTACGGGTTACATTTTTGCCCAGAGATTCAGCCCAAAGCTGGCAGAACCAGTCCGCCATGTATTTCAGGCTGTCCGCATAGGGCATGACCACCTGTACGTTGGTCTCCATCTCCTGCATGGCGATGTATTGAAGCACCGCCTCTAAAAGAGCGGGATTCTTCCATACGTCCGCCGTCTTGCAGCGCAGGTCCATGGCGGCGGCGCCTTCCAGCATGGCGCGGATATCGACGCCGCATACCGCTGCGGGAAGCAGACCCACGGGGCTTAGCTCGCTGAAACGTCCACCCACGCTAGCGGGAATATGGAACAGCTCAAAGCTGTTCTCTTTAGCCAGCTTGATCAGGTTGCCCTTTTCCTTGTCGGTGGTGGCGATGATGTGCTCGTTCCAGCCATCGCCCACTTCCTTCTTCAGTAGCTCCGAGATGATCAGATACTGGCTCATGGTCTCGGCGGTTGCGCCGGATTTAGTGATAATGTTAAAGCAGGTATGCTTTACGTCAATCACGTCTAGCAGCGCGGCCATGCGCTCAGGGTCGATGTTGTCCTCCACATACAGCCGAGGGCCGCCACGCTTTTCGGCGGGAAGCTCGTTATAATGCAGATGATTCAGCGCCTGCTGAATGGCGATAGGCCCAAGGGCGCTGCCGCCGATGCCCAGCACCACGAACGCGTCGAATTTCTTACGCACGTTGGCGGCTACCGCCTCGATATGCGCTACGATTTCCTCCTGATTATAGGGCAGCTCCGTCCAGCCCAGCCAGCCGGTGCCGCGGTTCTTTTCCACGCTCTGCTGCGCCATTTTGGCCGCTTGGCTCATGCCGTCCACATGATCCGCGTCAATACCGTATTGAAAGCCGATCACGTCGCTCATCATATGATTTACATCCAAAACAATGGGCTCGCGAAGAATCTTTGCCATATGCGTTCCATCCCTTTCCAATGTAAAATGCCACGGGTAGTATACCATAATTGGGGCAGATTGAATACCATTTTCACAAATGGACGGTGCCGTCAGCGGCAAAACTTTTCGATATACGCATCCAGACATTTTTGGATCACGCTTTTTGCTTCCTCCGCGCCCCGCAGCTCGTCTACTACGGTTTCCTTCCCCTCCAAGCTCTTATATACGCTAAAAAAATGGCTCATTTCCGAAAAAATGTGGCTGGGCAGATCGGCGATATCCTTAAAGGTATTGTAGGTGGGGTCTTGGAACGGAATGGCGATGATCTTTTCGTCCAGCCGCCCCTGGTCCAGCATGGTAATCACGCCGATGGGATAGCAGCGCACCAAGCTTAAGGGCTGGATCACCTCGCTGCATACCAGCAGCACATCCAGCGGATCGTTATCGTCGGCATAGGTGCGGGGAATCAAGCCGTAGTTGGCTGGGTAATGGGTGGAGGTATACAGGATCCTGTCCAGAATCAGATGGCCGGTTTCCTTGTCCAGCTCGTATTTCTTTTTGCTGCCCTTTTCGATTTCGATTACAGCGATAAAATCCTCGCAGGTGATGCGGGACGGGGCGATATCATGCCAGATATTGCTCATTACACTCACTCCTTGTTTCATCCTTCTTCCATTGTGATTGTAACAAGCGTGACAGTATTTGTAAAGCCTGATCGTTCCATTTTGTGGTATACTAGCCAAGGGAATAAAGACAAGGGGGGATTCTTTACCATGAAAGGAACAAAGACAGCGCTGCTGGTACTGTGCCTTGTCAGCGCTCTGCTTTTAACCGCATGTCACACGGACGCCGATCCATGGCCCGCCTCCGCTAACCCAACCGCCGCGACGGAAACAGCGCAGCCAAACGCCACCGACGTAGCCCCGCAGAACGAGCCGACCGTAAACCAAACGGAGAATCAAACTGAAAATCAGGCGGCGCCCGGATTAAACGGGTAATGAAAAGAATATGCCCATGGGACGCATCCAACGGCAATGTAAGCGGTTGGACGCGTCCTTTTGTTTATTCAAGCGCCCGATAGCGCGTCCATTTGCCGCTGTGATAGCGGATGCAGAAAACGGCTGAACGCACCGCCCAATCGCCCACCATGGAAAGCCAAGTGCCTAGCACCCCAAGGCCGCAGACCTGCGCCAGCCAGTAGCCGCCGCCCACCCGGACGATGACCATGGAAAGGATGGAGGCAATCATCGGGCTCTTTACGTCTCCTGCGGCGCGGAAGGTGGCGGGCAGCACGAAGGACAACGGCCAGATCATCACCGCGCCCAGCGTATGGCACAGCACCAGCTGGGTAGTAACGGCGGCTGTTTGCTCCGTGAGCTGATAAATGGACAGAATCCAAGGCAGCGCAAACCAGATCGCCGCGTCCAGCGCCATGATCGCCAGATAGGCGACGCCCATCAGCTTGCGGGTGTAGTGACGCGCCTGTTGATAATCGCCCGCGCCGACGCAGCGGGAAATCACCGTGGTCATGGCCAGCTGCATGGCAAGGCCGGGGATGACCTCAATGCCCGCCAAGGTCAGCGTAACGGAATTGGCGGCAATCGCCCCGGTACCGAAGGATGCGATCAGACTGAGCAGCACAATTTTGCCAAGCTGAAAAATACCGTTTTCTAACCCGTTGGGCACGCCGATTTTTAAGATGCTTTTAACCATGGAGCCGTCAAAGCGGTGCCGCCACGTTTTTTCAAGGCAAAGCTGCTTCCCCGGCTTCAAAAGCACCGCTACGGCGGCTATGCCTCCAAAGGCACGTGCGATCAGCGTGGGAACCGCCACCCCGGCAATGCCTGCGTGGAGCGCATAGACCCCGATGGAGTTGCCCACCAGATTGATTGCCCCCATGAGCGCCGATACCTTCAAAACCGCGCCGGAGTCGCCCCGGGTGCGCAAGATAGCCGCCGCGCCGTTATACATGCCCATAAAGGGAATGGATAGATTGACGATCATCAGATAGGTCTCCGCATTACGGTAAACGTCCGCCTCGATTTGGCCGAAGACCACATGGAGAAGAAAGCCCTTGCCAAGGTACATCAGCAGCGTCATCAGGGCGGAAGCGGCCAGCATCGTCCATACCAGCTCCGTAGACGCTTGCTTGGCTTTTGCTTCATTCTTCTGCCCCAGATACTGCCCCGCGATGACCGCGCCGCCTGTAGCCAATGCCGAAAACAAATTCAAAAGAAGAGTATAAATGGTGTCAATCAGCGAAACGCCGGATACCGCCGCCTCTCCCACCGCCGCCACCATGATGGAATCCATCAAGCCTACCGTTAAATTCACGGTTTGCTCCAAAATGATTGGTAGAATTAACGCAAGCAGCATTTGGTTGGTAAACAGGTACTGCTTCGGCAACTCTTGTCCTTGCCGTTTCATGGCTTTCCTCCATTCTTTCGAGTACTGGCGATAGTATAAACCAATGAGACGCACCTGTCTAATGCTTCCTTTTCATTGCAAGGAATGCCTGATAGGCATTCTTTAATGGATGGAAAGCGCTCGCGCCGCGGCTGTAATATTCCTGCCAATTCCCACCCGCAATTGACTTCCACGCATTTCTGCTGTATCATTAGAAGCTGGAAATTGGTATCCATCCCGACAAAAATGAATCCATAAGGAGCGAATCAAATGTCCGTCCTAAAGAAAAAAATTATGGATCGAACCGCCACCTTGGGCGTTGTTGGATTAGGCTATGTCGGACTGCCGCTGGCAGTGGAAAAGGCCAAGGCGGGCTTTCATGTAAAAGGCTTCGACGTGCAGGCGCAGAAGGTAGAGCTGGTAAACGCCGGGCACAACTATATCGGCGACGTGGTCGACAGCGATCTGAAAAAGATTGTGGAAAGCGGAATGCTGACCGCAACGACGGATTTCGCCTCGGTAGCCTCCTGCGATTGCGTATGCATCGCCGTTCCCACCCCGCTGGATGCCCATCAACAGCCGGACATCAGCTATGTGCGTTCCTCCGCCGAAAGCATTACGCCTTATTTGCATCAGGATATGCTGGTGGTGCTGGAATCCACCACCTACCCCGGAACCACCGAGGAGCTGATGCGCCCCATTTTGGAAAAGTCCGGCTTGAAATGCGGAAAAGACTTTTTCCTTGCTTTCTCCCCGGAGCGGGTTGACCCGGGCAACGCCATCTACAAAACCAAGAATACCCCCAAGGTGGTGGGCGGTATTACGCCCGAGTGCACCGATATTGCGGCTACCTTGTATGAGGCCGTTTTGGAAGCGCCGGTTCATCGGGTTAGCAGCCCTGCCGTGGCGGAGATGGAAAAGATACTGGAAAATACCTATCGCAATGTAAACATCGGCCTTATTAACGAGCTGGCCATGCTGTGCAACCGCATGGGGATTAACATTTGGGAGGTTGTGGACGCAGCCAAGAGCAAGCCCTACGGCTTTCAGGCCTTTTATCCCGGCCCCGGTCTGGGCGGTCACTGCATTCCGCTGGATCCCTATTACCTAAGCTGGAAGGCGCGGGAATACGGCTTCCATACCTCGATGATTGAAAGCAGCATGATCATCAACGATAAAATGCCCGAATACTGCGCCCAGCGCGCAATGGGCGCACTCAACGAGCGTAAAAAGGCTATGAACGGCGCAAAGGTGCTGGTGCTAGGCGTGGCCTACAAGCAGGATATCGACGACTACCGGGAAAGCCCGGCGCTGCGCGTGATCCAGCAGCTACGCAAGCTGGGCGCAGAGGTCTGCTATTATGACCCCTATGTGGCGGAATACCGCTACGAGGGCGTAGAGGAAAAGAGCATCCCGGCCTTGACCCCGGAGGTGGTAAAAGCCGCCGATCTGGTCATGGTCACCACCGCCCATACCACGGTGGATTATGCCATGGTCAGCGCCAACGCCGATTTGATTTTTGATACCAAGAACGCCCTCAAGAGCATCCCCAACCGCGAAAATATCCGCGTGCTGTAAGCAACGAAAGGAGCCTTTCCCCACCGATGCAAAAGCTTCGATATGCCCTTCTTGGCTGTGGACGCATAGCGCCCAATCATGTAGCAGCCGCTATGAACAATAAAGAAAGCTTGGATTTTTGCGCCGTTTGCGATATCCTCCCGGAGCGCATGGAAACGGTGCTGGCTGCCGTGCCGGAGGCCCAGCGCGGTTCGATTCGCCGCTATACGGATTATCATGAAATGCTGGCTAAGGAGCGTCCCCAACTGACAGCTATTGCCGTGGAAAGCGGAAAACACGCGGCGGTTGGCATGGACTGCATAGCCGCCGGTTCCAGCCTGATAATCGAAAAGCCCATTTCCCTCAGCATGGACGACGCGCGGGGGTTGATCGCCGCCGCACGGAAGGCTGGCGTAAAGCTGTGCGCCTGCCATCAGAACCGCTTCAATAAATCCATCCAAAAGATTCGCTCGGCAGTGGAGGAAAAGCGCTTTGGCCGCATGCTCCACGGCGCGGCTCATGTCCGCTGGAACCGTGGACAGGAATATTATACCCAAGCCCCTTGGCGCGGCACTTGGGCGCAGGACGGCGGCGCGCTGATGAACCAATGCATCCATAATATTGATCTGCTGCGTTGGATGATGGGCGACGATGTAACGGAGGTAATGGCCTACACCGATAACCTGAACCATGCGTTTATCGAAGCCGAGGATTTGGGCCTTGCCATCGTTCGCTTTGGCAGCGGCGCTTACGGCCTTGTGGAGGGCACCACCAACGTTTATCCCCACAATTTAGAAGAGACTCTCTATCTTTTTGGCAGCGACGGCACGGTAAAGGCTGGCGGAAAGAGCGTCAACAAAATCGAGGAATGGGATTTCCGGGACGGACGGGGCGACCCCGCCACCATTAAAATGGAGTTTGCGGAAAACCCGCCCAACGTGTACGGCTTCGGTCATACGCCGCTGTATGCCGACGTAATCGACGCAATCCTAAATGATCGGGAACCTTATGTAAACGGTGAAGCGGGTTTGCGGGCGCTGGAGCTGGTGCTGGCCATTTATCAGTCCGCTTATACCCATGCCCCGGTAAAGCTGCCTTTGGAGCATTGCTCCACCCTTGACTTTGCGGGGAGGTTTGACCGGTGAGCGCTACCGTGCACCCCTCGTCCATCGTAGAGCCCGGCGCGGAGCTGGGCGAAGGAACGTGCGTATGGCATTTCTGCCATGTGGAGGGTAGCGCTCGGATTGGTCGAAGCTGCTCCATCGGGCAGAATTGCTATGTGGGGAAAAACGTATCCCTCGGTGACGGCTGTAAGCTGCAAAACAATGTCAGTCTCTATGAGGGCGTTCAGCTGGGCAACGGTGTTTTCTGCGGCCCCAGCTGCGTTTTTACCAACGATTTAACACCCCGGGCCTTGTACCCCAAGGGTCATGAGCATTTTGTGCCTACCGTGGTGGAGGATGAAGCCTCGATTGGCGCTAACGCCACCATCGTCTGCGGCCATCGAATCGGCAAACGGGCTATGATCGGCGCGGGAGCCGTCGTTACCAAGGATGTTCCCGCCTACGCGCTGATGCTGGGCGCGCCTGCCCGACAGGCGGGATATGTATGCACCTGCGGTCAGCGCCTGCCTCAAGACCTGCGCTGCCCTCGCTGTCACCGTCGCTTTGAGCATACCGCTCAGGGCCTAGAGGAAAGGGAGGAACCATGAATTTTCACGATTTAAACGCGCAGTACCAAGCGCTCAAGCCGCAGATTGATGAGGGAATCGCCGAGGTGATCAAGGGCGGCCACTTTATTCTTGGGGGGCAGGTTAGCGAGCTGGAGGCCCGTCTGGCAGAGGATACGGGACGCAATTACTGCGTCACCTGCGGCAACGGTACCGACGCGCTGGTTTTGCTGCTGATGCTTTGGGGCGTTGGCCCCGGCGACGCTGTGTTTGCGCCTGATTTCACCTATTTCGCCTCTGCCGCCTGTGCCGCCGCCGTAGGCGCGTCTGCCGTGCCGGTGGATATTTGCCTAAATACCTTCAACCTATCCCCGGAAGCGCTGGAAACAGCCATTCTCCGCGTACAGCAGGAGGGGCGGCTTCGCCCTCGAGTGGTGGTAGCCGTGGATTTGTTTGGTCAGCCCGCCCAGTACGACAGGCTGAGCGCCATCGCAAAAAAGTATCACCTGCTCTTATTAGAGGATGGCGCCCAAGGCTACGGCGGCAGCATTAACGGCAAGGCCGCATGCTCCTTTGGGGACGCTGCCATTACCTCGTTTTTCCCCGCCAAACCACTGGGCTGCTATGGCGACGGCGGAGCCGTCTTTGTGGATACCCAAGAGGAGGCAGATCTGCTGCGCTCCCTGCGGGCCAACGGGCGAGGCAAGCAGGATAAATACGACAACCAGCGCTTTGGCATGAACTCTCGCTTGGATACCCTGCAGGCAGCCATTTTGCTGCCCAAGCTGGACGCGCTACGCCGCTACGAGCTTAGCGCGGTGAACCATGCCGCCCAGCGTTATACCGACCGGCTGACGGGCGCGGTAACGGTTCCTTACGTTCCAGTGGGCTATACCAGCAGCTGGGCGCAGTATACCGTTTTGCTCGAAAGTGAAAAGCAGCGGGACGAAGCCCAAAAAGCGCTGAAGGAGCAGGATATTCCCTCCATGGTCTATTATCCGCGCGGCTTGCACCGTCAATCGGCGTTCAGCGATCGTGATTTCAGCGACAGCGACTATCCCAACACCCTGAACGCATGCGAGAGGGTGCTGTCCTTGCCAATGCATCCCTATCTTACCGACAGCGAGATCGATCGGGTGTCGGACGTACTACTGGATTTTGTAAGAAGGAATGAATATGCTCCTCATCCGTGAGCTTACCGAAAAGGATGATTTTCATGACGTGGGCGGCGTTTATGTGGAAAGCTGGTGCAGCGCCTATCGGGGCATCGTGCCTCAGGGGTATTTGGACAAGCTAAGCCCGGAGCGTTGGAGCGGCCCCCTCAGCGCGGAGCCGGCTTCCTCCCTCGGAATGTATATGGACGATCGGCTGATCGGAACCTCCCATGTTTGCTTTGCCCGTGACGCGGCGCGAGAGGGCTATGGCGAAATTGTCAGCCTATACCTTCGCCCCGCTTATGTGGGCAGAGGCTATGGGCGGCTGCTGATGCAGGCGGCTCTTGCGAAGCTTAAAAACGACGGCTGCACCGACGTATGTCTATGGGCGTTAATCCAGAACCTGCGTGCGGAGGGATTCTACGAGCATATGGGCTTCAAGGCCAGCGGGCGTACCATGCTCGAGCCCATCGGCGGCGAGGAGCTGCTTTTGCGCGAGTATATCATTTCCTTAGGCGCAAAGCATGCGCCTATATAAAAGATTAGGATAAGGGAGGAACGACCGATGCGCCGATTGAAAACCACTTTTTGGGGGGCGTTGCTCCTAGTATGCCTATGCCTTTTCCCCGGAGCCCAGCCTGTAAAAGCGGCCTCGGCTAAGCAGCTGCAAATCACCTATACGGTAACCACCTATCAAAACCGAGCTCGCGAGGCGCTCAAGCAGCTGAATACCTATCGCGCCAAAAACGGCTTGGCTGCCCTTGAAATGACCGCCGATCTGGAAAACGCGGCTATCCAGCGGGCTGCGGAGCTGTTTGTCTTTTTTGATCATAGCCGTCCCGACCTGAGCGACTTTGACAGCGCCGCCGCTGCGTATACCAGCCTAAAGAGCTGCTTGACCACCAGCGAATGCATTGCGGCCGGGTACTCCAAGGCGGCGGACGCCCTCGCCGACTGGCAGAAAAACGCGAAGAGCGCTCTTTTGGACGCGGACTATACCCATGCCGGGATTGCCTGCATCTATATAAAGGGCAGCTATAACGAATACTACTGGGCGCTGATTTTGCAGCAGCAGCCGGAAAGCTTCAAGGCTAGAGCCGCCGCCGATACGGCAAAGGCGGGAAAAACGAAAACCGTGACCGTCCAAATCGCTTCCGGCATGTACGAGCGAGCGGATAACAGCCATCAGCGTTTTGAGCTGCGAGCGGCTGATCTGCGCCTGAAGGATAAAAAGACCGCTCAACCTGTGGTTTATCTTTATGACCGCTTCGAGGTAAAGCTGGGCAAATGCGTGCCGGAGAGCTTGAGCTATCGAAGCGGCAGCACTTCCATTTTTACCGTCGCCGCCGACGGTACCGTCACCCGAAAAAAAGCGGGAGAGGCCACGCTGACCATTTCTTCCTCCGGGCTATCCGCGATTCAATGCTCCGTTACCATCGGCAGCGGAGCGTCGAGCAGCGCTAACTCATCCTCCAACACTGTAGCCGTAACCGCCGCCACCATCAGCGAACGCGTGCCAGACCTCAGCGCCAAGGAAGCCTCCAAGGCTACCACCCTGTCCGTATACGTCCGCGGCGCGTCGGGCTATGTGCTGTACCGCTCCACCACAAAAACCGGCAGCTACAGCAAGGCGGCGGAAAAAGCGACCACCAAACGCTGGGACTACCGGCTGGAAACGGACGAGATAACTAAGACCTATTACTATAAGGTACGCGCTTATAAGAACAGCAACGGTCGTAGGGTATACAGCGAATACAGCGCGCCGGTAAAGGTCGCGCCGTAAAAGGATTAGAGTAGCTCCACCTGCATCATAACTGGGTTATGATCGGAGTTTTGGAAGTTCAAATCAATGGTTTCCACATGCTGTAGCTTAAGGTTATCCGTAATGATGAACCCATCAATCACATAGAAAACAAAATTCTCACGATCCCCGGTGTAGGGTTGATCCAGCGAGCGGCAGCTTGGCGTGGAGCTATCAAATACGTAGCGCGCGCCGGAGGGCAGCTCGCTGTTTGCTAGCTGGCCGGGCTGCCATTTGCCCTCTTGGCTGGCCCCGATCTGCCGCACCCCCTCGAAGGTTTGGTTAAAATCGCCTCCGGCAATGACGTAGTTACCCTTGCTGTACTCGGTCTGGATGATGTTCATCAGCTGCGCCGTCTGCGCCGCCTTGCCCTGACCGTCGTCATAGGCCTCCAAATGAAGGTTGATGATAACCAGCTCTCGATCCGTCCCTTCTACAGGCACCCGCTCAATGAGCAGGCAGCGTTTCAGATTGGCGATTCTCAGGGGCCATGAAAAGGGTACGGGCAGGCTGTCCCGTTCAGCCTCGGTCACAGCCAGCTGGGTCATGGTGAGAACGCCGCTGTTTACTTTGCCGATCGGCGGCCACGGATAGGGCACAAATTGGCAGCGATAGTTATAAGCAAACGCAGTATTCAGCGATAGGCCATGGCGGTAGTACTCCCCTTGATCGATGGAGAAGGTACGGGCGGAATCCTTGTCCACCTCCTGTAAAAGATAGATCTGCGCTTCCTGCGCGTTTAGCGCGCTGAGGATTCCAGCCAGATTCTGCTCAACCTGCTCCTTGTTTCCCGTGGAAACGGCCTTGCCGCCGTCCATAAAGAAGTCCTCGGTGCGGTCCAGGCCGCCGTAGCCGGTGTTAAAGCTGATTACTTTTAAAGCGTCTCCTACCTTAACGGCTGTGTGCTGGGCGGCAACACTTATTTCCAGCGGCTCTACGGCCTCCGGCTGATACTCTATCAGGCTCAGGTACCCCAGCAGGCCGACGGCTACAACGACGGCTACAATCGCCACTACCGCCAGCAGTTTTCCCAATCCTTTTACCCATTTCACTTGAAACGCCTCCCGTTATGGTTTTTCTGATCCGTTCCTATGGAATCGAAAGCATTTTTCCAAAGGCTTACCGCTCCGCTGCTGTCTGCCTGAGTACGGCTGTCAAAGTCTGCCGAAAGCGCTCGTCCTGCTCGGGCTTTCGCTTTGCCGGGCCTTTGGTTCGCTGGCCAGCCATCCGTGCTTTTCGAGATAGATGGCGCATGGCTAGCAGACTGTCGATATTATGCTCGTCATACACATAGCCGTCCTGATGGAGCGCTACGGCTCCCCGGGCTAAGCACATGGCGGCCAAGCCATAATCCTGCGTAACCACCACGTCCCCCGGATGGATACGGTTAACCAGCGCAAAATCTGCGCTGTCCGCCCCCTTGGACACGATGATCGTTTCTGCGCCCGCCCGCTCCATCCGATGGGCGTCGTCGCACACCAATGTAACCGATATATGAAGGCTGCCCGCCGTTTGAATCGCCACGTCCGTTACCGGGCAGGCGTCCGCGTCCACCCACAGGTGCATACCGCTCCCCCTTTGTTTCTTCCAAGCAAAAAGCCGTCGCGTGGCGAAAGCCGCGACAGCCTTTTATCACGTTATTCTTTTAGTTCGCCAAGCGCTTGAAGGCTTCCTTCATATCCGGGTATAAAGAACGGTAAACCTCGTACTTCTTCGCGTAGGCTTGGACGCTGTCCGGGTTGGGCGATTGGGGAGCGTTTACTTGGATCATCTGATCACAGGCTTCCTTGACGCTGGAATATAGGCCTGTGCCCGCTCCTGCCAGAATGGCAACGCCCAGCGCGGGGCCCTCGCTGCTTTGCGCGGTGCAAACGGGGCAATTCATCACATCGGCCAGCATTTGCCGCCAGAAGGCGCTCCTGCCGCCGCCGCCGCAGGCCAGCAGGCGTTCCGGCCTTACGCCCATCTCGCCCAGCACGTTGAGGCAATCGTTCATAGAATAGGTTACGCCCTCCATGACGGCGCGAATCAGATCCCGCTTGGTATGCATAGCGGACAGGCCGAAGAATACACCCCGGCAGTCGGGGTCCAGATGGGGCGTACGCTCGCCCATCAGGTAGGGCAGGTAAAACAAACGGTTTGCTCCAATGGGACTGCGGGAAGCTTCCTCCGTCATGATCACATAGGGGTCGCAGCCCATGGCTTCGGCTACGCTTCTCTCCCCGTCGCAGAAGGTGTCCCGGAACCACTTTAGGCTCAGGCCAGCCGCTTGCGTTACGCCCATGACATGCCAAGCGCCGGGCACGGCGCAGCAGAAGGTGTGCACCCGTCCCTTGGGGTCGATGGACAGCTTGTCGGTATGGGCGAACACCACGCCGGAGGTGCCGATGGTGGAAAAAGCCCGTCCGTCGGCTACCACGCCGGTGCCTACAGCGGCGGCGGCATTGTCGCCCGCGCCGCCCACCACGGGCGTACCCGCTGCAAGGCCGGTGGCTTCAGCCGCATCCTTGGTCACAGTGCCGGTTACTTCGCAGCTTTCATATACCTTCCCCAGCAAAGAGGGATCAATTTCCAGCTTTTCCAGCACCTCGGCGCTCCATTGGCGCTTGGGCACATCCAATAGCTGCATGCCGCTGGCGTCGCTGACCTCCGTCGCATACGCCCCGGTAAGACGATAGCGTACATAGTCCTTGGGCAACAAAATATGGCGGCACTTTTCGTAAATTTCCGGCTGATGCTTTCTGACCCATAGAATTTTACCCGCCGTAAAGCCGGTGAGAGCCGGATTGGCGGTAATTTCGATCAGCCGCTGCGCGCCTACCCGCGCCGTGATTTCTTCACATTCGGCGGCGGTGCGCTGATCGCACCAGATAATGGAGGAGCGCAGAGGCCGTCCGTCCTTATCCAGCATGACCAAGCCGTGCATTTGCCCAGAAATGCCGATTCCCGCTATCTCCGACGGGTTAACGCCGCTTTGGGTTAGCACCCGGTTCAAGGTGGAAACCGCCGCGTCCCACCAGTCGTCCGGGTCTTGCTCTGCCCAGCCGTTTTGGGGTTGAACCATGGGATATTCTGCCGTGGCCGAGCTGACAACGCTGCCATCCTGCCGAAACAGGACGGTTTTGGTGCCGCTGGTGCCAAGGTCGATTCCCACAAGATATTTTTCGCTCATGGAAAACACCTCATTTCTTTTGTTGACGGGTCGATCAATCAGTGAACATAATGGTGTTCAACAACGATTCCAAATATTCCTGCCTGCCGCTGCCGGGCAGCGCGGGCGCGCCATTTTTTTCAGCGATGGCGGCGCACTCCGCCAAGGTCGCCTTGCCGGAACGAATTTTCTGACCGATTTCCGTTTGCGTGTAGGAGGAGTAGCGCTCCTTCACAAATCCGTCCAGCCGTCCGTCCTCGATCAGCTTCGCCGCCTTGATGAGGCCCAGCGCAAAGGAATCCATGCCCAGAATAAAGCCTAGGAACATATCCTCATAGGTATAGGAGGGGCGACGATTCTTCGCGTCAAAATTCAAGCCGCCATGGGCAAGGCCGCCCGCCTTCAAAATCTCGTACATGCATAACGTGGTATCGTAAACATTGGAGGGGAACTGGTCGGTATCCCAGCCCAGCAGATAATCGCCCTGGTTCGCGTCCACGGAGCCAAGCATGCCGTTCATGGCGGAAACACGTAAATCATGCTGGAAGGTATGCCCCGCCAGCGTGGCATGGTTGGCTTCGATATTCATTTTAAAATCCTTGTCCAGCCCATACTGCCGCAAAAAGCCGATGGCGGTAGCCGCGTCGAAGTCGTACTGGTGCTTCATCGGCTCCTTGGGCTTCGGCTCAATGAAGAAGTCCCCGGTAAAGCCGATGGAACGGCCGTATTCCACTGCCATTTTCATCAGAGCCGCAATGTTTTCCTGCTCAAACTTCATATCGGTATTCAGCAGCGTTTCATAGCCCTCGCGACCACCCCAGAAAACGTAGCCCTCGCCGCCCAGCTTAACGGTGCAGTCCAGCGCCTTTTTGATTTGGCCCGCAGCGTGGCAATACACGTCCACGCTGTTGGTGGAGCCCGCGCCGTTCATGAAGCGGGGATTGCCAAACATGTTGGCGGTGCCCCACAGACAATGGATATCCTTACCCTCCATCTTTTGCTTGATGTAATCCGTTATTTCATCCAGGCGTGCGTTGGTTTCTTTTAGCGTAGGGGCTTCGGGTACCAAATCCACATCGTGAAAGCAAAAGTAGCGGATTCCCAGCTTTTCCATGAATTCAAAGCCTGCGTCTACCTTTGCCTTGGCGTGCTCCATGGTACCGGGAGCCGCGCCGAAGGTCTTGTCCGCCGTGCCTGCCCCGAACATATCCACGCCGGTAGCGCAGAGGTTGTGCCACCATGCCATGGAGAAATGGAGGTGCTCCTTCATGGTTTTGCCCATGACGATCCGTTCGGGATCGTAGTATTTGAAAGCCAGTGGGTTTTGGGACTTGGGCCCCTCGTAACATACCTTGGGCAGGTTGCTGAAAATTTCTTTCATCAGAATGGCCTCCTTCAATTTGAATGTCCATTTTGGCTTTGATATGGACGTGTGCACGTGCACACACGATGGATGATAGTAGTATAATCAGTTCCTCGCTCTTTGTCAACGGGGAGAAGGCAAGGGATTTAGCGGGGGATTGCCGTTTTCTCAAAGGCACAGTGCTTCCGCCAAACTGCATATGGACAAATGAAAAACAATACGATATAATCAAGATCGTTGCCACAAAGTACGTTTAGCGTAATACGTAATGTACAAATACAGCAGCTCGCAAGGAGGACGTTTTCATGAGTTACTTAAAAATTCCCGCACCTTTGGATCCCAGCTTTAGCCCCATCTATCAGGAGCTGATGGAGTTTCAGGAGGCGGCCTGCAAGGCGGGCGGCAATCAAATTCGCCTCGCGCTGGAGCGCAACGACGGCCTTGTCTCTACCTTTGATCTGTGGATTTATCCCGATGGCAAGGATGATGAAGGCAATATCCATATGGCGGAGCGGATGCTGAAAACCATGATTTGGGTATACGGCGGCTTCCGAGCAACCATCGCGGGCAGTAAAGCCGTCTACGAGGGGATAAAGGAGCAGTACCGCATGGGCGGCAAGCATGAATTCGACGCGAAATTTATGGCCCGCGTATATGAACACGCTTTTGAAGTATGCTATGCACAGACCATTGCCGAAGCGCCTAAAAAGAAGGACGCCGCCGCGCCGGTTGGCCGCCATTTGGAGGGCTGCCGCATTGGCTTTGACGCGGGCGGCAGCGACCGTAAGGTCAGCGCCGTTATTGACGGGAAAAGCGTGTACAGCGAGGAGGTTGTGTGGTTTCCCAAAATCACCAGCGACCCGGCCTATCATTATGAAGGCATTTTGAGCGCCATGAAAACCGCCGCCTCCCATATGCCCCGGGTAGACGCTATCGGCGTAAGCTCCGCGGGGGTTTACATCAACAATCAGACCATGAACGCGTCTTTGTTCCTCAAGGTTGGGGAAGAGGATTATGAGAAGTACGTCAAGGATATCTACATTCGCGCAGCCAAGGAAATTGGCGACGTGCCTCTGGTAGTCTGCAACGACGGCGATGTGACCGCGTTAGCCGGTGCGATGAGCCTGAATGCCAATGGTATTTTGGGCATTGCCATGGGCACCAGCGAGGCCGGCGGCTATGTGGACATGGACGGCAACATCACCGGATGGCTGAACGAGCTAGCCTTTGTGCCCTGCGATCTTTCCGCCGCCGCCATGATGGACGAATGGAGCGGCGATATTGGCTGCGGCGTCAAATATTTCTCTCAGGATGCGGTCATTAAGCTGGCGCCCGCCGCAGGAATTAAGCTGGACGAGAAGCTTTCGCCTGCTGAAAAGCTAAAGGTTGTACAGGGCGAAATGGAGCGCGGCAATGAAAACGCCCGCAAAATCTACGAAACCATTGGCGTATATCTTGGCTATACGCTGGCCTTTTATGCAATGTTTTACAACATTAACCATGTGCTGCTCATGGGCCGCGTCACCAGCGGCGAGGGCGGCGATCTGGTGCTTGGCAAAGCGCAGGAGGTGCTGAATACCGAGTATCCCGATCTAAAAATGCTGGTGAACCTGCCCGACGAAAAAAGCCGCCGTGTGGGCCAGAGCGTGGCTGCCGCCAGCTTGCCAATGCTTGCGAAATAAAGACTTGAAAAAACCGCTCTTTATGGGAAGGATTGTCGCAAATACGCCTCCTTGCTTCTGCACACAATAGCCGCGAGGAGGCGAACAGCTTTGAAAAAGATTTGGATTCTCTTGGTGATCTCCCTAATGGGACTGGGACTGTTCACCGCATGCGCCAGCAACGCAGATACCATGCCCAGCCCCAGTCCCAGCCCCAGCGCATCACCGTCGATGATGCCCAGCACATCCCCCATGGCAACCGATACCACCGCTCCCACTGTATCCATAGCGCCCTCGGCTAACGCGGGCGTTAATACGGTGGAGGACGCGCAACGGGTGAGCGACGAGGTTTCGCAGGAGGTGGAAAAGCTCTCCGAGCTTCAATCCGCTGAAGCCATCGTTGCCGGCACCATCGCGGTGGTGGGCGTACAGTATGATACCCAGTATCAGGGCGGCTTAACCGACCGCTTGACCGAAATGGTGCAGGCCCGGGTAGAAGCCATGAACAAGTCCGTCACTACCGTACATGTAAAGGACGACGAGGCCACCTACCAGAAGCTTGTGGATTTGCGCCAAAAGCTTGCCAATCAGGACATCACCTTTGAGCAGCTGCAAACCCAGCTGTTGGATTTAGCTGGAACCGACAATAATGCTAACGCACCCGCTCAAGGGTAATGGAAAACCGCTTGTCTTGAACCATCAACGAAGGCCGCGACACTATTTCAAGTGCTGCGGCCTTTGTTCTATTCTCTTAGAAAATCGTCAACACTCACAGGTGGCTTTCCATATGCGCGTCGCTGTCCTCCTTGGGTTGGGTGGGAACCCAGCCATCCTCAAAATGGATGATCACCCCGGTTTGGGTCAGACGCTCCTGTAGCTTTCCCACGTCCACCTCCGGCGTTCCAACTCCCCCCTCAGCCGCCAAGGCGGCGGCAACGCCGGCAGCCTGACCCGTTAAGACGGCGGGAGGAATGACCCGCAGCACATCCCACGCATATCCCTGCGCCGACGCGGAGCGCCCGCAGGTGAGAAAATTGTCAAAGGCGGGATGGTACAGCGTGCCATAAGGAACCTCGTAAAGGACGTCCCGTTGATCAAAATCGCAGATTGCGCCGACGGAATCGGAAAAATGCCGGTATTGATCGGCTGTGGTTAGGGTGTGGTTCCCTTCAATGCAGCGGGTGGTGCGCATTTGCGCCATACCCGGCAGCAGATGGAGATCTCGCTTGTTACGGTCCTGGGCTTTCAAGCCGTCTAGCAACGCTTGCTGGTTGGTTTGGAGAAACTCGTTAACCCCCTCCAGCGTAGTGCCATGAAAGAGCGGCATGCCTTCCGGATGATTCTTACCATACAGATTGGCCGTTCCGCCCATCATCCAATAATAAGCGTCGTGGATTTTGCCGGTACGGGCTACCTCGCGGCAATGCTCCACATCAATGCCTTCGCCATAAGTGGTGAAGTAATTACCGCCTACAAAGCAGGGTACCTGGGCTCGGGCTAGCAGGTCTGCGTCTCCCGTAGCGTCGACGACCACGCTGCAGGGGTAGAAGCCGCGGCCAGACTTGCTTTGCACGATAACGCCTCGGCAGTGGCCTTTTTCCATCACAGGTTGGCTGGCTACCGCATCATAGCAGAGGGTCACTTGGTTTTCCTTTAAAATTTCCAGCAAAGAGAGCGCAAATATACCAATAGAAAAGTTGGTGGTATACCGCACTTTGGTTGGCTGTGCCGGTTCGCCGTTCCGCCACTCCTCCGGCAAAGTATCAAAGCCGTAGCGGATGGACAGCCGAAGCAGCTCCTCAGCCATGCCTTTGATAATCTGCCGACCACGGCCGTTGCAAAGCGGTACCCAAAGGTTTACCAGCCCTTGAGTGGCAAGGCCGCCCAGCATGGCGCTCCGCTCCAGCAGCAGCACTTTTCGCCCCATGCGGGCTGCCGATAACGCAGCGGCCACGCCGCTAAGCCCGCCTCCTGCCACGATGACGTCATAGGATTCCTGCACCGGGATTTGTTCCCGCCAATCTAAATAATTCGATTGAAGAGCCATACGATTGTTTTCCTTCCTTATGTTAGAATGTTCGTTGGATTCTCTCTGTTACTTGCAGACACATTATAGCTCAACAACACAAGCGCGTCCAGCTGCATTCTGTTGCTTTTTCTGTGATAAATTTACATAGCTCGGCCATACTAGACGTATCCGTCTATATAAAGGAGCGCTTTGTATGAACAATGAACGCGACGAACGAAACCCGTTGAAAAAAAACAATTCTCTTCTGCTGATGTGCGCTGCCGTGCTGCTTGTGGTGGTAGCGGTGACGCTGTTACTCCCATCCCGGAGCGCCGCGCCCGGTGAAACAGACGCGGCCAATGTAGCCGCCGGAGAGCAGGTGAAGGTAGCGGACGGCGCGGAGCTGTTCCAAACCTTGACCTATACCCGCTGCGAGCACGTCGTTACCCGTCGGGTAACCGCTCCCGTGGAGCTGTACGGCAAAACGTTGGAGGAGGTGCAGCCGCTGTACGAGGAATGGCAGATTACCGAGTTTTCCCCAAAAATCATTAAAATGGAGCAGCAGCCCGATATCTTCTGCCCCGACCACATGGTGCTGATGCCAAACGGCGCGGGCAAGCTGTGCGTCTTTCAGAACAAGTATGGCGATGCGCTGGCTTTGATTAACGAGTTGGAGATCGACCTGCGTTCCTTGCCGGCGGCGATTCAGGAGGAACTGGACGCCGGAGTGGGCTTTTCCACTCCGGAGGAAATGGAGCAATGGCTGGAAAGCGTGGAATCGTAAAAAATGCTGACAATCCTCATTCGAAGCGTCATTTTGGTCTGCGTGGCGGTGGTGACGCTGCGGCTGATGGGCAAGCGTCAGGTGGGACAGCTGCAGCCCTTTGAGCTAGTAATCGCCATCATGATTGCCGACTTAGCCGCTACGCCCATGGAAAGCTTGGACACGCCCCTGTGGCGAGGCGTGGTGCCTATGATGGCCCTCATTGTGCTGCACCAAGCGTTCTCCCTGCTGTCCCTGAAAAGTCAACGAATGCGGGCTTTTTTCAGCGGCAGACCCACGGTGATTATCAGCCGGGGAAAAATTAACCACCACGCATTGCGTCAGCTTTACTTTAACCTTAATGACCTGCTGGAGGAGCTGCGCACCGGCGGCGTGCTCACGCCCACGGATGTGGGTACGGCTATTATGGAAACCAGCGGCAAGCTCAGCGTATTTCCCCTGTCACAGCAACGTCCATTAACCCCTAGAGACATGGAGGTAGATACGGGCTATGAGGGCATACCGTTGACGCTGATCTTGGACGGAAGGCTGGAAAAGAGCAATCTGCCCATTTGCGGCAAGGATGAAGCGTGGCTGCTAGGGGTGCTTGAAAAACTGGGCTATCACCGTTATGCAGAGGTGCTGCTATGCTATTTAGACACCGACGGCTTGCTGACGGTGCATGGCTTTGGAGATAAGCCGCCTGAGAGGCAGCAGGCCATCAAGCCGGACGAGGTGATCTGGTAATGCGCAGAGCCGTCCTCCTGATTGTGATTTTAACTGTTGTCAGCGTTGGGCTAGGGCTATGGATGGACTTTTCCCAGCGTGACGTTGCGCGGGAGTATCTGGACGGAGCCGCACAGATTCGAAGCCTGTTACTTGAAGCCCAATGGGAGAAAGCGACGTACGAGCAGGCCTACCAATATGCCCGCTGGCAGGGAGATGCGAAATGGCTGAATTGCTTCTTGAGCCATCACCATACGCGCGCGGTATCCACAGCTATGGTGGAGCTTGGCTCCGCGTTGGAATACGGCTGGGAGGATGAGGCGCTGCGAGCGCTGGACCAATTGGAGGATGCGCTGGGCGATGTGGAAAGCAGCGACTTTCCACATTGGGAAAACATCCTGTAGCCGTTGACTTTTAGGCTCATGGCCGTTATCATCATAGGTGCATACCTGCTAAAGGAGAAGCCCTATGACGAAAATACGCCGCGCCCTGCCGTGGTTCATCGGTTTGCTGCTGGCGACCGGGTTGTTTGCCGGATTGCAGCTTTTTACCTATCTTCGCTTTGAAAACTCGGATGACATCCTGATTGTTAAATCCTTTATGGGCTTCGAGGGCGGCGTGCCCGCCACGTACAACCTGTATCTCCATACGGTGCTGAGCCATTTTCTGGGCTGGCTATCCACGCTGGCTCCGGGAGTGGCTTGGTTTTCGCTGTTTCAATTATTTTGCCTTTGGTTTTCCACGGTTGTGATCGTGAAATGCATTTTGCAGTGCGCGATGAGTCGTCAAGCGCAGCTTTGGACGGGGATACTGCTATCCTTGCTTTTCTGCGGCATGGTTGCAGCCTTTGCCTGCGCGCGCATCAATTTTACGACCACCGCCGCCATGCTGGGCGCAGCCGCTACCGTCCAAGTGATCAGCTTGCGTTTCCATAACACGAAGCTTTTCCTGCCAACGCTTTTGTCCGTTGCGCTGCTAATCGGCTGCTATCTGCTACGCCCTCAAAGCGCTCTGGCTGCCGCGCCCTTTTTCTGTTTGGCGCTGCTCTGGCTGATTCTATATCGCAAGCAGGAAAAGCAGCCGCTTACCCGCGGGCTGATCGTCCCGCTGGTATTAGGCGTTTTCTTATTCGGCGGGCTTTACGCCCTTCGGGCGATCGAGGAAAGGGATCCTGCCATTGGAGAATTGGTTGCCTTTCAAGACGCTAACACAGCCCCCATGGACTACGACGACAGCGTGCTACAAGCCCTCTCCGACGATACGTTAGCCCAAACGGGCTGGAGCCGAGCGGAGCTTGCCTTAATCCGCCAATGGTATTTCATGGATGAAAACATAACCGCCGACGCGTTCAATCGTCTCAATGATGCAACGGTTTCAAGCGTTTCCCTGAGCGCAAGGGTTGCGCAGGCTTTTTCTACGCTTGTTCATTTCTATGCGGAAAACACCCGCTATTTGACGGCTGCCGGATGGCTTTTGCTGCTCTGCTTGCTATGCGTCCTTGCACACAAGCGTGGAACTCCTCTGCTGTTGACGGCTGCCGCTTCCATACTGTGCGTACTTTTGACCGCTGCCATGCTGCTGTTCTTGGCGTATCAAGGGCGCTTTTTGGCGCGTGCGGCGGACTGCGCGCTGATTCCCGCTGCCGCTATGCTGTCCTGCTCTTGCATGATGAGCATGGCGGGCTGGAGCACGCAGAAGGGAGCAAAAAAAATCGCCGTCGTCGCAGCGATTGTGCTTTGCCTTTCCATGGCGGGTGTAAACCTACTGGAAACCAAGGAGGTTCTCAGCGACCGCCCGGATGTGGTTTCCGCCACAAGAGAATCGGATTTAGAGACTTATGGGCTGGAAAATCCCGAAATGCTGATTCTACGCACCCCCGATCTTCTACGGGACACTCGGCTTCTGCCCGACGTGAAGGACGGCATGGCGATCAATCTGATGATCTGGGGCGACTGGTATTGCCGCACCCCCAGCTGGTACCGCCAATTGGAGCTTTTCGGCTTTGACGGGCGTCGCTTCACCGCAACGGATTTTCTCCGGGACAATCTGCTCTTTGCGACTGCTGATCTTACGCCGCCCCAGGAGCTGCTAACCTATATTGAGGAGGAAGCCGGAAGACCCGTCGTTGCCACGCTGTATGGGGAGCGGGGCGAGCTTCGATTTTTCAGGTTTGAATAGGGAGTTTTTTTATCCTAAGACGCTATTTGAAAGATTGGGGAGGCGTATCATCAATGAAATGGAGCGATGCATATTCCGGCGCCGAAATGCCGAGCCTGGAACAGATATCGACCTTTGTGGCAAGCCCGCTATGGGACGAGCTTTGCGTCTACTTGCAGTCCAACTATGACATACTACCTCGTGTGGAATACAGCACCTGCTCCGGCGCGCCCGGATGGAATATCAAATATCGAAAAAGCGGACGAGCGCTGTGTACGCTCTATCCTGACGACGGCTTTTTTACCTGTCTTGTAACAGTAGGCAATCGGGAGGCAACGGAGGCTGAGCTGCTGCTTCCTTCCTGCTCAGAGAGGGTAGGCCAAATTTATGGAAACGCAAAGCCCCTGAACGGCGCGCGCTGGTTGATGATTCCCGTTACATCATCTGCGATTCTCGAGGACGTCAAACGGCTCGTTGCGCTGCGCATCCAAAAGAGACGCTGCTGAACAATCAAAAGGCTATGGTTGCAATTTGTCCCACGATTCTTTTCATTCGTTGGTTTAAGGCGTCATTCTCCTCCGGTTGACACTTGGGTGGTCGAATGATATGATACATAAGGAAAAAATGGGTTTTTGATTGCTTTTTGGGGAGGTATCGAGGATGGCTTATCAGGTGTGTACGCGCTGCGTAATGGATAGTACCGATCCCGGTATAGTATTTGACGATCAGGGCGTATGCAGCAGCTGTAAACGTTATGTGGAGGTGCGAGATCATAGCGGCTACCGCCCCGGCATAAGCGAAAAGGAGCTGGAGCATACCGTTGCCACCATGAAGGAAAACTCGAAGAACCTACCCTATGACTGCGTGCTGGGCATTTCAGGCGGTGTGGATAGCGCCTATATGGCATATATGGCCAGCAAGCTTGGGCTTCGGGTGCTGGCGGTGCACGTGGATTCCGGCTGGAATAGCGAAATCGCCGTGCGTAATATTCAGCGGATGTGCGAGAAGCTAGCCATACAGCTCCATACCTACGTAATGGATTGGCCTACCATGAAGGAGCTGACACGGGCGTATATGCTCTCCGGCGTAGCAAATTTGGACGTGCCGCAGGATCAGCTGTTCTGCGCCGCAGTGTTTGATATGGCGAAAAAGTATCAGGTCAAGTATATCCTTAATGGCAGCAACATCGCTACCGAGGGAGCAGCACCGCCCTTTACGCTGCAGCATAGCTATCGAGATACATGGCATTTGAAAAGTATTTACCGCAAGCACGGCCGGGGAAAGAGCTTGAAAAAATATCCGAAGCTCTCGATCAGGCGGGCTTGGTTCGGTCTGCCCGGCGTAACAAAGATTGACTTGCTGAACTATGTGCCCTATTCCAAAAAGGACGCCATAGAAACGCTCTCCCGTGAATTCGGATGGGAGTACTACGGCGGTAAGCATTTCGAAAGTCGGTTCACCAAATATTTTCAGTCCGTCTACCTGCCAAAGAAATTCGGGTACGATAAACGCCGCTATCACCTAAGCTGCCTTGTGATGAACGGAGAAATGACCCGGGAGGAAGCGCTGGAGGAGCTGAGCGAGCCGCCGTATTCCCCGGAGCAGCAAAAAGAGGATGAGGAGTACATCCTCAAGAAGCTGGACATTGATCCGGTGGAATGGCAAAAGATCTTGGAAGCGCCCCCCACCCCGGATGACGCGTACTTTTCACAGGCAAAGCTGATGAACGGCATCCATAAGCTCTTTGGTGAAAAGCGTATGGACGCAATCAAGAAACGGATTTATAGCGTTAAATAAAAGGTTGGACGTTTCCAATTTGGGGAAGGGGGCTTATCCATGAACATGGCCGTTATGGGCACAGGACGCATTGCGGGAATCATGGCGGATACAATAAATGGTATGGCAGCGCAGGGGATGAAAGCGCCAACGCTTTACGCGGCGGCTTCCCGAAGTGCGGATAAGGCCGCCGCCTTCGCCCGGGAGAGGAACTTTGCAAAGGCCTACGGCTCCTACGAGGAAATGCTGAACGACGAGAAGGTTGAGCTGGTGTATGTGGCTACGCCCCATTCCAGCCACTATCAAAATGTTTTGGACTGCCTTCGCCACGGCAAACACGTGCTGTGCGAAAAGGCCTTTACCGTCAACGCCGCGCAGGCTAGAGAGGTGTGCGGGCTGGCAGAAGAAAAGGGACTGCTGTTGACCGAAGCCATTTGGACGCGGTATATGCCGGTTCGCCAGATGGTGGATGACATCATCGCTGCCGGTGAAATCGGTAGGCCAAGAATGCTGACCGCCAATCTCTGCTACGATAGTCAAAAGGTGGAGCGGATTCGCCGCCCAGAGCTAGCGGGAGGCGCATTGCTGGATTTGGGGGTCTATCCCCTTACCTTCGCCTCCATGGTTTTCGGCGACGATGTGGAGCAGATTGATACCAGCGCCGTGCTGATGGATACCGGCGTGGATTTACAGGAAAGCATTACGCTGCGCTATCGGGATGGGCGTATGGCAAGCATAAACGCATCGGTGAATTGTATGGGCGACCGAAGAGGCGTTGTTTTTGGCGAGCTGGGATATTTGGAGGTAGACGCGGTAAACAACGCCACCCGCGTCACCGTGTGCACGGATTCCAACCAGCCAGACCGGGCGCGGGTGATCGAAGTACCAAAGCAAATTACCGGCTATGAGTACGAGGTGCTTTCCTGCATAAGAGCCATTGAAGCGGGACGGACGGAATGCCCGGAAATGCCCCATAGCGAAACCATCCGCATGCTGGAATGGATGGATGAGCTGCGGGAAAAATGGGGCGTACATTACCCCTGCGAGTAAGGGAGGACTGCCCATGTTTCAGCGGGATTATATTCTGCGCCTGATTGAAATGATGGGCGAGCTGGCGCGGCGTATCGGCGAAATGCTGGATGAAATGGAGCGCAAGCGGCTCTTGGACCAAAAAAGCCGGGATTGCTGCGGCGTGCCCCTTTCCACGCTGGAAAATGTGAGCGCGGAAAGCCTTTGCGAGCTGCTGGCCGTGCAGCCTCGGCTGCTGGCGTCGGAGGTTCTCTATCTCCGGGCGGCGGAGGCAGTATGGGAGCAGCGGGAGGCGCTGCTGCTGAAAAGCTTACGGTTGCTGGCTTCCCTTCATGAGGAAGGCCCTCTGTGCGAGACGCGGCTTGAGCGAATGACTGAGCTGAAGGCGGCGGTGCTGCCGCTGCTCACCGCCGACGACCTTATGGCCTGCGCCTGCTTTTTTTCGCAAGCCGAGGGCTATGGAGAGATGGAGGACGCGCTGTTTCAAGCCTTGGAGCCGGAACGGGGCTGCGCCTGCCCGAGGGAGCTGGCCCGGCGGGGCGCGGAAATGCTACGGCGAGCCGCCCATGCGGATGAGCAGACCTTGATCCTGTGCGGAATGACCAGCCGGGAGCTGGAGCTGTCCGCGCAAGAGCTTCGTCAACGGTACAATTAAAGGAGTATTTAGGAATGATCTTACTTTCCGTACAGGACGTACAAAAAAGCTTTGGCGTTCATGAGGTGCTAAAGGGCGTTACCTTTAGCCTGCAAAAGGGCGAAAAGATGGGGCTGGTAGGCGTTAACGGCTGCGGCAAAACCACCCTGATGCGCATGCTTACCGGTGAAAGCCAACCGGACAGCGGCTATATTCACAAAAACAAGGAGCTGCGCATCGGTTATCTGGCGCAGATCGACGATATTCCCCTGACCGATACGGTCTGGGGGGCATTGCTCAAGGTCTTTGAGCCTGTGCGCGCCATCGAGCGCCGCTTAAAGGAGCTAGAGTCCGAAATGGCGGCTCATACCGGCAGCGACGAGGAAATGCTTCGTATGTCCGGCGAATACCAGCGGCTGACGGAGCGCTTTGCGGGCATGGAGGGCTATGCCTACGAGGGTGAAATGCTCCGGGTACTCAGCGGACTGGGGCTTAAGCCGGAAATGCACGAGCGGAGGGTGGCTACCCTATCCGGCGGCGAGCGTACCCGACTGTCACTGGCAAAGCTGCTGCTGCAAAAGCCAGATATCATCCTGATGGACGAGCCTACCAACCATCTGGATTTGGAAGCAATTGAATGGCTGCAAAATTATTTGACCGATTATAAGGGCTCCCTGCTGGTGATCAGCCATGACCGATATTTTTTGGATCATGTGTGCAACACCATGGGAGAAATCCTTGGCGGTAAAATGATTAAATTTTCCGGCAATTACACCACCTATATGGAAAAGCGCAGCGCCGATTTTGAGACGCGCATGAAGGCCTATCAGCTGCAGCAGAAGGAGATCGAGCGGGAAAAGGCCATTATCGAGCGGTACCGCAGCTTCAACCGGGAAAAAAGCATCAAGGCTGCGGAGAGCCGGGAAAAGCGGCTGAATAAAATTGAGCGGCTGGACAAGCCTATCGAGGAGTCGCACGTCCGCTTCTCCTTTGATGCGCGCCGTCGAAGCGGCGAGGAAGCACTGGAGGTGCGGGAGCTTGCGAAAAGCTTTGACGGGCAGACGGTATTTGAGCATTTGAATTTCAAGCTTCGTACCGGCGACCGAGTGGCGTTAATCGGCCCTAACGGCGTGGGAAAGAGCACGCTGTTTAAAATTATTATGAATCAAGCAACCCCGGATCACGGCGGGGTGAAGTTCGGCGTTAATATCGATGTGGGGTATTACGATCAGCATCAGCAGAATCTAAATCCCGCCAGCACCATTTTAGACGAGGTATGGAATAGCTTTCCTACCATGGAGCAAACGAAAATCCGCGGAGCGCTGGGACTGTTTCTTTTCTCCGGGGACGAGGTGTTTGAAAAAATCGAAAAGCTTTCCGGCGGCGAGCGGGGACGGGTCGCGCTGACGAAGCTGATGTTAAAAAAGGATAATTTGCTGCTGTTGGACGAACCGACCAACCATTTGGACATGGATAGTCGTGAGGTGCTGGAGGAAGCCCTTCGAGATTTTCCCGGCACGATCTTAGCCATCAGCCATGATCGTTATTTCATCAACCGTTTTGCCGATAAGGTCATGGTGATGAATATGGACGGCATGACAGAATATCTGGGTAATTTTGACGATTATGTGGAAAAACGGGATCGTCCAAGGCCGCCCATACAGGCGGACGCCGAGGAAGTGACCAAGACTGCCCAAACCAAGGAAAAGAAGCGGGATCGCCAAGCCAGCGCCCGAGTGCGGGAGTTGAAGGCGGCGGTGGGAAAAGCCGAAAAGGCTATTGAGGAGAATGAAGAGGAGATAGCACGGCTAGAAACGCTTTTGGCTGATCCGGGGACGTATGCGGATCAGGAGAGGATGCGCGAGGTTACAGAGCGGTACCAAATGGAACGGGATAAGACCGCCGAATTGTATGATGCTTTAGAGATTGCCGAGCTGGCGGTTGAAGAGGCGGAAGGATAGGAAAATTAGCAAGGAAAAATTGATAAGGAAAAAAGCGGGTCAAGGGGCCTCAGGCCCCTTGCGGGGTTTGGGGCAGCGCCCCAAATCCCCCACGCCGCCCCGCCCCAATCAATCCCAGCATTGGAGGAATTGCAATGACCGCGCAAGAAATGTGGAATGCTTATCAGCAGCAAAATCCTGCCGCAGATCAATACGAGGCATGGGCCTTTTGTGGAGGTGGACCGCTGGCAGACGAACTGGCGCAGCTAGTTTTGGCAGGAACGAAAACGGCAACCGCCAGCGCCCGGATCGCCTATGAAACGGAAAATGAACCTCTGCCTAAGGTAGGCTGCTATAGCGTCATCCTGTACGATAACGGAGATGCAGCCTGTGTGATTCGGGCTACCAAGGTCAGTGAGGTTCCCTTTCAGCAGGTGTCGGCCGAGCACGCGTATAAAGAAGGAGAGGGAGATAGAACCCTGGAATTCTGGCGGCGCGTTCATCAAGAGGCTTTCAAGCCTGATTACGAAGCGGCTGGGCGCTCCTTTGACGAAGCAGGGCTTTGCGTGCTGGAGGAGTTTGAAGTCGTCTATCCCGCCGTGTGAGAGCATAGAGAGGGAGGGGAGGCAGCATCCGTGGGTACAAGAACCATCCGCAGCGAGGCGGTTAATGAGGCGATTGAGTATATCCTCACCCATGTTTCCGAAAGCATCACGCTGGAGCAGACGGCGGAATACTGCCACCTGTCAAAATTCTATTTCAGCCGCTTGTTTAAGGAAGAAACGGGCGAAAGCGTCTGCGCTTTCATTAAACGGTTCAAGCTGGAGCAGAGCGCCATTAAACTGAAAGCGGAAAATCATCGTCAGATAACGGATATCGGGCTGGATTACGGATACAGCGCCTCCAACTATAGCTCCGCGTTTAAAGCGCATTATGATACCTCTCCCATTCTGTTCCGCAGAAAAATACGGGAACGGACGAAGTTTCGGCAAAGCCTGTTTGATGAAATTGATGGACAGATTACCTTTCAAGTGCTGCCGGACGTGCTGGTAGCCTATGACCGCGCCATCGGTAGCTATGCCGGAATGAAAGCCGATTGGTGCAGCTTTATCGAAAAATATAGCCCCTATATTAACTCCGATACGGTCTTTTTTGACCGTACCTTTGAGGATCCCGGGTTTACCGACGAAAACCGATGCGTTTACGATTTGTGCATGAGCATTGAGGAAAAAGACCGTGCTCGGTATGAAAACACCTGCGTTTTGCGGGGCGGCAGGTTTGCGGTTTATCCTTTCCGAGGCAAAATGCCGGAAATCTATCCGCTGCATCAGGCCTTAATCGGCACATGGTTCGCCCATAGCGGCTATGAACTGGACGAACGCTATGCCTATAGCCGTTACCGACTGGTAGCCGCAGACTGCCGATATATGGAATTTGACGTTTGCATCCCCGTCAAACAGAGCAAGCATACAGAAGTATAAATGAGGAACTCCTTGCTATAATGAGCTTCGCTTAAGCGCATCTAAGAACGAGGCCAATATAGAAAGGAGTTTTCTTATGGATCTAGAACAAATACGGGGGCGTCAGAAGGGTACCCTCCTGCAGTTTGCCATCCCCTCCGTGATTGCTATGGTGTTGGTTTCTATGATCACAGTGGTGGACGGTTATTTCATTGGCAACGATATCGGCGCGGCTGGGCTGGCGGCGGTGAATCTGGGCTTGCCGATTCTCTACCTGTATCTGGCGGTTGGGCTGATGCTGTCGGTAGGCGGTTCCTCTCTGGCAGGCAGACTGCTGGGCGCTGGGGATTTGGCGCAGACAAACAGTGTTTTTCGGATAACCATAGCGACCACCGCCATCGTTACGGCATTGGTCACGCTGTTTTTCAGTCTCAATCTTCGCTGGGTTGGTAGGTTATTCTGCACAGACGCGCAAACGCTAGAGCACTTTATGCAATACTATGGCATCCTGATTTTTGAGCTGCCCCTAATGGTGCTGGGCTCATCCTTCGGCATGTTCATTCGCGGGGAAGGATCGCCGCTGTTTGTGATGCTTTCTAACGTGATCAACGTCCTGCTAAATACCGTGCTGGACGCGCTCTTCATTCGACAATTTCATTGGGGTGTGGCGGGTATCGCATGGGCGTCGCTTCTATCCGCCGGAGTTGTATTCCTGATAGACGTTTGGTATTTTCTGTTCCGCTCCAAGGTTTTCCACTTCGGTCGTTTTCGGTTCTCTCGCTCAGTCCTTCAAGAGATGGTATTCAACGGATGCTCCGAATTTATTGGAGAACTGGCTATGTGCCTTTCTGCCGCAGCGTATAATGTCGTCATTCTGGAGCGAATCGGCGTTTCCGGGCTGGCTGCCTTCACCATCGTTGGATATGTGAGCTATCTGTACAGCATGGTAGTGGTGGGTTTTGGTCAAAGCATCGTACCGCTGGAAAGCTTCGTCTACGGCGCGAAGGAGTATTCGCTTGCTATCCAGCTACGAAAAACAACAAACACGATGCTTGGGCTTGTAGCCATCATCGTGCTTGTGGCAATGTCACTACTGGCGAACAATTACGCGCGGCTGTTTTCTGCTGAGCAGGAAATCGTGAGCATGGTGATTCCCGGCTTGCGCATCCAGCTGCTGTCCTTTCTGTTTATGGGCTTTAACGCTATCGGTTCCTTCTACTTTACAGCCATTGGCAAGGCGAAGGAATCCGCAGTGATCTCTGCTTCCAGAGGACTGGTGGTGCTGCTAGCGTGCATCTTTACCCT
>JAQUWD010000002.1:0-25688 GCA_028693055.1 Eubacteriales bacterium | reverse complement strand
ATTACGGGGGTATGGCTTGTGAGCCTCGTAAACGAAGGCGTGACCATCGCCATTACCGCACCGCTTTTGAGAAAAGAGAAACGGGAGCTGGGCTTGCAGGCTTAAACGAGAGGTAGAGTAGTTAGCGCATGCAATAAGCCGATTCGCCTGTTAAAGCATTCGTAACAAGCGGCTTTGCCAACCGGGCGGGCAGTTTGCGGTTCTGCCGCGAACTCTACCTGCTCGACTGGCGAAAAACGCATAGCGCTTTTTTGACACGCTGAGATCAGTCATACTGCCTGGCCATTCTCCCATATTCTTTCCGGGGAGGGATGGATATGATATCAGCTTTTCTGTTTTGGATTCTCAAGGATTGTTTGTTTTTGCTGGGCTACATTTCAGGACGTCAGAGCTTTAAAAAGCCGTTAAGTCCCCCGGAGGAAAAAGCGGCGCTGCTCAGAATGCGGGAAGGGGACGAGGAAGCTAGGCAGATGCTCATAGAGCACAACATGCGCCTGATCGTTCACATAGCCCGTAAATACAAAATCCCCGGCTGCACCTTCGATGATTTGATTTCCATCGGTGCGGTCGGGTTGATCAAAGCCGTCAAGAGCTTTGATATGGATACGGGCGCGTCCTTGTCCACCTATGCGGCGCGCTGCATCGAAAATGAAATATTGATGAGCCTGCGTCAGAGCCGCAAGCAGCAATCCGATATCAGCCTGAACGAACCGTTAGGTACCGATCACGACGGAAACACGGTTTCCTTTTCGGATTTGCTCGGCACGGCGCCCGATCTGGTAGAGGAAGAAGTGCGCAGACGTATTACGCTGGGCACGGTACGAAAGGCGCTGCCAAAGCTGCCGGAGCGTGAGCGAATGGTGCTTTCCATGCGGTATGGGCTTCAGGACGGAGTGATGCGCTCCCAGCATGAAATTGCGGAGAAGCTGGGCATATCGCGCTCCTATGTATCGCGCCGCGCTTATTGTAAGTGATACTGCCACCGTCAGAAGGTTAAGAATGATGCGAGTGCAAGGGGTTAGCTGCTTTGGGCTAATGCTTTGAAGCGGTAACGAAGAATGAGCTTTTTATCCTCCGTCAGTTCAATTCGTTCAATCAAGCTGCACAACAGCTCCCTACTTGCAAAAGCCTCGGACACAAAACGTTCTACCAATGCTTGGGCTACTTGCCGCTGCTTGGCGGGCGAAAAATCTGGCTGCTGAATAGCAGCTCTTTCTTTTTCCATGGAACTGCGTTCCTCCTTTAGCCTTTGATAAAGGCGTTGAAAATCCGCTTCTGCCAGCAGTCCGCTAAGCTTATCCATGTAAACCTTGTCCAAATGATCCGTTAGGCTTTGAATCCGATTGTCTAATGCTTCTGCTTGTTTCTGTTGTATGTCCTGACGGCTCGCCTCGCCAAGTGCCTTGGTCGCCGCAGGAAGAAGCACATCTTGGTTGAGATAAGCCTTACAAGCGATACGAAGCTCTCCTAGAACAGCGTCCGTAACCGTTTTTTCCTTTATCGCATGGCATGTGCATACGCCCGCCTTCGTAAAGCGTTGATAGGTTCGACAAACAAAATAGAGACTCTCTTCACCTTTCGCATTTTTCCGATTGAGTACGGCTAGCGGATAACCACATTCATGGCAAAAAATCAGTCCCTTGAGCAAAAAATCATAAGTGCGGCTCCGTGTATGCTTACGGCTGTTCAGCAGTAATTGCACTTTTTCAAAGGCCTCCCTGTCTATCAGCGGCTCATGGGTATGTTCTACCACAACCCAATCTTTGCGCTGCTGATGTTGGCACTTTTTGCTCTTGTAGCTAATTTTTACGCTTTTTCCCTGTACCATGTTGCCAATGTAGGTCTCATTTTGCAGCATATCTGAAATGCGTTCGCTTGACCACAAGCCGGCATAGGCTCCCTTCTGCGTCTGCGTAAGCCCTGCGTATACTGACGGCGGCGGCACCTTCGCTTCATTTAGCCTTACTGCAATCTGCCGACAGCTAACACCCTCCAGTGCCAATCCAAAAATATGTCGCACAACAGACGCTGCCTTTTCGTCTACAATCATTTGGTTCTTTTCCGTTGGATGCATCTGATAACCAAAAAGGGGTTTTCCCCCGATAAACTGCCCCTTGCGCTGCTTATCTCGCTTCACGCTTTTGATCTTCTTCGAAATATCCTTGGCGTACATGTCGTTCATAATCGCACGGAAGGGCGTAATATCATTGGCAGTGGAATCCACCCCCGTATCGATTCCATCCAGCAGAGAAAGATAACGCACGCGATTTTCTGGGAAAAAGCGTTCCATATAATGACCGGTCATAATGTAATCACGACCTAAGCGAGAAAGATCTTTCGTGATGACCATATTGACTTTCTTTTGTTCGATATCCCGAATCATCCGTTGAAAGTCGGGGCGGTCAAAATTAGTTCCGCTCCATCCGTCGTCAACATAAGTATCGTAAACTGACAACCCTTGTTCTTTAGCAAACTCATTCAGCAGGGATTGTTGATTGGTAACACTCTGTGAAGGTCCCTCGCTTTCATCCTCCTTGGATAGTCTAATGTAAAGCGCCACGCGGTAATCCATGGGATCACTTATTTCTAAATACATTGACGTCCTCCAGAAACAAGCGGCCATTCACAAAACGAATCATGCATGATAAACCAGATGGCTTGCAAGCCTGTCGCTGCTCTTTTTCATTTCACGTTCAAGAAACGCGCGAAAAGAATTCATAAGGATTTGTTCAATATTTTCATTCTCTGTTCCATATTGGGATATTACCGTTAATTGACAGCTTTTCATTGCTCAGCCTCCTCAATACGTCCTAGTCAAGACTATGCGCGACTGGGGATGGTTTTGCTAGTTTTCGAAACTGATCCCCTATGAATCTTGCACTTCACCCGTCGCATCTACCTGCGCCCACCGGGTATGCAGCAGGGGTGAAATGTGGTATAATCATTCTGTATGCAACCACGAAAAGGAGCGTGAAGCCGTGATTGCCGGTATTTTCCGCTTTCTGGCAACGGCTGCCGCAGCGCCGGCGTGCAGCTATTTTATGGATGGCGTGCATCTAGTGGAGATGGGCAACGCAATTTTGGTGGGGCTGATCTTGGCTGCCATCTATACGTTGCTTCGTCCGCTTCTAAGGCTGTTGCTCAGCGTGATCAATTTCTGCACGCTGGGGCTTTTGTATGTGGCTGCGGATGCATGGCTGGTTTGGACGGCTGCAGAGCTTGTGGAAAACAGCCTGATCTTCGACAACTTCTGGTGGGCGCTGGCTGTAGCCGTGGTAGTGGGCGCGGCTCGCACTGTGATCGACGCCATGAGCGGTGGGCTAGGGCGTCATTGATTATCTTCAAGGAGGAACTCATGCATATTTTTCTGGTAAACGACGACGGTATTGGCAGCATCGGCATTATGGCGCTTTTGGACGCGGCCTGCGCACGGGGTCATCAGGTGACCATGTGCGCCCCCAGCGGGCCGCAAAGCGCCGCCAGCCATCGCATTACATTAACGGAGCCCCTTTATCTAAAGGAATACCCCGTTCAACAAAAGAACGCGAAAGCCTACGCCATTACTGGCACCCCGGCAGACTGTGTGCGTATCGGTCTAGGCGGCGGTATTTTGGACAATCCCGTAGACTTGGTGCTTTCGGGCATCAACAACGGCTATAACGCCGGCATGGCCGTCCATTACAGCGGTACGGTTGGCGCAGCCATGGAAGGGGCGCTCAATCATCTGCCCTCCATCGCCGCCTCCATCGATTATGACGCTGATCCGCAGAACGTGGCGCAGCTGGCGGAATATGTGCTGGAGCTGGCGGAAGGCTATCAATCCAAGGCGCTGCCCGGTTCCATCCTCAATGTGAACGCTCCCAATCTTCCGCGCTGCGCTTGGGAGAAACCGGTTTACACCCCCCTTTCCGAAGCCAATTTTACCGACGGCTATGACCGCTGCTACGCCGAGCGGGTAGGAACCTATTACTGGATGCAGAGCGGCTGTGCCACCGAGGCTTATCAGGAGGGTACGGATTTGTGGTATTTGAACCAAAATCACGTAACCCTTACTTTGATGGGCAACCCCGTAACGCTGCCTGAAAACCTGTTTCAAGCCATGGGTTTGAACTGACCGGAGGTAGAACGTGCAGGAAGCGCAGGAGCTGCTGGAACGCCTCAACCTAAGAGGCAAACCGTTGAGCAAAGGACAAAGGCGTATTGCCGAATACATTGCCCAGCATTATGACCGAGCCGTGCTGATGACCGCTACCCAGCTGGGGCGGGAATGCGGGGTCAGCGAGAGCACCGTGGTGCGCTTTGCTTCGGCTTTGGGGTATGAAGGCTATCCCGAATTGCTGGAAATGCTGCGCAGTCTGGTTCGCCAGCGCTTGACCAGCGAACAGCGCTTTGCGCTGCTTTCGGGCACCGACCGCCGGGACGTGCTGCGTACGGTGCTGAAAAACGATATGCAGAACATACGCAAAACGGTGGAGGAGCTTAGTCAGGAGGATTTTGACCACGCGGTGGATTGCATGCGCGGCGCAAACCGGCTCTACGTTATGGGGCTGCGCTCCTCCGCGCCGCTGGCCCAGTTTATGTATCATTATCTGCATCAGATTTTTGACGAGGTGACGCTGGTGCAGGATACCTCGGGCGATGTGTTTGAGGAAATTGTGCGCATTGGCAGCGGAGACGTGCTGATCGGCATCAGCTATCCCCGCTATTCCACCCGAACGCTGGAATGCATGCGCTTTGCCCGGGAAAACGGTGCTCAGGTCATCGGCATGACGGACGGGGAAATGTCTCCCCTTCACGAGGCTTCCGATATCTGCCTTTGCGCTCATACGGATATGACCGGCTTTGTGGACAGCCTTGCCGCGCCCCTGTCGCTGGTCAACGCCCTGATCGTCAGCCTAGGACTGAGCCGAAGCGGCGAGCTTAGTCAGCATTTCAAACGGTTGGAGGGAATATGGAACGCGCACAGCGTCTATATCGACAAGGCAAATGAATAAAGTGATTGTAGTAGGCGGCGGCGCGGCGGGGATGCTGGCGGCGCTGGGCGCGGCCCGGGGCGGCGCGATGGTAACGCTGGTGGAGCGTAATGAAAAGCTGGGCAAGAAGGTGTATATCACCGGCAAGGGCCGCTGCAATGTGACCAACGCCTGCGACGCTGAGCGTTTCCGTGCCCATGTGGTAAAAAATCCGCGGTTTTTATTCAGCGCCCTAAATGCGTTTTCTCCCGACGATATGATGGAGCTGTTGCCCTCCCTGGGCTGCCCCGTCATGGTGGAGCGGGGCGACCGGGTTTTTCCGCAAAGCGAGAAGGCTAGCGATGTAACCAAGGCTTTGGAACGGGAGCTCGTGCGCCTCCACGCCCAAATTTTGCTCAATACCCGCGTTAGCGGGCTTGCTGCCCAGACGGGCCATATTCTTGGCGTGACCACGATGGAGCACGGCTTTCTGGCTGGCGATAAGGTCATCCTATGCACCGGAGGGCAGAGCTATCCCACCACCGGCTCTACCGGCGACGGCTACGGCTGGCTTCAGTCGCTGGGACATACGGTTTATCCACCCCTGCCCTCTTTGATTCCCCTAACCAGCGGAGCGGATTGGGTAAAGGAGCTGCAGGGCCTGTCCCTAAAAAATGTCCGCCTTACGTTGAAGAATGGCAAAAAAACGCTTTACACCGAAATCGGTGAAATGCTGTTTACCCATTTTGGAATCTCCGGGCCGCTGGTTCTGTCCGCTTCCGCTTATTTAGCGGAGCTGGATTCTTACACCTTAACGCTTGATTTAAAGCCCGGGTTGACAGCGGAGCAGTTGGACGCGCGATTGCTAAGGGAGCTGGACGCCAGCGGAAAAAAACAGCTGAAAACGCTGCTCTGCTCCTTGTATCCCGCCCGTTTGGCGGAGCTGATGCCCGCTCTTTGCGCTATCCCGCCTGAAACACAGGCCAACGAGATCACCAAGGAGCAGCGCGCGCGGCTGGTGCAAGGGGCAAAGGCGCTGGAAATTCCGATTTCGGGCACGCGCCCTCTGAGTGAAGCCGTTATTACCAGAGGCGGCGCCAGCGTCCGGGAAATCAATCCGGCTACCATGGAAAGCAAGCTGATTAGCGGCTTGTATGTGGCGGGCGAGCTTTTGGACGTGGACGCGCTGACAGGCGGTTTTAATTTGCAGATCGCCTTTTCCACAGGCGTTCTAGCCGGAAGGGCCGCCGCAGAATAACCCTATCCTACTTGATTTGGAGTTATGTGACCCATGCAGTACATCGTTTTAGATCTTGAATGGAATCAGCCTGTCAGCTATCAATCGGCAGCTTTTCGCAAGGTGGGCGATAGCCTTCTTTTTGAGGTAATCCAGATTGGCGCGGCGAAGCTAAACGAACGGATGGAAATATTGGATACCGTCAGTATTCCCATCTGCCCCACCTACTATGTTACCATTCATCCCCGGGTAAAGCGGATGACCGGGCTTAGCCAAGAGATCCTTTGCGACGCGCCCGACTTTCCCGAGGGCATGGCGCAGTTTGCGGATTGGTGCGGCGAGGATTGCGTCTTTTTAACGTGGGGGGGCGACGACGTCAGCGTGCTGCAGCAGAATGTAGATTTTTTCAGGGTGGAGCGTCCCTTGCCCAAAACGTACGATTTGCAGCAGCTTTACTCGAAGGTGATGAAGCATTCGGGCCAAACGGCGCTGAAAACCGCCATGGAGGAGCTCCAAATCGAGGAAGAAGAGGATCGCGCCTTTCACAACGCCATGCACGACGCATACTATACCGCGCAGGTGTTCCGTAAAATGCCGGAGCCGCCGCGCGTCTTGGAGCATGAGGTGCAGCCGCGAAAGCTCTGCCATAACGAGCGTCGCAGTCGCTTCCGCATCACCGATGCGGTGCCATCCGTAGCGCAGGCGCTTGTTAGCGAGCAGCTGACCGCTCCGCGCTGCCCCACCTGCGGGCAGGCCACTCGATTGGTCACCGAGCTGGTGCCTCAGGCTGCTGGTAAATATGTGGCGCTAAGCCGCTGCCAGCATCATGGCCTTTTGTTTATCAAAGTACGCTTCGGGTTTTTACCGGACGGTCAGAAGGGAATGCATTTAAGCGTGCTTCCGGCTAATAAGCAAACCCGCGCCTATGTCCACACCAAGGAGCTGCAATATCAATTCAAGCGCAAGCGCGGCGATTACGAATCGGTGGATATTGAGGATTTGTCCGATGTTTTCGGCAGCAATATGCCCTTTGAGGATGCGTAAAGCATCGCTGCCCATGAACCTGTTAGGAGGATATCGTTTTGACCAAGCAATCGGCAACCGCTTCCATTCATGTCGACCTAGACGGAAATAGCGGCGTGTTTTCCTCAGGCGTTTCCCTGCGGGAAGCAGCGGAAAGCCTCCTTGGCTCCGAGAAAGCAGCCCGTGTGCTGGGCGCTATGAAAAATGGCGAATGCATTGAGCTTTCTGAAAAACTGAAGGAGGACTGCGTTCTTCGCAGCCTTTGCTATCAGGACGAGGAAGGCCGCCGAATATACGAGCGTTCGCTGCGCTTTTTATTCCTGTTGGCCCTCATGCACCTTTACCCCGAAAAGCGTGCGCGGATGCTGAATTCGATTGGATATGGGCTGTATATACGCATGCTGAACGAAGAGCTGACCCACGAGCAGGTGCGGGCGTTGGAGGCCGAGATGCATCGGCTGGCTCAAGAGGATCTTCCTTTTGAAAAAGAGCTTTGGAGCAAAGCCAAGGCAAGCCAGTACTTTGAAAATCTGGGCTGGACAGACAAAGCCGAGCTTTTGCGGTATCGGCCTCAGGAGCAAATTGTTATGTATCGCATGGGCGAGCTATGCGAGTATTTTTATGGGGCCATGGTTCCTTCCTCCGGCTATGTGAGCGCATTCGCCCTCAAGCCTCATTTTCCCGGCGTGGTTTTACAAGCGCCCGCCCCGGAAAATCCCAACGAGCCAGCGCCTTATTGTAGCCATTCCAAGTTTCTGCGGGTTTTTACCCAATCCCAGCAATGGTGCCGAATACTAGGTGCAAACAATGCGGCGGATGTGAACCGCATGATCAAGGAAGGCCGCCTTCGGGAATTTATCCGCGTTAACGAGGCGCTCCATGACAAATCCATTTCCTCCATTGCGGATGAGATTCTGCGCCGTCATGCCCGCATCGTGATGATTTTCGGCCCCTCGTCCAGCGGAAAGACCACCTTTGCCCATCGGCTAGCGGTTCATTTGCAGGTCCTGGGGATGCGTCCTCACCTGATTTCCTTGGATGATTTTTATCGTGACCGCAAGGAGCTGCCGCTGGAGGCGGATGGCAAGCCGGATCTGGAGAATGTGGACGCGCTGGACGTACCCCATCTGACCCGCTGCTTGGAAGGATTGCTCAGCGGCCAAATCGTGCAAATGCCGCGGTTTGACTTTACCCATGCGGCTCGCTCGCCGGTAACGATCCCTATGCAGCTGACGGGGGACGACCCGCTGCTGGTAGAGGGCATCCATGGCATGAACGACCGCATCATCTCCGAAATCCCGGAGCAGCTGATGTACGGTATCTATGTAAGCGCCTTGAGCTGCGTCAATCTGGATGATCATAACCGCATCCGCACCACCGACGTGCGCTTGCTGCGGCGGATTGTACGGGACGCGTGCTTTCGCAACACCTCCCCCCGGCAGACCATCGACATGTGGCCCAAGGTACGCGCAGGGGAGGAAAAATGGATTTTTCCGTATCAGGAGCGGGCGGATGTGATGTTCAACACCTCTTTGCACTACGAGCTGCCGGTGCTGAAAACCATGGTTTATGAAATGCTGCTAGGCATTCCCAAAAGCGCGCCGGAGTATTTAATCGCCCACAGGCTTCTCAAAGTCCTCCATTATTTTTTGCCGGTAGACGGCACAGTCATGGATGAAATACCGCCGCTGAGCATTCTACGCGAATTCGTAGGCGCTTGCACGTTTTACGACATCCATTGACAGGCACATGACAATATAGTATAAATAGGCGTTACTGACTTTTGTCCAGACGGAAAGGACGTTGACCTTGGATATCGTAGCCGATTTAATTGAGGGTACTATGACGGTGATGAGCGGGTGGCTCGTAATACTGATTGTCTATAACTTGGGCATCAGCTTTTTCGGCTTCAAGCGCGACACCAAAGATTATCAGGATCATGATCCCCAGCTTCGTTTTTTGGTATTGGTTCCGGCCCATAATGAAGAGGCGGTGATCGCCGATATTATCCAGAACCTAAACAAGATGGAGTATCCGCGGGAGCTGTATGACTTCTATATTTTGGCGGACAACTGTACCGACCATACCGCCGACGTTGCCAGAGGGCTGAACGCCAACGTGCTGGAAAGCCATCGGGAAACGCCGGATGCGCCTACGGGAAAGCCCATTGTACTGGAAAAGGCGCTTAAGGAGCTTGCAGGCTACCAGAACAAATATGATCTGGTTATGTTTTTCGACGCGGATAATCTGATTGACACGAATATGTTCGCCGAGGTAAACAGCCAGTACTTGGACAGCGACGGCCAAGTGGATATCATTCAATGCTATCTTGGCAGCAAGAACCGCAAGGGCATCGTAGCGCTGTTTTATTTTATGACTTATACCATAACCAACCGTTTTTTTCAGTACGCTAAAAGCCGACTAGGCATTAACAGCGTTATTGGCGGAACAGGCTTTGCGGTTTCGGCTGATTATCTCTACCGCCGGGGCGGGTGGACAGCCATGTCCCTCACCGAAGATTTTGAGCTGCAAATTGAGGCTACCTGCGAGGGGAAACGCATTCTGTGGAATCATAACGCCCGCATTTACGATGAAAAGCCCACGGCCTTTCGCGCCAGCTACCGTCAGCGTACCCGCTGGGCGCAGGGGCATTGGTTTGTGACCTTTAAAAACACGGGCAAGCTGTTCCGTGCCCTAGGGCAAAAAAAGATCAGCCTGAAGGAATTTGTTTCCACCTTCTTATATATGTACAGCCTGACCCCTTATGTTGTGCTCATGCTGCAATTGGTTTTCGGCCTGATGATGCTGGTTTTTCAGTGGACGGGGCTGATTCAGACAGTACCTACCCACGCCTCCCCCAGCAGCTGGCTGGTGATGAACTGGCCTAGTATCGTCCTTTTCTTTTACTCCTTTATTTTCCTGTTTTATATCGGCGATCATATGGATAATCATAACCGATTCGATTACAAGGTGTTTTTCCCCATGCTCTTAAGCGTGCTGCTCAATACGGTTTTGGCTGGATGGGCGCAGGTTGTCGGCCTGTTTAAGCATCGCAAGCAGAGCAATTGGGTGAAAACGGAGCACAAGATTAACCGCAGCGAGGACATGGTGGTCAGCATCGTAAACAGCGATCAAGTAAACGCCGAGGCAGAGGCTTTGATTGCCGATGTTGGAGCCAGAGAGAATGTCGCCCAGGAAAGAGAGAGCGTAGGCGTATAACCAGTCAGAGGGAGGTAATTTCCCATGAAGCAACCCACCGTAACCGTTATTATCCCGGTTTATAACGCCGCCGATACGGTGGAAAAATGCATCGGCAGCGTATTGGCGCAAACCTACCGAGAGCTGGAGGTGCTGGCGGTGGATGATGGCAGCACGGACGATAGTCTGGCTGTACTAACCCGCCTTGCGGCGTCCGACGCTCGGCTGAAGGTATTGAAAAAGGCCAACGGAGGCGTATCATCTGCCCGTAATTTAGCCATCAATCAATCCAGCGGCGTTTATCTGCAATTTGTAGACAGCGATGATTGTCTTCCGGCAGATGCAACCGAAAATCTGGTTCGAGCTATGGAACAGCCCGATTGTGATCTAGCCATTGCGCCCTATTGGGAGGTGGCGGCCGCGCTTCAAACCGAGCGTGGTTTTTTACGAGAGGATCGCATTCTTACCCAGCACGAGTTTTTGGATTGCCTAAGCGAGTATCCCAACAGCTTCTATTACGCCGTGCTATGGAACAAGCTATACCGCCGCGAGATCGTCATTAAGCAAAGCATTCGCTGCGACGATCGCCTGCCCTGGGGGGAGGACTTCGCTTTTAATACCGAGTATTACTGCCACGTCCGAAATGTGGCTGTTCTTTCAACGCCTGTCTATTATTATATTCGCAATATAAAGGGGCTGGCCTTGACCACTGCGCGGGAGTGCATTCTACACCCGGTGACCTCCGTGAAGGTAAAAATATGGCTGCAGCAGTATTACAACCGTCTTTTTCTACAAACGGGGCTCTACGCGGCTTATCGTCGGATTTTGCCCCATTATCTATTCCGCATTACCATTAACCGATAGCCGGAAATAGAACGATTTACCGATTGTGTAGCGCCGCTTAACGCTGAAAAAAACGGGATCTATCGTAGAAATGTACATCAACATTGTATCCGATTCGTAAGGAGATCCTATTATGCCGATTCTTGATATGCCATTGGAGAAACTCCAAAAATATTGCGGAAGAAACGAATGCCCCGCAGATATTGATCGTTACTGGGACGAAGCGGTTGCGGAAATGGAAGCCTTGGGTACGGCTTATACGCTTGAAAAAGCGGATTTCCAAGTTCCGGGAGCCGAATGCTATCATTTGTATTTTGTTGGCGTAGGCGGAGCGCGGATTCATAGTATTTTTCTACGCCCGGAAAAAAGAAACAAAAAGCTTCCGGCAGTATTGGAGTTTCACGGCTATTCGGGAAATTGCGGTAGTTTTCGGCCCAAGCTTGCTTGGGTTGCCGCAGGATATTGCGTAGCGGCCATGGATTGCCGTGGACAGGGCGGCTTGTCCCAAGACACGCTGCAGTGTAGCGGAAACACTTTACATGGGCATATCATCAGGGGCTTGTTTGAACAGGATCCTCGTCAGCTGTATTATCGCGGCGTTTTCTTAGACACTGCGCAATTGGCGCGCATCGTGATGAGTATGGATTTTGTGGATCCTGATAAAGTTGGCGCATATGGCGGTTCCCAAGGAGGAGGCTTAACCATCGCATGCGCCAGCCTTACGCCAAGGCTGAACCGAGCCTGTCCCCAGATGCCGTTTTTGAGCGATTACCGTCGCGCCTGGGAGATGGATTTGGCAAAGGATGCTTATCAGGAATTGCAGGATTATTTCCGGCGTTTTGATCCCCTACACAAACAAGAAACCGCAATATTTACCAGGTTGGGCTATATTGACATTCAACATATGGCGCATCGTATCCAAGCCAAAGTCCGCATGTATACGGGATTGATGGATAATATTTGTCCGCCGTCCACACAATTTGCAGCCTATAATAAGATGACCTGTCCCAAGGAAGTTGTTCTCTATCCCGATTTTAAACATGAGAGTTTCCCGGGTATGGAGGATGACGTGATGCAGTTTATGTTGAAAATGTAATGGTTCGTTCCCTTTTTTCATTTATTGAGTGATGGTTCCATCCTCATCCCACAAGTCATGCCAGCTTTGGGCGTGGGGCCAAAGGAATACCTGCCCTTTGATGAGCCGACAATTCTTATCGACGGCGCGCAAGGCGTCCATTTCCTGCTGACTTAAGGGATCAACCGTCGTGCAGCGCAGGTTGGATGCATACTCCGCTTCATGGATAGAGAAGGGAATGGGGATCTGTCCCCGCTGAACCGCCCATTTTAGGCATACCACCGCAGGATGAATGCCGTGAGCTTTTGCAATCTCTACCAGCTGCGGGGTCTGAATATCCGCAATATCATCCGGCGTCATATCCCGTTCGGGGCGCGTGGGGCTGCCGATCGGGCAAAAGCCGATGGGCTGAATGTTTTGAGCCACCACATAATCGTACAGCTCCTGCTGCTGGAAGCAGGGGTGCAGCTCCATTTCAATAACCGTGGGCTTGATACGGCAAAGGGGCAGCACAGCCTCCAGCTTGGGGATGGTCATACTGCTCATGCCGATATGGCGTACCAACCCCATATCGTGCAAGCGCTCCATCTGCCGCCATGTTTTCATGAATTCCTCCACGGAAAAGGGCTTGCTATCCGGGTTGCGACTATCGCCATCGCAGCCTGGAGCATGATAATTGGGGAAGGGCCAATGAACAAAATAAGCGTCCACGTAGTCTAGCTGTAAATCCTTCAACGTTTTGGCGCAGGATAACAGAACATCCCCCTGCCCATGCATATCGTTCCACACCTTGGAGGTGATGAACAGCTCCTCCCGCTTCACCACGCCCTCCTCCAAGGCCGCCGTGAACACCTTGCCGATCAACGCTTCGTTTCCATAGACAGACGCGCAGTCAAACATCCGATAGCCGCAGCGAATAGCCCCCGCTACAGCTGCCGATACCTGCTCAGCCGAGAAACGGTCGCTACCGAAGGTTCCCATGCCAATGCAGGGGCTTTCTTCGCCCGTTGAAAGCCGCCGTTTGGGAACAAGCTTAGGATCAATCCAATCCATCATTGGTTTCATTCCCTTTCTATTGAGTGATTTTCTCGATTTCGACCTTTGGTAATAAGGCCTGCAAATCCGTTTCGGAATAGCTGCCCGTTGCCATGGAGAGGGCGTTGGCGGCCGAAACCGCTATGGCATATCGAAGGGATTCCAGCGCGCTCCACCCACGGGCATAGCCAATGGCGAAGCCGCCAACCATGCTGTCGCCGCAGCCTACGGTGTTAACAGGCGTAATTTGGGGCGGTCTGCCCTGATAAATCCCTTCATCGCTTACCATGAGCGCCCCTTCTGCTCCCAGTGATACCACCACTCGATCGATTCCGCTGTGGTGAAGCTCCATGGCGGCGGCAAGGAGCGCTTCTCTGGAAGAAACGCTTCGACCAAGAAGCTGGGCTATTTCATCGGTATTGGGCTTGATAAAGGTAGGCCGCGCTTGGACGGATAAGCGAAGCGTCTCGCCGCTGGTATCTAACAAAACCGGTTTGTTTTGCTCTCGGCAAAGGGAAATCAAGCGAGCGTAAAGATTCTTAGGAACGCCGCTAGGCATGCTGCCGGAAATGGTTACCGCATCCGCTTTGGGCAGCAGGGCTACAAAATCCTCTAAAAACCGTTCAACCTCTTCCGCGGTTACCGGCGCCCCCGGTTCCAGATATTCGGTGCTGCTGTTTCGGGCAATATCCCATCCGTTAATGCAGCTGCGCGTTTCCGATTGTACATGGGTAAATGCCTTTTGAATCAGAGGCTGGGTGATAAGCGATTCAAAGTATTGCCCGATAAAACCGCCTACAAATCCCATGGCTGTTACCGGCTCGCCCGCCTGAGCCGCGATTCGGGAAACATTCAGCCCCTTGCCTCCCGCAGTGTTATTAACTTCCTTTACGCGCATTACCGTATAGGGCTGTAGGTTGTCCAGCATGTATAGCTTATCGATGGATGTATTCAACGTGACCGTAATAATCATTTGGGCGCTCCTCTGCAAGCGGATTCAGGTTGTCATGAGCGGCTTTAACTGCTCATAAAGTCGGCGATACCTTTGATAGCCTGCGTCGTAAACTGCTTTCAGGTCTTTATTAGGCTGATGCACACGCTCTACCTGAATGGTTTGGCTCACCGCTTGGTCAAAGCTCGCGTACACGCCCACGCCTACCCCCGCCAAGATTGCCGCGCCTAAGGTAGTGGCTGTATCGCTGCCGGGTACCTCGATGGTGCAGCCAGTTACATCTGCCTTAAGCTGCGTCCATACGCGGCTGTTGGCGCTGCCGCCGATGGAGCGGAGGGTTTTGACGGTAGCTCCGGCAGCTTGGGCGGTTTCCAGATTATGCCGAAGGGAGTAAGCCACGCCCTCCATACAGGCTCGAATGAGATGCCCCCGGTTTTTTGCATAGCTTAAGCCGAAAAACACGCCGCAAGCCGCAGGGTTCCATAGCGGACTGCGCTCTCCCGCCATATACGGCAAAAAAACAACCCCTTCGCTGCCGGCTGGCGTTTGGCCTGCCAACGCACTCATTTCCTCGAAGCTTACATCGGGACAAATGGTTTGTCTGAGCCATTTCAGCGCGCCGCCGCCGCCGGTGGTCCCCCCCTGCAGCAGCCAGCGATGGGGTACCACATGATAACCCAGAATGAGGCGCGGGTCGGCGGCATAATCGTCTATACAAAGGCTCATTCCACCAGCCTGCCCTCCCTGCTCCTGGGTCTGCCCGGCTCCAATCACACCCGCCCCAAGGGTGCCGCAGGCAGCGTCTAAGCCGCCCGCCACAACGGGAATTCCTTGCGATAGTCCTAGCTGCCGGGCCGCTTCTTGGGTAAGCTTACCCACCACGTCATGACAGGCATATAGCTTGGGCAGCAGCGAAGGACGCACCCCTAGCTTTTCCGCCATAGCTTCATTCCAGCAGCCATGGCGCATATCAAAGCAGGCTAAGCCATAGCCTTGTGAAAGATCTTGGGAAAACGACCCGGTCATGCGATAAACGATGAAACCGTTGGATTGCAGGATCTTTTCAGCCCGCTCATACACATCGGGTCTGTGCTGCTTATACCAAAGAATCTTGGGTAGGGTATAGCTGGGCCGCAACGGATTGCCGCTGAGCAAAAATAGCTCTTCCTGTGTTACCCTTTGGGAAAGCTCCTCGCAAATAGCGCACGCCCGGGTATCCGTCCAAATCGGCGTAGGGCATAGAACCTTGCCCTCCTTGTCGATCGCAATGGCAGACCAGCTCTGCCCGTCAACCCCAATGCCTCCAATGGAATCTGGCGATACTCCGCTTTCGCTTACAACCCTTTGGGTAGCCTTGCAAACCGCGTTCCACCATAGCTCGGGGTCCTGCTCCGCCCACCCTTGCTGGGGGTAGGATACCTCATAGCCGTGGGTGGCTTGGGCTTGGACATGACCGACTTCATCAAATAGCGCAACTTTGCAGCCAGACGTTCCAATATCAATGCCTAATAAACAAGTCTTCATGCTTTATCCTCAAGTTTTTTTATGAACTCCGCACAAGGCATTTCTACCGTACGGTGTGCAATTGTAACGTTTCCAGCCTATGACAAAAAGCGAGCCATCGATTACCACAGATGCTTTTTGTTCCTCTTCCGCCATAATGATTCGTCAAAAGCGTAACGTTTCGCATATTTATTATAGGAGTTTTCAATATCCGTGTCAATAGAAAAAGCATTTACCCTTTTCACGATTTTGACCAATTTTGTCATTTTCGAAAAAAATTTGAACTTTTCGTGCGCGTGCTGTATAATGTAGGTAGTACAGATCGTTTGGTCGAAAAAACGGAGGCTTTTTAATGAGCGATCATTTTGTGATCACCATCGGACGGGAATACGGAAGCGGCGGACATGAGGTTGGCTCTCTGGTAGCAAAAGAGCTGGGGATTCCTCTCTATGATAAAGAAGTATTAGCATTAGCCGCGCAAAGCAGCGGTATCTGCAAGGAAATTTTTGAGCATCACGACGAAAAGGCTTCCATGTCCAGCCTGTTTTACGCCACTCCTGCCAGCGGGCTGGGCGGCATGAGCTTCGGACTGCAAATGCCTATGAATCAGCGGGTTTTTTTGGCTCAGTTTGAGGCCATTACCAAGCTGGCCAGCGAACAGTCCTGCGTGATCGTTGGGCGCTGTGCCGATTATGTACTGCGGGATATGGCTCACGTCACCCATGTTTTTGTTTACGCCTCCATGGAGCGTCGAGTGGAGCGTATTATGCGGGTGGAAAACGTGGATCAAGGCAAGGCGCAGGAGCTGATCCGCAAGACCGATAAGCAGCGGAAAAATTACTATAATTTTTTTGCCGACGGCAACTGGGGCCTTCGAAGCAATTATGATTTGATGCTGCGTACCGACGGTCATACCACCGCCGAGCTAGCCGAGCTGGTTGTGGCCTTTGCCAAGGCGAAGGCAGCCAACCGTAAGGAATCCGAAACCAAATAAAAATACTCACCAAGCCAAGGGTAGCTGCCATGCAAGGTGTAACGACAGACGGGAAAGAGGTCAACGACGCTCTTTCCCGTTATTTTTGCCTTTTACCGCCGCCGAGGGATCGTCTATTTCCCCGTTGTCGAGGTTGGCGTATAAGCAGAATTCAAGCTCTCCCCGTAATGGATGAATTCGATTCATGCCCCTCATCTTTTGTCTTCCAGATAATATAAGCCGCATACAGCAAAGACAACCCTCCAAAAATAAAGGCCATGAGGATTTCTTTTTCAGAAGTGATTGCTTCTTCATTTGCAAAAAAACTCAATGCATTATTAAACCCATGTGCAATCATGCACGGAAGGATAGACTGCCCTTTCATCATGATGATTACAAATAGAAAGCCTACTGCGGTTGCATAGCCCATCTGAAGAAGCGTTGGGAAAAGACCTGCATTTCCATTAACGACATTGGCAACATGGCCGATTCCAAAGGTTATTGAGGATACAATGATTGCAGATTTCAAACCATCCTTTGCCATCGCTTTGAAAAGGAATCCTCTAAAGAGCAGTTCTTCTGCAAATCCAACCAATACCATAAATACAATATGGATTACTGCCTGCATAACATCACCATTTGGTTTAATTCCATCCCAAATATTGATCGAAAAAATGAGCAATAACGGAATAAAATACAGGAATGTCTTTGCCGGCCTTTTCACTTTACAAAGTCCATAATACTCCATTAAGTTATTTTTCTTTACATAGATAAGCATTGATATGGATAAAATAGCCACGATCGGAAGCGTAATAATTTTATCATATCCAACCATTTCAGAGATCACATCTCCAGTAGTTGCACCCACAACATAAAGAATAATCCAAAAAAGTGCAAACCAGATTTCACTTTTTTCATATAGCTTCTTAAGCATTTTTTTCTTCCTCCATTTTCATCATTTGTGTCGCACATGCACCCTGAAATAGATCATCTAGCAATTTTACAATTGATTCTTCATCATAGGAAATTGCGTTATTAGCAAGTAAGCTTGCATATCCATGTGTGAAAAATACAAGAGTCTCAAAAATTTTTCTGGCTTTGCCCTCGTCAACGCCGACTTCCTGTTGTAATACTTCTATCATTGGGTTTAACTCTTCAGCGTTCATTAGTTCTTCCATGTTCTTTTGCTTGATTCCACCTGTCTGAAATAAAAGCTTAAACAGGTTTTTCTCTCCAGCGGCAAATTGGATATAGTTTAAGCCGATTCCCATCAAAGGATTTTCTTCATCGGTATTCATAAGAAATTCCGAATGATATAAATCAGCCTTTTCATATACTGCAGCTTTCAATTCTTCAATCGTTTTAAAACAATACATAACGGGCTGCGTGGAACAGTGTAGTCTTTCTGAAACTGTTTTTGCATTCACACGTTCAATTCCATCCTCTCTAGCAATTTCAAAAGCAGCTTCAATGATCATTTCCTTCGTTATTCTTACTTTAGGCGGCATTTTGTTAACCATCCCCTTTGCATTGTCCATTTTCTGGACGTATCCTTTTCGTTCTTATAAAAAGCAATTGACGTTTTACAATTCTCATTATATAACGCAAATTATAAAACGTCAAGACCATTCTATAAAAATTTCGGATGATTGAGCCGAACCCTTTCAAATTGAGTATCCCCGTTATGAAACAATTTTGCGCGCAGTAACCTCCGCACAGACTAGGGCAGCGATTGATTCCACCGTCTTATCTGTCAGCAGGAAAAGCATTCCATCATTGCGGCATTTTTTATAAATGACGCCGTTCAAGGTATAAACAAAGCCTTTCACACAGGTGGCGCTACACGCATTGGGATCCATCCATCTCTTGCAGTCGCGGGAAGCAGTCATTTGGTTTTGCATATCATCGGGAAGCGATGCAATCACGTCTTCGTACTTGCCCACATTATCGCCGTAAATCCGTGCCCAAAGCCCCGATTTGCGAAATACCCAATTCATAATGGTCTTTTTATCCAATTGGTATGAAGCCGCATAGCCGCTCTTTGCTTCTTTACTATCCAGCGTGCATCCCTGCGCCATCAGTTTGTTATGAAGCGTCTCAACAAAGGCATGCTGTTCCGGTGAAACGGTAGAGAGAAACTCCATGAATGAAACCTTTTCCTTTGGCATTATCCTTTCCCCCTATAATCGTAGTTTTCTTCCCGGATCAATCGTTTGTCGCCCACTAGATAAAATACTTTATTACAGGTCTATGAATATTTCTACCACAACTGTCTAACGGAGAAACGACATCGCCGTAGCGATACCGTTACCCGAAAACAATTCTTTGCTATTTTATGAGTGCCTCCCAAAAAGGAACCCGCTTTTCATCTGCCGAAAAGCGGGTTCCCTTTTGAATTTGTCATAAAGTGCAGGCGTACTCGTAACAGTGGCTATAGCAAAGTAGCCTTGTCATAAGCCGCGTGGTCCTCAAGACTGCGCGGTTTGCTTTAGCGCCTTTTTCTCCGGCCATTGCGCTAGCAGAATGCCGCACAGCATGGCAAAGCAGCCGATATATTCCCGCACAGACATCTGATCTCCCAGAATAATCCAACCTGCCAGCACCGCAAACACGCTTTCCAAGCACATGAGCAAGGACGCGATAGTGGGGTCTGTATCCTTCTGAGAGACGATTTGCAGCGTATAACCAACACCGCCGCTTAGAATACCCGAATAAAGCACGGGAATCAAGCAGCTTTTCAGTCCATCCCAGCTGGGCTGCTCCAGCAAGAATGCAAAAAACAGGCAAATCCCGGAGGTCACAAAGAACTGAATGCAGCTCATTTTAACGCAATCGGTAAGGCGGCTGAAATGGTCCACCACTAATATATGCCCGGTGAAGCCCAGTGCGCAGAGAATCAAATAGACGTCGCTGCTCTGAATGGAATAGCCGTCGGTAATGCACAGCAGATAAAGCCCGACAACACTTAGCGCCACCGCAACCCCGATAACAAGCCGCAGCTTTTTCCCAAACAGCAGCCCCACCAGCGGTACCAATACAATATACAGCGCGGTAATAAAGCCGGCTTTCCCGGCAGACGAGCCCGCGGCAATGCCCGATTGCTGCAAGTAGCTAGAGGCCGCCAGCAGCACGCCGCAGCACACGCCGCCGGTGACCAGCGTCCGCTTCTGCTTTCCAGTCAGCTCTCGAAAGGGCACACCCGTACCGGTTTCATCCGCTACCCGTTTTTCCTCGTTGCCCTTCTTCCGATCTCTGAACCGCAGAAACGCCAGCACCACCACAGCGGCCAGCGCCATTCTAATCCCATTAAAGCTTAACGGCTGCAAGCTATCCGAGGCCACGTCCTGCGCCACAAACGCAACGCCCCAAATAAAGGCGGTCAGCAGCAACAGCAGCTCCGCCCGAGTTGATTTTTTCACGACAGAATCTTTCCTTCTCCTTCAACATTCCCAGTAGGGGTTTCACCCCTACGACCCTGACAAGGGCTATAGCCCTTGACCCCACATTGCTTATGGACAGGCGGGTATTTGATTTCTTAGGTGGGCAAAAGGGGTGCGTAGTAGTTCAGAACTCACCTTTGCCCGCCTATTGGCGGACAAAAATGGGATTCCTAAGGGCATCGCCCTTAGGCGGTAGGCTTGGAAGGCAGAGCCTTCCAACGTCCCCCCTCGTCCTTACCCCTTCATCACCTTTACCAACACAGCCTTTTGGGCGTGAAGGCGATTTTCGGCTTCTTCAAAAATTTCGTCCGCGTGGGCTTCCATGACCTCGTTGGTGATTTCCTCGCCCCGGTGGGCAGGGAGACAGTGGAGCACCATGCAGCCCTTGTTGGTGACGCTCATCAGCGCGTCGTTTACTTGGTAGCCGGTAAAGGCGGCCTTGCGCTTCTCCGCTTCGCCCTCCTGACCCATGCTGGCCCATACGTCGGTATAGATCACGTCGGCGTTTTGGGCCATGGCGGGGATGTCGGGGGAGCATTGGAAATCGCCGTTCTCAGCGGCCCATTTCATCAGCGCGGGGTCGGGCTGATAATCTGCCGGGCAAGCAATGCGCACAGCCATACCCACCTTGATGCAGCCGACGATTAAGGAATTGGCCATGTTGTTGCCGTCGCCCACAAAGCAAAGGGTGAGTCCCTTAAAGCTGCCCTTGCGTTCCCTAATGGTCATTAAATCCGCCAGCACTTGGCAGGGATGGGCGTAATCGGTCAAGCCATTGATGATTGGAATGGAGCCGTATTTCGCTAAATCCTCAACCTCCTGCTGGGCGAAGGTGCGAATCATAATGCCATCCAGATAGCGGCTTAGTACCCGGGCGGTGTCCTGAATAGGCTCTCCGCGCCCGATTTGCAAGTCGCGGCTGGATAAAAACAGCGCCGAGCCGCCTAGCTGACTCATGCCCACCTCAAAGCTTACGCGGGTACGGGTGGAGGATTTTTGGAAAATCATACCCAGCGTCTTGCCTGCCAGCACGGGATGGTCGATACCGTGGGCGCGCTCATACTTGAGCTGGTCCGCTAAATTTAAAATCGAAAGGATCTGCTCGCCGCTCAGGTCGGATAGCTTTAAAAGATGCTTGAAGGGTTCGCTCATTGGTTGATCTCCTCCTTGATGATTTGTACTGCGGTCTCCAAATCGCTGTCCGGAATGGTCAGCGGAGGCAGCAGCCGAAGCTTGGTCTTGGCGGTTAAAGCAACCACGCCTCGATTCAGCAGCCGTTTCACCAGCTGCCCCGCGTTTTGGTTGCTTTCTACGCCCAGCATCAACCCACGGCCCGTAACAGACTTCACGTTTGGCAGGGGGCTTAATTCTTGGAGGATGTAGCGGCTCTTGCGCTCCACCTCCGAAAATAGCTCGTCGGTCAGACGCTTTTGCACACACAGCGCTCCTGCGGCGCAGATAGGATTGCCCCCGAAGGTGGAGCCGTGAGAGCCGGGGCCGAATACGTCCTTAACGCGCTCGCCCAGCATGCACGCGCCCATGGGCAGCCCTCCGGCTAAACCCTTGGCGGTGGTGACTACATCGGGCAGCAAATCAAAATGCTGATAGCTGAACAGCTTGCCGGTGCGTCCGTTGCCGGTCTGCACCTCGTCCACCATCATCAGCACGTCCCGCTCCTCGGTCAGCTTTCGCACCGCCTTTAGATAGCTCTCGTCCAGACAGACAACGCCGCCCTCGCCCTGTACGGTTTCCAAAAGCACGGCGCATACGTCGTCCTGCTCCAGCGCTGCCTTTAGGTCACGGACGTCGTTAGGGCGCACATAGCGAAACCCTGTGGGAAAAGGGCCGAAGTCGTGATGGAACATATCCTGTCCCGTAGCGGCTAGCGTGGCTAGCGTGCGGCCATGGAAGCTGTTTTCCATGGTGACAATCACCGGGCGGACGTTTTCGCCCACCTTATCGGCGGCATATTTTCGGGCAGCCTTGATGGCGCATTCATTGGCCTCCGCCCCGGAATTGCCAAAGAAAACCCGCTTCATACCGGAGCGCTGGCATAGTAGCTGCGCCAGCTCCGTTTGCGGCTGGGTATAATAAAGATTGCTGGCATGGGCCAGCTTGCCCGCCTGTTGGCTTACAGCGGCAATCCATTCCGCATCGGCATAGCCCAGCACGTTGACGGCAATGCCGCTGCCCATATCAATATAGCGCTTGCCCTCTTCATCGTAGAGGGCGCTACCCTCTCCCCGCACAAAGGTTACGGGAAAACGGCCATAGGTGTGGGCCAAATACTCCGCGTCCAGCTCCTGTACCGTTGACATTGCCCCGGCCTCCCTTCGTCAATTGGTAAACATGGTGCCCATGCCTTGATCGGTAAGACATTCGATCAAAATAGCGTGGAGAACCCGTCCGTCCAGAATAAATACCTTATGCACGCCCCGTCGAATCGCTTCAATGCAGCACTCGATCTTGGGAATCATTCCCCCGGAGATCACGCCCTCTCGGATCAGCTGGGGCGCTTCGCTGACGGCAATTTTCGGGATCAGCGTGCTTTCGTCGGCAGGGTCACGCAGAATGCCTCGAATATCGGTCATGCTGATCAAGCTTTCTGCCTTAAGCCCTGCCGCGATGGCGGCGGCGGCGGTGTCCGCGTTGATGTTGTAGGCGTTACCCTCGTTGTCGCAGCCCACGGTGGAAATGACCGGGATATAGCCCATTTCCAGCACGTCTAGGATGGGCTGGGTGTTCACCTTGGTAATCTCGCCCACATAGCCGTGGACCTCGTCCATTTTAACAGCCTCAATCATATGGCCGTCCATACCGCAAAGGCCGATGGCCTTGCCGCCGATGGATTGGATCAGGCTTACCAAGCTCTTGCCCACCTTGCCGGCTAGCACCATCTGAACGATTTCGGCGGTTTCCCCATCGGTGACGCGCAAGCCGTCGATAAATTCCGACTTTTTGCCGACCTTCTTGAGCAAATCGCTGATCTCCGGCCCACCGCCGTGCACCAGCACCACCTTTACCCCAACCAATTGAAGAAGCAGCAGGTCGCCCATGACGGCGCGTTTCAAATCGGCGTTAATCATGGCGTTGCCGCCGTATTTGATCACGATAATTTTACCGTTGTAATCCTTGATATAGGGAAGCGCCTGAATCAGCACCTCCGCCCGTTGATCGGTGGTCATTTCAAGCGCCTCCTCAGGTGCGATAGTCGCCGTTGATTTTGACGTAATCATAGGTCAGGTCGCAGCCCCACGCCTTGGCGGCGGCGCAGCCCGCGTTCAGGCTCACGCTGACGGTGATTTCATCCTCGGATAAAATCTCCTTAGCCGCTTCCTCGCTAAAGGGAATGCCCGCGCCGCTTCGGCATACGGGCAAAACGCCCTTCACGCTGGAAAAATCCACGTCTACCTTGCTTACATCCAACGCCGCGCCGCTGTAGCCGATGGCGCAAAGCACCCGGCCCCAGTTCGCGTCCGCTCCAAAAATGGCAGCCTTGAGCAACGTGGATTTGATAACCGACTTCGCTACTGTCTTGGCGGTGGCTTCGCAGTCGGCTCCGCTTACCTCGCAGGTGAGCAGCTTGGTAGCGCCCTCGCCGTCCTTGGCCATCATCCGGCACAGCCGCTCGCACACTGCGAACAGCGCGGCCTTGAAGGCTTCGTAATCCGCGCCCTCGCAGGCCTCCAGCGGCTGGTTCTTCGCCATGCCGTTAGCCAGCACGCAAACCATATCGTTGGTGGAGGTGTCCCCGTCCACAGACAGCATGTTGAAGGTGTCCTTCACCACAGCGCTGAGCGCTGTCTGCAAGACCTTCGCGCCCACAGCCGCATCGGTGGTTAGAAAGCAAAGCATGGTAGCCATGTTGGGGCAGATCATACCGGAGCCCTTGGAAATGCCGCCCAGTACACAGATCTTGCCGCCCAAAGAAAAGGAAACCGCCACTTCCTTGGCTATGGTATCGGTAGTCATGATGGCTTCGGCGGCGGCAGCGCCGCCCTCCGGGGTGGCAGCCAGCAGAGCCGCCAGCTTTTCCATTCCGTTGGTAAAGGGCTCAAGGGTCATGGGCTGTCCAATAACCCCAGTGGAGGCTACAATCACGTTGGAGGCCTTTACCCCGGTGTATTTCTGAACCAGATCGCTCATACCCTCGGCGATTTCCACACCGTTGGCGTTGCAGGTGTTGGCGTTGCCGCTGTTGCACACGATGGCCTGAGCGCAACCGTCCGCAATATGCGCCTTGGTAACGGTGAGGGGCGCGCCCATCACCAAATTTTGCGTATAGCATGCGGCGGCGGCGGCGGGAGCCTCGCTGACGATTAGCGCTACATCCTTGCGCTGACGGCTTTTGCGAATGCCCAAATGGTCGCCCGCAGCGGAATAGCCCTTGGCGGCGGTGACGCCGCCGGGAATGAAGGTAAAATCAGACATGATGAATTGGCTCCTTTCAGCCGTTACAATTCAAGCCCTGCGGTCATCGGCGCACCCAGCGCCAAGTTCAGGCATTCCACCGCCGCGCCGCTGGCTCCCTTGCCCAGATTATCAAACCGGGCATAGCAGATCATCCGTTCCGAATTGCCGGTAACGAAGATTTCCATGCCATCCTTGCCGCTTAGGGACAGGCTGTCAATGCTGCTTTCCTCATTGGGCGGCAGCACGCGGATGACCGGCGAGCCCGCATAGTGCTTCTGGAAAACCTCCGTCAGGCTGTCCGGGTCCATCGGCTTTTCAAGCATAGCGCTGTGCAAGGGCAGGCTTACCAGCATAAAGCTGTAATCGTCGCACACCACTGGCTGGAACACCGGCGCTGTTCGCAGGCTACAAACCGCCATGATTTCTGGCAGATGTTTATGGCTCTGAGAAACGGCGTAGGGGCGCGCGCCATGAAGGTGCGGGTCTCGGCCGTCCTGCTCATATTGAGCAATCATCTTCTTGCCGCCGCCGCTATAGCCGGTGAAGGAGGTCAGGCACAAAAGCGCGTCCCGGGAAAGCACGCCCGCCCCAATCAATGGCTCAATCAGCGCCACAGAGCCGCTGGCATGGCAGCCGGGGACGGCGATGCGCCGGGAGGCGGCGATTTCCGCTTCCCGGTTTGGGAACAGCTCCGGGAAGCCATAGACGAACCGCGGATCGGTGCGGTGAGCGGTAGATGCGTCAAGGACGCGGCCTTCGTTGTCCGCCAGCCCGGCTACCAGCTCGCGGCTGGCGTCATCCGGCAGACAGAGAACGGTCGCGTCCGCTTGCTTTGCCATTTCAAGCCGGGCGGGGAGGAGCTTGCGCTCCTCCTCCGGCAACTGCAGCAGCGTAAGGTCTGCGCGAGCCTTCAGCCGCTGTTGAATCCTAAGCCCTGTAGTCCCTTGATTGCCGTCGATAAATACTGTTTTCATGGTTTACTTCTTACCCTTGAGCAATGTAGCCCGGGCAGAAATCGGCAGGCCGAAGAGGTTAATAAAGCCG
>JAQUWD010000033.1:5889-43513 GCA_028693055.1 Eubacteriales bacterium | reverse complement strand
TCACCCTCACGTTATTATATCACATAACGACACATTACGACAATATGTATTTCAAATTTTCTCAAAAAAATAAAGCCATTATTGACTTTGATGGTTTTTATTGGCTATTAAGTGTTAAACGCCCGGGATCGTTCACTTTTGGCAGAACCGACGATTCCCAAAGACCAAGCTGCATGTTCACAGTAATGTTATTTTCTGCATCTTTCCTTTTTTTCCGCATTGTGTTATACTGAATGTAACAATTTGAACTGAATAGGAGGTTTTTCCAATGTCTGATTCCAAGGCGAATACTCAAAAAAATATTCCGATGCTCCTCATATGCGTTGCGTTGATTGTAGCGGTCATACTAGCCATTGTGGGCTTCGTGGGCAAGAACAATGCAGTAACGGCTAGCACGACGTTGACCACCGAGCTACTGGACGCCAACACCGCGCTGGAAGCCGCTAAGGCCGATATGGATATGGCAAACGCCAATTTGGAAACCCTTAAGGCAGAGGGCGAAAAGACCGCAGCCGAGCTGGAAACGGTTAAAGCCGCCGCTGAAAAGGCAACCGCCGACTATGAAGCCGCCGCGAAGGAAGCCGCCGACAAGGCCGCTGCCGAGCTGGCTGCAAAGGAAAAGACCTTGACCGATACGACGGCGAAGCTGACCGAGACTGAGAAAAAGCTGACGGAATCCGCGGCGAAGCTATCCGAGACGGAAGCCAAGCTGGCGCAAGCCGAGAAGGGCCTGACGGAGTCTGTAGCGAAGGAAGCAGAAATGGAAGCCAAGCTGACGGAAAGCGAGAAGAAGCTGGCTGACCTTCAAAAGGCGCAGAGCGACTCTCAGACCACGCTGGATAAGCTCACCAAGGAATTGGAAGCAGCCAAGGCTGCCGTAACGGACGTAGCTTCCAAGTCCAAGAACGATACGGAGGCCGCCATTGCCGCCGCCAAGAAGGACGCGGAGACCGCCATTGCCAGCGCAAAGGCGGAGGCTGAATCGGCTGTTTTGGCAATTAAGACCCAAATGCAAAAGGAAATCGACGAGCTGAACAAGCAGCTGGAGGAAGCCCTTAAAACGCCCGCTAAGACGACCACGACGAAATAACGGTGCGGATCTGGAAAGCCATACGCCTTGATTGCTTATCGGTATTTGAAACATAGAAATGCTCGTGCAGCGCCGGAGGAACGGATCCCTCCGGTACGGCACGAGCATTTTTTGCTCCGTTTTGTAAATGGATGGGTGATGTTTACTACAGGCCGGGATTGACGTTTATCGAATAAATCGACGTATCCAGGTCTTCGCTGACATACACATCATAGCTAAGCTCGCATAGGGGAGCTTCTTCGGTTTCCCAAGCCCTTGCGTAACGGAAGGTTACCTTGGCCATGCCTTCCTTTAAGCCGTCCAAACGGAATTGGAAAACGCCGCCAACGCCGACGCCTTCTCCCTCGTCCTGCACATAGCCGTTGTCTGTTACGGCAAGAACGGTAGGCTCGTCAACCTCGGCAAACCAGCTATAGCCGGTAGTAGGGTTGCCTGTCAGGTACAGGTCGGGAGCCAACGGCGGGTCGCCGCCTTCCTCCGCAAAGGCGGGAACGGTCAGCAGACATAACAGAAGCAAAGAGATCAACCATTTTTTCATTGGGAACGCCTCCTTTGTGATTCTTGATAGGTAAAGTATAGCGCTCTTTTTCCAACTGTCAACCTATCTCATTTTCAGATAAAATGGTATAATAGCCATAGCCCGTTAGGAAAAGCGGACAGCGTAGGATAAGGAGAGCTGATATGGCCTTTACTCACCTGCATTTGCATACGGAATATAGCCTGCTGGACGGAGCCAACCGCATCAAACCGCTGGTGAAGCGTTTGGTCGAGCTTGGCTTTACCCACGCCGCCATCACCGACCATGGGGTGATGTACGGCGCGGTGGATTTTTATAACGCCTGTTTGGAGCAGGGCATTCAGCCTATCATTGGCTGCGAGGTCTATATCTGCCCCGACCGGATGGAGAAGCATGGCGCTGCCCGGGAATACAGCCATATGATTCTGCTGTGTGAAAACAACACGGGATATCAGAATTTGGTCAAGCTGGTCAGCGACGGCTTTACCGAAGGGTTTTACTATAAGCCCCGTATTGATTATGCCTTGTTAAAGCAGCATTGCGAGGGCTTAATTTGCCTTTCGGCTTGCTTAAGCGGCGATCTGCCCAAGCTGCTTTTACAGGGGCGTTACGAGGACGCGCGGAAGTATGCTTTGGATATGGAGGCCATGTTCGGGAAGGGCAACTACTATATAGAAATTATGGATCACGGGCTGGCTGAGGAAAAAACAGTGCTGCCACGATTGGTGCAGCTAGCGCGGGAAACCGGCGTCCCGCTAGCGGCAACCAACGACTGCCACTACCTCTACCGGGACGACGCTGCCGCGCAGGAGGTGCTGATGTGCATCCAAACGGGCAAAACCCTGCAGGATGAAGCCCGGATGCGCATGGAAACCGAGGAATTGTATGTCAAAAGCGAAAGCGAGATGCGCTCGCTCTTTCCCAAGCTGCCGGACGCGATTGAAAACACCCAGAAAATAGCAGAGCGCTGCAAGGTTACCTTTGATTTTAAGCATCTTCATCTACCGCACTTTCCCATTGAAACCGGGGAAACGGCGGAGGAAATGCTGACCCGGCTGTGCAAGGACGGGCTGAAAAGGCTGTACCCCAGCCAGTGGAGCGACTTTGACTCCGAGCCGGTGAAGCGGCTGCGCTATGAGCTTGATATGATCGCTCGAATGGGGTATGTGGACTATTTCCTGATCGTGTGGGATTTTATCAGCTATGCCAAGAAAAATGGAATCATGGTCGGGCCCGGACGGGGCAGCGGCGCGGGCAGTATTGTGGCCTATACGCTGAGCATCACCATGCTGGACCCGCTTCAATATAACCTGCTCTTCGAGCGCTTTTTAAACCCGGAGCGCATGAGCATGCCCGATTTGGATATCGACTTCTGCTATGAAAGACGGCAGGAGGTCATCGATTATGTAGCCAGAAAGTACGGCAACGATCACGTTAGCCAGATTATCACCTTTGGAACCATGAAGGCCAAGGCGGTTATCCGGGATGTGGGCCGCGTGATGGGGATGAGCTATGCAGCGGTAGATCAGGTGGCGAAGGCAATTCCCTTTTCACTGGACATGACATTGTCCAAAGCGCTGGAGTTAAGCCCGCAATTGAAGGAGCAGGTACATACCGACCCCAAGGTGCGCAAGCTGTACGATACAGCCCTCTTGCTGGAGGGTATGCCACGGCATGCTAGCACCCACGCGGCGGGGGTGCTGATTACCGCAAAGCCGGTGACGGAATACGTTCCCCTGCAAACCAACGACGATGTAATTACCACCCAGTATCCCATGGGAACCTTGGAAAAACTGGGATTGCTGAAAATGGATTTTCTGGGGCTGCGCACCTTAACGGTGATACGGGATACGCTGGATATGATGCAAGCTCAGGGCGTATCTATGAAGCCAGAGGAGATACCGCTGAACGACGCGGGGGTTTATCAAATGATTTCCGCTGGGGATACGGACGGCGTATTCCAGCTGGAATCCTCCGGCATGCGACTTTTCTTGCAGAACATGAAGCCCAGCTGCTTTGAGGATATCATCGCAGCCATATCGCTGTATCGTCCCGGCCCCATGGAATCCATTCCCCGTTATATTGCCGGGAAGGAAAATCCGGCTACCGTACGCTACGAAACCCCGCTGCTCAAGCCCATTTTGGAGGTTACCTACGGCTGCATGGTCTATCAGGAGCAGGTGATGCAGATCGTTCGGGATTTGGCTGGCTACAGCCTCGGCCGCAGCGATCTGATGCGCCGCGCTATGGCGAAGAAGAAAAAAGATGTAATGGCTACGGAACGGGAGTATTTCGTAAACGGCATGACCGATGCAAACGGAGCCGTGGTCATCGACGGCTGCGTGCGCCGGGGCGTGCCCAAGGAGGTAGCGGAGCATATTTATGACGAGATGAGCTCCTTTGCCAGCTATGCCTTTAATAAAAGCCACGCCGCCGCCTATGGCATGGTGGCTGTGGAAACCGGGTGGCTCAAGCTCCATTATCCCGTCCCCTTTATGGCGGCTATTATGAACAGCGTCATGGATAACGCCCCCAAGGTAGCCGGATATATCCAGTACTGCCGTTCCCACCAAATCCCCATGCTGCCCCCGGATGTGAACAAGAGCGTTTGGCGTTTCAGCGTAGATCAGGACGAGACGGGCACGCAGGGCATCCGTTTCGGCTTGGGCGGGGTGAAGAACGTAGGCTACGGCGCAGTAGAGCTAATTGAGAAGGAGCGAGCCAGAGGGGCTTATCAGGATATTTTTGATTTTGTGGAAAGGGCTTGCGGCGAAACCCTCAATAAGCGCACCGTGGAAAGCCTGATCAAGGCCGGAGCCTTTGACCGACTGGGCCATAACCGCGCCCAGCTGCTAAGCGTTTACGAGGGATTGATGGACGACACAGCCCAGAAGCGCCGCCAGAATGTAGCCGGGCAGGTGAGCCTATTCGATTTGGCCATGGGCGGCGGGGAGCAGAGCGCCGCACCGGCGTTTGTCATCCCGGACATGCCGGAGCATCCCTTAAAGGCGCTTTTGAGTATGGAAAAGGAAATGACAGGGGTCTATATCACCGGCCATCCCCTAGACGAGGTAGCGCAGCTGCTGCAATCCGGCTTTACCACCGTGGCGGAGGTAACGGATTTGGCGGAAAGCGAAAACCACGGCGTAGAGTATGACGGAATGCAGGTAAGCATGGCGGGAATCCTGACCTTAAGCAAGGGTAAGATTACCAAGAAGGGCTCCATGATGGGCTTCTTGTCGTTGGAGGATTTAACCGGGGTCATTGAGGGCTTGGTGTTCCCTAAGGTATACGAGCGCTATGCGTTCATGCTGGCCGTGGACAGCCTTGTGGTGCTGGACGGTAAGTTAAGCTTCCGCGAGGAGGAGGAGCCGAAGCTTCTCGTTGATGGGGTACGGCCCCTCAACGCGCAAAACGTGGGGCTGAAGCTCAAGCCCGCCAAAGAATGGAATGAAGGAAAGGCGGGAAGAAGCCAGCCTCGCCAACCTGTGAAAAGAGGAAGCCCGAAGGTCGCTGTTACGGAGAAAGCCACTCCCCCGTTGACTGCCGCCCAAAGGGCCAAGCTGGCGAAACAAAAGCTTTATCTGCTAGCCCCTTCCCGGGCTGATCTGGAACGGGTGAAGGAGCTCTGCGGGGAGCATGGAGGAGCGGTGCCCGTATATGTGAAATTGCAGGACGAGGGCATTGCGCTTCTGCTGGAGCCGGAAAACTGGTGCGATGGAAGCGACGCGTTACTAAGCGGGTTCCGTGATTGCTTTGGCGAAGAGGGCGTGGTACTGCGCAGGTCAGAAAATTGATAGAAATCAGGCCGTCGTTACAAGATGTTCTAAAAACCATCACAGAACCGCCATATTTCTCTGTTATGCTCATCCTGTCAAAGAAAAACGACGCGGTTGCTACCCCCTCCGAATCGGCTTTTCGATGACGTTTTCCCCCGCTCGCTTGGGCTTGAGGAGGCCCGGCGAGCTTCTCCATTCCTCCTTTTTCCCTTGCCTGAGGCGGACTGTTGTGGTGAGCAGTCCGCCTTGCTTTTTTTTGCATGGATTCCGCTATAGCGCAACCTTGCGCCCCATGCTATAATGAATGGTATTCATAAGATCCGATACGGGAGGAAGAACGGCGATGATAAGACTGGAGGAACGTTGTCGAGGTTGGGCGATCAAAAACGTCTTTTGGATTGCCTGTGGCGCGGTGCTGTTATTGGGCATTTTTATACGGTTCTCCTTTGTCCCTTTCCTTTCAAGAGACGCAAAGGCTTATAATGTTCCATGGCTTGACGCGATTTGGAACGGAGGCGTTCCTGCGTTGCTAAAGCCCGAAGTAAAAATGAATTATACGCCCATCAACATATATCTTATGCTGGCAGAGGTGAAGCTGTTCGGTAGCCTTGATACACTTACGCAGGTAAAGTTGATCAGCGGAGTTGGCGAGGTTTTGTTGTGCGTAGCGTTTATGCTACTGATTCGCGCTCTGCTGCCTGATGAAAAATATCGTTATCGCCGTTTCCTAGCTTTTTTGCTGTTAGTATTTGATCCGTTGCTTTTGCTTAATGTCGCCTGCTGGGGACAAATGGATACATGGTACGGATTCCTGTGCTTGCTGGCGGTATGGACGACAATGAAGAATAAGCCGATCGCAGCGTTGCTGTTGATGGGAGCCGCCTTGTGCTTTAAGCTGCCTGCCGCGCTTCTATTGCCACTGTTCCTTCTGCTTTATTTTCTAGGCAACAAAAGGTTTAGCTGCCTGTGGTTTTTGATGATACCTACTATGGTGGTGCTCAGTGGCGTTCCCATGGCGCTATTTGGAGAAAGCCCGCTCTATGCGATGAACGTTTATTTGTATCAATCGTCTCAAATGAGTGAGCTTACCGTCAACTGCCCCAATTTGTTTGCCATTTTGGGTGATCTATCCAAAACCAGTCAAATGACCAGAGGAATGCTCGCGAGGCTGGGCGTATGCATGACTGTTGCGGCACTGGGAGGGATGTCTGCTTGGATGATGAGCAGAAAAAGGAAGCTCGCAGGCGAACAAATGGTGCTCTTTGGCGCATGGTGCGTGCTGTGCTGCCTATTTTTCATGCCGGGGATGCACGAGCGCTATGGTTTTGTTGGCGAGCTGTTGCTTCTATGCTGGGCGTTGTGCTGTGGGAAACCGCGCTGCTACGGCTGGGTGCTGCTGAATCTGCTGGCGACCATCAGCAGCTATTCGGAGTTCTTATTCGATTCCCCGTTTTTTTCACTGCAATTGTGCGGAGTTTTAAACTTGATCGTGTTGTTTGCTCTTAGCTGGGAGCTGGTTAACGCCTGTAAAGCCGATTCGTCGGTAGCGCTGGAAAATGTGAGCGACCCAAGCAAACTGGCTTCCCTATAAAGAACCTGTCAAACCCTTCGCCCTTAACGGAAATTGGGCGTTTATCACCCTTAACATGAATAAATGGAGTTGATTGTACATGGCGAAACTTTGGGCTGGACGTTTTGAAAAACCTACCAATGCGCTGTTGGACGATTTTCAGTCGTCCATTCCCTTTGACCAGCGGATGCTGGAATGCGATATTACGGGCTCTATCGCCCACGCTACCATGCTCGCCGAGCAAGGGGTTTTGACACAGGCGGACGGCGAACGCATCGTTGCCGGCCTTATGGAGATTTTAAGGGAATATCAGGCGGGTACGCTGGTTGTGGATATGGGCGCGGAGGACGTGCATATGTTTGTGGAAGCGTTGCTCACCGAGCGTATTGGCGAGGCGGGGAAGCGTCTGCATACCGGTCGCAGCCGCAACGATCAGGTGGCGCTGGACGTGCGCATGTATGCCCGGGGCGCGTGCATTCATGTTCAGGAGCTGCTCCAAAAGCTGCTTTCGCTGCTCTTGGAGCTTGGGGAGAAATACGCAACGACTATTATGGCAGGGTATACCCACCTGCAAAAGGCGCAGCCGATTACGCTGGGCTTTCATATGATGGCTTATTTCCAAATGTTCAAGCGGGACGTGGTGCGCTTTGAGCATGCCTATGAGGAAGCCGACGTGATGCCGCTGGGCAGCGGCGCGCTGGCGGGCACCACCTACCCGCTGAACCGGGAACGGGTGGCAGAGCTGCTGCATTTTTCCGCGGTGACGGATAACGCGCTGGACGGGGTCAGCGACCGGGACTTTCTGCTTTCCTTCCTGTCAGCCGCCAGCGTGTGTATGATGCATTTAAGCCGTTTCTGTGAAGAACTGATTTTGTGGAGCACCACGGAGTTTGGCACAGCGGTGATGGACGACGGCTTTTCCACAGGCTCCAGCATTATGCCCCAGAAAAAGAACCCGGACGCCTGTGAATTAACCCGGGGCAAAACCGGACGGGTATATGGCGATCTGATGGCACTGCTCACGGTGATGAAGGGCTTGCCGCTGGCCTATAACAAGGACATGCAGGAGGACAAGGAAGCCTTCTTCGACGCGTACGATACGCTTTGCAAATGTCTGCCTACCTTTACGGAAATGCTGCGCACGACGGAGTTCCGCACAGAAAAGCTGTATGAAAGCGCAGGTCTGGGCTTTACCAACGCTACGGATTTGGCGGATTATCTGGTGGGCAAGGGCGTACCCTTTCGGGACGCTCACCATGTCAGCGGTTCACTGGTGGGCAAATGCGTCCATGAAAACCGGGCGCTGTGCGATCTGAGCCTTGAGGAGCTTCGCGCCGCCCATCCCGCCTTTGAGGAGGATATTTATGAGGCGATCTCGCTGGAAAGCTGCGTAAACCGCCGCCGCTTAATCGGCGGGCCCGCCCCCGAGGCGGTGCTGGCTAGCGTGAAGCGAGGTAACGAGTGGCTCGCAAAGCATTCGGGGGAGCAGGAAGCATGATGAAGTGGGAAGAAAGGCTTCGGGAGTGGATTTCGAGCCACGTTCTGTGGTTCGGCTACGGGGCGGTGGCGCTGCTGGGGCTTTTTCTACGCTGGTCCTACCTGCCCCATTTGGCCGCCGACCTTGAGTTTATGAATTCCTCGTGGTTTAACGCGATCAAGCAGGGCGGCATGGCCGCCGTGCTGGACCCAGAGCTGCAATATACCTACAGCCCGCTGCACCTTTACCTGTGGACGCTGGCGGCGGGGCTGCTGGGAAGCCTTGACACCCCTATGGCATTAAAGCTGATCAGCCTTGGGTTTGACGCGCTGCTGGTGTGCGCCTGCACCGTGCTGCTGCGGCTGCTGTTACCCAAAGAGAAGAAAGCCTTTTATGGCTTTATCGGATTTGCCTTGCTGTGGCTTTCTCCCATTCTTCTATGGAATAGCGCGGCATGGGGTCAAACCGACGCTTATTTTGCACTGTTTAGCGTGCTGGCGGTTGTGCTGCTGCTAAAGGACCGCCCGGAATGGAGCTTGATTGCGCTGGGCGTGGCGCTTTCGTGGAAGCTGCAAGCGATCTTCTTGCTCCCGCTGTTTGGAATCGCTTACTTCTGCGGCAAAAAAAAGTTCTCGCTGCTGTGGTTCCTAACCGTGCCGGGTATTCTCATTCTGAGCGGTGTTCCCATGATGCTGGTGGGAGAAAGCCCACTATTTGCCCTTCAAATCTATTTGGGGCAAACGGGAATGTACTCGGAGATTACCTATAACTGCCCGAACCTGTACGCTGTCATGGGGGAAGCAATCCAGAATAAACAAGCGGTTTTGGGTATGTTCTCCCGCACGGGCATCGTGCTAGCGGTGTCGGCGCTTGGATTGATGGCGGTCTGGCTCATTGGGCAAAAGGCGGAGGTAAGCGGCGCAAACGCCGTGCTGCTAGGCGCTTGGTGCGTGCTCTGCTGCGTGTTCTTCCTGCCGCGGATGCATGAGCGCTATGGCGTCGTGGGCGAGCTTCTACTGCTGTGCTGGGCGGTGAGCGTCAATCGCCCCAGAGCGTATCTGTATGTGCTGCTGGAGCTGCTGGCAACCTTGAGCGCTTATTCCCAGTACCTGTTTCGCTATCCGTTCTTTTCCTTGCAGACGGGCGGCGTGCTGATGCTTGTCGTCCTTTGCTTGCTCAGCTGGGAAACGATCAAGGCGTTTCAGCCGAAAACCGCGCCTGCGGCGATATAGGCGAAAGGAGCATAGCATGGCACAAACGGACGGGCTAACCGATAAACGCGCCCCCTATCTGGATTTTCTGCGGATTGCCGCTGCTTTTCTGGTAATCGTAACCCATACCAATAGTCTTGTGTTCAAGGCGTTGACCCCGGCAAATGGCACATGGCATCTGTCCGTGCTGTGGTATTACATAAGCAAGCCGGCGGTTCCCCTGTTTGTAATGGTATCGGGCGCTTGCCTGCTAAACAAAATCGACTCCTATCCCAAGATCGCGCGGCGCTTTGGCCGTGTGCTGCTGGCGGCGCTGGCGGCTTCGTATGCGTACTTTCTTTATGACGCGTGGGTGTATTACGGTTTGTGGCCGCGTATGGCGGATTTCGGCGCGTTTTTGGCAAAGGTCTGGCAGGGCGAGATCACGGACGGCTTTTGGTATTTGGCGTTCTATCTGGGACTGATGCTGACGCTACCCTTCTGGCAGCGGATGGCCGCGCAGATGCAAAGGACGGATTATCGCTATCTGATGATCGTAACCTTTGGCGTGGGAGCTGTGTGGCCGCTGCTTGCCCATTATATTCCTGATGCGAAGCTGCCGGAATACTTCGACCTGCCCATGCTCAGCGTTTATGTTGGATTGCTTTTCGCAGGGCAGTACATTCACCGCTATGGAAAAGCAGATGGAAAAACCGCCGCGTTATCGGCGACGGTTTTGGTGGGATGCATGGCGCTTTGCCTGTGGCTAACGCGATTGGAATTTGACCGCATGGATGGGCTGGGCGCGTACTGGTTTATGGATGACCGCGCCCATCCGGCGCTGCTGGTGGCGCTGGCTGCGATGGCGCTGATGAGCCTTGCCAAGGTCTGCCTGCGCCGCGTTGGCAGCCGAAGCGCCAAAGTGTGGCAAACCTTGGGCGGCTGTGCCTTTGCCATTTATCTGATGCAGGATTTGGCGATTGCTCAGACCAAGCAGCGCCTTTTCCTACCCCTATGCGATCGATTGCCCTCCTTGGCGGCGGCGCTGATTTGGGAAATCGCCGTCTTTGCGCTATGCCTTGCTTTGGCTTATGGACTGAAAAAGATTCCGTGCCTGCGCAAGCTGCTCTGATCAATCCCCCGGCAGACAAACCGGGCATTGCTTTAAATGCCGATAAGCCTTTGTGGGCAGCAGCCCCGTTTCCAGCTCCACCAGCTTGGACCAATATTCCGGTTTCATGCTGACGCATTCCCGGTCAATGTGAAAATAATTTCCCCCGTCGGGATTGTAGCAAACGCTGCCAAGCTCCGTGAGCATAAAGGCGGCGTTTTTGCCTATCCCCCAGCTCATAATCGTTTCCGCATCTAAGTTGCGAATCATTTTTATTTCACCGTCGGGAGAGGGCGCATAGATGAAGAAATCCGGAAAATACCCCCACTCCGTTTCCGGTGCGGAACGGAACAGAGAGAGTAGCAAGGTGCGGTCGCTGCCGGAATAGAAGTCATATTCCCCCTCTGCATAGAACTCCACGCCGGGCTGGTAGGCTTCGATTTGCGCATCCGTTAATTCAAATTTGCTTTTGAGGATCTCCTTGGCTTGGGAAAGCACGCTCGCGACGGTAACGTCCCCCTCCTCCGGCATAGAAACCAAACGCCATTCCGCGCTGTAATCGCTTGGTGCGGAGCCGAAGGACTCGCAAAATTCCACCTTCTTTTCCAAGGGCCACAGGCCGAAAAAACCAAGCTCCTGTTCCCATTCAGCGGTTTTAGCAACCACCAGCTCATCAAGCTGTCGCTGCTCTTCTTCGGAGAGCTGTGCCTCGGCTGTCTCACTCACCGGCAGCTCTGCGGGTTCCAGCCTTGGCGCGTCGGCAACGTCCTTAGGAACCTCCAGCCGTTCCAGCATTGCATCCTGTGTGCCGTTCGCCCGCTTCAGCAGCTTTTCCACCCAAAGCTGGTCGCCCCATTGAAAGGGCGTGCACCAGCCGATGTAATCGTTTTGAGGGGACTGCATAAAAGACCCACGCAGGTATCCCTCCCGATCCATCACCGTAAAGCTGGGGTTTCCCAGCAGCAGATATTGGTCGTTCCATTCAAGAATTCTGCCTCGGTAGTTGCTTTCCACCTCATAAAAACGTCGCCAAATGACCTCGCCGGTTTGCGTATCCAAGCACAGATTTACATGCAGCCAAAAAGCCCACCCTGTGTCCTCGGCATAGGCGCTGCGGGCGAAACCGACGCCAACAAAGCGCCCGTCGCTGTCAACCAGCGCGTTATCCAGATCGCCATCCGGAATATCAGAGGGGCAGTAGCGCCATCCAACGGTTCCATCGTCGTTTATGCGTAGCGCCACGATGCGATAGCCGTCATCAATCCATTGCTTGCCATAAAGGATTACTCCGCCAGTAACGACCTTCATCCCTGCTATGACCTTAATACCGATATCGGAAGCCGTAACCATCCATCGTTCTGTGCCATTTTCATCAAATAGGGTCAGATAGCATGGCTCGCAGCTTGCCCCCGCGTCGTGGATTTCCTCCTGTAAAACAAGCTGCCCGTCTTGGTAACGATGTGTGTTAATGTTGGGATCCCGCTTTGTCAAGTCAGTCTTTTCCCCTTCGGAAATCAGGGAGCCGTCCTTCAGCGAGCGGGTTTGTGGCTGGGTATATACGCCCGACTGATTCACGCTGTGATGAACCACGCCGCTAAAGGTACCGTCACCGTTATCCTCAAGAGCAGAAAATGTGGTATAGCCAAAGCTGGTATAGCCCTTTTCCTCGGCAAAGACCGTTTGCCACAGGATGACCCCATCGGTGGAAAGCCGCAATAGCCAAGCCTTGCGAATATTATTGCCGTATTCTGTCTCCTGGTCAAAGCCGCCCTGAGTAGAGAGTGAAAGAATCAAATCCCCATTAGCTAGAGCCAGAATGTCGACGATTGAATCGTCTCCCGTGCCGCCAAGCCGAATCGAATCCGGCGCGGTAACGGTATACTCTCCCAGCGCAACCCCACTGAAAGTCACCGCCAGAATCAGCAAAATAGTAAATAGTCTTCGCTTCAAAGAAATCCCCCCTTTTTTATTCATCCTCACAGCACTCCTGAAAGGCTGGAAACATTTGTATAACGAATGCTCTATCCTTTTTCATCCCAACAATGCAGAAGCCCCTGCCGGACTGCTGCACCAGAAGGCAAAAGCCCCGCGACTTTTCGTCGCGGGGCTTTTGCCTTGGGGTATATCAAAGTACAGGGTCTACCATGAATGGGTCAAGGGCATTAGCCCTTGTCAGGGTGCAGGGGCGGAAGCCCATGCCCTGCCGGACTTTGCATTGGGGCTTTTTCGCGAGTGCATCAACGCGCTGTACGCTGGGATAAGCCGCGCATAGCGCTAATGACCCAGTCATGATCGCTGGCAGAGGTTACCGCGCCGCAGTATTCGCATTTGGCGGATTGGCTTATCTCCATGGGCGCACCGCAGCTGGGGCAATGCACCTGCATGAACCCGGCTTGAGTGTCGGTGGTGTTGCCGCATCCGCGAATAAGCGTCCATTCATAGGTCATGAATTTCTCTGCCGTGTCGCTTCCGGATACGACGCGACCTGTTGCATCCTCCGTAACATAATCCACAATACGGGTGTTCAGCAGCACCGTAATTCGGTCGTATCTGCCGTCGCAGCCGTACCCTGTAATTTTGCTGTTCAGCACCGCGATACGCTCCACATGATTGGTGCGTTTGCGAGAGACGTACTCCATCAGCTGCTCGTTTAGCTGGTTAAAGAGCTGGTCGGTCATCACATGGCGCATTTCCTGAAATTCCTTACGCTCCCAATCCTTTTGCATGCGCACGTACAGATTAGATATGCGCTGTAGGAATGCGGCTTCTGAAAAGCGTGGATCTTTTTCTCTTATGGAGGAGAGATCGACGGTTTTGACAGGGGACCCGCCGTTATCAATGCGGCTATATGATTCGCCTTTTTCATTTGGACTGCGTTTCACCCAAATAGCGAGTACAATAATGGATACCACAACGATCAGCAGCCCGACGCGGGGATCGGTGTTTTCAAACAAGTAGGCGCCGAGTGCAGAAGAAGAATACGAATAAGAGCTATCGTTATCTCTGCTGCTTGTATGAGAGCTGCCGCCGTAATCGCTGTTGCCGGAAAAATTGCCTACGTCGGCTAAACTGCCGATGGCAAATAGGACAAGGGCACACGCAAGGAGGAGGAGAACCAAACGCTTCTTTCGCATGCCCATCTATTCTTTCACTCCGCCCGTTTGGGAGGAGTCTACCATTTGTTGCGCACCTTTTCCGCAAAACCAAGCATGTGGACAAGCTTCAGCTCCTGCGTATCCGTGCGGGCGATTCCGTCAAAATAACCGAATACCTGATGCTGGTCGCTTTCAATAATGCCAACGCTGGTAAGCGCCGCGCGGTCCAGTACGGGGGTAAAGACAAGCTCAAGCTTGCCTTCGTTATCCTTCACGCTCCACGGCTTAAGGAAATCGTCGCTCCCGTCCTCCTTGGTAGGAATCTGAAATACGACCTGATGCAGCTTATGGGCTTTGCCGTCTACGAACAGCATGTTCTCCGTGGCTGCGGAGGTGTCGCCGAAGCCATAGCCTAGATTAAAGCCGAAGGGTACGCCGTCGACGCGGCCGCTCAGGCTGCTCCAATACCATGTGTTTTTGTATGTCCACACGCCCCGACCCCAATCCAGCACAGCCATGGAGTTTTCCTTGGAGAACTCATGGGTCTGGCCGTCAAAAGTGACCTGCCCGTTTGCTTGCAGACAATTGATCTTTTGGTTGTAATAAAAAGCCTTGGGTTTGCCCGGAAAGGGAGTGGCGATCACCATGGAATGCTCCGGCTCGTCGCTCAATTCGATATGGGCGGTCAAGGGCTTGCCATCGAAGAAACGGTCCACTCTCGCATCCAGCACCCGGGTTTTGCCGTCATTATGGAAGCGTAGCGAATACCCCTTCTTTTCTACCGCCACATCCCCCTGCTTGCTGGTGGAGGGCAGACCGGTCTTGCCCATGGGAAACGCCCTCATAAAGCTCTTGGTATACTGCCAGCGGAGGTTTAAGTCAATCAGGGTAACGCTGTCCAGTCCCATATACCCATTATCCGCAATGGTGAGGGCCAGTACCGTGTCACCGCTGCAAACGCAGTAATAGTCCCATTCCTTAATACGCAGCTTACTCGCCTTGATATGGGCGCGGTTATATTCCCGCACTAGCTGGTGCTGGTAGCCGGCTTGCTCAAGTTGGCCGTTCTCGGTAAGCAGCGTCCCTTCGGTCATCAAAAACTGCTCCTGTTTGGACATGGACGTTCTCCTCCCGTCTTTCAAAGCGGATTATTCCGCTGTGAAGCGATAGATGGTGAAGGTGTCATAGGTATCCTGCGGACGAAGCACAGCGCTTTCAAAATGCGGGTGATGAATCGCATCCGGGTAGTGCTGGGTTTCCAAGCACACGCCCGCATAGGGGCCATAATGGACGTGATCCTTTCCTTCATGATTCAGTCCTTGACCTGTATAGCACTGTACGCCGGGCTGATCGGTGATAACGTCCATCCGACGGCCGGTTTTGGGGGAGCGCAGCACGGCGATCACCTTGGTTTCCCGGTCTCTTCCGGCGCAATAGTTGAAATCCACGCCGCCCGCCGCCTTCATGGTAGGATCGTTGTCGGTATGGGCCAGCACATCGCCGATGCGGGTTTCCGTCACAAAGCCATACGGTAGCGACGCGGAGGGCAGCAGCTTGCCCGTGGGGATCAGGTCGGGCTTTACCTCGGTGGCGCAGTCACAGTTGATTTGCAAAGTCAAATCCTTAATTGAACCGGACTGATGTCCGTCCAAATTAAAATAGCAATGGTTGGTTAGGTTGACCAGCGTGGGCTTATCGGTGTTGGCGTAATAATGAATGCCCAGCTCGTTATCGTCGTTAAAGCTGTACTCCACCTTTACGTCCAGTGTTCCGGGGAAGCCTTGATCGCCATCCGGGCTTTGCAGCGTAAGGGTCAATACGTCCCTGCCCTTTTCCTCCGCTGTTTTCGCGTCCCACATACGCACGCTAAAGTCCTCGGGGCCGCCATGGAGGTTATTCTCGCCGTTGTTTTTGCCAAGGACGTAATGGGTTCCCTCCAAATCAAAGGCTGCGCCGCCGATGCGGTTTCCCACCCGGCCAATCAGCGCGCCCATGCTGCCGCCCTTGCCGTCATACACAGCCACGTCGTCAAAGCCTAGATTCACATCGTCCAGCTTTCCATTCTTGTCCGGGACGATAATACTGGTCACCACGCCGCCAAAGTCGATCACGCTGACGCTGGCGCCATGGGCATTGGTCAAGGTATACTTGGTAACCGCATCGCCTTTAGGCGAAATACCAAAGGGCTTTTGTGAAATACTCATGTAAATATCCTCCTATGAATGCAAGATTAGTAGCCGCCTTCCATTTCCTTCAACCGTTCCGCTTCCTTCAGGGTTCCAGCCGCGAAGCGCGTCTCGGCCTCGGCCATGATTTTTTCGGTAGCCGATACGCCGCAGCGGGTCGCGCCGATAGCCCGGGCGGCCAGTACCGTGTCCAAGTCTCGAATACCGCCGCTGCCCTTCAGCTGCATGGTGGCGGGAACCGAATCGTGCATCAGCTGTAAATCCGCGAGGGTACAACCGCCGGTGCCATAGCCGGTGCTGGTTTTCACCCAGTCGGCATGAGCCTCCACGCTTAATTGACAGGCACGCCTTTTCTGTTCGTCGTTTAAATAGCAGTTCTCCAGTATTACCTTGAGCTTCGCGTTATTTTGGTGGCACAGCTCTGCCAAGGCTTTGATCTCATCCCGGACATAATCGTCCTCGCCTGCAATCAGCTTGCCGATGTTGAGTACCATATCCAGCTCGTTGCAGCCGTCGTCCAGAGCGGATTGCGCCTCAGCCAGCTTGATTTCCGTTTTGTTGGTTCCGTGGGGAAAGCCGATGACCGTGCATACGTGAACGTCGCTGCCCTTTAGCAGCTCAGCCACCAGCTTCATATCACAGGGGCGGGCGCACACGCTGGCTGTGTTGTATTTCAGGGCGATTTCGCAGCCCTTACGGATATCAGCGTCGGTCAGAAAAGGCTGTAGGGTGCTGTGATCCAACATTTTTGCAATCATGGCAGGGGTTAAGCTCATAGAAAGATCCTCCTTGTTTATTCTGTGTTTAATTACGAAACTAGGCGTTGCTATAGGGCTTTAAACGAAAGTGAAAGGGCGGGTAATGCATAGTAGCGATAATACTGTCGCCGGGGTGGAGCGCGGTCAAGTCCTCGTCGCCCACAATATACTCGTCCACCACCTGCTCAACGATTCCTCTCATCTGCACCGTGGAACGATAGGTTTCTACCACCCGATGACGGCCATACAGGCTTTTCACATATTCTCTGCTGCGGCGGTCCCGCAGCTGAAAGGCCACCGTTGTTCCTACGGCGCTGAGCAGTGAGGGCGTCGCCGCGCCGTATCGGGCTTCCATGGTTTCAACTCCGATAGCGGACAAGGTAATATGCACGCCCTTGGCACGCCCCATGGACAGCGCGTCCTCCAGATGAGGCAGCATGGGCAGCGTGCAGAAGTTATCCAGCAGCAGATACAGTCTGCCGTTGGGGGAAAGCCGGCTTAACGCCTCCTGCAGGGCCAAATCGCACAGCGCTCCAAAAGCAGGCCGAGTGAGACTTCCACGGGAGGGGTCATAGCAGATAAAGATCACCTTGCCGCCGCGGGAGCGCAGCAACGGGCGAACGCCGATTGTGCCCTCCTCGCCAAACCCACCTTGAAACAATTCCCGCGCAGCCTGCTGCAGCGCCGCTACCACGCCCTGCGCCTGTAAGCTTGCTCCGTCTCCAATATAGCCGCAAAAGGTGCGCAGCTCCGGCTCCGATTCCAGAATTTCACACATGCTATGAGCGTCAAAGCCGTCGATCAGCTCCCGCAGCGCCTGATTGGTAAGCAGCGTCGGGTCGCCCAGATGCTTTAGATATACGATCAGCGCCATGGTCAAGTCGCGGGCTGCCGTAGGGTAAAACGGCTCTGCCGCTCCGGCGATCCGCTCCCGAAACAGTTGGTCGCATAATGCGGACGTATCCTCGATTAATCGGTTATCGTCCGTCAGCTCACAAAACAAATTCCACCGGGCATGAGCATCCTCGCCCCCCGCCCGCTCGTCATCCGCCAGCGCCACGTCGCCTTCTTGATGCAGCGCTTGATAGTATTCCCCCACGGGGTCAAAAAGCACCAATGCGTCATCCGGGCCCAGATTGACCCGCAAGTTCCGCGCCAAGTGCAGCATCATGTTGGTTTTTCCAGTAGCGCCGCTGCCCAGCAGCAGCAAATGGCGCTCCAGCATTGTTTGACCAATCGGAAGATAGGCATTTTTGCCCATCCCGTCCGATCCAGCCAGCGCAAAAAACGCGTCTGGATCCCGATAGGGAATGTCGTTAGAAATTTGCAATCCTTTCAGAATCGCGGATTGCGTCACAGCTGCAACCCCCTTTATGATTTTTTCGGCAGGGTACGTTTCAACAATTGCGTCATTTTGCCCGCATGGGAAGAGGTATCAGCAGGTTTCGCCTTCGCAAGCTGGGCCAAGGTATGAGGGACAGGGGCGGGAGTGGTGACAGCAGCGCTATCCGGCTCTTCCGTAGGTGGAACCGCTGCTTCGTTATCCGGCTCTTCCTCGGGTAGAGCGGCTGCTTCGTTATCCGGCTCTTCGTTGGGTAGAGCGGCTGCTTCGTTATCCGGCTCTTCGTTGGGTAGAGCGACTACTTCGTTATCTGGCTCTTCGTTGGGTAGAGCGGCTGCTTTGTTATCCGGCTCTTCGTTGGGTAGAGCGGCTGCTTCGTTATCCGGCTCTTCCACGGGTAGAACCGCTGCTTCGTTATCCGGCTCTTCCTCGGGTAGAGCGGCCACTTCGTTATCCGGCTCTTCCTCGGGCGAGTCTAGTCCCTCCACAGGCGCTTCATCCTCAGGCTCCATAGGCAACGCCAGCTCCTCGTAGCTGCATTGATATAGGCTGCTTCGCATGGCGTAGCCGCTTTCAATACTGGTTTCACGAAGGCTGTCAAAGGCAAAGGGCAGCGGCTCCGCGCCGTCCTCCTCCTGCGTTCTCTCCCGGCTTTGCCTCATTCTCTTTAAATACTGAATATCCGCATCGTAGCCGCTAAGCTGTCCCTGCTCGTCTAGGCTGCCATTCTCGTTCACTCGGCTTTCCAGCGCAGCCACCCGCTGATCCAGCAACGCTTTCGCGCGTTCATAAGCCGGGGCGTTGCTTTGAAGTCTGCGCAAGGCGGATTCCCTACGGTACATTCCGTCCGTTAGCGCGCCCTTCAGCTCCTGCTGCAGCGTCCTCGCCAGCATTTGGATATACTCGTCGGGTGATGCGGTTCCATTTTCGAAACGCAGGGAAAGCTCCTCCACAGCCAGCTTTCGCATGCGTAGAAGCTCCTGACTATCATAGAGAAACACCCGTTTATTAATCATTCCCAGCGGATGCATTCCGCTACCATAGGCAGGGTTATTTAACGCAGTCGCTACCATAGGGCGTATGGCGCGATCCCGCACCACCACCACCCTAGCCCGACTGGGATAAAGCCCGCCGTGGGTAACGGGGTCGTACCGTGGCGGAATCTGAAAGCCTTCGCACAAAGCCCGTACATCCAGCACCATATCCGGCTTACGGATATACTCGCTGGCTTCTGCATACGGCAGCCAAAAATCGCTGATAAAATCATCGCCATCATAATACAGCTGCAAAAGCCGCGCCGTATTCCGGGTAATCAGGCTACTTTCAAACACATCGCAGGCCAGATGGCGGGGAATATATTGGGCCACATGCTCGGAGCGCTTGGCGTTCTCGGTATAAAGCCCAATATCAGAGGGTTCCTCTTTTAAACTTTGGAGGATGCTGAGGTCCTGCATCAGCTGTCCCAGCTCGGACTGGCGAATCACTACCGACTCCAGCTGATTATCCTTCAAATACTCAGCTTCAAACCGCGAGGAATCGTAGCTATCGCCCTGCTCAATCCGGCTGCGTGCATAATTGCAGTAATGCTCCGCACGGGCGGTAACGCCCATGTCCAATTCCACGCCATGCAGCACGCCGCGACCTCTGGGATAGATGCTTTCGGGTACGGCTACCGCCTGTGAGCCGCCGCCAATGAGGTAGATGCATAGCTTTTCACCGACAAAGGGTTGATATTGAGGAAAATTGAGCACCCATGCCTGATCCACCGTAACCGCGCCCCGACCGATGAAACGATTCTCATAATCAAAATTGCGTCGATAATTATCTCCTGTATAAAGCTCTGGCATTTCAGCGTACAGCTGGCGATGATATTCGCAGGGATCGATGGAAAAGCCGCTTTCCGCCGCCAAGGCGCGGCTCCCCATATTGGTGCCAACATAAGGCATGCTCACAATCAATTCGATGGGAAAAAGGGGTAAGAAGGCTGTAAAGCGCTGGGGAACGGTCTCGTCGCTTTGGGCGAACGCCCTGCGAGCCTGAGCCCAGAGAGCGGCTTTATCAAAGCCCGCATAGCTAACGACGCCGCGTTTATGCATGCGCATCGTCTTATCCTCCCTTCGCCTTGTTAGAAATCGTACACGAATTGCAGCTTAGGCAAAAGTCTGTCTACGGTCAGCTTTAGGTACAGGGGCGCAGCGTCCCGGTTGGCATATTGGATATAAGCCTGCCCGTCTTCCGCGCGCAGCATCAGCAGCAACGGTTCAGCGTTATCGCAGGTAGCAGCCATACAAAGGCTGAGGGGCAGAGTAGGATGCTCCCTGCTATAAAGCTGAGCCTCTTGAAAAGCCTGCTTGGGCGGTGCTGATTCGGTATTTTTATAGGTTTCAAAGGTACGCATGTACAAAAAGCTCAGCGGGCTGCCCGCGCTGGCAACCGGTAGATGAAAGCGGATTTCTAAAAACTGACACATGGACAGATAATCCACGATGCTTTGGTGAAAGCGCGAGGCGGCTTCACCCAGCGGCACATTTCCGTCCTTCCAAGGGATGGGCTGCCAAAAGGCATAGCCCGGCCGTTGGCAGCCGGGCAGCACCAGCTTTTCATCCATCGGCGCGCGAAGGTAGGTAAGGGGACGCCGCCCCGTTTCCTTAATCGCCGTCTGTTGAAACCGTATCAAATAATCTCGCATGATGGGCAGCAACGCCGCCTGCATGGAGGCCGCACCTTTTTGTGTCATAGCGCCTGTTTCTCCTCCCGGCTGTAACTAAGCTGCGCCATAGCGCAGCCTGTATAGGGATCCGAACAAATGGTCAAGCTACCAAAGGGGCAGCGTACCCGAACGCATCGATGGGTGTCCGGGCAGGGATCCTTCATATGAAATGTGGAAAAAAGAAACGCGCGCTGCCGCTCAGCGCCGGGTCTCTCTTTGCTGCCCGTTTGAACCACGTGAAGGGTTACGCCCATAAGCCCATCGCCATCGACGACGCATACCGGTGCCAGACTACCGCCGGGCAAGGGATGCGCGTCCAAGCAAAACGTCGTTTCTGCGTCGGACAGGGTAAGGCAATGTCGGTTCAGGTCCTTCGCCGGCATGCCGGGGCGGAGACAAAACCCGTCCTCAAAGACGAGCGTACCCGTTTCCGGGTTTAAAAAGGCCATCCTAACACCTCTTTTTTGCTCGACAAAAGCCGACAATTTCCCATTACAAAGTCTATCATCGGCGGGAAGCACTGTCAACTTGTTCTTCGATGGTTTTCAAGAAGTTTACATCAGCAGGAAATCCCTTTCCGCAAGGTCGCCCGTCATGTACGCTACCGCGTGTCAAAAAAGCGCTACGCGCTTTTTCGCCAGTACCGGGTACTGTTTGCGGCTTTGCCGCAAACTGCTCGCCTGACCGGCAAAGCCGGTCGATTCGAATTGCATCAGGGTAGCCTTCAGGCTCCCCCGCCGCCCTCAGTAAGAGGTTTCCCGATATTCTGTGGCGCTGCCCCGTAACGCCATTTGAAAGGGTACCTGATATAAATGTGGAACGTTCGCTTTTTCCTTCACCAAATCCAGCACCATGTTCATGGCTTCATATCCAAGCTGACCGGGATTCACGTCCATGGAGGTCAAGGGCGGATTATGGTAGCGCCCCGCCTCGGTGTTATTAAAGCTGACGATGCTTACATCTCCCGGCACGCTAAGGCCAATGGCGCTAAGGCTGCTGGTCAAGCCGATGGCTTGAGCGTCATCCATACACACCACGCCCGTAGGACGCTCTTTTTGCCGAAAAAGGCTCCATAACAGCTCTTGATCGGTATTGTTGTCCAAAAAGCGGCTGGGCACCACCCAGTCCCGGCGAAAGACGATGCCATTTTGCTCCAATGCTTTTTCATACCCCTGACGGCGATCAACGGTCACCATATATTGTTTGTCATAGCCTAGCAGCAAAAGTTGACGGTGGCCCAGCCGAATTAGATAATCCGTAGCCTCGCGCCCTGCCTCAACATTATCGTTATCCACGCAATAGCAGCTTTCCCAGCAGCGGGGACGGCCGATGACAACGGTAGGCACACCTGCGTCAATGGCAGCCGCGCCGTCCTCGGCAGCCAACAGCACCAGTCCGCTCACATATCCGCTATCCACCAAATCGCGAATGCTGTCTTGGGAGCTAGAGCCCTCCGTCATGCCCAGCAGCATTTGATATCGGCGTTCCGACGCTGCCCGCCCAAGCCCTTGCAGCACCTTGGGATAGAAGGGATGCCCTAAGCTTTCCGTCGCTGCGCCGGGAAATACAATACCGATGATGCGGGTCTTTCGGTTTACCAAGCTGCGAGCCATCTGATTGGGATGAAAGCCCATTTCATCCGCCAGTGCGCGAATTTTACCACGCATTTCCTCGCTAATTCTGGGATTATTATGCATTGCACGGCTTACGGTGGAGGGGGACACTCCCGCCGCCTTCGCCACATCCTTAATCGTGCTTTTCATATACCGCTCCTTGGTGCGCCAAAGCGCGCAAACGTTTGTTTCTACCAAGAATACTATCTTTTCCGACGAATGTCAATCATGTGGCTGAGAGGAGCATCGGTAAAGGAGCCATTGACGACACGGCTTTGTTCCCCCTTTCCCACACCGCAAAATTCGTGCTATAATAGTCAAAAAGCACAGGGGGGAAATCATCATGCTTGAGTTTCCTGAGGTCTGCACCCTATCGGAACAGCTAACCAGCGCAACCGCCGGTAAAACCATAGCCGATGCTTTACCGCCGACAAAGCCCCACAAATTCTGCTGGTTTAACGGCGACCCCGCCGATTACGCCGCCGCCTTACAGGGCCGAAGCATTCTGGGCGCTCAAGGCTTTGGCATTTATGTGGAAATTCTCTTTGACGGCGGCTTACGGCTATGCTTTAGCGACGGCGTAAATGTACGATTGACCCAGAAGCCACCCAAGGATTTTCAGCTTTGCATCGCCCTTGAGGACAAGCTTTTTCTTGCTTTTACTGTCGCCATGTATGGTAGCATCATCCTCCACGACGGCAGCTATGATAACGAGTACTATCTGAAAAGCAAACAGGCGCTCTCCCCCATGGACTCTGCCTTTCAGGCGCATTACCGCGAAACGCTGATAGTCTGCAAGCCCACGCTTAGCGCAAAGGCTTTTCTGGCTACGGAGCAGCGTTTTCCCGGAATTGGCAACGGGGTTGTGCAGGACATTCTTTTTCAGGCGCGAATCCATCCAAAGCGGAAGCTGCAAACCTTAAACGAGCAGGAGCGGGAACAGCTGCTTGGCTGTACCGTCTCCGTCCTTGACCAAATGCGGCAGATGGGTGGGCGTGATACGGAAAAGGACTTGTTTGGAAACCCCGGCGGTTATGTAACGCAAATGTCCAAAACCGCGCTGCAGGTCGGCTGCCCGGCCTGCCACAGCCCCATCGTGAAGGAAAGCTATCTGGGCGGCTCCGTATATTACTGTCCCCATTGCCAGCCATTGCCGCCCGGAAACTAGACGAAACCCAATCTATGGGCTTGACGCTCACGCTTTGCGCGTTTATAATAGCGTTATGTCGTAAAAACGGGAAATGGATAGCGATAATCATCCGAAAGGGGGAATCACTGTGCGCGTGGGAAAAATTCTGCTGACCGTCGCCTTTGCCGGATTGTTTCTGCTGTTGCTGAGCGCGTTGGTGGTTTCTCCCGAGACGGAAATAAGCGGAGAGGAAGCCGCGCTGGTGGGCGCGCGTTTGCTGCCTGTGGCTTTGCCCAGTCAGGACTTGGGCACGCTCCTGAACGTCCAGCATGCCGAGCCCCTACGCGCGCTGACGGTTTTATTCACGTTGTCTTTTCTGCCCCTGCTAACGTCAAAGCGGGATGCAAACGGTCGTGTTTTACAATCCAAACGATATGAGAATAGCTTTTACCAGTTATTTCGCCAAGAGGTAGCCGGGGGCTGACCCTCCATTTTCTTTTTGTTTCTCCAAAAAAATAAATATACAACGGAAGGATGGTTGACGTCATGAAAGTCAACAATCATCGCCGCGCCAAGCTGAGCAAGAAGAACGGTTCTATCATTGCTCTGTGCGTGGTACTGGTACTCACCATCGCCATCGGCTATCTGGGGCTCAACGGCGCATGGCTGGATAATCGCGGGCTGTACAAGCTCCTCCCCTGGCTCCCCACCACCCATACGGAAAACTGGCCCGAGAGCATCGCTTTGGGTCTTGACCTCCAAGGCGGCGTGTATGTCGAATACGAGGCGACCATGAGCGACGATATGTACGCGCAGGGCTATGACTTCGATTCTTTGCTACTGTCCACCATGGACGTTATCGGTCGTCGTTTGACCGAAAAGGGATATCCCGAAGCCACGGTCAGCCGCTTGGGCGCCTCCGGCATCCGGGTTGAAATCCCGGACGTGACGGATCCCGCGGCAGTGCTGGACCTGATCGGTTCTCCCGCCAAGCTGGAGTTCCTCGATCCAGACGGCAATGTATTCATGGACGGTAGCATGCTGCAAACCGCTACCCGCACCGTGGACGAAAACTACAAGCCCGCTCTCAGCTTCCGTCTGACCACCGAGGGCGCGCAGATCTTCGGCGACATGACGGCGGCAAACATCGGCAAGGCCATCACCATCCAACTGGATGGTCAACAGCTGATGTCCCCCACCGTGCAGACCGCTATTTACGGCGGCGACGTGCTGGTAACCGGTAACTATACCGAGGAGCAGGCCGAAAACTACGCCCTTCAGCTGCAAAGCGGCGCGCTGCCCCTTGACCTGCGGCAGGACAAGCTGGATACCATCTCCGCCACCTTGGGCGTGAACGCGCTGGGCTCCAGCGTGCTAGCCGCCATCATCGGTATCTGCATCGTCATGCTTATCATGCTCATCCGTTACCGCCTGTGCGGCGTGGTTGCCGACTGGGCGCTGTGCATCTACATCATTCTTCTGTTCCTGTTCATCGCCGTGGTTCCCGGCATTCAGCTTACCTTGCCCGGTATTGCCGGCGTAATCCTCGGCATTGGTATGGCTGTTGACGCCAACGTGGTTATCTTCGAGCGCGTGAAGGAAGAAATCAAGGCCGGACGGCCCACCATCCACGCTGTGCGCATCGGCTTTAAAAACGCCATGAGCGCCGTTGTGGACGCAAATATCACCACCATCATCGCGGCCTTCGTGCTGCTGGGCTTCGGCACCGGCTCCGTGCAGGGCTTCGCTACCACGCTGCTTTTAGGCGTAATCACCAGTATGATTTCCGCTATTTTGGTCACCCGTTTTCTACTGACCCGCTTTGTGCGCGTCTTTAGCAATCCCGCCCTCTATGTGGCAGGTACCATTGCGCCTGCCCAAGAAACCGTGAAAGAGGAGGCGAAGTAACATGAAACTACAGAAACGCGCCCGCACATGCATCTGCATATCTCTGGGCATCATGCTCATCGCCCTGATTATGAGCCTTTGCGGCTTTGGCATCAACTATGGTATCGACTTTGCAGGCGGCTTAAACCTGCAATACAACATGAACCAAACCTTTGAGCAAGCGGATGTGGAAGCCGCCTTAGCCGCTCAGGGCGTGACCCAGTACAGCATTTCCACCGTGGGCGAGCAGGGCCAGACCGTGCAAATCCGTCTGCCTCAGCTAACCGGCGACGACGAAATCCAGACCTTGCAATCCGGTTTGGAAACCGCTTTGCTGGAAAAGTACCCCAACTTGGACGTGAACACCTCCACCGCCAGCTATGTTGGCCCTGTAGCCGGTGCAACGCTGGTGCGCAACGCCGTGTTCAGCGTATTGATCGCCACCGTACTGATGCTGGTTTACATTGCGTTCCGTTTTGACCTGTTCAGCGGCGTGGCCGCCGTCATCGGCCTTCTCCACGACGTGTTCATCATGCTCAGCTTCATGGTGCTGCTGCGCAGCGTCATCCAGATGAACTCCTCCTACATCGCGGCTATGCTGACCATCGTTGGTTACTCCATCAACAACACCATCGTAATCTTCGACCGTATCCGCGAAAACAATAAGAAGCCCGCCTATAACGGCTTAAGCCGGGTGGAGGTCGTCAACATCTCCGTGAAGGAGAGCTTGGGGCGTACCATTAACACCACCCTCACCACGTTGGTAACCATCGTGACGCTGTACCTGCTGGGCGTGGATTCCATCCGTGAATTCAGCCTGCCCATCATCATCGGCATCCTGTCCGGCGCTTACAGCGCCAACCTGATCAACGGCTATGTGTGGGCTGCCTTGGAAGAGCGCAAGCTTAGTCACAAGGGCGCAAAGGCTCTGAAAGCCAAAAAAGCCTAAGCGTTCCTCAACTACATACCAATCGCCGCGCGGCGGGACGGGGAAAGCTCCTCGTCCCGCCGCGCGGACGTTTTTTCTGTTACAGCTACTGCCTTGACTTGGGCGGTTCATCAATGCTATATTGAGCCTAGAACCCACAGAAAGGATGTTTTTGAATGAAAAAGAATGTAATCAGTCTTTTCCTGATTCTCTGCCTTCTCTTTGGAACCGCCGCCGCCGAGACCGCTTCGCCTGCCGAATTGGAAATCGAGGTCAGCTATGACGGCGTGGAGGTCGAGGTTGCCAGCGCCGCCATCGGCTTTCTGATTCCCTCTGATTTTGCGGTAGCCGAGCTTACGCAGGAGCAGCAAAGCCAAGGCCTGCTCCTAGCTGCCGAGTCGGTGAACCCCTCCTACCGCTTGGATGTAACGCTCACCCAGAGCGATTATGAAGCCATGCTGCAAGCGCTGCAGGCAACCGAGGGCGTTAGCGACATTCAGGATTATCTCATCAACGGTGTGAACTATTTAACCTACAGCGTACAAAGCACGAGTAGTCAGGTGGGGATTGTATTCCTTGGCGAAAATTGCGACGAGGCGCTGGCGTTTAGCTTCGCCATCCCCAGTGACGTAAACGCAGGAACCATACCACTGGAAATCATGGGCTCGCTGTACGAGCTGTAACCCTTTCAGCCCTTCACAGCTCCAGCCATGATTCCGCTTACTATGTAGCGCTGACTGCCAAGGTAGAAGACCACAATGGGGAGAATCGCCAGCGTCAGCATCGCCATCATCGCGCCCATATCCACGGAGCCATAGCCGCCCTTTAAATACTGGATTGCGATGGGAATGGTTTTAAAGCGCTTTAAATCCAGTACCAAGTAGGGCAAAAGATAATCGTTCCAAATCCACATCACCTCCAGAATACCGATGGAGATAGCGTTGGGGCGTAAAATGGGCAGTACCACCCCAAAAAAGACCCGCAGCGGGCGGCAGCCGTCTATCATGGCTGATTCCTCAATGGCAATGGGACAGGCCTTCATGTAGCCGCAGAACATAAACACAGCCAAGCCCGCTCCAAAGCCCAAATAGACGGGTACAATCCCCAACGGGGTGATGAGCCCCAGCGCGTTTGCCAGCTTGGATAAGGTAAACATCACCATCTGGAACGGAACCACCATGGAAAAGACAAACAGCGAGTAGACCACGCGGGTCGCTCCGCTGCGAATCCGGCTTATGTACCAAGCGCACATGGAGGTGCACAACAAAATCACCGTTACTGAAAGCACCGTGATGACGAGGCTGTAGCCCATGGCCTCAAAGAAGCGGGTCAACTCCACCCCCTTTTGATAATTCGCCCATCCGGCAAAGCTATCCGGGTTGGGAATGGCGAAGGGCTGTCGGCTGATAAAGACCTTCTTTTTAAAGCTGTTGAGCACCATTACCGCTAACGGAACCATATACAACGCGCAGACCGCCGTAAAAAGCAGGGTCAGCGCGTTGTTTTTTTGCTTCTTAAAGCTCCTATTCTTCATTTTTACTGCTGTACCTCCCGCTCATGAGTCAGGCGAAGCTGCAAGAGTGCAATCGCAACCACAATGGCGCAAAAAACAACCGCCTTGGCCTGCCCCGCCCCTTCCCAGCCTATGCGGCCGTAGAAGGTCTGGTAGATATTCAGCGCCAGCAGCTGACTTCGGTTACCGGGCATACCATTGGTCAAGGCCAAGTTCTGGTCGAACAGCTTAAAGCCGTTAGTCAGAGATAAAAACGTGCAGATGGTCACCGAGGGCATCAGCATAGGCAGCTTGATTCGAATCAGCGTTTGCCACCGCCCCGCCCCATCCATGGAGGCGGCCTCCATCAGCTCGTCGGGTATGGATTGAAGGCCGGAAATATAGATGATCATCATATAGCCAGCCTGCTGCCACAGCATTACCGCTAGCAGACCCCAAAAGCCGTACCATTCGTTGGATACAAGGGTTAACCCAGCCTTAGCCAGCAAGCCGTTTAAAAGCACCTGCCAAAGCCAGCCAAGAACAATACCGCCGATCAGGTTGGGCATAAAGAATACGGTTCGGAACAGGCTGGTACCCCGAAAGCCGCGCACCAGCAGCAGCGCCAACGTCAGCCCCAGCAGGTTGATCAGCACCGTGGAGAGCAGGGCGAAAAGCCCCGTAAACCATAGCGCGTGAACAAAGCCCGCCGCTCCCTCCGAGAAGGCCTTTATATAGTTGCCAAAGCCCACAAATACAGCGTTGGACACTGTTGTAAAGTCGCACAGAGAAAGATATAAGCCCATGGCGAAGGGAACCACAAACGCCATCAGAAAAGGGATGAGCGTTGGCAGCAGGAAAATCGGCCAATAGCCCTTGATATACCGCTCCATCTTTTCCTCCCGCCCAACAAGATTGAAAAGCGGCTTATTGGCGGCCGCTCTTTCTTAGGCTATCCCTAAGCGGCTGTTTTATACTTTTCAGCTGGTGGCAGACTGGTTTTTTCTTTGGTATTGTGCTATGATAAATACGTTATGGGAGTATTTACATCCCCAGCAATCAAAGGAGGGCTTAGCATATGATGGATATCCGTTACAGCGCAAACCAGCGTGATTTCAAGCGTTACACCACGGAGGAAACCCGTAAGGAGTTTCTAATTGAAAAGCTTTTTGAGGCCGACGAGGTGATCGCCGTATACAGCCATGTGGACCGCATGGTCACCATGGGCATAATGCCGGTAAAGGAAACCGTGCCGCTGAACAAGGGCATTGATATCTGGAAGAACTTTGGCACCTCTTACTTTCTGGAGCGCCGGGAGCTTGGCATGTTCAACTTGGGCGGCGCGGGAACCGTGACCGCAGACGGCACGGTTTACAAGCTGGAGCGCAAGGACTGCCTATACCTGACTAGAGGTAATAAAGAAGTTACCTTCCAAAGCGATGATCCTCAAAACCCCGCAAAATTCTACATCGTCAGCGCGCCCGCCCATTGCAGCTACGAGAACAAGTTTATCTCCATCAAGGACGCAGCTAAAAAGCCTTTGGGCGCTATGGAGACCAGCAACAAGCGGGTGATTAACCAGTTCATCCACCCCGACGTACTCAAGACCTGTCAGCTTTCCATGGGCATGACCGTGCTGGACGCAGGCAGCGTATGGAATACCATGCCCGCCCATACCCACGAGCGCCGCATGGAGGTCTATTGCTATTTTGATATTCCCAAGGACAACGTGGTTTTCCACATGATGGGCGAGGGTCAGGAAACCCGCCACATCGTGATGCAGAACGAGCAGGCGGTTATCAGCCCCTCTTGGAGCATCCACGCGGGAGCAGGCACCAGTAATTACACCTTTATCTGGGCCATGGGCGGTGAAAACCAAGCCTTTGACGATATGGACGTAATCCCCACCACCGAGCTTCGGTAAGAAGGGGCGGCGACGGAGATGGCGATGCTAGAAAAAACCTACGCCACACCCTGTGGAGCCATCCACTATTGGGTTACGGAAAAGCCAAATGAAAACGCTGCGTCCTTGATTTTTCTACCGGGCTTAACCGCCGATCATCGTTTGTTCGACAAGCAGCTTGCCTATTTCGAAGGAAAATACAACCTGTTTGTCTGGGACGCACCGGGGCACGCGTCATCGTGGCCCTTTGACTTTTCCTTCACCCTCATGGACAAGGCCAAATGGTTGGATGAAATCTTGAGCGCGGAACAGCTCCCCAAGCCGATTCTCATCGGGCAATCCATGGGCGGCTACGTGGGGCAGGCCTATGCGGAGCGCTTCCCTCAAAAGCTGGCTGGGTTTATCTCCATCGATTCTGCGCCGCTGCAGCGCAAATACGTAACCGGCGTAGAAATCTGGCTGCTGAAAAAAATGGAGCCGGTCTACCGCCATTATCCATGGAAGGCGCTCTTAAAATCAGGAACCAACGGAGTGGCGACCACGGAATACGGACGCAAGCTCATGCGGGACATGATGCAGGTCTATGACGGTGATCAGGAGCGCTACGCCAAGCTAGCCGGGCATGGCTTTCGGATTTTAGCCGAGGCCATGGAGGCAAATCTGCCCTACCGGATTCCCTGCCCGGCGTTGCTACTCTGCGGGGAAAAGGATCATGCCGGGTCCTGTATTCGCTATAGAAAGGCATGGCATAAGGAAACCGGAATCCCCTTGGAATGGATCAAGAATGCAGGGCATAATTCCAACACCGACCAGCCCCAAAGCGTCAATCAATTGATCGAGGGCTTTATTGATCGGGTAAATCAAGTAGGAGACTAGGGCTAAACCGCCCTAGCCGACCTCTTTACACCATCGTGCGTACCGTTCGGTACACGGCGGTTCAGTCGCATATGTGTAGTTTTCTTAGTCGCTCGTACTGCATGGATATTTCGTAATATCCAGCAGCTACGAGCCTTTCGTTTATAATGGAGCGCTGCAATATCGGACTGTGCGCCACACGCCAGAATCCAAGTCGCGTATTTCCTCAGATATAGACCATGACTTGTTCCATGATGTCGCGAACGCTTCGTCCGCAGAAGTTACTTCTCAAATTAAGCAACCCTATACGATTGTGACTGAGGCTTGCGAAGAAAACCTTGCACATTTGTGCAGCGAGGAACGATCTGCTAAAAGACTGCTCTTCGCAGACATCCATGCTCTTCGAACCATGCCGATAAGCATAACAGGCAGCCTTCAACAGCTGGTTTGCGTGCTGGTGCTTGCGCAGCCTGATTTTTTTATTTTACAGGAGGCTATGCGCATCGGGGTCACAAATTGTCTACTTTACCCCTTTACGCAGGAGGAACTGTCCTTGATATTGGAAGCTGCCCACAGCGAGATTATTCGTCGGGAGCAGAATGAGCCACAGAAGGCAGAACTGGCCAGCCGTTATCTTTTCTGGCGTTATGACGTGAATAAGCTGAGAAATACGAAATCGAGTATTCAAAAGGTAAACCGTGATTACGGCCTTTCCTTTTCCGACGGACTATTTCGAGCTGTTTTTATGGAGATGTCCTGTCGGAAGCAGCCATCGCTTGTTGTGGATAATCATGAGCTGCAGGATTTTATGATGCGGATTGTAAATCTGTGGCTTCGGAAGGAATGCTTTGATGTCCTGTTCAACCGACATAGCAATGGCGTTTCCGTACTGTTAAATTATTCCTCCCTGAAGCGAAATAGTGTCAATCAGAAGCTTAATCAACTTTTCTTTAAGCTGCGAAAGGACATGTGGGAAGCCTATGAGGTGGAAATCACCATGTCGATCGGACGAATATATGATGATCTGGCGATGCTGCCTGAGGCCAAGCAGGAGATCCTAGATGCGCGTTGGTCTCGAAAGCAGTTGGGCTCTGGCAGAATTATTCATGCAGAGGATCTCCGTGATGCTCCTGCTGCAACAGAGCGAATCCACGGCGTGCTGAACTGTCGTGATCTGATACTGCACTATTTTGAGCTACTGGATACTGACGGATTGCTTGATACGCGATTCGATGGCGCTGATGGGGTTGCGCTTGTAGTGAGGCTGATACTCATCATTCAGCGCGCGGAACTTCGTTTCGACTTGACGGATGGCGCAGCCGTACATCAGCAGCAGCTCCTTGTAATCCAGCATGTCGTCCATCATGTGCATGGACTGCTGCATCAGCCGGTCAACCATGGCGTCGGAAATCTGCGACGAGAATGCCGGAATCAATTCATAGGAATCCTTATCCATCGGAATACACTCCTTACTGTCGGTTCAATCGTTTTCCAGCGAGAATTGCCCTTGTAAGCGCTGCTCCTGCTTTAGCTTTCGCTGATGCTCGATAAGGTCGCGGGTAAATACCGCCGCTGCGTATAAAACCAGATACGTTCCTGTGGGCATGATGAATTCCACCAACGCGCTGCTTCCCGCCGACAACGCAACGATACCCAACATTCCCGCGAGGATCGCGTCCGCAAGCGATAGAAACCAATGCTGCGCAGGTTGTGTCCAACGTTGCTTAACTGCGCGAGGAGCAGGTTATCTACATCATTGAACGGATGCTGCTCCCACGGCAGATCCCGCGCCATTATAAATAGGTAATGAAGTTGCCCATGGTCATCTTCCATTGCAAGTAAGCAACTGCTTTTCCGCGGCGCGCAGGTGCAGCTTCCTGTTTTGCGCGCATCGCAAGCATAACTGCATAAGGTCAATGAATTGTGCGATAATCGTGTGAGAAATGTTACTTCGCCAGCAAGTGGAGCTTCATGTGAAATGCTCACAATAGACTTCATATTAATTGGGAGCGTTCTCGCAAGCAGGGCAAGCCTACGGGCTTTTGCAATCTGCTTGTTGGTGGCAGCGCCCCCAATCCCCTTTGAACACAGAGCAAGCTCTGTGGCTGTAAGTCCCTGAAATGAAAAAGGCACCTCCGCGTCCACCGTGAAGCACAGTAAAATGCGTCACGGTGGATCGGAGGTGCTGTTCGTTTGGTGAGCTTTCATCAAACGTGAGTTGTGATGAGTTCAATAAATTGGAAGTTATGTTATGGGTTTCTCTGTTCTCCCGCAACCGAACGGAACACCTTCACAATCATCGCAGCAGCCTCGTCATAGCCGATGGTGCTGTTGATCGTCAAGTCATATTCATTTGCCATGCCCCAAGCCGTGTGGACGTAGTGCTCATGATAGCGGGCACGGGCAGCATCGCTTGCAAGGATCTTCTGCCGTGCTTCCTCGTCGGTGCAGCGGTCGTATTCCTTCACACGGGCGATAGCAATGCCGATGGCTGCCAGCCCCGATGCTCCTAAAGCGCGTCCCACCACGAAGGTGTCGGTGAAGCTATACGCAGACACTACGATCATGCTTAGCACGCTGGGAATAAGGTACTTCAAAAACCGTTTGCGATCCGTCATTTCATCAAAACCTCCATAAAAAAACAGACAGGGCAACTGCAAAAGCAGTCATCTTGTCTGACAGAATCGTCCTCCGGCGGAACTCCGCCTTTTCTGGTGCATTCCTGCGCCCTCCGATGAAACGATGGCTATTGTAGCATGAGAGAAGGTTCGTGTCAAGCAGTCAATTTGAAGTCGCACGACGTTTTTTGAAAGAGTGTGAAGCATAGCACATTATGATATGTGATAACATACGATAATACAAAATGTAAGTGGGTGTTTCTCTTTTTAGACTGCGGCAGACTGTCACAGTATTTTCTGTTGGATACACTTATTCTGTTTTTACTGGATATTTACATCCACCTCTTGATGGTCTTGCAAAAAAAATCGCCATCAGAGACACTTGTCATCACAGTGAGTCATATGACGCTTCTGGAAAATAAAGCAACAACCCACTCGCAAGGCAAGTTATCGCAGCTCGCTTTGCAGGTGGGTAAACTGTTGGTTTATGCTTTTAGCATTCTGATCCGCACCAGTCGTTTTCGCTTCTATCCTTGGAAACAAAAGAGGCGCGCTCGCTGCCATGAACGATCAGCTTGTCAATGATAGCGTATCGAAGCTCCGCGTTAAACGCTTGAAGCAATCCCTTGTACGTTTTCATCACCTTGAGGATGCGCTCAAGCTGCAAGCGTTTTGCATTACGCCCACGATCTGATGATCAAACCTCGCCAAGCCGAGTCAGTATGCCGACGTGATGACCAGCGAGCATGCCATAACGTTTCAGGCGCCTTTTTCGTTTTGTTGCTCACGCCCTGCGCTTTTTCCGTATCGTTAGTACAAGCCCAAGTCCACCCAGCAAGCACATTCCCAGCCAAAGCAGAGGCTTGCTGTTGTCGCCGGTTTGGGGAGGAACAACAACCACAGCTTCATACGTAGCCGTTATCGTTGCGGCATTATCTGGCATGACATACTCGGTGGTCGCGTTAGCCGAAGCGACAATGGAACCGCCGCCCGACATGATGACCCACGCTTTGAATTGCTGTCCCGCTGGAGGTGCGTTTGCCGCAATGGAAACCCTCGTGCCCGCTGCATAGTCGCCGCTCCCTGTGCCATCGATCACCGTCAAGATAGGAAGCGGGTTAACCGTGCTAACCGTTAGGATCGCCGCACGGCTGTTCAAAACGGGCAAAAAGCTGTTTGACACAGCACAGCGATACTGATAGCCGCTCATAGCGATTGTGGTGGCAGATACGGTATAGCTTGCGCTTGTGCTGCCTGTCAGATCGCTCCAGGTAGCGCCGCCATCTGTGGAAAGCTGCCACTGATAGCTAGGCGCGGGATTGCCCGTCGCCGAGACGGTGAAGGTTGCCGGACTGCCCACTGCCACCGTCTGATTGCTGGGCTGTGTGCCAATCACGGGCGCGCTGCCTGTGATGGTATAGGCGGCAGTTGCCGTCCCGCTGAGCGACCCGGACGTATGGAACGCTTTCGCCTTGACAGTGGTCGCTGATGTGATCGCGATGGGATTGCCTGTCGTATAGGCCGCGCTGGTTTCGGTAGGCTCTGTGCCGTCCGTAGTATAGCGTATCACAGCGCCAGCCGTTGCGCAGGTTAGCGTTACGCTTTGCGGCAGAAGGTAGCTTCCCGCTGCGGGGGCGATCACAGGAGTGGCGCAGACTTGCGCCAGCGTAAGCTCCGTAAAGGAGTCGTTGGCGCTCCATGTATAAGGCGTTACCGCGGAGGAGGTAGGCGTGGCGCTCTCGTCCTTGCGCCATGTGTAGACCGCGCCGTCGCTAAGCGTGGGCTGGATGTTAAACGCGCCGCGAGACTGCAGGGTTGTTTCTGTCGTTTTTGCCGTCACCTTGACCGCGCCGCCTGCCGATGCGCTGATGGTTGTTTTGCCGCTGCCTGCGCTTAACCCGAAGCTGGTGAGGGTGGATTTGCCGCTGGTGGCTATTACAGTGCCGCCGGAAATGGTAACATCGCCCGTAGTCGTAAGGCCGGCGCTCGCTTTTCTTAAGCCTGTCGCATCTCCGCCGACAGCGGTCAGTGTACCGCCCGTCATGACGAAACCTTTTGTCGCGAACACACCGTAGCTGTGGCCGTTCGTAGTGCTTTTCGCCTCGGCTGTGATTGTGCCGCTTTTGATGGTCAAGACGCCGTAAACATTCATGCCATTCTGCAGCGACGTTCCGTTTTCCAGATTGTAAGCGTGGAGGGAGCCACTGCCTTCAATGGTAAGATTGCCATTCATTCCGCTCGGCCCAGCAAAGTACCCAATGCATATTCCGGCGCTAACCTCAGTGCTATCTGCGCTGTAAACACTATTCGCGCCCTCCAGCACAAGCCGTAGGTCTCCGGCTGCATAGATGGCTAAGTTTTCGTTGCCAAAACCGCGATAATCTCGGGTAATGCCGGCGATTGTAGCGTTTTTCAGCGTCAGAACGCCATTTTGGAACTTGATATTCCATGCGTCGTTTTCTGTATAGCTAGGCTGCGCCGTTACCGTGCCGCTGGCATTTGTGGTGGCATAGATATTCGCTGTGCCATCCAGCGTCACTCCGTTCACGACAACCGACGTTGCCGTTTCGGCCAGCGCCGCCCCGGGCAGCAGGAAAAGCGCCATACACAGGCACAGCAGTGCCGTAAAGGCAAGTTTCTTCGGCATTCTCATCGTCCTCCTTAGTGCTTGAAGCATGATAAAAGCGCCGCTACGCATTTGGACACAACGACGCGGGGGGGATTCGCATCAAAAAGAATGCGAAAAAAACGGCAGACTAATGCTGTCTGTTGCTTGGTAATTAAATTTGTCCATCATCATTTATCAGGCCCTTTCAAAAAAATTGCCAAGCTCCTTGTATAGCACGAAGCAATGCTGCTTCACGACAACAGCAAAACGAAGCCGCAAACCTTGCGGTCTCTTTATTTTACATCATTTTTCACGCAAAGTCTACTAGCCAAATGGACAGTTGGATGCCGAAATATAGAGTACAATTTTTTTGTAAGCTCGATGCTGTATTCTGCTTGAGCGAGATGAGGTAAAGGCCGAAATATCTGACTATGTGTTGCTGAGTGATACGGATAAATCACTCGCCTATAACGGCAGTAACAGCGCAGATGAATCCGTCATTGAGCGTTTTGATCAACGACTGCTGATGATGTGCCTCTAACCCGAGCTTGATACAAGAAAACGATTGGTGGGGCAAGGGTTTCAGAGTCGATTGAGGGTTTCAAAACAGCTTGAAGGTTTCATTGAGTATAAAAGGAGCACGATTTATATTTTGAACCTCGCAACGCCGTTCAGCTGAAAAGCGTTGATTACATTTTGTGCACGACAAGCCTACGCAGAAATGCAAGGAATCAAAAACACATAGGGAGGTGTGATACAGACAGACTACAGCCATACAATATATGACATATTAATCGTTTGACGTTCCAAGCACTAAAAACCCACCTGCAAGGCAAAGCGTCGCAGTTCACTTTGCAGGTGGGTAAATCATTGAATTTTAGCGCATCACAAACGCTTATCCGCGCCGCTCACGCTCGCTTCCATCCTCGAAAACAGAGGTGATGCACTCGCTGCCATGCGCAATCAGTTTATCGATAACAGCATGACGGTCAAACCTCATCAAGCCGAGTCTGTAAGTTGTCGTGGCAATCTACGAGCACGCAATAGCGTTCTCGGAACTTTCTTCGTCTTGTTGCTCACGCCCTCTGCTTTTCCCTCATTATCAGCGCAAGCCCAAGCCCGCCCAACAGACACAAGCCAAGCCACAGCAGCGGCATAGAGCTGTCACCTGTTTTAGGAGGAATGATTGTCTTGGAAACATGCAGGGCAGCAATGTCTGAATCGACCGTCTGCCCGTACGCATCCGTTATGCGGCAGAAGTAGCAAAAGCCGTCGTTTTCCAGCGTGACCGCCAACGTTGTATAACTAACACTTGTGCTCCCGCTCAATGCCAGCCAGCCGCGCCCGTCATTGCGGTTGATGTACCATTGATAGGAAAGACGCTCTCCTGCGGTGGACACGCTGAACGTCGCCTGCTGTTCGGCCACGACGTATTGATTGGTCGGCTGCACGGTGATAGCGAGTTTGGAAATGATCGTTAATATTGCTGCCTTGCTCACCGCATCGGGCGACACGCCATTGGACACAACGCAACGATACTGATAGCTGTTCATGGCGAGCGTGGCTACAGGCGTAGTGTAGCTCGCTGTTGTTGCGCCCGTGCCATCGGTAACGTTGTTCCACGTAGCGCCGCCATCGATGGAAACCTGCCATTGATAAGACGGAGCGGGATTGGCGGTCGCTACGATGGCGAAGTGCGCGGCAGAACCTTCCGTAACCGTCTGATTCACAGGCTGTGTAGTCATGGTAGGCGCTGTGGTTACAGT
>JAQUWD010000033.1:0-5789 GCA_028693055.1 Eubacteriales bacterium | reverse complement strand
CTGCGTTGCTCACCGCATCAGGCGAAACGCCATTGGACACAACGCAACGATACTGATAGCCGCTCATGGCGAGCGTGGCTACAGGCGTAGTGTAGCTCGCCGTTGTTGCGCCCGTGCCATCGGTAACGTTGCTCCACGTAGCGCCGCCATCGGTGGAAACCTGCCATTGATAAGACGGAGCGGGATTGGCGGTCGCTACGATGGCGAAGTGCGCGGCAGAACCTTCCGTAACCGTCTGATTCACAGGCTGTGTAGTCATGGTAGGCGCTGTGGTTACAGTCAGCGTCGCTGCGTTGCTCACCGCATCAGGCGAAACGCCATTGGACACAACGCAACGATACTGATAGCCGCTCATGGCGAGCGTGGCTACAGGCGTAGTGTAGCTCGCCGTTGTTGCGCCCGTGCCATCGGTAACATTGCTCCACGTAGCGCCGCCATCGGTGGAAACCTGCCATTGGTAGGTGGGCGCGGGATCACCTGTGGCAACGATTGCAAAGTCTGCGGTTTGCCCTGCATGCCTACTTTGGCTGGACGGCTGCGTGACGATTTGAGGAGCCGTGTATGCTTTGAACAATACAACAGCGCCCGTTGCAACGCTGTAGTTGTTATTGTCGGTCGGAGTAAACGTCCAATTGTAGGAATCTCCCCTCAGAATCTCTGTGCTAGCGGGGTCGTCCCATGCAGCAGATCCTCTAACAGGGTTGCCGCGGGAATCAACGAATGAACCGCTAATTGGTGCGTCGGAAAGAAGCTTCCCCGTATCCTGTATGGTGGGATAGGACGGCGTGCCTGAAACGCTTCCTTTGGCAACCGTGAAAGAAACGGAAGCTGTGCCCAGCTGCAAATCATCTGAATAACGGGCTGTTACGCTATATGAACCTGCTTCAGTTGGCGGGGTCGGGCTGCTTGATAAAATGTTTCCGCTGTTTGCATTCCCGCTGTAGGTATAGGTGATGTCGGGCGTTCCGTCCGCGGTATAGCCTGAAAGTGTTGGCAGATTGGCACTGTCGCCATAGGTCCAGCCCGTGATGGCAGCTGTCAGCGAGCGGCTGTTGTCGCTTTTGATCCTGACTGGTCCGGACGAACAGGCTCCTCGTTCGAAATAGTAAGGGGAGCTAACTTCACATCGTATCCGTTGGCCTGCGTCGCTTGCTGTTGTTGTGTACGTGGAGTCGTCCGCGCCAGAAATCAGTGTATACTCCCTATACCAGTAATAGTTCAGCGTCACATAGTCGCTGGAGTTGATCTCGGGTATAGCTGTCAACGTGTCGCCGACGACTGCTTCTGCAGGGCTTAAAGAAACACCGCCTCTGAGTGGAGCGTTATAGCCGACAGTAATCGTAAGCGTTTTTGTGAAATCCGTGCCGCCTGCTGCTCCGCCCGTAATCGTCGCTTTGAGCGTGACCGCGCCGGCTCTTGTCGTACTCAGCAAGCTGCCGTTGACTGTGGCGCCCGTGGGACCGGGGTCTATCACCGTCCAAATGATTGTTCGCTTGGTAGCATTTGAAGGAAGGACTGTCGGCTCAAGCGTCGCTTCTCCAACCGTGGCTCTGGTTAGCTGTATATCTGTGACAGGCTCAAGGTATTCACCCTCTAGGTTGAAGGTAGCGCTAGCCGTACCCCAGCATCTATCGGCGTCATTGCTAACGGTGATGTTGTTGGTGGTGACCGAGCCTTTGTAGACGCCGTTTTCCGTGGTGATGCTCGTGACGGTCGTGCCTTGGGGCAGCCACAAATACAAATAACCGTTTGCGTCTGTATACATATCGTTATAGCCGTAACCGCTGACGGGCGCTGCGACAACGTGAGCGTTGGCTGCTACGCTACCGTCGCCGTTGAGCAGCTTTACGGTTGTTCGGTAAACGGGTGCTCCGCTGTCATTGACAGGAGAATTTATGTATAGAAAGCCTACGTCGGCATTATTACGGTTGTTCATGTAGACGCTGCCGCCCGTGATCACAACATCGCCTTGACGATTTGTGCAAATCGCGCCAACCAGCGAAGATTCAGCGCCGCCGACCAACGTAAGGGTTCCGCCTGAGATTTTATTGGATATGCTGTTATTCGCGGAAGCCATATACGCGCCGCCGATTGCGCAAGCAGAGCCTGTAGCATTTGCGGAAGCTTGAACTTTGCCGCCGTTTATCTGGATGTCGATATCCGGCGCCGAATAGGCACCGTAAGTCACACTGGAACCGATGGCGGCGGAATAGCCGACGTATGCGTCAGCTGTAATGGTTCCACTGTTGATGATGACGCCAAGACAGTTTTCCCCATTCGTGCCGCCGATGGCAGCAGTGTACAGGGTGTTAGATGTAGCGGTGAGGCTGCCGGTTCCTCCCAGGGTGAGCGTATTCGTGCCATTGCCGACCCAATGAATGGCACAACCGCGGTCTTTTTCTGGAAAAAGCTTGTTAGTGCCGTTGAAGGTTATGCTGCAATTGCCTGCGTCCTGTGGAAAATCAATGGTATGCGATGGTGATATGATGTAGACGTCCTGGAGCGTAATGTTAAGAGCGGATCCCGAAGCGACAACAATTCGCGTATTCCAAATCGAGATGTCGGGATCAGCGGACACGATGCTGATCGCTCCGCTGCCGCCTATGGTCAGCACTTGATCGTTGGAATTGCTGTCGTCATAGCTGCATGTGACGGTGCTGTCATAGGTTACTGTAAGATCCCCAAATGTATCACCCGATTGTGCCAATCCCGACGTTACGCCGAATGCGACGAACATCATAAAAATAAAGGCAACAAGCAGGTGCTTGGCGGTTTTACTCTTGCTTGTTTGGCGATTGCGCGCGTCCATCTTCAAATAACAATTCCTTTTCAAAATCATTACAAGGCTTGCCACGCTCTTGATGCGCTTCTTATCGAGGTTTCGCCCACGGCACACGAGCACGCATAGCGCGAAGTAATCGCTACGCCGCGACAACATAAAAGCAAAAACCCGATACACCTTGCAGTTTTTCCATTATACATTATTTTTGCCACAAGTGCTACTGGTCGAATGGACAGTAACCGTCACAAATTTGCGGTATTCCGCAAAATCCTTGAAAAGCGCAACATGATCTGCAAGGGAGCATTTTTTTCAAACCGCGCATGAAGCTGTTTGATGGTACTCGCGATTTCTCGGGCACCGTTTATTTTGGCAAGAACATTTGGAAACAACAACTGAATGCATTGATGCAATTTCAAGCATCCCCATAGGCGGAAGCGCGAGAAAGCAACGCCTTACAGCCCCATTCCTGCACAGCATCGATGCAGCAGAAGAAGCGGCTGCGCAAGGTGCGGGATATTGCACAATGTTTTGCTGCGACAATTGTTACGCTATGTTTTTGATCGAATGGATATTGTTGCCCTTTTCGCACACGAGCCTAATCCTTCGTGTATAGTGTTTCTGATACGGCTGACTTGGCAAGCAGGGCAAGCCTACGGGCTTTTGCAATCTGCTTGTTGGTGGCAGTGCCCCCAATCCCCTTTGAACACAGAGCAAGCTCTGTGGCTGTAAGTCCCTGAAATGAAAAAGGCACCTCCGCGTCCACCGTGAAGCACAGTAAAATGCGTCACGGTGGATCGGAGGTGCTGTTCGTTTGGTGAGCTTTCATCAAACGTGAGTTGTGATGAGTTCAATTGAGATTTATCTATTACTACCGCAAACACAGAAAAATCTATCCTTAACAGATCAGCCAATATGCGTTTGCGTCTGGCATGATTCTTTCCGATAGAAGATGATTTCATTTCACCCGTTTGGAAATGCCTTCTTCTAACTTCTTCAACCTGTTCCCGAACACCTTCTAGATTGCTCTCTCGTACTATAATCGCTCCAATAATGAAATGCGTAGATACACTGGAATTGTCAAGCAGCCATCCAAATGCACCAGATTCATCAGTGAACGCATATACTCTTTCCATGCTCGTCTCCATTTGTCTCTGGCGAAGTAAAGGAACCGTTCTTGTGCAATTTCCAAACTGTTTCACAAACTGTGCTGAACAACAGCAGCGTCTTGGAAATCACTACAGCTACTCCAAACACTCATAATTCCTAACTATACTATTCGACACAAGTTCTTACTCTCCTTTATAACACGGAAAAAGATCGCCCATACCGGGCGGCAAAACTGCTGGTTAGGATGCGGCGCTAATCGTATCGGGCGCATCCGGCTCAAGGAATTGTCGGGCTGTGAGCTTTAGCTTTACGTCGATTTTGTAGCCTCGATTCACTGTCACGTGCTCTACGATGTTCGCTATTATCATTTGCTTGGCTTCTGTGGAGGCATTGTCGAACAGCTTTGCCCATTCCAGCGTCTTGGTGATTTGCAGGCGCTTTGCCGTTAGCGATTCTTCCTCGGCTTGGTTTTCCAGCACGATTCGCTGGTATTCTTTGTGCGCCTGATCCAACGCTGTCTTCTGCTTGGGGAGGATTTGATTGATGATACTAAGGTCGATGCGACTTTCGCCGGTCAGCGCCTTAATTGCTTCTTCCTCAAGCGCAGCCACAGCCTTTGTTGCTTTTTCAATGGCAGCCTCGGCATCCCTAAGTGCCTTAGCCTGCGTGCTTTCTTCACGGCGCATCACGTGATAGATACGAAAGGGCTGATCGCGCAACTGCCGGGCTTCAATGACCTCGTTACGGAAGACCACATTGGTTTGGACGTTCTGCTGTTCGGTGCGCTGGAAGGTCAGATAGTCGCTGGACATATACCCGTGCCGACCATCCGGGCAGGTGACTTCGTACCAGCTGGAGGTGGTCTTGTTGAGGACGATCACCTCGGAACCTTTCTTGTACTTTCCAAGGATTTTGTAATTGGTTCCCGTGCCGGAGCGCAGATGCAGCGGCCCGCTTTTTGTCGTGACCTTGTAAATCTGCATATCGTAGGTAGTGGTCTGGTATTGCTGGGTCACAAGCCCCACCTGCGGGGTCATGGCGGCGGGAACGGGAGCGCGGAGGATATACCCCTCGGCCAGCCGAAGCCATTTGCCTGCCTCGTCGATGGGATGAACCAGCGTCAGCTCCCATTCGCCGTTCAGCGTTTCGGTCACGGTGCAGGATTGCGGAGCGACCACGCCAAGGCCGTTGTTGGAAAAATCCGTGCAGTCGGATGAATAGACGCAGATCATGGGTTCACCTCCTTTGCAGCATGAAGAAAGCGCCCTGTCACAAGGACGGACGCTTTCAGAGTAGTTATTCGGTTTTTTATTGGAGTGGCATATTCAAAAGACTGGCAATTCTCTCTCGCCTATTGTAGATGACACCCGTTACCCAAACCTCGCTGTGTTCCTCGTCGATCCAAAAGTAAACGAGGAAGTTCTGTACCACCAGCTTATGGATCCCAGCATCATGCCACGGTTCTTCCTCCGTGAGAGGAACACGTCCGGGCATGAAGGATAGTTTCTTGATCTCTGCTTTCAGTCGTTCGCTCCAGCGCAAAGCCGTTTCGGGAGCCATCAGTATTCCTGAGATATATGCTATGATCTCCCGTGTTTGCTCTATGGCGCTTTGGGTCATTTTAACGCTGTAGCTCATAGGTGCGCACGCGCTCCAATGGCATCAAACGCAGCATCAACGTCAAGCCCTTCGCCTGCCTTTGCCTGCTCCAGTCCCTTTTGCATCATACCGTCAAACTGAGCTTTGGTCAAAGCGTCTCGCGTCGGAAGGGATGCGGGGATGCTAAAAGAAAACGGAATGCCGTTATTCATAATGATCTGTCGGTAGAGTGTGTTGATAACCACAGAAACAGGAAGCCCCAGACGCTCCATCACGGCTTCTGCCTGTTCCTTAACATCCG
>JAQUWD010000032.1 GCA_028693055.1 Eubacteriales bacterium | reverse complement strand
TGGTAACGGTAGTCGTAACCGGTAAACGGGAGCTAAAGAGCATAGAAATCAAACCGGAATGCGTTGATCCTGAGGATGTGGAATTACTGCAGGATATGGTGTTAGCCGCTGTCAACGAAGCGCTGCAGAACGCCGAGGAAACCCGCAGCTCCGAGATCTCAAAGCTTGCGCCCGGCATGGGAGGCATGTTCTAAGCCATGGGTCAACAATTAGAGCCGATTGCCCGGATGGTCAGCCAGCTGTCGAGGCTTCCGGGCATCGGACAGAAAAGCGCCCAGCGGCTTGCATATCACATTATTAACATGCCGTTAGAGGATGTGCGAGAGCTGGCGACAACGCTGTACAATGGTCGAAAGGCAATCCGCTACTGCACCGTCTGCGGCAACTACGCCACGGAAAGCTGCTGTGAAATCTGCAAAGATGACCGTCGGCATAATGGACAGATTTGCGTGGTGCGCGATCCCCGGGACGTGGCCGCCATCGAGCGGATGCACGACTTTCACGGCACCTACCACGTGCTCCACGGCACCCTGTCCCCCATGGATGGCGTCGGCCCCGAAGATATCCGCATCAAGGAGCTAATGACGCGTCTCAACGATCCCGGCGTGAAGGAGATCATACTGGCTACCAACCCGGATATTGAGGGCGAGGCAACCGCCGCTTATTTAGCCAGAATGATTAAGCCTATGGGACTATTGGTGACCCGCATCGCTCACGGCGTGCCGGTAGGAAGCGACTTGGAATACGCGGACGAAATCACATTGGCAAAGGCCATGGAGGGTCGCCGAGAAATGTAATTCGGCGGCTCTTTTTGATACGAAAGGCTGGAATACGGCATGCAGGAATTGATGGGAAGTCCTTTAACACAGCTGCTGCTGGGAATGCTCGCGCTAATGCTTGTGATCATCATCGTACTGGCTGTGCTGCTTGCCCGGCTGCGCTCCGGGCAAGCGCGCTCTATTGCCGGGCTCCAAAATGGCATTAGCGACGGTTTAGCGCATATGGAGGACGATTTACTGGCTCAAGGCGCCGCTCAACGGGAGGAGCTAGCGCAAAATCTGAACCGTACGAATGACAACCTGCTCAACATGGTCAACAGCATCATGAAAATGCAGGGCGATCAGGTAAACGCGCTGCTCAAGCAGAACTATGATAACGCCCAGATTTTTGACCAGCGTCAGCAGGCCATGCAGCGCATTACGGAGGAAAGCCTACGCCGTATGGAAAACGCTGCTCAGAATAGCGACGCGCGTTCCAACGCGCTTCTTCGTCAAAATGAGGAACGGATGGAGGCACTGCGTAAAACCATGGACGAATCCCTACGCCGTTTGAGCACTGATAACGCCCAAAAGCTGGAAGAAATGCGCAAAACCGTAGACGAAAAGCTTCACGACACATTGGAAAAGCGCCTAAACGAGAGCTTCGCACAGGTCAGCAAGCGTTTGGAGCAGGTCTATCAATCGCTAGGAGAAATGCACAGCTTAGCCAGCGGTGTGGGAGATTTGAAGCGCATGCTGGGCAATGTAAAAACCCGCGGCGTTTGGGGTGAGGTTCAACTGGGCGCGTTATTAGAGCAAGCCCTTACCACATCCCAATATCAGCGAAACGTCGCCGTAGCGCCGGGCACTCAGGAACGGGTGGAGTATGCGGTTTGCCTGCCGGGGCATAACGGCGGCGCGCCCGTCTATCTGCCAATTGACAGCAAATTTCCTCAGGAGGACTATGTCCGCCTGACGGAAGCTTCCCAAAACGGAGACGCGCCGGCTACGGAGGCTGCCCAGAAGGCTTTGATGAACGCTGTGCGCATTGAAGCCAAGCGTATTGGCAAGTATATTGCTCCTCCCCACACCACGGATTTTGCGGTGATGTTTTTACCCTTGGAAGGGCTTTACGCCGAGGTCATGCGTCACGCCGATGTGGTGGAGAGCATTCAAAGGGAACAGCGGATTCTCATTTCCGGCCCCAGTACCTTACTGGCGTTGTTAAACAGCCTACAGATGGGCTTCCGCACCCTAGCAATCGAGCAGCGCTCGGCTGAGGTTTGGAAGCTGCTAGGCGCTGTGAAATCGGACTTCGGCAGCTTTGCACAGGTGCTGCAGCGCACGCAGGAAAAGCTAAAGCAGGCAACCGACAGCATCGATACCGCTTTTGTAAAAACCCGCACCATCGAAAGGCGGCTGAAAAACGTGGAAGCATTGGAAGCAGATAAAGAAAGCCCTGCCTTGGAAGAAGGCGAGCCATAAAAAGAACTCCCGCCGCTGATGAAGCGTGCGGGAGTTCTTTTTGCAATTACATTTTTTTAACCATGTTTTCAACTGCGCCGACCCATGCGTGCTCCGGGTCGTTGCTGCGGTAGAAGCCCTGATGCTCGCCAGCCATGAGCCACAGGAAATAGGTGTTGTAGCCCGGCGCGCCTACCGTGGTATGATAGCCCTTGGGGAACTCCACCAGCTCATCGCTCTTGACGCGGTACGCCTCGTCGATTTCCCCATCGGAGGTATACAGGCACTGAATGCCGAAGCCCTGCGCAGGATCAAACAGGAAGTAGTAAATCTCCTCCAGCACCCCTTCGGCAGGCATATTGTCCACATCGTGCTTGTGGGGCGGGAAGCCCGCCCAGTTGCCCGGCGTGATGTATGCTTCGCCAATGGTCAGCTTTTTGGCGTTGGTGCCGCCATCCACAATAAAGCTGGTGTCCCGCTCCCACGGCTTCACGCCCAGCTTGGCTACCCGTACGTTCTCCTGCTTAATGGCCTGAGGCTCGCTGTCTACCTCAACCGGCGTGCCGCAAACGGCGATCTTCACGTTCCACGGGCTGTGAATCGCAACGGTGCAGTTCCGGGGCGCATAGAAGGCTTCTGCTTTGGGACTTTCAAAAACGTTTCTCCGCACGCCCAGCATGCCGTATTCCTTGCCGTTAGCGGTAAACTCCGCCTTGCCGCCAAGGATGATGAAGGCGACTTCGCGATTTTTGGTTTCATACGTAATATTTTCGCCGTCTCCAAGCTCGATGACGCCAAACTCCAAATCCTTTAGTGAGCACTGACCGATGGTGCACAGCGGCGTGTAGCCTTTTTTAGGAACATATGTCTTTTTGTAATTCATGGTGATACCATCCTTTCAAGGTTCCTTATCATTTGGACGGCGACCGTCTCCCAATCGTCGACGACGCCGTAGTCCGCACAGGAAAAAATCGGGGCGTTTCGATCCTTGTTGACCGCAATGACCGTGCCGGAGCCGTTCATGCCCACCGTATGCTGAACCAGACCGCTGATTCCAAAGGCTAAATACAACCTTGGACGAACCGCAACGCCCGTTTGCCCCACCTGATGAGCGTATCCAATCCACCCAGCATCTACGGCGCTACGAGTCGCGCCTACCGCCCCTCCTAAAAGGTCTGCCAATGTAAAGAGCAGCTCAAAGCCTTTCTTGCTACCCACGCCCTTGCCGCCCGCTACCACAACCTTAGCCGTCTGTAGCGACGCACCCTTTTCAACAGGGGTGAAGCCGATTTTGCTCAATCGTTCCCGCCCTGCCGCCAGCGTTAGACTACGAGTGGAGAACTCCGCTCGTTTCTCCGTCTCCAAGGCTGGAAAAACGCCGGGACGCACGCTAGCCATTTGCGGTCTGCGCCTTTGGCAGAGAATATCGGCTGTCAGGTTGCCGCCAAAGGCCGGTCTGCTTTGCAGCAAGGTACCGTCCGAATGGATGCTGAGGGAGGTGCAGTCCGCTGTCAGTCCCGTTTCCAGCTTTGCCGCCACCCATGCCGATAGAAAGCGTCCACGCACCGTGGCGGGAAACAACACTGCATCCGGGGCAAGCTGATCAAGTGCTGCGGCAATGCGATCCGCTTGTGCGCAATCATCCACTGCGCGCTCAATCACAATCGCTTCCGCCGCTCCGAAGCGTTCCACAATGGAAACGCTGACCGAATTCTCCAGCAAGGCGGTCATCCGGCCTGACGATTGCTCTGCCAGCTCCCGCGCCTTGGTAAGCAAGCCCAATTCCGGCTCCTGTTCGCAAAAAACGATGATGTTCACTGTTTGTCCTCCTTTGAAACTGCGTCGTTCCATGAGGAGGTTTCCAGTAAATCCTCAACGCTCATCTTTTGGCATGGACGCACCCCTACCGGGCGCGTGTCCACATGAATCACCCTAGTAGGCGAGCCGTGCAATCCGCAGCTCATTCGTTCCATACCCAGCTCGGCAAAATCGATTTTTCGGATCTCTACCCGTTTCGCCTGCCGGAGCCCCATGATGGTGGGCAAACGCAATGCATAGCTCCATTCGCAGAAGGTCAACGCGGCGGGCAGCGGCATGCGCCACTGCGTTACTCCGCTTTCCGTCAGTTGTTCGGCGGTCAGGGCCTCATCCAGCCTTGCAGCGATCACATTGGAAAGGCAGGGAATGTCCAACATTTGTGCGGTCATGGCTCCCACCTGACCCGTTTCGCCATCAGCGGCGCGTCGACCAAATAAAACAAGATCGAAGCCGCCTAAAAACGCAATGGCTCGGCTCAGGGTACGGGCGGTGGCGAGCGTATCTGCGCCCGCAAAGGCCGCATCCGTCAGCAGCACGCCCTCATCCGCCCCTTTGGCTATGGATTCCCGGAGCATATTCTCCGCTGCGGGCTTTCCCATGGTTAGCACCGTAAGTTTGCCGCCCTGTTCATCCTTTAACCGCAGTCCGAATTCTAGGGCGCTTTCATCCGCCGGGTTCATCACCTGCGCCACAAAATCCCTTTGCAGCGTCAAATCGCTGCCCAGTTTAACCTCCGTCGTATCGGGTACCTGCTTTACGCATACCAGTATTTTCATAGCTCGTGATAAATGGGGGCCAGCGCCGCCTGAATCCTTTTATAGATTTGAAAATGCTTTTCATAAAACGCCGCGCCCTCCGGGTTTGGCTCTGTTACGCCCGTTACCCGTACGCAACGCTTTACCGCGTCCTCATGACTGCTAAACACGCCTACCGCTACGCCTGCCAACATCGCGCTGCCTAAGGAGCTGTCCACCTGATCCACTGTAGTCAAGGGTAAGTTCAGCATGTCGCATAGAATCTGCCGCCACAGGGGGCTTTTCGCGCCGCCGCCAATGGCCACGGCGCTTTTCAGCTCCACGCCCATAGAGCGAAGGGTTTCATAGCAGTCCTTCATGGAATAGGCAACGCCCTCCAGCACCGCCCGGTTAAAGTGAGCCTTGGTATGAAAGCCTGCCGCTCCCACAAAGCTGGCACGGAGCTTATCATCCAGATAGGGCGTGATTTCCCCTTGCAGATAGGGGTGAAAGAAGAGTCCCTCGCAGCCCCGCTCCACCTTGGCTGCTTCTGCGCTCATCTCATCGAAGTCCCCGCCGAAGGTATCACGATACCAGCGGTTGGAAGCGGCGCAGGATTTGGTTGCCGTACCCGGATACCATAATCCGGGCACAACGTGGCGATAGGTCACCAATCGAGGGTCTACCAGTGCTCTATCGGTAATTGGACAGATGCGTCCTGCTGTAGCCAGCTTGACCGTTGCCTGACCCGGCTTTACCGCGCCAGCCGCATATACCTCCATCACGGTATCCGTAGCACCGGCAATCACCACCGTTGATTTACACAAGCCGGTGTCCTGTACAGCTTGCGCCGTCAGAGGTGAAAGGTGCTGTGAGGGGTCCACAATCGGCGGAAGAATGGTGGGATCAATTCCCGCCAGCTCGCAAAGCTGAGACGACCAGACCATCTTTTCTGCGTCCAACAGTAAAAAGCCCATGGCTTCGATGTTGTCGGTTACATAGTCGCCGGTAAGACGGTAACGCACATAGTCCTTCACAGCCATCAGCTTGCGGGTACGGCGCAGCGCATCGGGTTCGTTCTGCTTTAGCCACCGAAGCTGCGGCAGCGTCCACAGGCTGGATACGCTGTTGTAGCACTGCTTGATGATCTCATCGCCGTGCTCGCGCTTCAGTTCCGCAGCCTGTGCGGCGGCGCGGGTATCCGTCCAATAGATGGCGCGGCGCACCGGCTGATCTTTTTCATCCAGCAGCACTGCCGTATGGGTCGCCGCGTCTACAGCCAACGCCGCAATCTCCTCCGGCTTCACGCCGGTTTTGCTAAGAATGGCGCGTACGTTGGTGATCAGCGCTTGATAGCTGTCCTCCGGCTCCTGCTCTGCCCAACCATTCTCCGGGTAATAGGTTGGATATTCACAGCTTGCCGTAGCGCAGACCGTTCCTGTTTCAGTAAGCAGCGTCGCCTTGGAGGAGCTTCCGCCAAAATCAACGCCCAACAAGTATTTCATAACCATTCCTCCCCGCTGCGAAACCTGTTATTGAATAATAACGCCAACACCGTCGGGAATTACCGCTACCGTCGCATCCGGGCCAAGCAGCTCTTGGGCTTGCGCCAGCGCGTCATCTGCCGTAGCCGCCCAGCGCAGATGCATTTGTTCTACCAACGCGCGGTTTTCCTCCCCGGTCACAAAGATACAGGTGGCATGATTCATCACGCGGGCTAAAATTTGCGCTTCCCATTGATCCATTCGTGTATCTCCGGGCTGTATATTTTCTATATCCCGGGTCACCTGAGCCGCGTTGTCCCTGTCTGCGAACCATCGAAAGAAGCTCTCCCCCCCATGTCCGTCGCCCAGCGCCGCGCACATGATGATCACGCCGCCCGGACGAACGCAGCTCTCAGCCGCCGTCATGCCTTTTACCGACTGATATACGTTCTGATCCAAGGGATACCCGCCGTTGGAGGTAATCGCGATATCCGCCGTTACCCGCTGCACCTTCGTAGCTTCGCCGCAAAGCTTGCAGCCTTCAGCGTGCGCCTGTACCGGGTCTCCAGCCACCGCAGCTACAATACGCTTATCCGCGTCGATCAAAACGTTTAGGATAAAACGCAGACCAGCCTTTTGGGCCGCAAAGAGCATGTCCTGATGAATGGGATTCTCGGCTAGGCTTCCCTGCGCCGCATAGGGGCTTTTGATAAACTGAGCGTTATGGTTATACAGCACCGTTTTGCGGGACGCCACACCAGGAAGAATACTCTTGCGTCCGCCAGAAAAGCCCGCAAAGAAATGCGGCTCGATAAAGCCTTCTGATACCACCAGCTCTGCCCATGTGATCAGGCGGTTCAGCCATAGCTCTCCGCCCGACGGCAAAGTGCCCAAGCGCACCATGTCCTCGTCCTTCTGCGCGTCGTGCACCACAATCTGCTCGTCGTTCACAATTTTATCCCCAAGCTTCTGACGAAGCTCTGCCTCCGTGGTTGGGCGATGCATACCGGTGGCGATCAGAATACGGATTTCTGCGTTGGGGCTGCCCTTGCGTATTTCCTCCAAATAGAGGGGCATGGTGATATGGCTGGGAACAGGGCGCGTATGATCGCTGGTGATGACCAAGATTTTGCTTTTCCCCTTTGCCAGCTCGGAAAGGCGGGAAGATGCGATCGGCGCGCTCAGCGCGGAACGAACCATCGCTTCCTCGGTTTCCGTTCCGCGCTCCTGATGGGCGGGACGCAACACTCCCTTTAAGTGCGCGTCCTGCACATGAACCACCATTTGGCCCCGTCCATAAGGCAATGAAAGGGTCGTCATATCAAATCACCTTTCCGGGGTTTAAAATACCGTTGGGGTCAAAAGCCTGCTTAATGCCACGCATCAGCGCAATCTGCTCTTTGCCGACAGATTCCTCCAAGAATTCCCGCTTGGCATGACCTACGCCGTGCTCGCCGCTGATGGCTCCCCCCAGCTGCCGAGCCGCTGTATATAGCTCGTCCATCACTCGCTCCACCTTGCGCTTCCACACATCGTCCGGCAGCGCGTCCTGACAGGCGTAAATATGCAGATTTCCATCTCCCGCATGGCCGAAGGAGCAAATGCGAACCTGCTGCTCTTTACCGATTTCCACGCTTTTGCGCACGAAGGCGGCAATCTGATCCCGAGGCACGACGACGTCGCATTCGTCCATGCTGGGGGTGCTGCCCTTAATCGCTTCCAGAAATGCGCCGCGAGCATTCCATATGCTCTCTTTGCGCTCATCCGTATCCGCCAGCAGCACATCCTTAGCGCCAAGGTCCAGGGCAAGATCCGTCAAGGTCTCGATGGAGGGCTGCAGAGCTTCCACGCTGTTGCCATCCAGCCGCACCAAGAGGTACGCGTTCGCCGCCGTATCGGGGAATTGCTTGCCCAAATAGGTTTCAGCGCTGGCAATGACCTCGCGCTCCATAAACTCGACGGCGGTAGGCTCGCAGCCGCAGGCCAGCACCGAAGGCACTGCTTGGATGCACTGATCCAGATCGTCAAAGGGAATCAGCAGGCTTTGGTTTACCTTGGGTTCGGGAATCAGCTTTACCGTTACCTTGGTCAAAAAGGCCAGCGTGCCCTCGCTTCCGATCAAAAGCTGAATGAGACTATAGCCGCTGCTGGTTTTCACGTTCTTGCCGCCCAAGGTTAAGACCTCGCCGCTTGGCAGGACAATTTCCATCCCCAGCACATAGTCCCGCGTTACGCCATAGCGCACGGCACGCATGCCGCCCGCATTGGTCATGACGTTACCGCCCAAGGTGGCGGTTTTTTCGCCGGGATCCGGCGGATAGAACAAACCGGTGTCCTCCAAATACTTGGGGAACTCCATCAACAGCAAGCCCGGCTCCACCGTGGCAGTCATATTCTTGCGGTCGATTTCCAATACCTTCTTCATTTTTTCCGTTGAAAGGATGATGCCACCATCCTTCGCAACGCAGCCGCCGCAAAGGCCTGTGCCTGCGCCCCGAGGCGTAACGGCAATGCTTTGTTCGTTGCAGTACCGAAGCACCGCGCTAACCTCTTCCGTCGTCAGCGCCTGCAGAACAGCATCCGGCATGAAATGTCCATACTCGGTCATTTCATCATGATCATAATCGTCGCTGATCTGTGCGCCGGAAAAAACACGGCCGGGCAGCAGCTTTTCAAAGAAGTCCATATCCTGTGAGGTTACCTGATGAAATGGTTTCATGCCTGAGCCTCCTTGATCCGACGGATCATATCGGGCAAAATCTGGTACAGATCGCCCACCACTGCGATATGCGCCACTTCGAAAATAGGCGCTTGCCCATCTGAATTGACCGCAATGATATGATCGCTTTTATTCATGCAGCTGGCAAACTGAATGGCGCCGCTAACGCCAAAGGTGATAATCAGCTTAGGACGCACGGTGCGGCCCGAAAGGCCGATTTGCCGGTTATTGGTCGTCCATCCCTTCTCCACCAAGGGCCGGGAAACCGCCCAATCGCCATGCAGCAAGCCAGCCAGCTCCCGAATCATTTCTAGATCCGATTCCTTTTGCAGACCCCGTCCGCCAACCACCAGAATTTCCGCGTCGGAGATGCTCTCCACGGCGGGAACCGGCTCGGTGGACACATGGCGTACGGGAGACTCCGCTACGCCCTTGGGGATGGAGCGATTCAGCACCGTACCCGCCGCCTCAGCGCTGCGCTCCGGTGCGTTCATTACCTTATAACGCACGGTGGCAAACTGAGGACGGGTGCGGGTGGTAACAATCTGTGCCATAATGTTGCCGCCAAAGGCGGGACGAATCTGAACCAAATCGGTATTTTCCCGCAGCTCCAGCTGAGTGCAATCAGCTGTTAACCCGGTATGGAAGCGGGTGGACAGCCGAGGCGCAAGGCTCCTACCCAGAGAGGTTGCCCCCACCAGCACCACGCTAGGCTTGCGCAGCTTGATATAATCCTCTACGCAGCAGGCGTATGCGTCCGCCCGGAAAAAGGACAGGCCGGGATCGTCATAGACTGCCACCTCGTGAACGCCGTAGTGCAGCAGCTCTTGGGCAAAGGGCTCCACACCCCGACCCACCAGAATGGCGTTCACGCGGAAATTTACATTTTTCGCCAGCTCCCGCGCCTTACCGATCAGCTCCAAGCTGACGGGGTGCAATTGACCGCCGGATACCTCAGCAAATACCAGAATATCGTTCCACTGTGTCTTATCGACGGATTCCACCTTGGTTTCCAGCCGCACGATGGCTTTTTGCGGACAATTCTTCAGGCAAACGCCGCAGACCTTGCAGGCCGCGTTCAGCTCCGGCTTGCCATTGTTCATGTCAATCGCGCCAAAGGGACAGCTTTTGGCGCATTGACCGCAGCCGTTGCATTTACGTTCCAAAATCGCTATTTGTGCCATGTTGCCGTCTCCTTCCTAAATAAATTTCCAGCTTTTCAGGGTATCCACAATCCGCTTGTCACAGTCCGGGCCTTCGTAGGTCTCCCGCTCCACATCGTTCTTGGGTGGAAAAATACGTTCCACCTGCGTAGGGCTGCCGGAGAGGCCGTAGTGATTAGCGTCCGTATCCAAAAAAGCGTCAAGCCCTAAAATGGTAATGGGGCGATCCTTGACTTCCTTCGCCTTTTTCAGAGAGGGCAGACGGGGCATATAGATATCCTGCTCCACGGTCATCAAGCAGGGGAAGGGCATCCACACCGTTTCCATTACGTCCTGCAGCTGCTGCTCCACCTTTACGCCGTTGCCCTCCAGCTCCACCTTACGCACCCAAGCCGCGTGGGGAATGCCCAAATGCTCGGCAATCGCTGGCCCAACCTGAGCCGTATCCCCGTCCGTGGTTTGCTTGCCGCAAAGAATCAAATCAAAATCGCCTACGCTACGAATAGCTTGCGCCAGCGTATAGCTGGTGGCCAGCACATCCGCGCCGCCCAGACGACGATCCGAAAAAACATATCCCTCGTCCGCACCCATCCGATAGGCTTCTCGGATGACCGCTTGGGCTTGCGGCGGGCCCATGGTACCGACTACTAGCTTCCCGCCATGCTTTTCACGCAGGCGCAGCGCTGTTTCCAGCGCATACAGATCATAAGGATTCATCTTGCTTGCCACGCCGTCTCGCTTGAGAACGCCCGTTTTTTCATCCACCTGCACCTTGTTGGTGGATGGCACCTGCTTTAGGCACACAAATAAATTCATGGTCGCACCATCCTTGTTATTGCTCATAAAGGGCACGGTTCTAAGAGCCGTACCCTTTATGCTTTTTCTTAGCACTGTTTATTCAGCATCACGAACAAATCCATGTATTGATACCCATCGGGTACTGTGGATGAAAAGGCCTCCGTGCTTTGGGGACAGGCGGCAACCAGCAGCTTGGCTTCTGTTCGTTGCGCGTCCTTCCAGCGGTTCTGTGCAATTTGCGTGCGAAGCTCCGGCATGTACTGACCGAACACCGCGCTGCCGCAGCAGCGGGACAAGCGACGGTTTAAGAACATCTCGTGGAGCTCGCAGCCCATGGCAGCCAGCAAATCCCGCGCAGGCTGATGCTCGTCCAAATCCCTTGCCAGACGGCTGCCGTCATGATAGGTTACCATTTGTTTTTCTTGCTTTGGTGTAAGCTTTCCGGCTTTAACAAGCTCGTCTACAAAGGTCGTGGCGGTCACTACCTCGGGCAGCTCCACGCCCCAGTCCTTGTACTCATGACGGAACAGCGCTGCGTCGTAGCTGTCCAGCACCACAAGCTTTTTCGCCCCGGAGGCGGCAATGGCTTCTCCCGCCTTTTTGGCTTCTGTGCGCACATCCTCCACAAAGCCCATCAAATCGCCCAAGGCGGAGCCGGAAGCCGGCTCATTTGCAAGCACTGCAACGTTTACCCCTGCCTTTTTGAACAGACTCAGCAATGCTTCTGCGGTTTCAGGCACGCTGTAGCGGGCAGTTGCGCCAAGCCATACCAACGTATCGCCCTTTTCGGGAACACCCTGTAAATTCACCTTGCATTTCTCTTCGCCATAGATGTTGCCAGTTTTTTGTTCCTTCTCTACGACCCGAAGGACGCAATCCGGCGCCAAATCGTTGACAATGGCTTGGCTACGGCCTTCTCGGATAAATACGGGAGGCTCGAAACCCGTTACGCAGTCGTTGGTGCAGGAACCGCAAAGCAGACACTCATACATGGTTTTGGCTGCCGCTGCGTCCATCTGAAAGCCCCGCTCCTCCATGGATACCTGTAAGCCCTTAGCGCGGGGGGTATTGGTCTCCTTGCCCGTTACCAGCTGTACGGGGCAAAGATGGCGGCACATCCAGCAAAAGCGGCATGCGTCGGCGTTTTTCTTAGCTTTTTCGCTATACATCTTATTATCCTCCTTACAGCCCGAGCTTGTACGGGTTCATAATTCCGTTGGGATCCAGGCTCTTTTTCAGCCCCTCCAGCACCTGCATGGCTGGGCCGTATTGTTCCTTCATCAGACGGCCTAGCTTTAAGCCGATGCCGTGATGATCGTTAATCACGCCGCCGTGCTCCATTGCTGCGCGCACGCCCGCATTCCAGATGCGGTTATGCAGGCTGATGGCTTCCTGAGGATCCTCCGGCGGATGATCCATAATGAAACGATCGTAGATCATGGTGCCCCACTCATACCAGTGGCTGCAATGGGCGATAAACCGTACATCGGGGAAATTGTCCTCAATGGCATGCTTCATAGCCCAGTAGATTTCCTCGATATGGGCGAAATCCGACACCGTGTCCATGGTGCCAAACATCTGGGGAATGTCCATGATATGGCCGGGATAGAAGAAGGTGATGCGGTTCTGATACCACTTCTCCCCATACTCGCTGCCCAGATCCTGCGCGCCCCACTTCTTGCAGATATCCAATACGATTTCCATTTCGATATCCACAATCCGCTCGATGCCTTCCAGCGTCACGTTCATGAAGCAGCCTTTTTTCTCAAAGCCCAAAATCTTTTTGATGATGCTGCTGGTTTCCGCCTGATCAAAGAAGCGCAGTATGGAGGGCTTCACCTTTTGCATGATATCACGGCCCGCCATGAAGCCGGAGTTCATGTCCGGGAACAGGAAGGCGCGATGCTGGCGACTTTCCGGCTGTTCGAACAGCTTGAAGGTCGCCTGCGTGATCACGCCCAGCGTTCCCTCGGAGCCAATAAACATCTGGTTCAAATCAGGGCCTGCCGCATGCTTCGGCACAGGCAAGGTGTTGATGATATCACCGTTGGGCAATACCACCTCCATGGAAATGCACTGATCGTCAATCTTGCCGTATTTTGTAGACATGATACCGATGCCACGGTGACCCAAAGCGCCGCCAATGGTGCCGCAGGTCAAGCAGCTGGGGATATGCTGGCAGGAATAACCCTTTTCATTGGCATACCATTCCAGCTGCTGGAAAATCATGCCCGCCTCGGCGGTAATGGTACGGCTGACCTCATCGATTTTGATCAACTGATTCATGCGTTTCATGTCCATCATGATGCCGCCCGCCATTGGCAGAGCGCCGCCCTGAGAGCCGGAACCGCCGCCCCAGATGTTCACCGGGATTTTATAGTAATTGGCGATTTTCAGGATCTTGCTCACTTCCACAGCGGAAGCGGGACGAACGATCCAATCAGGCATTGGGGGCTTTTCGCCGCGATCCGCCCACATACGGCCGATCCAGAAATAGTCCACACCATAAGTCATGCGGTCGCTTTCAGCAACGGACACGTTTTGCGCGCCCACCACATCCTCCAGCTCCGTGCGGATCATGTCACACATGAATGCTTTGCGTTCCATGGTATCTCTCCTTAATATCGAATCTTAAAATTCTCTCCGTGGAGGCCGGGATAAGCACCCCGCTCCACGACGGGTTTATTATCGGGGTGGGCGATCAGCCATTTGTCAACCGCCCACAAAAGCCGCCCGTCCGCTACCTTTTCGTCCGGCTTTTTGGTCAAGGCATGATTGGTGCCCCGGGGAAGAATAACGATGCAGCGGAAGCCTTCATCCGCCGTCTGGCAGGGGCAAAAGTGCAGCGAGGTGGCATACACCTCAATGGTGGTTCCCTTGGGGCAGTAGAAGCCTACGATCTTCCCCTCGGGCAGATCATTGCCTTCCATGTCCTGCTGGGCGGCCAACAGCAACACTATATCGCTGACGGCGATGTTGTGCTCGCTGGCACGATGGTATTCCAAGCAATTGAGCATCTGATTGTAGCCCCAGCAGCAGCCAATCTGGCAGGAGCCCTCGCCCCGAAGCTCGTCCTTCACCTGTTGAAATGCAGGCAAGGCCTCTAGCTCCGGCATATCGGGAACATACGCGCTGCCGCTTTGCGGCATAACGGCGGCCTTTTCGCAGGTCTCGATCAAGCTGGTTGCGTCAAAGGGAATGACCCGGCCAAAGCGTTTGAAGGCGTCATCGTAAACAGAGTAAAAAGGAAGCTGGGGATTCAGTTTGCGTAAAGTTTCCAACATCGTTCATGTCCTCCTTCTTACAGAATCACGATGGTATGAATGCGGCTTTGGCTTTCACCGGGCTTAAGGCTGATGAAGTTGGGCTTTTTGGTAATGTCCAGCTCCGCGTCTACAAAATCCGGGCTGTTGTTCCAAGGCTCAATGCACAGATACTTTGCTTCCGGCTTATGCCAGAACATCAGTGTGGGGTTACCCGCGAACTCCACTCTTACCTTACGGTCATGAGCGCGGCTCTGCAGGGTTACGCCCGTGCTTTTGAGGTTGCGGAAAACAATCGCGTCGTGATCCAGCATTTTTTCGGCAAGGGGAAGCACTTTGGTGTTTTTCGCCATGGTCTCGGTTTCATGACCGATCAGGTTGCCGATCAACGGATAGCGCTCCAAGGCTTCCTCTTGATCAAATACCAATTCATAATCCTCGATATCGCCGGGGGTTTGATAGGCTTCATGTGCGCCCACGCTATACCACAGCGTCCGATCTCCGGTGTTCTTTACGTCGTAATCCACCTTGAGGCTGTTCTTTTCCAGCGTAAAATGAATGCGGAATTCGTAATTAAAGGGAAAGCCGGGATGCTTCTCCGTCAAAAGCATAGTGGCCGAAGCCGCTTCTGCCTTTTCTACCTTCCATTCCACCAGCTTGGCAAAGCCGTGCTTGGGCATGGCATACCATTTTCCGTCCAGCTCGTAGCCATCGTTTCGAAAGCCCCCCGCCACCGGGAACAGCACCGGCGCGCGACCGCTCCATATTTCAGGGTTTCCCTGCCAAAGACGCTCCACCCCGTTCGTGTCGATGATGGATTGAATTTCGGCGCCCATGGTGGAAAGAACAACGGTTAATTGGTCATTGCGGATGGTAATCAGGCTCATAATGTGATACCCCTTTCCCGCAGAAAGCTGCGGCACTCATGATCGGCGGGGATGGCGCAGCGCGCCCCCAGTCGGGTGCATTTCACAGCTGCCGCGGCGCTTGCATAGCAGCACGCCTGATCTACGGACATTCCCTTCACTCTCGCCGCGACGAACGCGCCGTGAAAGGTATCTCCGCAGCCGTTGGAATCCGCAACCTTTACCGGATAGCTATCGTATCTACGCATCCCCTGCTCATCCAGAATGATACCGCCCTTAACACCCTGCGTCAACACTACAAGCTCAGGATGATACTCATGATAAATCTTTTGAGCAGCTTCTTCCGCTGTAGCCGCTTGCGTCAGCTTGAGAGCGTATTCCTCGGAGGGAATCATATAATCCACATAGGGCAGCAGCCCCTTCACACCGGGATACAGCCCGCCTGCGTCGTAGCTGATCTTTACGCCGTGATTGCGGCACAGCTTAGCGGCGTAGATTGCCGCTTCGGTCATATGGCCGTCCAGATGCAGAACCTTTGCATGGGTCAGCGCCGCCTCGTTTAAATCCCCAATGGTTGGCTGCTCCACGGTTCCTTTGTTCCAGATGCAGGTACGCGAGCCGTTTTGCCGGTTTAACAGCACGACGGAGTGGAAAGAAATCGCATCGGGAACCCGACGCACACCCGTTACATCCACGCCCCACGCCTTAAAATCGTCCAACATATAGCGTCCAAAGGGATCATCGCCAATGGTACCCATATAGGCTGTGCTTACGCCCAGCTTGGCAGCAGCCACCAGCGCCGTAGCGCAGGGACCGCCTCCCTGCACCTTGGTTTCTATGCCTTGCATCTTGGTATCCTCGGTGGGAAAGCCATCTACAACCATCAGCGTATCATAGACGCTGGAGCCGATGCCAATCACCTCGGTCCATTGCTCACTCATTGGTTCCCTCCGCACCCAGCAAGTCGATCTTGGATAGGCAGAACGCCTTTACAGAAGCGGTAGGTCTCTTCATAAATACATCGATAGCGGCTGCCTCATGCTTCTCAGCAAAGATGCCGTCCAGAAGCGCACAGCAAACGTCCGTACCAAAATTGATTTTGCGGATACCGGCTTTCACCGCCGCTACAATCTGATCGTCAGGCACGCCGCTGCCACCGTGCAGCACCAGCGCCGCGTCCACCGCCTTATTGATCTCGGCAATGCGATCAATAGCCAGCACAGGAGCCTGCTTATAGTGACCATGGGCCGTTCCCACCAAAATAGCCAGCGCATCCACACCCGTTTCCTTTACAAAACGCACTGCCTCATCCACCTTGGTGTATTCGGTGCTTACGCCCTCTTTAGCCATGCCGATATGGCCCAGCTCGCCTTCCACATGCACCCCCAAGTCATGGCAAACCTCCGCCACATGCTTGGTGATGGCGATGTTTTCCTCAATGGGCAGGCTGCTGGCGTCCCGCATGATGCCGGTGCAGCCCCAGCGAAGGGCGCGGTATACCGCCTCATCGCTAGCGCCATGGTCCAGATGGAAGCAAACCTTTACCTTGGAACGCTGCGCAGCGGCAATCAGCGACGGAGCCAAAAACTCGGCTTCAATGCTGGTAAACAAACGGCTATACATTTGCAGGATAACGCAGGAGTTGGCTTCCTCGGCAGCTTGCAACGCGCCCAGCACGGTTTCCTGATTGTAAACATTAAACGCAGGGATCGCGCAGTTTTTCTTCTTAGCAACATTCAAAACCGTTTTTAAATCCGTAAGCATAACGATTCCTTCTTTCTCCTCATTGGTGAGAACGGTATGTCAGAAAAGTGTTGATCATTTTCATAAAATACTATATCAAATATGTAGATAATTTTCAAGTACTTTTCAAAAATAAATCAACTTTTGTGAAAATAATTTTCAGGATTCGTTCCTAGTATTTCAGCTTTTCCAGCGCCTTTTCAATGCACTGCTCCGCGCCCTCGTGCTCCGTGCCGCGGCGCTTCAATGCCAAGCAAGTGTACAGCGCATCAATCAGCGTATATTGTGCGATACGGGAGCTAAGCGCCAAAATATGGTATTGAGTTTCCCGGGAAGCCGTATCCAGCCGGATATCTGCCAGCTCCGACAGAGGCGATTTGCCTACCCCGGTCAGGCTGATAATCAGTGCTCCGTTATCCTTCGCCATTTGCGCAGCGTCCACCACATCCATAGAAGAGCCGGAATGGCTGATGCAGACGCATACGCAGCCAGTTTCCACGTGGGCGGCGACGATCCGCTGCAAATGATTATCGTCATAGGCAGCCGCGTCGATGCCAAGGCGAAGCAGCTTATGCTGCAAATCCTTGGTTACGGCAGCGGAATTGCCCAAGCCATAGATGATCACCCTTCGTGCGCTGTCAAGCGCGTTGACGGCTTTCTCCAGCTGCTGAGGATTGACGATGCGGCTGGTGTATTGCAAGGCCTGTACAGTGGTCTGAAAAACCTTTTCAACCACCTGAGCGCAGGTATCGTTTTCCGAGATCGCTTCATGGATACGTTCCAGTGGGGAAACGATATCCTGCGCCAGGTTCACCTTCAGCTCCTGATAGCCATGCATTCCCATCCGTTTGCACAGTCTGACCACCGTAGCGTCGCTGACGCCGCAGTTGGCGGCAAGGCCGGTTATGCTGAGGTGAATAACCTCCTGCGGCTGCCCCAAGATATAGTCGGCCACCTTGCGCTCCGTATTGGATAGCTCCGGCAGGAGCATGGTTAGCTTGATGGTCATTGCGGATTGTTGCTCAGGCATGGCTTCATTCTCACTTTCAGTCTTGTACGGTATCGATGGCAAGGCCCTTTACATACTTACAGAACTCATGGAGCTCCTCGGTCCAGTCGCCTTCGATTTCCGCCATGTGATGGATGTAGGGGCCTTCCACCAGCTTGCGCTCCCACTTGGACAGGTTATCGAACTTCGCCCAAAGATAGGTGCCAAAGGTATAGGGACCTTCCATCGAGGTGCAGGTACCGCTTAGCAGACTGTAATTGCCGTCGTCCTGATCAAACCGCGCCACGGTATATTGTCCATCCTTAACCTGGAACCACTGACGCATGTTGACCTCCTTGCAGGGGCAGCCGTCCTTTTTCAGGCTGTAAGCAAAGGGGCCGCAGTGCCAAAGCAGCTCGCCGTTGGGATCGTCGGGATGACGAACGGTAAATTCGCCAAAGAAGGGGATTTTCTTGCCCAACGTCGCGCAGGAAAGCAAGGACATGGTAATCGCTCCGTGCAGGTCGCTTTCGCAGGAAATGATATAACCCATATCGGCCAAAATGCTGTATGCGGTGCAGGGCATCGCGCCTACGCCCAGCTGCATAGCCGTCCAGCATTCGGCGGATACTGCCTGAACGTTATAGGTTTTAAATACCCACTGGTACAGCAGCACAAAGGCATATACTTTCTTTAGCAGCGGCGGCGTGAGGTCGTCCATCTCATAGCGGGACAGAAGCAGCTTTGCGCCCTCTTCCAGCTCCGCATCGTTTTCCTTCAAAATTCGGTTATATTGATCGATCATCACCGCTAGATTGACGGGAATGATTTGCAGACCGAACCGCTCCATCAGCTCGCCCTCATTAAAGATTACCGAGCAGAAGGGCTTCGGCCGCATGCCTACCTGAGCGATTCGCATACCGCGGAAATTTTTGACCATGCAGCTGACAGAGACGAATTTTGCAAATCCCTTGGCGAAAATCTCGCTGTCCACCGTAGAGGTTTCAATATAGCTAAAGGGCACGTGGCAGCGCTGAAGCTGGCGGCTGACGCCAAAAATACCGCACTGGCTGTCGGTGTAGCGCATGCCGTCCGGCAGAAAGCTATCGTCCTTCGGCGCCCAAATGCAGACGGGCTTTCCCAGCGCGCGGCCTATCTGCGCGCAAATCTCTTCATTGCCGAAGTTGGAATTGATGACAAAAACCGCGTCCACCTTTTCGGCTTGAAACCGTTCAATGACCTTTTCCGCGTCTGCCTCGCAGTACATCACATCCACAGGATTGATTCCCTTGAGGTCTACAAAGGAAACGTTCTCGGAGGCAAAGTGCTCCTCAATATACTTTACAGCACTTTGACCGCGTTCCTCCGCCTTTTCCCAGTTAAAAATACCAGGACGGGGGGTAACGTCTCGACGCATGGGAGCCAGTCCAATTTTTACCTTGTAATTTAGCATATCCTTTTTTCCTTCTTCCGTTTGTATTCAGCATCAGCCATATTTTTGTAACGTCGAATATTTTCAGGGCTACTATATCAAATGCGTAGATAAATTTCAATACATTTGCAAAATAATATAAAAATTTTTTTCAACAATTTTTTTCAACCCGTGTACAACTATTTCAAATTCGTTCCCGTTGCCTTTAACAGCAATTCCAGTTCTCCCTCCTCGTAGACCAAAGGGATTTCAATCGTTACCGTGGTTCCGTGATCCGTCTGACTTTGAATGCTAAGCCGCGCTTGCTCCCCATAGATAAGGTGCAAACGCTCCTTTACATTGCGCATGCCAATCCCCGTGGAATGCTTCGTCTCAGGGCCGCTTTCCTCCCGCTCGCCGTTTAGAATCAGCTCCACTGTTTCTGGAGACATACCGCAGCCGTTGTCGGTTATTTCAATCACCAGTCGGTCGCCGTAAACCATCGCGCCCAGCATCACCAGCGTTTCCTCTTCAAAGGGACGAACACCGTAAATCAAAGCATTTTCAAGCACCGGCTGCAAAATCATAGTGGGGATCAACGCCTTCTCCGCCTCCGGTGCACAGGTGATGGGCGTGGATAAACGATTGCCGTGGATGTGCCGATAAATCTGGGTATATTGCCGTAGGCTTTCAAACTCCTCGTCGATAGGAATGAAGCGTTTCTGCATATGATACGTGTTCTGCCGAAAAAAGGCGGAAATATGCTGCACCACTTCGCTGATTTCCTCGTTGCCGTCGATCTTTGCCAACGCGTTCACCGTTTCCATGGCATTGTAAATAAAATGCGGATTGATTTGGGATTGCAACGAACGGTAGCGGTACTCCAGCATACCATATTCAGCTTTGCTTTTTTCCTGTTCCTCGCGCACCACGCGAGATAGCAGCTCGGCGGTTTGATTGATCATCCGGTTGAAGTGAACAGCCAGCTGACCAAACTCATCCCGACTATCCACGGGAATGGAAATGCTCATATTTCCAGCAGCCACGTCGTCCATGGAAGCAACCAAGGAGCGAACCTGCCGCGTCATTCGATTGGTAAGTGCAAATACCAGCAGCGTCCCGCCCATAACGCATAACAAAGACAAAAGAAAGCCGCTTCGTAAAATGCTAGCCCGTACCGCATTCAGCCGAGCTTCCGGTAGCAGTCCAACTGCCGTCCAGTTTTCTACATTGCGGACCGATACGGCATAATTATCGACAATATCCATAGCAGGCGAAGCTACGGCAGCTAGCGCTACCCCGCTCAGATCCGTTTCCTCGTCTCCAATTTGTACCATGGGCTGTTGCAGACTATTTAGAAAAAGCACCGTACATTTTAAATCAGCATTGTATTCCCCGAGGCTGGCCAAAAAATCCGGTCGCATCAAAGCGACTACCTTGCCCACGTGGCGAAACGGCGATTGGTTGTACACATCCCGAATGAGGCACAGGTTTCCCCCATCGCTCCGCACCCATAAGGCGCTGCCATGGGTGTTTTCGCCATAGGCGGGCACAGAAAGCAACGCGTCCGCTTCCCTCGCAAAGTCTTGAGAGGCGGCGGAGTTAGCGAAGGAACGCCCGTCGTCCATACGGATATAAAGCTCCCGATAATAGGTTTTTGCGCTGATCATTTGATTCATGGCGGACAAAAGCTCCTGTACCCGCTGATAGTAGCCCGTATCCTGTTCGCTGCTGTCGCGCAGCAAATAAATTCTTTCCGCGGTTCCGGTTCCGCTGAGCATGGTAATCACTTGCTGAGCGGCGCTTTTGGTGGCGTTGGAAAAATTGATCAGCACCTGCTCGGTCAACAAATTTAAATGGGTCTTTCCATCCTCCACCGCCTGCCGGGAAGCCGTCAACACCAGCCCCACGGTAATCAAAGCAGCTACGACCAATATTGTGACGCAATTGACCCAGATCAGCTTGGCGCGGTACGAAAGCCCCCTCGTCCGTTTCATAGGCCCACCTTCAAATTGCGGTACTCCGTCGGAGTCATATGCTCGATACGCTTAAAAGCGTTATAAAAGGAAACATAATTGTTGTACCCTACGGCTCTGGAAACCTCCTCCACCAAAATCCGCGGGTCTGCCAGCATCGTGCGAGCCACGTTCATCTTTGCCTCCAGCACATGGTCGTGAAAGGTGGTCCCTGTTTCCTTGCGTATCAACGCGGAAAGATAGTTGGCGCTGACGCAGAGCTTTTCGGCGGCGTCGTCCAGCCTAAGCCCCTCCAGTGCGTGAAGGCGAATGTATTGCAAGGCGTTGCGCGTCAGCAGCGATTGTTTGGCGCTTTGGTCTCCGTCCTTGGCGTTTCGCATCGCTTGGCTGAGACGAACCAAGCAATGCCGAGCATCTTCCCCAGAGGAGACAAACCAAGTGGAGCAAAGAGCGCTTTCCAAGGCTTCTTCATGAGGACAGTGGTATTTTTTTGTCAGCTCCAACGAGTACAGCGTTATCAAGGCCCGTAGATTACTGTACTGGTTTCCGCTCTGCTCCGCAAGCACCGTTGCGGCCTGCTCGGCATATTCATCGGACAGGTCTGCGTTCGTAACCAGCCTATCCACTTGGCTTTGCAGCCCAGCCAATCTTCCTCCGGCCTGTTTGGAGGGCTCCTCCTGATAGAAACGGAGCTGCCCTTCGTCATGGTTGAGCGCGATTTCCCATAGTGCTTGACGCGCCTGATGATAAATCTGCCGTATGCGGTGACGCGACGTGCCAAGGCTGGAAACGCCGATTCGAAGAGGCAGCCCAGTCTTATGCAAAATATCCGCCGCAGCATTTTCCGCCTGCTCCCGCCAAGCATCGCCATCGTCTTGGCGCATCACGAAAGCAATGATGGAATCATACAGAAGCAGCAGCACCACCGATATATGTAGCTCCCGATAGAGGGCTTCCAAACGAGTAAGCAGCCCGGGCATCGATACCTCCCCTGTGGGCGCTTGCATCATCATAATATAATAGGTTTGGAAATCCATGCCAGCCTCGCCCAGCAGCTCGCTTACCCCCTGCCCGCGCTGAGAATCGTTGGTGAGCAGCAGGAGAAGATGGGTGCGTCTTTTCAAATCCATAGCCTGTTCCAAAGTTGAATCGTTCTGGCGCTGGGCATTGAGGGTGGAAACCGCCCGTCGAATACTCCGCTCCACCTCCTCGTTTTGGATAGGCTTTAGAAGATAATCAAAAGCCGCCAGCTTGATGGCTTGGCTGGCATACTGAAACTGATCGTAACCGGTAATGATAATCACCTTGCAATCGGGCAGCTCCTGCCTGACTGCCTCCACCATTTCCAGCCCGTTGAGACGCGGCATACGGATATCGGTTAAAAGAATATCCGGGCGACAGGTCAACAGCGTTTTTCTACCGCTTTCCCCATCGGTAGCGGTAGCCGCCACGGTACAGTCCAGCTGATCCCATCGGATGGTTTTTACTAAAGACCGCACTGTGGCGGGGTTATCCTCCACAATGACTACTTTATAGGACATAATGGCTCCTCTCTCCATTTGATTGCATTTTCCCATTCTTTCATGCCTACATTATAACAAAAAAGCTGATAATGTACAATTGCCATTTAAACGTTCAAAAACCAAGTTACTTTTCTCGTTGCTTTTTTAACAAGTTGGCTTTATAATGTGAAGTGTTCACCTTTTATCAAGCGGGGGTGAATTCGCACCATCTCGATATGGCGCGACACTAGCACTAGCAAGGAAAGGGGTTCTACACAATGGCTACTATCAATCTTGAGCAGTATGGCATAACCGGTGTTACTGAAATCGTCCATAACCCTTCATATGAAAAGTTATTCATGGAGGAGACCCGCCCGGAATTAGAGGGCTTTGAAAAGGGACAGGTCAGCGAGCTGGGCGCCGTCAATGTTATGACCGGCGTTTATACCGGCCGTTCTCCTAAAGACAAATTCATCGTCATGGACGACACCTCCAAGGATACCGTTTGGTGGACCTCCGACGCATACAAGAACGACAACCATCCCGCCTCTAAGGAAACTTGGACGGCTGTGAAGGAAATCGCCAAGAACGAGCTGTCCAACAAGCGTTTGTTCGTTGTGGATGCTTTCTGCGGCGCCAACAAGGATACCCGCATGTCCATCCGCTTCATCGTGGAAGTCGCATGGCAGGCTCATTTCGTATCCAACATGTTCATCATGCCTTCCGAAGAAGAGCTGAAGGACTTTAAGCCCGACTTTGTCATTTACAACGCCTCCAAGGCTAAGGTGGAGAACTACAAGGAGCTGGGCCTCAATTCCGAGACCGCCGTTGTGTTCAACCTAAGCAGCCGCGAGTCCGTTATCATCAACACCTGGTACGGCGGAGAGATGAAAAAGGGCATGTTCTCCATGATGAACTACTATCTGCCGCTCAAGGGCATTGCCTCCATGCACTGCTCTGCCAACACCGACCTGGACGGCAAGAACACCGCCATCTTCTTCGGCCTTTCCGGCACCGGCAAGACCACCTTGTCTACCGACCCCAAGCGTTTGCTGATCGGCGATGACGAGCACGGCTGGGACGACAACGGCGTGTTCAACTTCGAGGGCGGCTGCTATGCCAAGGTTATCAATCTGGATAAGGACTCCGAGCCTGATATCTACAACGCCATCAAGCGTAACGCGCTGCTAGAAAACGTAACGTTGGACGCGGAAGGCAAGATTGATTTCGATGACAAGAGCGTCACCGAGAACACCCGCGTTTCCTACCCCATCAATCATATTGAGAAGATCGTTCGTCCCGTTTCCGCTGCTCCCGCCGCCAAGGACGTTATCTTCCTGTCCGCTGACGCTTTCGGCGTGCTGCCTCCCGTATCCGTATTGACCCCGGAGCAGACCAAGTACTACTTCCTCTCCGGCTTCACCGCCAAGCTGGCTGGCACCGAGCGCGGCATCACCGAGCCTACCCCCACCTTCTCCGCTTGCTTCGGCCAGGCCTTCCTGGAGCTGCACCCCACCAAGTATGCTGAGGAGCTGGTAAAGCGCATGCAGCAGAGCGGCGCGAAGGCTTATCTGGTGAACACCGGCTGGAACGGCACCGGCAAGCGTATCTCCATTAAGGATACCCGCGGCATCATCGACGCGATCCTGAACGGCGATATCCTCAACGCGGCTACCAAGAAGATCCCCTATTTCGACTTCGAGGTTCCCACGGTGCTGCCCGGTGTGGACACTCATATTCTGGATCCTCGCGACACCTACGCCGATCCCACCGAATGGGATACCAAGGCAAAGGATCTGGCCTCTCGCTTCATCAAAAACTTCGCCAAGTACGAAGGCAACGATGCGGGCAAGGCACTGGTCGCCGCCGGTCCTCATATCTAAGCGAAGCGTGTCAAAAAGCGCTACGCGCATTTTGACCAGTTACGGGTACAGTTTGCGGCGTTGCCGCAAACTGCCCGCCCGACCGGCGATGCCGGTCGATACAAGGTCAGGGTAGCCTGCGGGCTCCCTCGAGATTTCCTTGAAGGCGCTTTGATAGTCTTAGACCCGACAGAAAGCTGTCGGGTCTTTTTGTTTGCCTTGTTCATCAGTTCTTGCACTGTTTCAAAAAGCGGTTGAAAAGGCGGGGCGTTCATTGCCCCATTAGTTTATGGCGATAACAGCGTCAAATGCAGTCTGGAGATTTTGGATGCACTGGTTGATGGTCATGTTACCACCCGTTAAGGTGCTCTCCGCATAAGCGTTCAACTCAGCGCGCCAAGCAGGGGTAAAATCGGAGCTCAACGGCTTGGTAAAGTCGCCATAATGAGCGATATTGCCGGAGCTCTTCATTTCTGCTAGGGTTTGCACCATGGGCAACAGCTTATCGGAGGTAAGCCCGGACAATAGCGGCATCTGGGATATTTCAGACCAAACAATTCCCTCCGCTATCCAGTACTCCATAAAATTTAAAGCCACGTCTGTGTTTTCCGCCTGAGGATTGACCATAAAAGCCTGATCCACCTGTACGTTCATCTTTGCAGAGCCCAGATCATCAATGGGCGCGACAAAAAAACCAATCTCGAAATCTGGGTTCTTGCTCATCATATCGCCGATGGCCCAAGTACCGTCAAAGCGCATGGCGGCGCCGCCCGCTGCGAATACCTCTAGGCTCATGTCCTGCGTGTTGCTCATATCGTCGATACGCGCCCCTACCATGCGAGCCGTCCAATTGGATAAGCCTTCCGCAAAGAAAGGATAATCGGCGAATTTCCTTTCGCCGCTCATCAGCTTTTCAAACACGTCGTTGTCTCCCAGCTGCAAGGCGCGCGTCCAGACTGTATTGCGCATCTCAATATCAACATAAACCGCATCTGCAAAGCTACGAACATATGGATCAATCCCCGCTTCGATCAGCTTCTGTTGTAAAGCGTTCAGCTCGGTGAGGGTGGAGGGGACTTCCAAGCCTAGCTCTTCAAAAATGGTTTTGTTATAGAAAATACCCCATGTTTTAAAATCAATGGGGAACCCATATACCTTCCCATCAGCCGAAACGTCGCCAAGATCGCCGCTGGGCAGGTTCAGGGCTTGGATAACTTGATTATCCGACAAATCCATAACGAAGCCCTCCGTAACCAAATCGGGATACTGACCCGGATTGCCCATAATGATATTGGGCTGATCGCCGGAGGACAAAGCCGCGGATAGCTGCGAAAAGTAATCGATGCCCTGATTAAAATAAATATTTGTAAAGGTTACATTGGGATTAAGCGCGGTATAGGCTTCCTCGATAGCCGTCAAACCAGCTTGCTTGCTGGCTTGGCCCATGTAATGGAACACCGTCAGCGTAACCGCCCCTTCCGCAGCTGCTGGGCTAGCGAGCGTCAGTGCTAATGCGAGTGTCAGAATGAGAGCCACCATTTTTCTCATGTGCGAGCTCCTCCCTCTTGTATGTACGTTCTTGCTCATGGGTTTATTTAACCGGGCGTATTTTAGTATAGTATAGCTTATTTACACCATAATGGAAATACATTTTACCACCGAAATCCCCATTACCTCATCGTTTCCTGCTGTTCTTTGGCATTGTTGGGTATACAACTATCGTTTATGCGGTTTCATAAATCATCGATATGGTATATAATAAAAACGCTGCCGCATTCCGGCAGCAGAAGGAATTGATTTGATGATGAAGCGTTTGGGAATGATACTGCTTGTAATTGCACTTTTATTACAAGCATTTGGAGCAGCGGCGGAAACGGAAAAGCTATCCTCCTTGCCGGAAATATTTGTTGTGGAGCCTGTGCGTGAGGAACGTTTTTCGGCGGACAAGAAGTCATTTCTGAAAAAAGAAACCCTGCATACCGTTCATCCGCAGGTGGACAAAGCCATACAAGACATTGCGGACGGCTATGAAGCCGAGCTGTTTCCGCAAATGCCGTCCTCCGCTACCCCGCGTAAAAACAGCCGAATGGATATCAACACCGTTTACTATCGCACAGGGCAAAGCTGGTTAAGCACTATGATTCTTGCACGAATGAGCCATAACCGCGAGCAGCTGTGTTCTCCGTTTACCACCCGAACCTTCGACCTTCTTACCGGCGAGCGAATTATGCTAAGCGATCTTTTTGCCGAGGATAGCCCGGCATGGGAGCTGATGAGCCGTCGCGTACGGGAGCATCTTACCTCTATTTTTCCCAACGACCAGCCCATCGACGGCGCAATCGACTCCTTATGCGAGAAAAGCGCCTTAACCCAAGCGGATTTTACGTTGAGCGCAATGGAGCTGACGCTGCATTACGCAGCGAATCAGGTTTTTGAAGGCCATCCCGGGTTGATTCACGTTCGCTTTTTTTACCCGGAGTTTTCCGGTATGATGACGGAAGAAGGGCAAAAGCAAACAGATAACAGCCGCTGGAAAATGGTAGCCATCACCTGTGACGACGGCCCCTCCTATGCGGAATCCGCTAAGGCGCTGGACGCTTTCCGCGCTGTAGGCGCACGGGTCAACTATTTCATTGTAGGAAAAAAGCTGGTAAACTTTGGTGATATCGAAATGCGGCAGTTCGATGAAAACCATGTGATCGCTTGCCACACCTATAACCACTGGAGCGGCTATTCCATTAAAATTATGGCGAACCGTCTCAAGGAGCTTTCCATGACCAACGACCTACTCTACGACCTTTCCGGCGAAGGCGCGCGTTATTTTCGCGCGCCGGGCGGCACCTATCCCCCTTGGGTTGAGTGCGAAATCGGGCTGCCCATTATTCAATGGAGCGTTGATACCTATGACTACACCGGCAAAAGCCCAAAGAAAATCTTCTATTCCGTTCGCAACAACACCACGGACGGCGATATCATCTTAATGCACGACAGCGGACTGCAAATGTACAAGTCCATCCCCTTGATCGCCGACTATCTGCTAAACAACGGTTATCTGATGGTTACGCTAGATGAATTGGCGGCGTATCAGGGCGTAATGCTTCAACCCAACGGCGTTTATCACCGGCTGGACGACGGAGGAATGCTCCCTTCGTGACACGGGCATTTTCCTAGGCTTTGTGCAACGTTAGGCCGCTTGCTTTTTGGATACATAGAAAATACCAAAGACGGATACGGCAGTAAAAGCAGCAAGGCTTATCACCGATACTGTCACGGGGAATGAGTAGCTCATTTCAAACTGCTGTAAATCCATGATTCTCCATGCAACATCTATCGGCAGCAACGCTGCGAGAGGCGCAACCCATGACGCGAGAAAAGACGCAAGAGCATAAACAATACTGATGCATATGGATAAAAGAAAGCCTTTTCTTGCAATAATGGAGATAAGCATAACGGGAAGGATGCAAAGAAACATCAAGAAGCCTGCGAATGCATAGACGCGCAAACCTTCCATAAACTCGTCAAAGGTGACAGCGACCCCAATCAGCATTCCTGATAGGTTCAAAAAATAGGTTAAAAGCGCCATAGCCATGATCGAAACTAGCATTACAAGCATTTTTGCCGCCGCAAGTCGCACTCTACCTACGGGGATGACTAGCAAATTTTTATAAGTATTTTCAAGCCGTTCTCGACAAAAAATATACGAGCCAAACACTCCAAAAATACAGGGCCATAGCAAAATAATCTGCGGCCATAAATTTTGCTGAACATATTGCGTCCATGTAAAATGAGCGGGATTAGAGAGGTTTATACCCAAAGCCATCAACGGCAAAACGAAGCACCCGCCAAGTCCGACCCATAGCATACTGGAGCCTTTAAGCTTCTTAAATTCCGTTTTCACGATGTTACCCAATTGAAACGCCTCCCGTTCGTTTAAGAAAGTACTCTTCCAGATTCCCTTTCTTTACAGAAATCTCAGAAACGCCAACGCCGTTGGTCACAAGAACACGATTCATTTTTTCCAAATTGACGTCCAATTGATATAGCTTCATTTCCGTATCGTTAATGATTTCAAAGTCGCTGATTGCCAGTTCTTTTTCTAGTATGGGAACGGCTTGACTCACTTGGGAAACCGTCATCTTTACATAATGGCGATTTCGATGGCGAATCTCATCCATTGATAGTTCCTCCGCCAAAACCCCTTGATCAATAAAGCCGACCTTATCTGCCATTTGCTCAATCTCGCTTAAAATATGGCTAGAAATCAGCACGGTTACGCCGTTTTCAGCGGATAGCCGCTTGATGAGCAAACGAATCTGCTGTATTCCGATTGGGTCAAGACCGTTCGTCGGTTCATCCAAAATAATAAATTCCGGCTTATGCATTAACGCCATGGCAATCCCTAAGCGCTGCTTCATTCCCAAAGAAAATTGTCTGACCTTTTTCTTTGTCTCATTTTCTAGGTTGACAAGCAGCAAGGCGTCCTCAACTGAATTCTTTGACTGTGTACCCCGTAAATCCGATATAATTTTCAGGTTTTCCTTTGCCGTCAGGTTTTCATAAAACGAAGGCGACTCAATCAATGCGCCGATACGTCCGAAAATGTCCTTTGTTGGGCTTTTCATTCTCTCGCCGAAAAGGATAATTTCTCCCTCCGTTGGCTGTAATAAACCCATGATCATTCGGATTGTCGTTGTTTTTCCCGCGCCGTTTCGTCCTAAAAGGCCATAGATTTCACCGGGTGCAATATGCATATTTACATTGTGTACTGCATACTGCGCACCGTATTGCTTTGTCAGGCCTGCGGTTTGCAAAACCATATCCATGCCAAATCCTCCTTATCTTTGATAAGTTATAGTATATTGGATAAATCTGATATGGCGATGATATAGGTCTGACATTTCTCTGACATTTACTTTGCTTCTGGAAAAGTAATACGAAAAACGGTATCTCCCGGAATGGAGCGAAGGATCTCAAGGCTCCCATTCATCTTATTTGATAGCTCTTTTGCGACAGCTAGCCCAATACCGCCGCCCCTTGACCTAGCGCTATCAACTTTATATAGTCGTTCAAAAACGAAGGGTAAATGCTCCTGTGCAATGCCCTGCCCCTTATCCGCTATGTCAATACAGACGTTGCCTGCTTCCCTTGTGATGGACACACCAAGATACTTACCCTTTGCGCCATGGGTCAACGTGTTTTTAATCAGATTTTGAAGGATGCGGACAAAGCTGTTAACGTCAACCAAAATGCTAATTTCATCATCAGGAATGGAGGTGTCCAACACAATATGTTCATTTTCAATAAGCGGAAGAAAGTCAATGAGGGTCTTGCGTGTAATTTCGCAAGCATCCACCTTCCTTTCCGAAAGTATCATTTCGTTTGCATCGCTTTGCACAAATTCAAACAACTGATTTACCTGTTCCTTTAACTGTTTGGCTTTTTGGTATGCGGTATTGATATAATCATCCTTTTGATTGCTGGATATTCGGTTCTGTACAATTGCTTCTAAATAGCCAATCACTGAAACCAATGGTGTTCTTACATCATGGGACAAATTAGAAATAAGCTGCTTCTTGGTAACCCGTTCCTTTTCATACTGCTCCTGCACTGTTCCATAAAGGGCCGCAAGGCGGTTTATTTCAAAGGCAAGCCGCCCAAGCTCATCATCCTTTTGAGAAAAAATCTGTCTTTTCTTTTGACCGTCTAAAATACTTTGTAATACTAGGATCATATCGCGTAGTCGTTGATGATCGGTATACTGTTTTAGCATAAGGAAGGATAAAAGCAACAGCAATAGAATCAGAAGGATCGAATCAATCAATTGCTTTGACCTCATTATTAAATCTGTACCCGATTCCCCAAACGGTCTGAATCAAACAGGGGTGATCAGGTTGAAGCTCAACTTTTTTTCTTAACCTCCGTATAAGCGCCATAATGGTGTTATCATCATACATAAATTCATCGCCCCATACGTTGCTGTAAATCTGCTTTTTTGTGAAAACCTTTTGCGGATTTTCAGCCAAGAAGCACAACAGCTTGTATTCTTTGGAAGTCAGCTGGACAGGCATGTTATTGACTGTGACAATACATTTTTCCCTATCAATTCGCAATACTCCATAATCAAGAAGCATACTTTCGCTTTGCCTTGAAGCGCTGCATCTGCGAAGGAGATTTTCAACCCTCGCGATCAGCTCAGAAAATCCAAAGGGTTTTGTAATGTAATCATCTGCGCCGGTTCGTAAGCCCAGCACCTTATTCATTTCCTCGCTTTTTGCAGACAGCATCAGCACCGGAACACCACTGAATGCTCTAATTCTACGAAGCACTGAAAAGCCGTCCTCCTCCGGCAGCATTACATCAAGAATAATCAAGTCGGTCTGATGGTTTTGGAGCTGTTGCGTTACATTTTTTCCACTGTACATGCAAGTCACTTCATAACCCTCGCCGCCCAAGCATTGCTCTAGCAACCTGCACAGCTCAACATCATCGTCAATAACCAATATCGTTTGATGCATCGGTATCCTTCTTTCGTCTTGATTCTCGCGTATTGCTTACACCGCAAGTACCTTCTCTGCGCAGCTCGCTGCGATATATTTTCGATTTCTTTTTAAAGGATAGCACAGTTTCGCATCAGTCTCAAGGTTTGCTTCAATTTCAAAGCGCAACGCCATGAACTTTCATGACCCGCTTTGCACTTCACCCTTTCATGACCCTGCGCGCACCCAATCTTTTTCCCACTTGACATTCCTCCTTTTGTTTCCTATAATAGCTTCACAAGCCATGAAGGGATCAAGTAGTCCATGGGAATCCGTCTCAAGAGAGCCTTCGGTTGATGCGAGAAGGCGGCGGTACATGGTCGAATACCTCCCGGAGCTCATCCGTGAACATCAGTAGCGGTATGACGGTGCGCCGTTTACAGCGCTTGCGAAGATCGTTTCATCTTCGCCCAGAGGACGCATTTCGTGAGGAACGCGTCAAACGGAAGTGGTACCGCGATTTGTATCGCCTTCCCCCATCTCAACGGGGAAAGGCGATTTTTTTCATCTTTCCCGAACGTCAAAGGAGGTCTTTTCTATGTTGCCCCAAGGTCTTTCCTTCGCCTCCCGCTTCGATCATGTCACCGGCAGCGCCATTCGGGAAATCTTCAAGGTGCTGGGCCGTCCCAACATGATCTCCTTCGCGGGCGGCAATCCATCCATGGCAGCGCTGCCCGATGAGCAGTGTGGGCAAATTGCCAAAGAAGTGCTGGAAAGCGACGGCAAGCGCATACTGCAATATGGCGCTACTGAGGGCTATCCCCCCTTTCTGGAAAGCCTGATCGCTTACCTACAGGGACAATTCCCCTTTGCGGTAAGCAAGCAGACGGTGCTGCCCATCACCGGCAGCACGTCGGGCATGGATCTGCTGTGTAAAGCCCTGCTCAATCCCGGGGACACGGTACTGGTGGAGAGCCCCACCTTTCTTGGTAATATGCAGACCTTACGGCTGTATGAAGCCAACCTGATTCCCATCGAAAGCGACGACGGCGGCGTGCGGCTCGACCGCTTGGAGGAGGCTGCCAAGCAGCATCACCCCAAGCTGTTCTACGTCATTCCCAACTTTCAGAACCCCTCCGGCCGCACGCTGGCGGCAGAGCGTCGCAAAGCCATTGCCGAGCTGGCGGCGAAGTATCATTTTCTGGTGATCGAGGACGATCCCTACCGTGACCTGCGGTATGCGGGTCAGCATCTGCCCACCATCAAGGAATACGATCAGGAAGGCTATGTAGCCTACATGGGCAGCTTCTCCAAAATAATTTCTCCCGGTCTGCGGGTAGGGTATTTGGCGGCTCAGGAGGATATCCTACGCAAATGCACCATCGGCAAGCAAGGAACCGACCTACACACGCCTAACCTGAACCAAGCCATTGTGGATCAGTTCCTGCGTCAGGGTCTGCTTGCTCCTCATATTGCTTCCGTGCTTCCGGCATACCGCGAAAAAATGGAGAAGATGCTGCAGGAGCTATCCTCCTTCCCCAAGGGAACCAAGTTTACCCGGCCCGAAGGCGGATTGTTCATCTTCGTGGAAATGCCCGAAGGCTTCAACGCTACCAAGCTGTTTAACACCGCTGTGGAACGGGGCGTGGCTTATGTGCCCGGCACCTTCTTTTACCCGGAGGGCGGCCATGACAACACCTTGCGGCTCAACTTTAGCAATTCCACCTTGGAGCAGGTAGTCGAGGGTATGGCAATCCTGCGTAAGCTTTTTCAAGAAACGCTGGCATAAGCTGCTAGCAAAAGAAAGGAAATAATTACATGCATATTTTAGATACATTGAAAGAGCGCGGCTTTATCGCTCAGGTAACCTTTGAGGACGATCTGTACAAGGCGCTGGAAAGAGAGCCCATCACCTTCTACACCGGCTTTGATCCTACCGCCGACAGCCTTCACGTAGGCCATTACATTCCGATTATGGCCATGGCGCATTTGCAGCGGGCAGGTCATCGCCCCATCGCCCTTTGCGGCGGCGGCACTGCCATGATCGGCGATCCCAGCGGCAAGACCGATATGCGCAAGATGATGACCAAAGAAACCATCGCCCAAAACGTAGCCGGGCTGCAAAAGCAGCTATCCCGCTTTTTGGACTTCGGCGAGGGCAAGGCGATCATGGTCAACAATGGCGACTGGCTGCTGAACCTCAATTACATCGACTTTCTGCGGGATGTGGGCGCGCTTTTCAGCGTCAACCGCATGCTGACCGCCGAGTGCTACAAACGCCGTTTGGAAACCGGCCTTACCTTTCTTGAGTTCAACTACATGCTGATGCAGAGCTACGACTTCCTTAGCCTATTTAAAAACTACGGCTGCCGCCTACAGGTAGGCGGAGACGATCAGTGGAGCAATATGCTCTCCGGCGCGGATTTGATTCGGCGCAAGGAAAAGGAAGACGCTTTCGCCTTAACCTGCAAGCTGATTATGACCCACGACGGTAAAAAGATGGGCAAGACGGAAAAAGGCGCGCTGTGGCTCGACCCGGAGCGCACCACTCCCTACGAGTTCTACCAGTACTGGCGCAATGTGGGCGACGAGGACGTAGAGCGGTTCTTAGGGCTGCTGACCTTCCTGCCCATGGACGAGGTACGCCGTCTGGGCGCGCTAAAGGATCAGGAAATCAACGAAGCCAAGCGCGTACTGGCCTTCGAGGTAACCAAGATGATCCATGGCGAGGAAGAGGCCATGAAGGCGCAGGATGCGGCTCAAGCCCTATTTGCGGGCGCAGGCTCCGGCGAACATGTGCCTTCCTTTGACGTAAACGCCGCCATGCTGGCGGAGGACAACCGGGTAACCAGCCTTTTGGCGCTCTGCGGGCTGTGCGCCAGCCGGGGCGAGGCACGTAAAATGGTACAGGCCGGCGCTGTTATGGTAGGAGAAGAGAAGGTAACCGATATCGAGGCACGCATAGAGTCCACGCAAATCGGTTCCGATGGTCTGCTGCTGCGCAAGGGCAAGAAGAATTACTGCCGACTGATTCTGAAATAACGATGGACGGTTATAAAACGCTGCTACAGCCGGGCGTCGATGAAGTGGTGATTAACAAAAGCCGCTTCATCGGCAGCGCCGCCCCCGTCAAAACCGCCGAGGAAGCCCTTGCCTTTTTAGCGGACGTGCGCACCCGTTATAAGGATGCGAACCATCACTGCTACGCCTACATCATTGGTCAAAATGCGGGCATTATGCGCTACAGCGACGACGGCGAACCGGGCGGCACCGCCGGAATGCCCATCATCGAAGTCATGAAGGCACGCGGCGTGGTAGATTGCGCCGTGGTGGTTACCCGGTATTTTGGAGGCGTTTTACTAGGCGCGGGCGGCTTGGTCCGCGCCTATTCCCATACCTGCGCGCTGGCGTTGAACGCCTCGCAGGTATGCCAAATGTACGTTACCCAGCGTTGGATGATGGAGGTGCCTTACCCTCTATGGGACAAGGTGCAGCATACGCTGAAAGCACTGCCTGTTCGGCTGGAAAGCACCGAGTTCACCACCGCTGTTTCCTTTGAGATCAGCGTGAAGGAGCTTGACAGCCAACGGGTGCTTGACACACTGACAACCATTACCGACGGCCGGGTAGAAACGCTGCTTGCGGACGAAACCTACAGTCCATGGATAGAGAAAACGGAGGAGTAACAGCAGATGAATACCCCTTTTTCCTTTCGCAAGGTACCTGTTACTGATGGCCCACAGGTTTTGCAGTTGTACCGCTCCGTGTGCGGAATCGACGGCTGCATCTGGAGCGACGCATACCCCAATCAGGAAATCCTTGACGAAGACTTATCCGCATGCGCACTGTATGGGCTTTATGACGGTGAAAAGCTAATCGCAGCAGGAACTGCCATCATGGATGAAGAACTGATGCAACAGGATTGCTTTTGCAATCATTTCTCTAATCCAGCGGCGTTGGAGCGGCTATGCGTTTCACCGTCTTACCAGCATCATGGGCTGGCTCGAACGCTTCTCACCCAAATCGAGCAGTCGGCTGCTGGGGAAGGCTACGACGGGATGCTGCTGCTGGTCAATCCAAAAAGCGTTGCCGCAGTCGGACTTTATCAATCCATGGGGTATCGGAAGCAAGGCGAAACTTATCTATTCGACGTAGATTGGCATTGCTATGAAAAGCCGTTGAAATAGCTAAATGCTCTTACTTATGTTTTAGCGCAAGCATATCACGACGCGCCGGAGCGCGGCGGTCAGTGTGGGGAGGCAGTATGGATTTATTCGACGTTATCGGTCCGGTAATGGTTGGGCCCAGCTCGTCCCATACGGCAGGAGCCGCGAGAATCGGAAAAATCACCCGTAACCTGCTCGGCTCTCAGCCCGTTCACGCCGAAATCGGTCTATACGGTTCTTTTCAGAAAACCTATCAAGGGCACGGTACGGACAAGGCGCTGGTGGGCGGTCTGCTTGGGCTGGCGGTGGATGATTTGCGGCTGCGAGACAGCCTCGAAATTGCCAAGGAGCAAGGCTTCACTTACCATATCTACAAGGCTGACCTGCGCAACGCGCACCCAAATACCGTGGTGCTGGACGTGGATGGAGACGACGGGCGGCATATCAATGTGCAGGCCTCCTCCATCGGCGGCGGCGAAATTGTGGTCAACGCCATCGACGGGCTGGAGGCGGGCTTTTCCGGTCACGAAAGCACGCTGATTATCACCTATGCAGATACCAAGGGAATGATCGCCAGCATCAGCGGCGCGGTATCTGCCGCCGGAATGAACATCGCCACCATGAAGGTCTTTCGGCGCTCCGCCGGGGGCGAAGCCATGATGGCCGTTGAGCTAGACGGCGTTGTCAGCCCTGGCTTGCTATCGTTTATTTCAGATATGAAGAATGTTTATCATGCCGTCTATCTGCCAAAGGAGGCTTCCGACTGATGCGAACCATACATGAATTGCTTTCGGCGGCAAAGGAAGCGGGCGTAACCCTCGGTGAAATTGCCCTGCGATGGCAGATGAAGGAAAGCGGAGAAACCGAAGCGCAGCTAAAAGCGCGAATGCAACGCCGCTTAGAGGTGATGCGCCTAAGCGTACAGGACGGTTTGTCCCCGGAGCTACGCTCTGCCTCCGGCAAGGTAGGCGGGCAGTCCTCTTTAATGGTCGGTGAAAACAACCGTTTTGGTATTTTAGGAAAAGCTGGCGCTTATGCGCTGGCAGTGGCGGAAAGCAATGCCTGCATGGGCAAAATCGTAGCCGCTCCCACAGCGGGGAGTTGTGGAATTTTACCCGGCGCACTTTTCAGTGCTCAGGAGCAAAGCGGCTTTACAGACGACGAGCTGGTAATGGCGCTATTCGCGTCAGCGGCCATTGGTCGGAGCATCGCACTGCAAGCTTCCGTCAGCGGCGCGGAGGGCGGCTGCCAAGCCGAGTGCGGTTCGGCAGCGGGAATGGCTGCCGCTGCGCTGTGCCAGCTCTATGGCGGGTCGAACGAAGCGGTTTGCGACGCGTGCGCCTTCGCCTTGATGAACATGCTGGGGCTGGTCTGTGACCCCGTACACGGTTTGGTAGAAATCCCCTGTATTTATCGCAATGTGGGGGGAGTGTCTCAAGCGCTGGCCGCCGCGCAAATGGCGCTGGCGGGTGTGCGCTGCCCCATCCCCTGCGACGAGGTTATCTGCGCTATGAAGGCGGTAGGGGACGCGATGCCGTCCGGCCTTCGAGAGACGGGCGAAGGCGGCTGCGCGGCTTGCCGCAGCATGGCATAAAGCGTATTACAGCTGTTTAAGAAACGCTAATAGCGCTTCGTCCGTTCCATGATAGACCAGTACAAAGCGTTGCCCAAAGCAGGTGGTATATCCATAAACGTCTTCATCTACAAAAGTCAAAAGATAGTCGGCGCGGTTGCTTTCATCAAAGTAAACCTGCACCTCTTCCTGTCCCACCCTCAGCCTTTTCCATACCGTAGCGTTATAAATCCCTACGGGCGCATCGGACGGCAGCTCTTCAAGGACGCAAGAATAGCCCGCATCCTCAAAGGCTTTCAAAAGCTTTGCATATAGCTGCTCCTCTGTGGGGTTCTGCTTGCAGCTGCAAAAAAGAGGCAGCAGTAGCAATAGAATCAAAACAAGCAATTCCCTTTTTAATCGTCCCATGGCTGGCTCCTCTCTTTGCTTTTAACGGGTCGCTGTGCTACAATAGCGCTGATTCATCTGATACCATAGGAGGGATACTGTTATGCGCTGCGGATGTCCTCATTGTGAGGCTTATATGATTCAATCGGAGACCGATCATCAGGCTTGCGTCTGCCCGGAGTGCGGCTACCGCTGCAATGCCTGCTTAGGCACCAATTCCGTTATTACAAAGGAGCAGCTTGCACAGATCAAAAACACCGACTGGTTCTCCCCCACCTTCGACCGCCCCGCCAACGACGAGGAAGCAGCCGATGAATCAGAAGGAAATGATGTTTAAGTGCTCCAACAGAATTTTCAGGCCGATTAAAATCAGGACGCAGCCGCCCAAGATTTCGGCTTTTTTTTCGTATTTGTTGCCAAAGCGATTGCCAATCACCACGCCCACTAGCGATAGTAAAAAGGTGATCAAGCCAATGAGCAGTACGGCTGGCACAATGTCCGTTTTTAAAACAGCAAAGGTAATGCCAGCTGCCAACGCATCAATGCTGGTGGCAATGGCTAAAATGAACAGCTCCTTCATGTCCAGCTTTGCGTCCAAATCGCATTTCTCCGCATCATCCTTTTCGTGAAAAGCGTCCCAGAGCATCTTGCCACCGATATAGGACAGCAGTACAAAAGCAACCCAATGATCCACCGGCGTAATCAAGCGTTCGAATTGCGTGCCCAAAAACCAGCCGATCAGCGGCATTACTGCCTGAAAAACGCCAAAAAACAGTGCAATCACTGCGGCGCGGCGCAAATCCAGCTTGCGCATACATAGTCCCTTGCACATTGCTACCGCGAAAGCGTCCATGGATAGCGCCACGGCGATCAATACTAGTTCCATTCTTCCACCCCGTTAAAAAAGGGCTTGCAAAGCCCAGAATTTTTATATTGTAGCGTATTATGTATGCAAAGTCAACATGACGAGTTTTCGGCTGTCTTGCGCAAGCAGAAAAAGCATGATGACTTATTTTTTATGGCGCATTTCAAACCGCACGCCTACCATTTTCGGCCCGGCGTTAATGGCTACAGCCGCGCCGATTTGGAACTGATAAACCGGCGGATAACCAATTTTCTTGGTCATTTCCTCCGTCAGCTCGTCTCTGGCGGCTAAATCGCTACCATAAATAACGCAATAGGGTGTTTTCGGTTCCATATCTGACAGTGTCATTTTCAGGAGCTCTTTAATAAGCTTCTTATCGCCCCGGGCCTTTCCAGCGGTGATGATTTGATGATCGTATAATTTCATGATGGGCTTAATCCCAAGAGCTTCCCCTACAAAGACTGCCGCACTGGGAATGCGCCCGGATTTTCCGGCGTATTTCAATGTGTACATGCCAAAATAGATGCATTGGCTATCCAGCTGTTCCTGTATAAGCTTATAGACTTCAGAGAGCTCCATACCCATTTCCAGCTTCTGCGCCGCCAGTATCGCTACATAACCATATCCCGCCGTATAACTGGCGCCGTCAAATAGCGTAATCGTAAACTGATCGCGAGCTTCGGGATGCTGCTCGTAGAACGCCTTACGAACAGTCGTCGCATTGCCATAGGTCGCCGAGCCCTTGGAATTGATCAGAATCAAAATCAGGTTCTTACAACCGGCTTTCCATTCCCGCTCATACAGCTCTTCAAACTCAAAGGGTGTGATCTGCGAGGTGACGGGGATGCCGTCATATTCGTCCATCAGGCTATAAAACTCATCGTTGGTCAGCTCCACGCCGCTCTGGTAGGAACGATCACCAATGGCTACGGGAATGGGAAGCACATTGATTCGATAGCGTTTCACCAGCTCTTGAGGAATGTCCGCCGCCGCATCCACATAAAGCTTGTAACAATCCATAAAAAGGTCGCCTCCATTGTCTTATGAATTTAAAAACGGCTGAGCATCATCGCTAAGGTCGTATCCGTCATGCATAGACGCAGAATGATCAATACCACCAAATGGAGCGGATATAAACCATAGCCCAGCCACTTAGGCATATGAATTTGGGTATTCGTTGGCAAAACGATAAGGGGCAAGGACAGCCAAACCATGCTTTGCAGCCGAAAGAACGCCGAAAGCACCTCTCCGATGCCTGGCCATTGTAAAAAAGCCAGCGGATATCCAAACAGCGAAGTAACGGAAGAGCTGCTAGCGCCCCAGAATAGCGCATAGGCTAAATACACGCCGATGATGGCAGACTTTGATTGCCTTGCTCCATAAAGAAAGAGGATAAAGGTCAGCCCGCGCCAGCCATAATCGATTTTTAAAAAGCCGAGCAACACATAGCACAGCGCAGGAACCCAAATCTGGCTGAGGCAAAAACGTATGCGTATGCCCTGAATTGCGATTTGACCTATTAGCAGCAGAAATAAAATGCTAAAATCCGTCCATTGGTGGTTGAGAGCCATCATATACAGCGGTTGAGAGAGAAGTGCAAGCACCAGCAATCGCAGACAATACCGTACGGGATCGTGGGTCTTGACGCCTCCCACGACCAAGCACCAGGCATATAGAGGAAGAGCCATCCGACCGATCACTCTTAACTCCATGATATTAGGAAAAATAACGACCCCCATATGATCCGTCAGCATTGCGAGTAACGCTAGGATCTTTAAAAATGAGGTGTCTGTATTCCCCCCAAGCAACGCTCCCGGCTTGCGCAACGCGGCCTCCGGCATAGCGCTCCCTCCTTTCACACGCTGGGTATTATAGCATCCGCCTAGCTGTTCTGTCAAAGAGAGTTATTCGTTGTCTTCGTTTGCCAGTGCTGAAAACCCGTCGCTCCGAAGGATGGAGCCGTCTTGATTCACCCATAGAGCTTCCACGTTCTCCCATTGGTGGATCAACGCTAAGCCGTCCTGCTGAGACAGCGTATACAACGCCGTAGATAACGCATCAGCCAAGCCGGAATCCTCCGTTACAACCGATACGGCGGAGAAATAATCGGCGGGCAGCAAGGTATCAGGGTCGATAATATGATGATAGCGCTTTCCATCTACCGTATAATACCGTTGATAGTCCCCGCTGGATACCAGTGAAAGATCCTGTAGGTTGATTTTGGTGAGGTTCTGATTTTCAGCCAGCAAATCAGGGTTTTGAATGCCAACCTTCCACGCCGTTCCGTCAACGCGCTTGCCGATGGCGCGCACATTGCCGCCTATGCTAAGCAATACGCTATCAAACCCATCGGCGATCAGCTTCTGGGCCACGCGCTCCACGGCGTATCCCTTTGCCACCGCTCCCACATCCAAACGCATTTGAGGGTCGGCTAAATATAGGGACGAGGCTTCCGTATCAATGACTAGCTGATCGATATCCGTATGCTTCGCTGCCTCCTGCAATTCCACCATTTCAGGCAGGCGCGCATGCTCGGGGTCGTCCATCCCTTCGGTACGGTATTCATGCCAGATGCTAAGTACGCTCCCCATAGCCACGTTCATACGGCCGCCCGTTTTTTGGTACATCTCTTTGGCAAACAGCATTAGATCGATCAATTTTTGATCAACCTGCACCGGCGCAATTCCGGCGGCGTCATTGACCGTTTTTAGGTTGGCGACGCCATCATATTCGTTGTAAATATCATAAAGCTGATGATAGCGTAAAAGCTCGTCGTGAACCTCTTGAGCCACCGTTTGCGCCAGCGCTTTATCCGACGAATAGACCACCAGCTGCGAGTAGGTGTCAAACACGTCCAGAAAGCTGGCCTCGTACCGTTTTACCTCGGCACAGCCGCCGATTGGCAGGGCAAGCATCAAAATGAGTAATAGGAGAAACCATCTGCGCATGAAAAAGACCTCCTTGATTTTAAAGAAGGGGCTGCTTTGCAGCAGCCCCTTTTGTATGTATGGAAGGTTCTTATTTGGCGTAGGACAGGGCGGAAACAATAGCGCCCAGATCAGCGTCGATGGATACGGTTACAGAAGCGGAAAGCTCTTCGTCGGTGGTCTTGTTGCTGTCATCCAGCGCAACGCCCTCCAAGTCAGCAGCAGTCTTTCCAACCGCATATTCGGCTAGGCTATTCGCCTGCTCAAACCACTCTTTGCCGATAGCGGAAGCACCGCGCATGCCGTAATCCTCACCCAGCTCCTGCTTGGTGGTGATACGAGCTTCAACATCGCTGGTGAGCTTGCCAGTAGCGTCAAAGTTCACATTGCCCTGGGTGCTGTCGATCTTGCAATCGGTGACAACGCCATCAGCGTTGGCAGCCACAGCGGCATAATGAGAGTAAGCCTGGCACAGACCATCTTTTCCATCCATCGCGTCCTTGGACTTGGAGGTGGAGGTTACGATGCCTACGCCAACCTTATCGGTAGCGGCAGCAGCGGTATCGGTAGCATTTTCCATGGCGGCAACCAGCGTGCTTACAAAGCCGCCGATAGACATGGTGCAGCCAGCCGTCAGCTCAACGTCCGTGGGCTTGGTGGTCTCGTCCATGCCGATGCTCTTTACTTCGTCAAGGGTCTTACCAATGACGAAATCGCAGAAAGCGGCAATCTGAGCATCCCATTCGCCGATTTTGGAAACGGCAGCCATGCCGTAATCAGCGCCAAGGGCGCGCTTGGTCGTGGTGGCAGCGGGGAAATCCTCGCCCAAGGTGCCGGTGGTGGTGAAGGGCATCTTAGTCTGAGCCTCATCAATGTCAACGTCGATGATTTTGCCATCGGCGTCAATCAGCACGGCTACAGCCACAGAGTCAACCTGTGCAAGGCCGTTAGCGTCTTCCGCATCCTTGGAATTGTCGATCGTGGTATTTACAGCAATACCAAATTTGAGACCAGTGGCGGTTTCCGCAGTAGCGGAGATCGTCATTGCCAAGCAAAGAACCAGTGCCAAAACCAATGCAAGGGTCTTTTTCATGGGTCTATTCCTCCTTAGAATTTTTGGGGCATAGTATTTTTGTACCCCAACTTCCATACATTGAAACGATATCATTGAATAGTTAGCTTGTCAATGGTTTTGTTTTCCCTTTGTTTTTTTATCTTGCTTTTTGTCAAAACCTATCCACTTGCATAGTTCCGTAGAGAGCTGCTCTGGTGTTATAATGATAAATAATCATTACAAAGGAGTGGATAAAATGAAACGTTGGCTAGCAATTTTTCTGACGACACTACTGATTTTATCTTGCGTCAATCTTGCATTGGGCGAAGCGGCATCCTCAGCGGACGCCATACTGGAGCAGGCTTCCGCCTTACTGGATGCGGACGATTACGACGGGGCGAGGGAACTGCTGCTGCCGCTGGCAGAGCAGGGCAATGCTACGGCTCAGTTGGACATGGGGCGCTCCTATTATCGTCAGCAAGCCTATGAGGACGCAGTCAAATGGCTACAGATGGCAGCGGATCAAGGCGATCCTTATGCTCAATACGGGCTAGGCATTTGCTACGAGTATGGCGACGGAGTGGAAGCCGATCCGGCAAAAGCCTTAGAGCTATACTCCAAGGCTGCGGAGCAGGGAGACGCAGATTATCAGAACAATATGGGATATTGCTACCAAAACGCGATCGGCACAGAGGAAAACCCGGTAGAGGCTGCCCACTGGTATCAATTGGCAGCCGATCAAGGCGATCCCTATGGACAAACCAATCTGGGCTGGTGCTACGAGTATGGCTACGGAGTGGAGCAATCCTACGAAAAGGCACTTGAATGTTATCAACTAGCGGCTGATCAGGGCTTTGCGATTGCTCAAAGCAATCTGGGCATGTACTACTACTATGGCCGCGGCGGCTTAGAAAAAAATGATGAGGAATCCTTCAAATGGTTCCAGCTGGCTGCGGATCAAGGCTTCTATGGAGCTCAAAACTGGATTGGTGACTTCTATTTAGAGGGGACCTGTGTGGAGCAGGATTATGCTGAAGCCATGAAATGGTATCAGTTGGCTGCCGATCAAGGGTATGGAGTAGCGCAAACCAGCATCGGCTGGTGTTATCAGGAAGGTCTGGGCGTAGAAAAGGACGCGAAGGAAGCCGTTCGTTGGTATCAGATGGCTGTTGATCAGGGCGATGAAATCGGCTTCAAAGCCATGGCGGATTGCTATGCCAACGGTATTGGCGTGGAGCAGAACGACGAGAAAGCATTTGAGCTGTATCTCCAATCTGCCGAGACGGGATATGATCCTGCGCAGACCAACGTTGGCGATTGCTATGCCAATGGCAAAGGCGTAGAGCAGGATGTCGCAAAGGCTGCCGAATGGTACAAGCTGGCTGCGGATCAGGGCAATGATGAGGCGCAGGAAAAATTGGACGCTCTGAAGAAATAGACCGCCCGCTCCATGAACGAAAACACCGCTCTCCCAAACGGAAGCGGTGTTCAGCGTGTCAAAAAAGCGCTACGCGCTTTTTCGCCAGTTCCGGGTAATGTTTGCGGCAAAGCCGCAAACTGCCCGCCCGACCGGCAAAGCCGGTCGATACGAATGCAGTCAGGGGAGCCTACGGGCTCCCCCGACACCCTCTTAAGGGTTTTTTAGCTGTCTAAAGGGGCTGTCTCAAAACGGTTAGAAGAAATTAACCAGTAAAGACGGCCCCATTGAATCCCTAAACTTCCCGAGACCCCATAAAAACAAGCGCTACGGCCGCCCGAAAGGGTGTACCGAAGCGCTT
>JAQUWD010000031.1 GCA_028693055.1 Eubacteriales bacterium | reverse complement strand
CATTCAAAAATTAAGCAAGGGAAGAAAATAAATTACAAAACTTCAAAACAGAAAAACAAACCGCTGTAACCGTTATACTGTAATGGATTGCAACGGTTTTTTGCTTCTTGTGCTGTCAAAGACGGGAATATAGCTCAAAGCAACCAAATATGCAATAAAAAATGGAAGGATCGTTCTATTTCCTAGTATGTCTCAAATTGCAAAAAGGACACGGTCAATCCTTTGGCCGTGTCCCTTTAGTCAACCTTGATGATAGAGTACGCTCTAAGTAGCCGTACATCATCTTTGTCAAAACGAGAATAGCGCCACAATTCTAAATAAAATATAACGCTCTGGTTCTGAAGCTACATATCGCTGCCCCTTAGCTAAGGGGCTTCATGGTGGGGAAGAGCAGAACGTCCCGGATGGAGTCGTTATCGGTTAGCAGCATAACCATGCGGTCGATGCCGAAGCCCAAGCCTCCGGTGGGAGGCATACCGTATTCCAGTGCGGTTACATAGTCCTCGTCCACCTTTGCGGTGGTGTTTCCCTGCGCTTGACGGACGCGGATTTGTTCCTCAAAGCGACGGCGTTGATCGATGGGGTCGTTTAATTCGCTAAACGCATTGCCCATTTCATGACCGTTAATAAAGAATTCAAAGCGCTCCGTCAGGTCGTTATTCTCAGGCTTGCGCTTGGCTAGCGGGGAGATATCAACGGGATAATCCGTTACGAAGGTGGGCTGAATCAGCGTGGCTTCCACATACTCGTCAAACAACGCGGCTAAACAGTCGCCCCGTTTCGCGTTTTTCTCCTCGCAGTGTACGTCCATTGCGGCGAGACAAGCCCGGGCTTCCTCGTCGGTTTTCCAATCCGCGTATTTCACGCCGCAGGCGTCCTCCACAGCTTGCGCCATGGTTACGCGCTTCCAAGGGGCCTTCAGCTCGATCATCTGCCCTTGGTTGGGGACAAGAGTCGTACCGCAGACCTTCTTGGCGACGGTGGAGTAAAGCTCCTCAACCATTTCCATAACATCGTTGTAATCAGCGTAAGCCTGATAGGTTTCTACGCTGGTAAACTCCGGGTTATGGGTAGCGTCCATGCCCTCGTTGCGGAACAGGCGGCCTACCTCGTACACCCGGTCAAAGCCGCCAACGATCAGGCGCTTTAGATATAGCTCGGTCTCGATCCGTAAAAACATATCGATATCCAGCGCGTTGTGGTGGGTTTTAAAGGTTCGGGCCGCCGCGCCGATTTCCAGCGTTTGCAGCACGGGGGTGTCCACCTCCAGAAACCCACGTCCATCCAGAAATTCCCGTACCGCGTTAATGATTTGGCTGCGCTTACGGAAGGTATCCCGTACCTCCGGGTTCACTATCATATCTACATAACGCTGACGATAGCGCAGGTCGGGGTCCTTTAAGCCATGATATTTCTCAGGCAGCACCTTCAAGCTCTTGGAAAGCAGCGTAACCTCCTGCGCGTGAACGCTGATTTCGCCCTTCTGGGTACGAAACACTAGGCCGCGCACGCCGACAACGTCGCCGATGTCCGTATCCTTAAAGGCTTTGTAGGCTTCCTCCCCGATGTCGTCCCGGCGCACATAAAACTGCAGGCTTCCCTTGCAATCCAGCAAATGGGCAAAGCTAGCCTTGCCCATAACCCGCTTGCTGACCATACGGCCCGCCACGCTGACCTCTTTACCGTCCAGCTCGTCAAAATCCCGCAGGATCACATCGCTTTCATGGGTTTGGTGGTAATGAGTGATCACGTAGGGATCTTTTCCTGCTTCCACCAGCTTTTGGAGCTTGTCCCGACGGATTTGCTCCTGTTCGCTCAGTTCCTGCTGGGTCAGTTCATGTTCTCCGGTTTGTTGCTCAGGGGTCATAGGGCAGCCTCCTTGTATTTTGATTACCGGCTGATTTCCAGTACTTTCAGCTTTATGATGCCGCCGGGCACTTCCACATCGACGATTTGTCCGACTTTTTTGCCCAGCAGCGCGCCGCCGATGGGGCTGTCGGTGGAAATCTTCATTTGTTTAGGATCGATTTCGTTCGCGCCCACGAGGGTGATGGTCTGGTCCAGCTTCATGGTCTGATTATGCACCTTTACCGTGTTGCCGACGCCGATGGTTTCGGTGTCCACCTCGTCGTCCTCCACCACGATGCAGTTGCGCAGCGTGTTTTCCATTTCGACGATTTTGGCTTCGATTCGGCTCTGCTCGTTCTTTGCCTCGTCATATTCGGCATTTTCGCTTAAATCACCAAAGCCGCGGGCAATGGCAATCTGCTCCGATATTTCGTTTCTGCGCACGCTGATGTAGTAGTTCAGTTCCTGCTCCAGTTTACCATATCCGTCGCGTGTTAAAATGACCCTTTTTTCCTCTGCCATTTTGAGTACAGCTCCCTTCACAATCGGCCATTGTGGCCGCTTTCATATTTTCTTATGCAGACAAATCTCCTTATATAGCACAACGCGCATCGCAAAACCGCAAAAACGGCATGCGATGCTACGTGCCTGAAGAAAATTGCCAGATACTTGATGTATTATATCTACGAAGGGGGAAATTGTCAATGGGCAGCGGCTGAGCGCTTGAAAGCAACTTTCGCAAAAATCCTCTTATTTATCGCTGCTCACGCATATTCATAAACGGGGGTGAAAGTAAATGCCTGCCAAAGTTCGAAAAAAAAGAGGCTGCCTGCGTATTTCCATTTTTATAATGCTGCTCCTCATCGCCCTGCTAATCGCAGGCGAGCAAAACTTGAGTCAAACCATGCTGGATATGGCCTACGCCCGCGCTTACTCATTGGCTGTTGAAACCATCAACCGTGCGGTCGATAAAGTCATCGGAAGCGGCATACAGTACGAAGATTTATTCGACGTATCGATGGATGCGTCAGGGAAGGTTTCCATGCTGCGCGCCAACACCATTCGCATGACCGATTTGGCTACAAAGACTGCGTTACTGGCAGAGGAAGAGCTGAACAGCATCGAAAATCAGGTGATTCCCGTACCGCTGGGCTCCGCCCTAGGGGTAAAATTCTTGGCTGGCTTCGGTCCAAAAGTAGATGTGCAAATCATTCCAATTGGTGCGGTAAACACCAGCTTTGAGACGAACTTTGCTTCGGCTGGCATCAACCAGACTCAGCACAAAATTTTCATGACGCTGCGCACTACGGTAAGCCTGATTATTCCTACGGGTTCTCAACGGGTGGAGGTTCTTAGCACGGTACCGATCGCTGAAAATATTATTGTTGGCGAAGTGCCCGACAGCTTTGTAGACGTGAGTGATCAGGATGATATGCTCAACTTGATTCCATAAGATATTCAGGTTTTTTTCAGGTTTTTTACTGCTTCTTTGGACTCCATCTGCGTAAGCTTGCTTGCATCCCTCATCACATGGCTTTATAATAGAATAAGTTTTACACTCAAAACACAGGAAGAGGTGCCCCATGCTTTCGATTGCCATATGTGACGATGATGTTGATCAGCTGGCTTTGATTCAAATATCGGCTAATCGATATTTTGCGGCACACCCTACGTGGATGGTTCAATACCAAGTTTTCGATAATCCTTTTCTCCTGCTCGACCAATTGGAAATGGGCGAGAGCTATCAGGTGGCGTTGTTGGACATTTGCATGCCGGAAATATCTGGTACAGACATAGCCAAGCAAATTCGCGCGCGACACGATCCAACAGAGATCGTATTTTTGACCACCAGCAATGAATACGCAGTAGACGCATTTGCATTAAAGGCGGCCCACTATCTGCTAAAGCCCTTTACACAGGCACAGTTTGACGAGGCGATGGATCGTGCGTTAACACGCTTTGCAGAAGGCACAAGCAAAAGTATTCCCGTTAAAGCCGAGGGCGGCATCGTACAAAAGGTTGATATTGATGAAATCCTTTATATCGAAAGCCAAAAGCACCTGCTTACGCTGTATTTATTCAATGGCACAATCACAGAGGGACAACGCTCGCTAATCCGCTTTATGGAAGAGCTTGAGAAACTAGCTCCGGGTCAGTTTGTTGCGCCATATAAGGGGTATATCGTCAACCAAAAGGCAATTGTAACCATTGAGCCGGAGAAGCTTATATTGCGTGGAGGAGCTTGTATACCCATTCCCAAGAGGCGATACCGGGAAATTCAAAATAACTACTTTGATTATATGTTTCCCAAGAACGGAGGAAAACGATGAGCGCCTTTATGCTTGTGATTTTTGTCCTAAAGTTTTTCATACCCGGCTTTTTCTCTGTTTTATTTCGTGCTTACGGCTTGGGTTATAAAAGCAAAAAGAGTCTGCTTCTTGGACTAACGGTCTATACCATCTTTGCGGCGGGTCTGTCTGCCGTGTTAATCACCGTAATAGGCTATGGAGAGTTTACTCATATTTCACCAATTGTGATGGCGGCAAGCAGCATGGCTGTGTTGCTTTTCACTACGGATCGTATATCAACGACTATTTTTCTGCAGCTGCTGCAGGGCTGTATGAACACAGCGGTTTCTGTACTTCTAAACCTAATTCGAACCGTGTTTTCTCTTAGCTATCCGATGCTGGTGGCGATGATCGCAGTGGTGTTTCCGCTGCTTTACTTTGTTGCCCTGCGGTACTGGGCAAAGCCATTGCGTTTTATGGCGGATCATATCCATGCGGAGCTGCCGTCTCTCATCGCAATCCCTTTGATCATAAACGCTATCGTTAGCTTTCTACCAACCTATCCGCCACAAAGCTTTTCACGATACCCGGTCTATATTACCGCCATGATGCTGGCCGTGGAGCTTGCTTACTTTCTCTTTGTCTACACCTTTTATCAAAACTTGCGCCAAATTAATCGGCTTTTAAGGGAAGAGGCGAAAGGGCAGCTTTTAGAAGCGGAAATACTTTCTTATCAAGAGTCTTTAGAGATTGCTAGGCAGACCCGCCACGACCTGCGACACCATAACGCGTTGGTGCTGGATTATTTGGAAAACGGTGATACGGCAGGCGCAATGAGTTACCTGCGCCAAAATGATCATGCGCTGGAAACAGCGCAACCTAAACGATTCTCTGTAAACCCTACCGCCAATGCTGTGCTGCGGATTTATAGCCGCAAGGCACAGGAGGCGGGTATTTTCTTTGATATTCTTGTTGATTTGCCTGAAGTGTTGCCCCTGAGCGCGCCGGAGCTGGGCGCACTGCTTTCCAACCTGCTGGAAAACGCTATGGATGCGTGCGAAAAGGTGGAACCCGCTCATCGTCGTATCAGCTTTTCCACTCGGACGGACGAGCATGGGCTACGTCTGGAAATACGTAACAGCGTTGCCCATGCAACAGCCTTTGTTGACGGAATGCCCCTTTCTATTAAACCTGGCGGGGGAATGGGAACCAAAAGCATTTCGCGAATGATCAAAACCCATGGGGGAATGCTTCGCTTCGGTCAAGAAAACGACACTTTTTTTACACAGATTCTTCTCCCTCTCAAAAGATAACAGCATTGATCAAGCGACTACCTCGACAGAACTGTCGAGGCTTTTTTTGTCTGTTTTTGTCGATTGGTGCTATGAAACCGCCTGTTGGTGCAAAAGCACTCTGATACAGACACAAAAATGGTAGACTAACGCCACATTGTTCGATAAGAACAGCCTAAGTGACATTCAATTTGTACGGGAGGGTGAGCACATGACGCGTAACAAACCGCGTGGTTATCAAAAATTAGACAATCCAAAATGGCACTTGACCGAATGGATGGCGACGCTGCTTCGAGTTGTGCTGTTACCGTTACGATTGTTAATTCAGATTTGGATGTGGATGACATACGAGTATTGATGTTGATATGGAATTGCAAAGAAATGGTAAATGTGGGTTGACAAAATAGGTTAGTTGAGATAAACTATGAAACGGTTAGTAACTGCTAACCGTTTACTTAACCCGTAAATTAGCTTTATCTAATCGGAGGGAGATGCGGATGATGCCTTTGGGAATGGCAGGAATCGGTGATGTGAACACCATCAAAAAGATCACCGGCCGAGATGATGTGCGCCAGCACCTAGCGGAGCTGGGCTTCGTGGTAGGCGAAGAGGTTCGCGTGGTCAACGAGCTGGGCGGCAACCTTATTTTATCCGTAAAGGATAGCAGGATTGCCTTAGATAAAACCATGGCGATGCGAATCATGGTATAAGAAGGAGGAAGCGGGAATGAAAACACTCAAGGACGTTAAAGTAGGCGAGCACGCGGTAATTGCTAAGCTCCACGGCGAAGGAGCCCTCAAGCGCCGCATCATGGACATGGGGCTGACTAAGGGAACAGAAGTCTACGTTCGTAAGGTTGCGCCACTGGGCGACCCTATGGAGTTAACCGTGCGCGGCTATGAGCTGAGCGTGCGTAAGGACGACGCAGAGCTGATCGAGATTCAATAAGCGGGTTCATGATCATTCGTTTTTTCTTTTGAGCAGTAGTTAGTTATTGCTAATATCAAAGTTTGAGGAGGAACAGCTCATGGCAATCAAAATCGCCCTTGCAGGCAACCCGAATTGCGGCAAAACCACTATGTTTAACGACCTTACGGGGTCCAATCAATATGTGGGCAACTGGCCGGGGGTCACGGTAGAAAAGAAGGAAGGTAAGCTCAAAGGGGACTGTAATGTTGTCATTCAGGACCTGCCCGGTATTTATAGTCTTTCGCCCTACACGCTGGAGGAGGTTGTAGCCCGCGGCTACTTGGTGAACGAAAAGCCTGATGCGATTCTCAACATTGTGGACGCGACCAATATCGAGCGCAACCTGTACCTCACCACCCAGCTGGCAGAGCTGGGCATCCCCATGGTAATGGCGCTGAACATGATCGACGTAACCCGTAAGAACGGCGACCAGATTGACCTGCGCAAGCTGGGCGAAGCACTGGGCTGCGAGGCAGTGGAAACCTCCGCCCTCAAGGGAGAGGGCAGCGTCGAGGTTGCCAAGAAGGCCGCGGCGCTTGCAGGCAAGGGTAAGCACAGTGACGAGCCCCATGTGTTTGCGGGCAGTGTGGAACACGCGTTGGCGCACATTGAGGATCTCATCAACCATCAGGAGGGAGGTCTGCATCATCATCATGCCGATGGAAAGACCGACAAGGGCGCGATTGTGGATGCAAACCTCACCCGTTGGTATGCCATCAAGCTGTTTGAGCGGGATGAAAAGGTACTAGCGGAATTGAACCTGCCTGCCGATATCAAAGGGCAAATCGAAGAAAGCATCAAAGCCTGTGAGCAGGAAATGGATGACGACTCGGAATCCATTATCACGAACCAGCGCTATGCCTACATCAACAAGCTGGTGTCTACCTGCGTTCGCAAGGGCAAGCCTAAGGGCGCACTGACCACCAGCGATAAGATCGACCGGGTAATCACCAACCGCTGGGCGGCGCTCCCTATTTTTGCAGTCATCATGTTCCTCGTTTACTATGTTTCGGTTACCACCATCGGCACGATGGTAACCGACTTTACCAATGACACCTTTGTGGGCGAGTGGATTCAAGCCCCTGTGATGGAATGGCTGACCAGCATCGGTACGGCAGATTGGTTGGTGGGACTGATCGGAGACGGTATCATCGGCGGTGTGGGCGCGGTGCTGGGCTTTGTGCCGCAGATGCTGGTGCTGTTCTTCTTCCTAGCGATTCTTGAGGACGTGGGCTATATGAGCCGCGTAGCCTTCATCATGGACCGTATTTTTCGAAAATTCGGTTTGTCGGGCAAGAGCTTCATCCCCATGCTGATTGGCTCCGGCTGCGGCGTGCCCGGTGTGATGGCCAGCCGTACCATTGAGAACGACCGCGACCGCAAAATGACCATTATCACCACCACCTTCATTCCCTGCGGTGCAAAAATGCCCATTGTAGGTCTGATTGCAGGTGCGTTGTTCCACAATGCGGGATGGGTGGCAACCAGCGCCTATTTCATCGGTGTGGCGGCAGTAGTTGTCAGCGGCATCATGCTCAAAAAGACCAAGATGTTCGCTGGTGATCCTGCGCCCTTTGTGATGGAGCTGCCTGCTTATCATACGCCTAGCTGGAAGAACGTGCTGCATTCCATGTGGGAGCGAGGCTGGAGCTTCATCAAGCGTGCTGGCACCATCATCCTTGTATCCGCCATTTTGATCTGGTTCACCTCAGGCTACGGCTGGACTCCCCAGACAGCTTCCATGGACGCAGAAGCGGAAACGGCCCAGACGGAAAACGTGAAAATCATCGCTGATGTGCCTTATGTGTTCGGCGCGGTGGAGAATATGGACGAATCCATCTTGGGCAAGGTTGGTAGCGCGGTTGCGCCGGTGTTTAGTCCGCTAGGCTTCGGCAACTGGCAGTCTACGGTAGCCACGGTGATGGGTCTTGTGGCTAAGGAAGAGGTCGTTGGCGTGTTCGGGGTGTTGTATGGCGTGGACAACGATACGGTTGTGGCAGCGGATGTTGTGGACGACGAAGACATGTCCGATGACGAGAAAGCTGAAACCTTTTCTCCCATTATGATGGCGTTTGACGAAAGCTCCAACGGTCACGGACAGCTGGCGGCGTACTGCTTCCTGATCTTCAACCTGCTGTGTGCGCCATGCTTTGCAGCCATGGGCGCAATCAAGCGGGAGATGAACAATGGTAAGTGGACGGCATTCGCTATTGCCTATCAGTGCGGCTTGGCATATGTGGTTGCTCTCATTGTGTATCAGCTGGGGCTTTTGTTCTCTGGCGCAGGCTTCACAGTGCTGACAGTCATTGCCATTGCGTTGCTGGCTGGGCTATGCTATATGCTTTTACGCAAAAACAAATACAATGAGGAACATTTCATCCAGAACAATAAGACCGCCGCATAAGTGCGGCATTGAAAGGACGTGGAACCATGGCAACTTGGATTGTCGGCGGCGTGTTAGTGCTGATTGTGGGCGCAATTGTGTGGAAAATGGTGAAGGACAGGAGGCAGGGAAAAACGGCCTGCTCTTGCGGCGGCGACTGTGCACATTGTCATGGGTCCTGCTCGCCCAACCCCAAATAAACATCTTCATGTCATACGGGGTACAGGAATCATCGGTCAAGGTATCCGCTATTGCCGAATGGCTTGCGGAATGACACGGTTGCAGCTTGCAAAGATGGCAGGTATCCATCCTGTATCTATGCTCAAGTATGAAGCTGAGGGTGATGTTATCCTTACTGGAATAGGTCAAACGCTTCGCGGATGCATTGCACGTCCTATCGTCGACATGTTCAATGGGCGCGTCAAAGGCACAGACTAGAGGCTTCCGCAAATTGACATCGAGCTGAAAAGAGTATTCATTTTGTACTTAAGAATGAAAAAGAGAGCAGGAACCCTTTGATTTTTCAAGGGGTTCCTGCTCTCAAAGCTATAGGGGCTTACTCCCACTCAATACTGGCAGGCGGCTTCGTCGTAATGTCATACAGTACCCGGTTACACCCATCCACCTCGCCAACGATTCTGCCAGCAATTTTGCCAAGCAGCTCATAGGGAATCTTCGCCACATCCGCGGTCATGAAGTCGTCCGTAGTGACGGCGCGGATAGCAACGGCATAATCATAAGTACGTTCGTCTCCCATCACACCTACGCTGCGCGCACCGGTCAATACAGTGAAGTATTGGGAAATGCTGCGATCCATGCCGGCAGCCGCAATCTCCTCCCGTAGAATGGAATCGCTTTCCCGGACGATGCGAACCTTTTCGGGGGTTAACTCTCCAATGACGCGAATCGCTAACCCGGGGCCGGGAAAGGGCTGACGGTAGACTAAGCTTTCGGGGAGACCAAGCGCAATCCCAAGCTTGCGAACCTCATCCTTAAATAGCATGCGCAGAGGCTCAACCAAGCTTTCAAAACCCAGCTCTTTGGGAAGACCGCCCACGTTGTGATGGCTCTTAATGACCGCGCTGCCCTTCACCTTGCCGCTTTCGATTACATCGGGGTAAATCGTACCTTGGGCGAAGTGGTCACGCTTGCCTAGCTTCTTTGCTTCTTCCTTAAAAACCTCTACAAAATCCCGACCAATGATTTTTCGCTTTTCCTCAGGCTCGGTAACGCCTTTCAAATCGGCGAAAAAGCGTTTTTCCGCTTGGGCGTGAATCAGCTCCACGGGAAAGGTCTTTGTAAAGATTTCTACCACTTGGTCGCTCTCACCGGCTCTCATAAAACCGTGGTCGACATATACACAGGTGAGTCGGCTGCCGATGGCTCGGTAGAGCAGGGCGGCAGCGACGGCACTGTCTACTCCACCGCTTAAGCCTAATAGCACGGTGCCGTTATCTCCAACCTGATTGCGAATCTGTCTTACCGCAATGTCCACATAGGCTTCCATGCTCCAATTGCAGGCTACATTGCAAATATCCTTTAAAAAGGATTGTAGCATTAAAGTGCCCTGTTCAGTGTGAGTGACTTCGGGATGAAACTGCACACCGTATAGCTTTTTTTCGGGATTCGCCATTGCGGCAATCGGGCAGTTGACGGTATGAGCCACAGCGTGAAAACCGTTTGGAACCTTCGCTACCTGATAAGTATGGCTCATCCAGCATTGGCTTTCAGTTTTTAGTCCATTTAAAATACCGGTTGAAGTATCATCCATTGTAACGGTGATTCGTCCGTACTCGCGCTGCTCGCCCTGCTCAATCGGCGCACCATGGGTATAAGCCATGAGCTGCATTCCGTAGCAAATACCTAAAATAGGGACGCCTAGCTCAAAGATACCTGCGTCAACTTTGGGCGCGCCTACTTCCAGAATGCTGGCGGGACCGCCGGAAAGGATGATGCCCTTAGGCTGTGTATCCTTAATGTCGGTAAGGGTCGCATTATATGGCAAGACCATTGAATAGACGCCGCATTCCCGAACCCGACGGGCGATCAGCTGCGTGTACTGGCCGCCAAAATCAATAATGAGTATACACTGAGGTTTTTCCGTCATAAGAGCCTCCTCTAAAACACGAACGTTAATTACGGATTCCAGATAAATCGTTCGACGCATGTGCTATTATGCCACAAAAGCTTGGATACCGCAAGTGGAAGACCAAACTTTTTTGCCTTGGGTAAAAATACCAGTAAATACCTATAAGTACTCGATATTACTGTTTGAAAATTCTGTTGCATAATTACCAAATAAGTGTTATGGTAATATAAATTGAATATATTAGTTATACAGGAGGACAGATATATTAAGATGGAAAAATTGAAAATGCTAAGGAGGTATGGAAAAAGAGCGTTAGCACTTTTGACAAGTAGTATTTTGCTCCTGTCGATTCCCTTTCTGATGATCGGTTGCTCACAAAAGCAGACTGGATTTATCAAGAACAAGGCCCTTGATACAAAGGAGAATATTGTTCTTGTAGTTGCTGGTAGCAGTGCGAGTATGCCCGGAATCGATCTGATTGCGCAAGGTTTTCACGAAGTTTACCCAAACTGCGCGGTTGAATATGAATATTTACAGGATTATTCCAATACGTTGCCAAAGCGCATTGCTTCCGAAGAAGACCGAATTGATCTGTTCGTGACAGGGAACATCCTGAAGGATTCACCAAACCGCGAATATGCAGTGGATTTGCTGGAGCATGCGAGTGAAGTTCCGCTAACAGACACACTGCCGGGTCTTGTCAACAATTACAGCTTTGTAGATGATAACGGAACCACTCATCTGTATGCTGTTCCACTCGGCGGAGAAATGCGTGGTTTGTATGTCAACAAAACCTTGCTTTCCACACTTGGCCTCAAAGTACCGCAAACTCGTTCGGAGCTGCTCGCGGCGTGCCAAGCTTTACTTTCCGCTGGATACATTCCGCTTGAGGATAACCCCAGTACCTTCGGTCATCGCTTACTATTCCCCTACATTGCCAACCTTGCGGGGCGATCACTTGACGTTGTTGCAGCATGCGATGAAAATGCTGCTGAGGTATTTCGGGAACCCTTGCAGTTCCTTTATGATTTAACCTCTGCTGGTTATTACAACTATAAGGTTGTAGAAACAGAAACCGGACGTTTTATTGATATAAGCAACGAAGGCATGGCGCGCAGCTTTTTGAATATCACAGGTTCGGACGGAAACTATACCAAGAAAGATGATATTGGCGAGGTTGCCTTTATGCCGGCGTCCGATTCCATCATGAATGTGATTGAAAAGGTGAAAGAAGATTATCATAGTACGATTGAATATGAATTTATTATTGCCCCGGTGACGGAAGACGGCGGATACGCCTATATTAGCCCGAACAGTGGGCTGGCGGTTAGCCAGCATTCGCTCCACACGGACTGGGCTTTTGAATTCATGCGTTTCTTCTTTACGGCGGAAAACAACAAAATTTATGCTAATGCAGCACACATTACCCCGAATACAACCGATGCATCGGAAATTATCAACCAAAAATACAGCATTCCAACGGAAAACATCGGGAACCCAGACAATGTAAACATCGGTAGCTATAATCTCTACGGTCTCATTGTCCCTTCACTGGTCACCACCTGTAAGGGAAACAATCCTAAATACTGTCAAGCGGATGGATCCATGTATCCGTTTGAAACCTATATGGATGAGCTGAAAGCAGCTTTTGCCGAGCAACGCGCCACCATAGAAGGCACTGCAAAATGAAAAGCCGGTCGCTTAAAGTAAAAAAGCCGTTATCGTTCTTGATGCTGCTCTTGAATTCTGTCATGATTGCGGCAATTGTTCTGCTTTTTTTCTCCTATCTTAAAGATAATCAGCAAAACATGTATAATCAGAATTTACGGGACATCGGGAATCTGAATCGTTCAACCGCCCAGATCGCCTCCGAACTATCCTCAAGTCTGTTACGAAAAATGAGTAATATATTGCACTATTCATCCGTCAATCGGCTCACCACGCAGGAGTTTATGCGTTATACGGATGATAGCAATGCAGACGTCAATGCGTACTTTGAGCTGATTGATTCTAACTACGTTGGATTTGCACTGAAGCGGGATGAAGCTGGCACTTATCCAGCAGTTAATTATACAAGCTCTGATTATCAAGTGATTCAACAGTTGTTCACGGAGGATAACACACGCGAAGATACCACGCTTACCATGGAAATTACCGATCAATTAAGCGGTTCCCGTTGCTTCGGACGTTGCGCGACTGTTACATTATGGGATGAAGGCGTTGCCAAAAAATATGTACTTCTTCTTCTTTATCGCTCGTCATCGTTTACACAACATATAAGCCTCGACGGCGGGTTTGAGGGAATGTCGTCGGTGTTGATCAATCAGGACGGTAGCTATGTGCTTCGCAATACCGATTTCAAGTCGGAAACCTTTTTCCGATACCTGTATGTATATAACGGCTTTACATTGGATCAACTTGAAGATATGAAGGCGCAGATTCATTCCGATGATGGCAATTCGCTACATCACCGAAACAGTATTGGCAAAGAGTGCGTTTTTGTCTATTCTCCCGTGCCTAATACAGACTGGATTTGCGTGAGTAGCGTACCGATTGCGAGCTTTCATAATATCGACACAGATTTCCGCTTCACAGGACTGTTGATTCTTTTGCTAATTTGTCTGACAGCAACGGACATTGGATACCTTGTTCATCTCAATCGTCGCCTAAAGGTAAGCACCCATGACGCACTGGCGGCAAACGAAGCCAAGACGGACTTTCTCGCCCGCATGAGCCACGACATTCGTACGCCGATCAATGTCATCAGCGGTATGACTGAGCTGGCTCTACTCGAAAACAATCCGAAAAGAACAGTGGATTATCTCAAAAACATTCATTCCTCAGGCAAATTTTTGCTGGGACTTGTCAATGACATCTTAGATATGAACAAGGTAGAGAGCGGAAAAATGGAGTTGCATCCCCGCCCTTACACTCAGAAAGAATTCGCAATCTATCTCGACGCCGTCATCCGTCCGTTGTGCGAGGAAAAGAATATTGATTTTCAGCTTCGTAGCAACATCAGAAACCAAGCTTTTATGGTAGACTCTCTAAGATTAAACCAAATTTTTTTTAATTTGCTTTCCAACGCCGTAAAATTTACCCCTGAGGGCGGGCATATCTCGCTTGTATGCAATGCCACACCGTTCAGCGATCATCGCTGGGTACTGGATTTCTCCGTTCAGGACGACGGCGCCGGAATGAGTGAAGCATTTCAAAAGACCATGTTCACACCTTTTACCCAAGAAACGAGAACCGCACAGCTTAATGCGACAGGAACAGGCTTGGGCCTTGCTATCGTCCACCGTCTGGTGGAACTGATGGGTGGTAGTATCCGCGTTGAGAGTGCCGTAGGAAAAGGCACCACTTTCTTTATCCATATGGAACTGGACATAGTAAAAGAAACAGATGCGACAATTTCAAATGCCTCGGTTGAGTCAGACCTCGCCGGTAAGCGGATTTTACTCTGCGAGGACCACCCGCTCAACGCAAAGATCGTGGTACGTCTGCTCGAACAGAAGCAGGCAAAAGTAACCGTTGCAGAAAACGGACAGCTTGGAGTGGATCAATTCACCGCGTCGGCCCCTGATACCTATCAGGCAATTTTAATGGATGTACGAATGCCCATCAAAAATGGGATAGAAGCAGCACGGGAAATCCGCGCTTTGCCAGGACGGTCGGATGCGGCGCGTATTCCAATTATTGCGCTGACGGCAAACGCCTATGATTCCGATATACAGGCGTGTCTAGATGCCGGTATGAACGCGCATCTGGCAAAGCCTATCGAATCTTCGGTCCTCTATCGCACGCTTGCTACGATGATTGCGGCAAAAGAAAAGGCATGACTTGTCATTATCGGACGCTCGATACGGCACTGGAAATCCGTACAGATTCATGTTGAATGTTTGGATGCAAGGAAAAGGATCCGTAATCTATTGTAAAAGTACCTATAGCGTAGACACTTGAAGAAACAAGAAGATTTGATGGCCTGTGTGAACCCTTTGGAGCTTACTTTGAGAATTTGCTTTTTTGCCTTGACACCATTGGCTTGGCGTGATATCCTTCATATGCTATTGGGCGGCTAGACGATCGCGTGGCAATGCCATGAGGAAAGTCCGAGCATCACAGGGCAGGGTGCCGGCTAACGGCCGGTGGAGGTAACTCCAAGGAGAGTGCAACAGAGATATACCGCCCTTACGGTTTCCCGTAGGAGTAAGGCTGGAAAGGCGAGGTAAGAGCTCACCCGCGCTGTTGGTAACAATAGCGTGCTGTAAACCCCACTCGATGCAAGATCCGATCAAGGGCAATACGACGGCCCGTCGTGCTCTTAAAGAGATCGCTATGACTGCGCGGTAACGCACGGCCTAGATAGATGATCGTCCTACGACAGAACTCGGCTTACGACCGCACCGATAGCATTTTTTTGAATTATATTGGAGGCATGTTTTTGGATTCTGTTCAGTAAGAAACGTTTGGTTGCGTAACAAAAGGCGGTAGCATAACCGCTTTGTTTGCTTACGCATCAACGCTTTCCGCTGAACAGTGCCAGAAAGTCTTCAAGACAGATAGGCGCGGTTCATGGAGCCGAGCTTTTTTCTTTTGGCGGAAAGCGGCGTTTCATCAATGCATACAAGACAAATGCGCTGTTTGGATCAAAGGAGTAGGTCAATCGTGAATTCCCATTTTGAAGCGCTGGAATTTCCTATCATCATTAAAAAAGTACAAGATTTTGCATTAAGCGAGGCAGCAAAAGCTTCTCTTAGCCGTTTGATTCCTGAAAAAAATGAGGACGTTTGTCGACGACTGATGGCAGAAACCATGGCCGCCAAAAGGGTGCTGGAGGGCTGCGGATCGCCGCCTTTGTCCGCCATGACTGGTTTAGAGCCGCTTATCGATTTGGCGGAGAAGGGCGGAATGCTCTTGCCGGAGCAGCTGTCCGTAGTTGCATCCTTCGCCGAAAATAGCAAGCGTCTGATTGCGTACTTAAAACGCGGTGAAAGCTGCGGCGCGCAAATTGCCGTTTACGGCCGTAATATGGAGAGTCTGCCGGGATTACGAGAGGAAATAGAGACATGCATCAGCGGTGAAAGAGTGCTGGATGAGGCTAGCCCAGCCTTGAAGACGGTGCGTCGAAAAATGGAGCGGGTGGAAAGCCAGATAAAGGAAAAGCTGGCGCATATTCTTCAAAGCAAGAAACAATTCTTAGCGGAAAGCTTTATCTCGGTTCGTGGCGGTCATTATGTACTGCCCGTGCAGCGGCGTTATCAAAGCCAATTTGGCGGCTCTGTTATCGACACCTCTGGCAAAGGAACCACGGTGTTTATGGAACCGGCGGCGGTGGAAGCATTGCAGAGCGAGCGCGGGGCGTTAGCCGTGGAAGAGGACGGAGAGGTGCGGCGTATTCTCTATACGCTAAGCGCCTTAATTGCCGAGCACGGGGCTGCGATCAGGCGAAATATAGACGTTATGGAGATGCTGGATGTGCTGTTTGCAAAGGCAAAATATGGCGCATCGCTTAAAGCAAGAGCGGTTGAAATCGGCGGCGAACGAAGAATCGATATTCGGGACGGTCGCCATCCGCTACTAGACCCGGAAGCCTGCGTACCACTGTGCTTTTCTATGGATGAAACGATATCTGGCGTAATCATCACCGGCCCCAATACTGGCGGAAAAACCGTTACCATGAAAACCATCGGGCTTTTATCCATGATGGCTCAATGCGGTCTGCTGATTCCCTGCGGCGAAGGCAGCTATCTTCCCATGCAGGACGGGTTCTGGTGCGATATCGGCGATAGTCAGAATATCTCTCAGAACCTCTCAACCTTTTCGGGGCATATGACCAATGTGATCCAAATCCTCAAACAAGCTAGCAAGGATAGCTTGGTGCTGTTGGATGAGCTTGGCAGCGGAACCGACCCGGCAGAGGGAGTGGGCATCGCGGTAGCAGTGCTTGAAGAGCTACGCGCAAGAGGCTGTATGTTCATTACCACGACCCATTATTCACAGGTGAAGGAGTACGCGGAAAAAACCCAAGGAATTCTCAGCGCGAGGATGGCCTTCGATCGAGAAAACTTGCGTCCCTTATATCAAATGGAAATGGGCAAATCAGGAGAAAGCTGCGCTCTGTATATTGCAGGAAGGCTGGGAATGCCGGATTATTTGCTGGAGAGAGCCTCCAACGTGGTCTATGGTACGCCGATAGAAAAGAACAAACAATCACTGATTCCACCGCCCAGCAGGCTAATTCGCACAGCACCTGAAAAGCGGAAAGGCCCGGTTTCACAGTTCCATACCGGCGATAGTGTGGCAGTGTTGCCGGATAAACAGAAAGGTATCGTTTATCTGCCGGAGGACGAGCTGGGCAATGTGATCGTGCAGGTAAAGGGCGTTAAGTGCAAGGTGAAGCATAGCCGCCTTCTTCTGCTGGTAGCGGCTGATCAGCTGTATCCGCCGGATTATGATTTTTCCATTCTGTTTGACACAGTAGGGAATCGCAAGGCGCGGCATAGCATGAATCGGCGCTTTGATTCTGCGGCGCAGATTAACCATGAGGACGATGAATATTGCGACTATGCGACCATTGACTGGAGCAAGGTAAGAAATGATGGATAACGCCCTTGCATTTTGTCTGTGTAGATGAGATAATAGGCGGCATATCAAGGATTGTCAGCAGTACGAAGGGAGAAATCATCATGAAAGGCAGCTTTTTTCTGGGAAACGGCCAATTCGAATTACGTGAAATGGAGTTGGGTGCGCCCGGTCCCGGTCAAGTTTTGATTCGAAATATGGCGGCTGGCATTTGCGGTACGGACGTGCACATCATGCGGGGTGAAAAAGGCTCCGCGGACGTCACGCCGCCGGTGGTGCTGGGTCATGAATATAGCGGGATAGTGGAAGCAATAGGGGAGGGCGTGATCACCTGCCGGTCCGGTGATCACGTTACCGTAGACCCGAATATGTACTGTGGGAAGTGCCGCTTCTGCCGCAACGGTCAAAAGCAATTTTGTGAACACTTAGTGGCGGTAGGGGTCAACTTCAACGGCGGCTTTGCCGAATACAGCATGGTGCCGGAGGCGCAGGTATTTCCTTTATCGCCTGAGCTGGACTTCGAGCAGGCGGCTATGGCTGAGCCTACAGCCTGTTGCCTGCATGGTATCGAACAGGCGGGCATTCGTAACGGGGATGCTGTACTGGTTGTGGGCGGCGGCGCTATTGGCATGATCATGGTTCAGCTGGCAAAGCTGCGGGGCGCTTCTCAGGTGATTTTAAGCGAGCCCTCCGCGCTTAGACGGGAAATCGGCTTGACCATCGGCGCAGACGCGGTAATCGATCCCCTCGCCGCTCCTGTGGGAGAACAGCTAAAGAAGATGCTTAACCGGGATGGCGTGGATGTGGCCATCGAATGCGCGGGCAATGGGGCGGCTACTCAATCCGCCTTTGACGCAGTAGACCGAGGCGGACGCATTCTCCTGTTCAGCGTGCCGGGTGTGGGCGCGAAGTTTTCGCTGGATCTGTTTGATGTATTTAAGAAAGAATTGCATATCAGCGGCTCCTTTATTAACCCGGACACCCATCTGGAAGCGGTGCGCCTGCTGAACGAAGGACGCTTGAACCTACGCCCGCTGATTACCCATCGCTTTGGGCTTGACGAGGTTCGTCAAGCTATCGAAAAGCAAACCCAGAACGACTCCATCAAGGTTATGGTGCTGCCCAACGGCACGCATTAAACTCTAGTAAGTCTATTGAAATAACCTTGCGGACTCTCTTCCGTCTATATATCATTAGAGATAAGGGAGCGAAGGGAGGAAAACAATTTGATTTTCTATTTCAGCGGTACAGGAAACAGCCGACGGGTCGCTACGCAGATTGCGGAGGCTATTGGGGACGAAACGCTTTCAATCAATGAGTTCCTTAAGAAAAGCGGACCGCGCAGCTTTTTTTCGAAGCAGCCGCTTGTATTTGTTACTCCGACTTATGCATGGCGCATGCCCAAAATAGTAGAGCGCTGGATTCGTCAGGTGGAGTGGAGCGGCAACCGCATCGCCTATTTTGTACTTACTTGCGGCTCGGACTGTGGCAATGCCGCCGCTTATGCGGCGAGGCTATGTCAGAAAAAGAATTTCGAGTTTTATGGTCTGTCTTCAGTGGTGATGCCGGAAAACTATTTGGCTATGTTTCCTACGCCTTCTCCGTTAGAGGCGGAGACAATATTGGAGAAAGCCAAGGCTCCGGTGGAAGCGTTGAGCGGTATCATCGGCAAAGGAGAAAGGTTTCCCAACGCTTGCCCCACGGTTATGGATCGTCTCAAAAGCGGCCCTGTTCATTGGTTCTTTTACCCGTTCTGTGTGCACGATAGAGGATTTACCGTCTCCGACGCATGCGTTTCCTGCGGAAAATGCGTGAATCAATGCCCGCTAAACAATATCAAGCTGGTTGGGGGAAGGCCGCAATGGATGGGAAGCTGTACCCATTGTATGGCTTGCATTGCAGACTGCCCAACCGAAGCAATTGAATATAAAAACGCATCGAAGGGACGATACCGCTATCATATCGACGCATAGCATTTTGAATGAGAAAATGCTATAATGGGTACCGTTGAAATAGAAAAAAGGAGGAATAGGAATGAAGCGTAGAATTGGTATCCTCACCAGCGGCGGGGATTGCCCCGGCTTAAACGCGGCTATTCGTGGCGTGGCGCGGGCTGCTTACGAGCTTTTTGACGCGGAAATCATCGGTATCCGCAATGGGTACGGCGGACTCATCGAGGGTGAGTATCAGGAGATGAACAAGAAACAATTCTCCGGCATTCTCACCTTGGGTGGCACCATTTTGGGCACCAGCCGCCAGCCCTTCCGCAACATGCGGGTCATCGACGAAACCGGAGTGGACAAGGTAGCGGCGATGAAAAAAACCTATAAGGATTTAAAGCTGGACTGCCTTGTTACTTTGGGCGGTAATGGCACTCACAAAACCGCCAATCTGTTAAGCGAGGAAGGCCTGAATGTCATCGGTTTGCCCAAAACCATCGATAATGATATCTTTGGAACGGACTTTACCTTTGGCTTTCATACGGCGGTGGATATCGCCACGGAGGTCATTGATCGTATTCACACCACCGCCACCAGCCATGGCCGCTGCATGGTGATTGAGATCATGGGCAACAAGGCGGGCTGGCTGACGCTGTACTCCGGCTTGGCTGGCGGCGCAGATGTGATATTGCTGCCGGAGATTCCTTATGACATGAAAAAGGTGGCTCAAATCGTCGAAGCCCGTGCCAACAGCAAAAAGGCGTTTTCTATTTTAGCGGTGGCAGAAGGGGCGCTCAGCGTAGAAGAGGCCAAGATGAAGAAGAAGGAGCGGGAAGCGTATCGCGCATCTTTGCCTTACGATTGCATTAGCAAGCGTATTGCCGCCGAGCTGGAAAACATGGTGGGCGTGGAAGCGCGCAGCGTGGTGCCGGGGCATATTCAACGCGGCGGCAGCCCTAGCGCTTATGATCGCGTGCTATCCACTCAATTCGGCGTGCACGCAGCGGAGCTGATTCGGGATGAAACCTACGGTGTAACGGTTGCGCTTAAAGGCAACAAAATCATTCATAACAACCTAAAGGATATTGCCGGCGTACCCAAGCCGGTGCCCAAGGACGATGCAATGGTGATCACGGCGCGTAACATGGGCATCGCCATGGGCGATTAAACGGATAAAGAAACCAATAGAGGACAGAAGATGCACTTCTGCGATCTCGACACAGGCTAAAACTAATGCCCCTTTATTGACCGCCGATTGGCGGCTAATGAAGGGGCATTGGGCGTTTTAGAAGGAGGGAATAGCAGCCGTTTGGGCTGCATTTGCCTTTCGGCCCACATCCACGTTGTCGGTAACTCGACTGCGCAGCTCCTCGATGGGGTTGGGTGCGGTTTCGAAACGATAATCCTCGCCCAAACGATGGATGTGCTCATCGATCACGTGATGACTGGGCACAGAGGCAGTTTCCTTGTTGACAATCCCTTGGTAACGGAAAAAATCCGCGTCAGGCTCCAAAGCGGATACCTGTGCATAGCTTTCTCTGCTGGCGGTGGTTTGCACGGTACCGCTGAGAACAGAACGGACATAATCAATATTGCTTTCCAGCCGGAGCGGCGGGGGAAATTCGCCTTCGCCGACAACCTGCTGGTATTCTTTTTTCTCTTCTTTAAATAATAGCTTCGCAGCCTCAGCCAGATGGCAAAGCTCCTGACGGAAAAGCATTTCCCAAACCTGCTTGATAGCAGGGTCGGTTTCAGTTTCCATGCAGCTGTAGTACAGATAGCATTCGGTATACTGGTGCATAAGCAAGACCTCCAGCCATGTACAGTTCACGTCCATTAGGCTGCCGTAATGGGAGACATGCTGCTCCTCAATCATACCGATTTCTCTATATAGCGCACGGCCATGGTCGTTGGGATAGCTTCCGCTGAGGTTCATATAAAAATTCATGGTTTGCTGCTCGGCGGCGGTGATGACGCCTACACATAGGGCGGTTTCCAGCTTGGCGGTTTTGCTGTCGATGGGCTTTTTGATCGAATCGAAGGGATAGCGGTGCTCTGATATGGTGGGTCGACCGGGCATGACCTCGGTGTAGCCGCCTACCAGCCGCTCGGCGTGTATACCGTTTTCCATATCCAGCAAGTTGGCGTAGCGGTAGAGATGATCGAAGTCTTCTAATAACGCAAAGTCCAGCGCTGCCTTGACATAGGGGTCTGGCTCTCGCTTGGCTAGGCAGGCCGTTAGGTCGACGGCTAGCTGCTCGTAGCCGATGGTGTGCTCCAGCATGTTTTCGTTAGCAGGTTTCAAGGCGCTGATCAGCTTTTGCTGCTGCTGCTCCTCCCGACGGATCAAGGCAAGGGCTCGACGCGTATCTCCGTTATCACAGTGACGAGAAAACTGATGGGAAAACCAAACATTTTCAAATTCGGCGCCGTTCATCAAGATGACGCGGGTGCGGGTATATGGATCAACCGTGCGTTTGTCATAAGGCTTAACCGCTAATTGACTCCAATTCATCAAATTCTCGTCTAGTCGGTTACAGCGATGGTCAAATGGGTTCATTAAAAAAATCCCTCCCGTTTCGTAATGCAAGTAGTATGCACTGGAAAGGGAGGGATATTCCGGTTAGTTTCTCAGGCTGTGCAGCGGTGGGGGAATGCGACCGCCCCGCTCCACGAACTCGTCATTGTTGGCGCTGTTCACCTTCATGATAGGCGCGAACCCAAACAAGCCGCCAAAATTGACTGTGTCTCCCGCCACCTTGCCGGGGGCGGGGATCAGGCGAACCGCCGTGGTCTTGTTGTTGACCATGCCAATGGCTGCTTCGTCGGCAATAATGCCCGCGATGGTGTTGGCGCTGGTGTCGCCGGGAATGGCGATCATGTCCAAGCCCACGGAGCATACGCAGGTCATGGCTTCCATTTTTTCGATGGTTAGGCATCCGGCTTGCGCCGCTTCAATCATACCGATATCCTCGCTGACGGGAATAAACGCGCCGCTGAGACCTCCCACATGGCTGGAAGCCATTACGCCGCCTTTTTTGACCATATCATTCAGCATTGCCAGCGCGGCGGTGGTGCCGGGTGCGCCTGCCATTTCCAGTCCCATTTCTTTCAGGATGTAGGCTACGCTGTCGCCCCGGGCGGGGGTGGGAGCCAGCGATAGGTCTACAATGCCAAAGGGAACGCCCAGCCGTTTGGCTGCCTCCTGCGCCACCAGCTCGCCTACTCGGGTGATTTTAAACGCAGTGCGCTTGATGGTTTCGGCTAATACGTCGAAGGGTTGACCGTGAATTTCGGATAGCGCACGCTGTACCACGCCGGGGCCGCTGACCCCTACGTTTACCACGCATTCAGGCTCGCCTACGCCGTGGAACGCCCCGGCCATAAAGGGATTATCTTCTACTGCGTTGGCAAAAACGACGATTTTGGCACAGCCGAAGCCGTCGGTATCCGCCGTTAGCTCGGCAGTTTTTTTGATGATATGTCCCATTTTACGCACTGCGTCCATATTGATGCCGCTGCGGGTGCTGCCCACGTTGACGCTGCCGCAGAGCCGTTCCGTTTTTTGGAACACCTCGGGCATGCTTTCCAGCAGGCATTCCTCGGCAATGGTGGAGCCTTTATGCATCAATGCGCCAAAGCCGCCGATAAAATTAACGCCTACCTGCTTGGCGGCTTCGTCCAGCGCTAAGGCGATGGCCATGGGGTCGCTGCCGGAGATCATGCTCACCGGCGTTACGCTGATGCGCTTATTCACGATGGGTACGCCCAACTCGGCCTCCAACGTCTCGCCTACGGCTACTAGCTTACCGGCGCTGCGGGTCACCTTTTCGTAAACCGCCTCCGCCGTTTCCCGATCGGTATTCTTTTTGCAGCTTAACAGGCTAATACCCATGGTGATGGTACGGATGTCAAAATGCTGCTCGTGGATCATTTGCATGGTCTGCATGATTTCGTTGATTTCGATCATCACGCTCACCTCATATACGGTGCATGGCGTCGAAGAGATCCGCCCGCTGAATATTAACGCTTTCACCGATATCGTTGCCGACTACGTCCATCCGCGCGGCTACGTCGGCAAAGGGGACGGTGGCTGCGGTCATGTCCACAATCATCAGCATGGTAAAATAACCGTCCAGAATGGTCTGGGAAATCTCTAAAACATTGATGTTCAGCTCAAACAGCGCCGTGCTGACTTTAGCGATAATGCCGGGCTTGTCCACGCCCATTACAGATACCAGAGCTTTTTTCATGACGTTTCCCTCCTGTGTTTTTCAAGCTCTACAATACCGCAGGTGACAGACAATGTCAACGGATGCCTTGCTTTTTTGGAGATTTTGTGTATGATAAAAGGAAGCTTTGAAAGGGGGTGGGCTTTTGCAGAAACGCGCGATCGCCGTGCATGATATTTCCTGCGTGGGGCGTTGCTCCCTAACGGTGGCGCTGCCGATTTTGTCGGCTGCCGGAATCAATACCGCCGTCATTCCCACGGCTCTTTTAAGCACGCATACGGGGGAGTTTACGGGGTACACCCATCTGGATCTAAGCGATCAGCTGGAACCGATTTCTCGTCATCTGGAAACCCTTTCGCTGCATTACGACGCTTTTTATACCGGATATTTAGCCTCCGGGGCGCAGGTGGAAGAGGTGCTGCGCATGATGGATCGCCTTTGCGACCCCGCCACCCACCTCTTTGTGGACCCTGCTTTTGCGGATCAGGGACGCATGTATTCGCTGATGAATCAGGATATGCCCAAGCAAATGCGCGGGCTGTGCAGCAGGGCTAACACGATTATACCCAACCTAACCGAGGCTGCCTTTTTGCTGAATCAGCCCTACCCAGGGCAGTGTTATACGCAAGCGTTGATTGCTGATTATTGTCGTGCGCTGATTGCGCTGGGAACGGAAAACGTTGTGATCACCGATGTGACCTTTGACCCCGAGCAGACGGGGGTAGCGCTGATGAGCCGCGGGATGGAAGCGCCTATCTTTTTGTTTCGTCAACGGTTTCATCAAGTGTTCTACGGCACGGGCGACGCGATGGCTTCCTTCACCTTGGCGGCGCTGCTTAATGGAAAGCAGCTTGCGGACGCAGTGGAGCTTGCGCTGGATTTGACCCATGAGGCCATCGAATATACCCTTGAGGATGGGGAACCTCTTCGTTATGGAGTGCAGTTTGAACGGGTGCTGCCAACGCTATGGCAGCGCCTGTCACCGAATGATAGTCCATTAGAAAAATGAAAGCTGTATTCGTCGCTTTTCTTCCAACTGATATGGAAAAGTAAGACTTGTTATATTTGATAATGATTGGTTACGGTGATGTAATTTTTCTTGTAATAGTTGACCATTTTTGATGGGATGAATGAGTCTTATTACGCTACAAGGAGGATTTCACGATGGAAAATAAGCAAAGCAGGGAACCGTTTGTCGCACCTCAGGCAGAGGTTGTTAAGCTTGCAGCCGTACATAACGCAAAGAGCTGGAATCCCGGTGGCGGCAAAGATACCACGGGTACAGGCAATAGCGGAAACAATCCTAATAGCGGCAATGACAAGAACAACGGGAAAAAGAACTAACAAACGCAGATGAGGCGAATGCCGTTTCCAACCCAAAACGAGGGTAGCCTTTATTTGGTCAGGAAGCGGCTTTTTCCATATTTATTGATGAAACGAGCCGCCGATAGCGCATCTCCCTCGGCGGCAGGAGAAACCGATCATGACCAAGTACTTGATTGCCGGCCATGTTATTGCGATGGATCATCTTTCCACAGAGGTGGAAAAGGAGCTAAGCCGGTATCTGTATACAGGTGCGGAACAAGCCGAGCAAGTGTTTTCGATTACGCCAGAGGCATTCCGCACGGCAAGTGAAAAATGGCTTGAGCTTTATCGCCCCGAAATTGAAAGCTTTATGCTCTCCCAGCAATTCTGCATGTGGCTATGCGCTCACGACGGGCTATATTTACATGGCGCAGCCGTGGTCTATCGACAGCATGGTTATGTATTTACCGCCGATCCGGGCACGGGAAAATCTACCCATGCCCGTCTGTGGAAGCAAGCCTTTGGAGACGATGTTGAGATTCTAAACGACGATAAACCCTTTGTGTGTCTACGGGACGATCGGTTTTATCTCTGCGGCTCGCCTTGGTGCGGAAAAGAAGGAATCAGCGCTAACCGAATGGTTCCGTTGGATGGAATTTGCTTCTTGTCCCAAGGAAAGGCGAATCAGATCCTTTCGGTTACGCCCGGTGAGGGCGTTACGCCTTTGCTTCGCCAAACGCTGCTTCCGGAAACGCGGGAGAGTATGGATAAGCTGCTGGATTTCGTTGATCGGCTGGTTCAATCAGTGCCCATGTTCCACCTAACATGCACGATTTCGGAAGCGGCTGCAATGCTAGCCCGTGACGCGATGGCGGCCAAGGGGAAAAGAACATATGAAAGTAAAGAATGGGTTCTGGGTGAGGGAGGTTGGAGGCTCGTGCGTTGCCGTCCCGTTGGAGGGAGAAGCGCGAGCGCTGGCTTGTATGGTCAATCTTAATCAGTCGGGAGCAATCTTGTTTCAGTGCTTACAAAAAGGTGCGACCCGAGAGGAAATGGCACTGGCGCTGGTCGAGCATTATGACGCTACTGAGGAAATCGCATTGCGCTCTGTAGACGCCTTTATCGCTTCCCTAGCGAACGCGGGCTTGCTGGAAGAGAACGGATGAATCAAAACGACGGAGCGAGTCAGATAGAACCATCGGTGGCAGAAGCGGACTTCGCATTTCAACAGCAATTGGAAAAATATGGACGCCTTGTACTTTCACCAGAAGGCAACAGCATGTTTCCCCTTCTTAGAGATGCTCGGGACGTTGTGGTGCTTGTACGCCCTAAAGGGAAGCTTCGACGCTTAGACGTTGCGCTTTATCGCAGTGAGCGGGACGAATACGTGTTACATCGCTTGCTTTACCGACGTGGAGACCAGCTGGTTTTCTGCGGCGACAGCCGCCTGACTTCCGATCCTCCCGTTGAGGAGAAACGGGTTGTGGCTGTCATGACGGATATTTATCACAAAAATCGGCATATTTCAGTCAAACGCTGGCCTTATCGGGTTTATGCCCATGTCTGGTGCTGGAATATAAGGCTGCGTAGATTATTGCTTCGTGTGTGCTATTGGCTGGCTAAGCATCATCGTCACAGCCCGCCAGCTTCCGTATAGGAAATCCGTGGATAAGAGTATTGTATAAGGGAGAACGGAAAGTGAGCCGTGATAAAGAAAAACCGGAAATACGGCAATTCATTCGCGGCATTGCTCGCGCCGAATGGCAGCGCATCGCACTGATTGTTACGGGAAGAATCGTGCAAAGCGCCAGCTATTTATTTTTTGTCCTTATCACGCGCGCGCTGGTCAATGAGGCGGTAGCTGGTAACCGGCAGGCGATATTGGAAAATGCGATGCTGCTGTGCGCCGTTGCTGTTTTTCAAATTGCGCTGAATTACGGAATTCGCTGGATGGACGCCAGCACGCAGAATTTAGCCCTGCGCCGCATTCGAGGGCGGCTTTATTTGGATATTATGCATAAGACCCAGCGCTCCCTTGGCGACTATCATTCTACCGTGCTACTGCGACGGATGACAGCGGATCTTGAAAATGTGATCGCTTACCCCGTAACGATGATCCCCGGCTATATCAGCACGGTCACCGGCTTGCTTTTTTCTGTTGGGACGCTGTTTTGGATGAATGGGCTTCTGCCGGCGATTCTTTTAAGCGCGGGTTTGGTGGTCAGTGCGCTGGGACGTTTCTTTCAAAAAAAAGTCAAGCAGAACTATCGGGAGTATGCGGAAGCCGCCGAACAGACGCAGGCGTACTATCAAGAATCGATGGCAAACAGTCTCATTGTGGAGGTCTTTCAGGCGCAGGAGCAGGCTGCAGCCCGTGCGGATGCCTTTGAAGGCAAATGGTATGGTAAGTGGAAGCGCTGGTATTTGTACAATCAATTGCTCAAGACAGGCGCAAGCTCCTTTTTTCAAATTGGCTATGTGGGCGCGATGGTTTTTTGTGCGTTTCTTTTATCGGGCGACCCTATGTTTTACGGGAACATGACGGCTATTTTGCAGCTTGTCGGCCAGATTCAATCGCCCTTTTCCGCCTTTGGAGATTTGATGTCCGCAAGGTATAACGCGCAGGTTTCTGCTGCGAGGATTCTGGAAATCGCCGAGCTGCCCTGTGAAGCTCAGCAGAAAGCAACGGATTCGCAAGCTCTGTACCGAGACATGGATGCCCTTTTCATTGATAATGTTTGCTTTTCCTATCATGCAGATTCGTTAGTGCTGGATCAGGCCTCCGCGATGCTTAAAAAAGGCGATTTCGTTCTTGTAACAGGCGCGTCGGGAATCGGTAAAAGCACGCTGTTTAAGCTTTTGCTTGGCATCTATGATGACTATACAGGCTCCATTACTTTGCAAAAAAAGGATGGGAGCCGCGTTCCCTTGAACGCCAGTACCCGTGGGTTGTTTGCTTATGTACCACAGAAGAATATGATTTTTAGCGGTACGTTACGCGATAATCTCTGCTTTTTATGCGGCGAAGTTGACGATGATGCGCTGTGGGAGGCGGTGAGGCTTGCCTGCACGGAGGATTTTATTCGCTGCTTGCCCCTTGGCTTGGATACGGTCTTGGGGGAGCAGGGTTTGGGGCTGTCCGAGGGGCAGATTCAACGTTTAGCCATTGCCCGCGCACTGTTAAAGCATGCGCCGATTTTGATTTTGGATGAGGCTACCTCTGCGCTAGACCAGGAAACCGAGCGTGCGGTGCTGCAAAATATCCGTCGATTGGATGAGAAAACGCTGCTGCTTATTTCCCACAGAACCACCTCTTTTGCGCTTTGCGATCAGGAGTGGCATATCCAGCGCGGACAAATTGAAAGGAGAATCCTTCCACATGACCGCTGAAAATCGCTGCTTACTGGCGCTTTGTCGAGCGGGCTTGCTAGGTGAAAAGCCGCAATGCCCTGCGCCGGATACGGACTGGTCCAAGGTGCTGCATTTAGCTGATGAGCATAAGGTGTCGGCTATGGTAGCAGAGGCGGTTTTGCGCGCTGAAGGGGTTGCGCCCGAGATCCTTTCTCAAGCCAAACGCTCCATCAATACCGCAAAGTATTTTGAGGCGGTTCAATACCTTCTGGTAAAGGATGCGATGGAAGCCCTTGCCGCAAACGGCGTCGATTATTGCCCGCTCAAGGGCTGGCGCTGGCGCGGACAGTACCCTGCCCCGTATCTGCGGGAAATGGGAGATGTGGATCTTCTCGTTCGTTCGCAGCAGTGGGAGAAAGCTGTGCAGACCTTACTGGCGATGGGATTTACAAAATCAGAAAGCGACGAGATTTATGCCCACTCCGTTTTCTATAAAAGCGATGTAAAGCTGGAATTACACCGTACGTTAGCATCTCAAAACGTTCTTTTTGTAAAACGCTTTCTGGATATATGGCCATTCTTGATCAAAACAGATCGGCCCTACGAGTGGCGTTTGTCGCTTGAGGACGAATACCTCTATTTCTTTTATCATACGGAGAAGCATATATCGGATCATATGTTCATCCTGCGGACGCTGGCGGATATCTGGATATTGAATACGCCGCGCTTCAGGCTCGACCGCCAACGCTTTACGTTGGAAGCCAGACAGGTTCATTTGCTTGGCTGCACCCAAAATCTGGAGAAGCTAGCCAATACATGGCTCAGCGGTGAAGCGTTCACACCGCGACAGGAGGATATGCTGGATGGTTTGCTGAACATGTGCTGCCTTTCCGTAGACGAGCGGTTCTATCATACAGCGCGACATCGCTTGCTTGTGAACCTCATGCCGAGCGCGTTCTTTCGAAGCATGTTTCCTTCCCGGCTTTTGAAGCAAACATGGTATCAAAGCCTGCCGGGAAAACCGATGTATTGGCGCATTCTGCGGCAGACGGCCGCTGCCTATCGGCGATACGTTCAGGACTATTTCAAAGCAATTTGTCAATTGTCCCCCAATGAACGCCGCCAGTTGCGAAATTTGATGGCGACGCTACATCGGGAGTGAAAACAGACGAGCTTTTTTGGCTGCTTATATCTGTAAAGCCTTATGCAACAGCTTTTTCAGACTGGGTGGAAAAGAGAGCCTCCATATCCTCCCGGCGATAAGCGGTAGACTGGGTCAAAAGACTGACGACGGGTACGGCGATCAGCCCGCAAAGCATAGCCGCCGCGCCGCTGATGGGCGCTAAACTCATATCGCCAGTTAGCAGCGGCGGCAGCAAGGAAATAAGTGCGCCGCCGATTACACCGGTAAACGCGCCAGCTTTGGTCACGCCGCGCCACAGAAGCCCGTAGAGGAACGGCGCTAAAAACGCCCCCGCAATGGTCCCCCAGCTTAAGGACATGAGCGAAATAATCGGCGTATTTTGCATGGTAAAGTTGATCAGCAAAGACAGGCCTACAAAAACGATGCATAATACCCGCATCAGCATTGTGGTAGTCCGTTGCTTCAATTTAACCAGCGATCCTACCATGTCCAGCGTTATCACCGAGGATGAGGATAGCACCAAAGAGGTTAACGTGGAAATGCTGGCGGATAGGAGCAGCACGACGAAAAGGCCTTGCAATGCGTCGGGAATACCTACCACCTGACGGTCGGTGAGCATGGTGGGCATGATTTGATCCATGGCTAGCGCCCCGCTGTTCACCGCGTCCGCCATGGAACCGCTACCGTTTACCATGGTGATTTTTTCCAGCACAACAGGGCCAAAAGCGCCCGCTAAATAAGCGCCGCCGGCTACCACCAGCGCGAAGAAGGTGGAAATGACGGTGGCTCGTTTCACGCTGGCGGTATCCTTGATTGCAAAAAATTTATGGATCATTTGAGGCATGCCCAGTACGCCCAAGGAGGTCAACAGCACGTTGCTGGTCAGCCAGCCGCCTTTTCCCTGAGGCGGCAGCAGCGTGCTCATGCCCGCTCCGCCGATTTCGTTCAGCTTTTCTAAGCCCACGGTTAAGCCGCCAGCCGCACGGATAATGTAGAAAACAACGGCGGATATCCCCGCCAGCATGATAAAGCCCTGTACACAGTCGGTAACGGCGGTTGCCTTATAGCCGCCCGCGAACAGGTAGACGGCGGACAACAAAGCGATACCGATTACGCACCAAGTGTAATCGAAGCCGAAGGCCATTTCAAACATATTGCCCAAGCCCTTGTATACGCTGGCAGAATAGGGCAGTAAAAATATGAAAATGATGAGGCTGGAGATGATTTTGAGCATTTTGCTCTGATACCGCTTTTCAAAAAATCCCGGAATCGTGGCAACCTGTAGCTTTTCGCCCATTCGGCGGGTGGGCTTTGCCAGCAGCGACCACGCCAAAAGACTGCCGATCATGGCGTTACCTATGCCGCACCACACGGCGGACAAGCCAACCGACCAGCCTGTAGAGCCTGCGTAGCCCACAATGATTACCGCGCTGAAATAACTAGCCCCATAGCTCATAGCGCTCAACCAAGGCCCAACATTGCGACCGCCCAGTAGAAAGTCGTTGACCGAGAGATTCTTTTTTGCTGTTACGAAGATGACGACTACCATCATGAGAACATACGCTACCAAAATACACAGCTTCATAGAGAGACTCCATCCTTCCATCCTACAATCCTACGCCCGTTCGGCAACGCGCCGACGGTTTATGGTTGCATCATACAGGAAAGCAGAGGATTATGCAAGAGGTATTTTTGCTCTCTGACGCGTCATATCCTTCCTTACACCATTCTACAGGGGGGATTGATATGCTGGAACGGCTGAAACAAGCGGACATTCCGAAGGAGCTGGTTTTCGGCTGGCCGCGGTCCGTGCTTTTAGGGGATGAAAAGCTGATTGTGGAGCAGCATCAGGGAATATATGCGTGCACTCAGCAGGAGATCGTATTAAAAACGCTGTGCGGCCATCTGGTGATTTCCGGCGAAAACCTTTCTCTGTCTCGGTATGATCGGGATGGATTGGTGGTGTTCGGAAAAATCGAGAAGCTTTCGTACCGCCCGAAAGGATGAGATTGTGAAGCATCCTCGCCTTCCGATTTTTACTTGCCGCTTTACCCTGACGGGGCTGAATCTGGAACGGTTTATCAATACGCTTCAGAAGGACGAAACGCCACTATTAAGCGTGCTTCGGGCGGATCGACGGACGCTGATCTGCCAATGCTATACCGCCGATTTAAGGAGCATTCAAGCCCTGACGGAGGAAAAGGGCTGGCGCATGCAGGATGTGACCTATTTAGGGCTTTCCGGGATGCTGTACAAGCTGAGAACAAGGCCCGGTCTATTGATTGGCGCTGTGCTGGCTCTTTTGCTGGCGATAGGCTCCATGCAGTTTATCTGGCGTGTGGAAATAAACGGTGCGGGCTCCTATCAAGCGGAGCTGACTGCTTATTTACTGGAGGCGGGCGTTAAGCCCGGTGTGTTAAAGGCAAGCCTGAATGCGGCGGAGCTTGAAAAAAAGTTGACCTATCGCTATCCAAGCATCGCATGGTTTCATGTTTATGTTTATAACATTACAGTGGTCGTGGATTGTACGCAGGGTGTGGAAGCGCCGGAGCTTCCATCCGGCGTGCCCGGCGACATTGTGGCCTCCCGGGACGGCGTAATTGATTCGATTCACGTTTTTGCCGGAACAGCGATGGTCAAAGCCGGCGATATCGTACGGCAGGGACAGGTGCTCATTCGCGGGCAGGAGCGCAGCCGGGATGAACAATTGGTTGACGTAGCGGCCCGAGGTGTGGCGCTAGCCCGGTGCTGGCGTACAGCGACGGTAGAGCTGCCGATTTATGATATCTCCAGCGAGGAAACAGGTGCGTCCACAACGATGGTTCAGCTGTGCTCGCCTTGGCTTTGCTACCCTGCGCAGGTAGAATCCCCCGATTATTTGGCGTGGAATACCTATGTAGAAATCAAACCGATCGTAGGCTGCTTTTTTCCTGTTTATCAAAAAAATTATGAGCTTCGAGAAGTCAGCATGGAGTACGAGCCTAGAGCGCTGGACGAGGTGATGGCAGAGGGAAAAATAGCGGCGCTTCAAAAAGTAAAAAAAGAGCTGTTGGGATATGAGATTGTTGACAAATGGGTAGATTATTGTATGATAGAGAATGATACATTGGCTGTATCCGCAACTGCGGAATGGCGAATGGATATCGGCGCAGCTGCGCCGTGAACGGAGGCCTTTGTTTTTGACAGCCTTAGCCCGTGAACGAATCATGCTTGATGGCATGGACGCGTCCCTGACCTTGTTTGGCGCAAACGAACGGAATCTTTCTCTAATGGAGAATGAGCTGGAGGTTACGCTCAGCCTACGCGGCTCGGAGCTGCTGGTGGAGGGAGAGCCTCAGGCAGTGGAGCGCACGATTCAGGTGGTTGAAAAGCTTATGAATCTGTACGCGCGTCATGCTCTGATCGATCGCACCACTTTACGCTATGCCTGCGGGCTGGTAAAGCAGGACAAGCTGGACGCCTTGGACGATATCGCTTTTGAGGTGGTGGCGGTAACCCATCGAGGGAAACCTGTGCGCTGCAAGACCTTGGGTCAGTATGAATATGTCAAGGCCATCAAAGAGCATGAGCTGACCTTTGCCGTCGGCCCCGCCGGTACGGGCAAAACCTATTTAGCTATGGCACTGGCGGTGGTAGCGCTGCGTAATAAGGAGATAGAACGCATTGTGCTCACCCGTCCGGCTGTGGAAGCAGGCGAAAAGCTGGGCTTTTTGCCCGGAGACCTGAGCCAGAAGGTAGACCCCTATCTTCGTCCTCTTTTTGACGCGCTCTATGATATGATGGGCGCAGAAAGCTATCAGCGATTGCAGGAACGCGGCGCGCTGGAGGTTGCGCCGCTGGCCTATATGCGGGGACGCACTTTGTCCGACAGCTTTATTATCTTGGACGAGGCGCAGAACACCACCCCGGAGCAGATGAAAATGTTTTTAACTCGTTTCGGTGCGGGCAGCCGTGTGGTGGTAACTGGAGATATTACCCAGACCGACCTTCCCTATGGCAAGCAAAGCGGGCTTTTACAGGCGCTGGAGGTGCTCAAGGACGTGCCGGAGATATCGATTGTTAGGCTGTCCGACTCGGACGTGGTTCGTCACGATCTGGTACAGGCGGTTGTGAAGGCTTACGACGCGTACGAAAGAGATCGAAGAGGTGCTCAGCATGCTGTCCAATAAGCGTAACTCCAAAAAGAACAAGGGCTTAACGTGGGAGGGAGTTTCTCAAGCATTACATTCCCGCACCGCCCAGTGCGTTTATGTGTATCTGCTTGGCTCCGTGCTGCTGTCTGCCTTGCTGCTGACAGCCATCACACCTCAGCGTTATAATCTGGCGGTAGGGGATATCGCCCATACCACCATTACTGCCTCCAAGGACGTGGTGGATGAAATCAGCACCGCCCGTCAGCGGGAGATTGCCGCCGCAGGGGTGGAGCCCACTTATCTGTACAAGGAAGGCGTATCTGCCGAGGTGATGCAGAACCTAGATGCGGTTCTCAAGCAGATTGGAGCCGTACAGGAGTATGGCCGCAAGGTGCTGGAGCAATATGCCCCGGGAGATGAGGATAAGCAGCAGTCCTATCAGTTCACCGATGCGGAGATACAATATGCACAGTCGCTACTAACCCATATTACGCTGTCGGATTATCAGCTGATGACGGTGCTGCGGGCCAGTGACGCGCAGATTCGCGACATGAGCGAAAACATCACCGCAGCCATGGAAAATACGCTGAACACCACCATTCGGGAGCAGCATGTAAACGAATCCATCCAGTATTTGCAGCAGATCATCGGCTACAAAACGGACATGGACATGCTGCAAAATGTTGTAACGCCAATTCTGCGCAAGGTTGTACAGGCTAATATGGTCATTGATCAGGAAGCCACTGAAAAGCTGCGGGAGGAAGCCCGGCAGACGGTGGAGCCTGTGATTTACAAGCAGGGACAGAACATCGTGCTGGCTAGGGAGCGGGTAACGGCCAATCAGCTTGAGATGCTTCGCAGTCTTGGCATGCTGGACGACGATGAAGTAGACGTCATGATGTACGTAGGCGGTATCCTTCTGGTGCTGCTGTCCATGATGGTATTGCTGGTTTCGTTGTTTCTATTGTCGCCGTTAACGCTGCGCTCCCCCAAGCAGCTGGTGATTTTGATGATTATTCTCTGCGTAACGCTGGGGGCGTGCATTTTCGGTCAGATGGTCAACGCCTATATGGCCCCTGTGCTTCTTGGGGTGATGATGCTGACCGGGCTATTGAACGCCAGGGTCGGTATTGCGGGCTGCATGACCATGTCGGTGCTGGTCAGCGCACTTTTAACCGGCGGCGATAACAGCTATACCTCGGAAATCGTTAATTTACTTTTTACCTCCTTTATCAGCGGCATGCTGACGGTAATTATTATCCGTCACAAGCCCTACCGTCAGCAGGTGCTGCTTTGCGGCATTTTGACGGCGCTGTCAAATATCCTAGTGATTTTGACCATTGGCTTTATGACCAATACGTCCGTTTCCGATGTGTTTACCAACGCGCTGTGGAGCGCTGGAAGCGCGTTGATTGCATCGGTGCTATGCATTGCGCTGGATCCAATTATCGAGACGGCCTTCCATCTGGCTACCCCCGCCAAGCTGCTGGAGCTTTCCAATCCCAATCATCCGCTGCTGCGTCGGTTGTTGATTGAAGCCTCCGGCACGTATCACCATTCGATTATTGTGGCTAATCTAGCGGAGGCTGCCGCTGAATCGGTGGGCGCAAACCCCATATTGGCGCGGGCAGAGGCTTATTTTCACGATGTAGGCAAGCTGAAACGTCCCCTGTACTTTAAGGAAAACCAACTGGGCGAAAATCCCCACGAGCATACCAACCCCTATGTTTCCGCCGCCATTGTAACGGCTCATACCCGCGACGGCCTTATTTTAGCGCAGCAATATCGCCTGCCCCAGGAGATTCAGGACGTGATCATCGAGCACCATGGCGATACGCCAGTGATGTATTTCTATCATAAGGCTTTGCAGCAGGCGGAAGGTCAGGCGGTGGATATCGCCGACTTCCGCTATGACGGCAAACGTCCGCAATCCATGGAAAGCGCCATTATCATGCTGGCAGACACGGTGGAGGCTGCCGTTCGCAGCATGCCGGATCCTACGCCTAAGGCTATTGAGGAGTTTATCGCTCGGCTGGTTCGAGGTAAGATCGACGATGGTCAGCTAGACGATGCTCCGCTAACACTGCGTGATATATCCCAAATTTGCAAATCCTTTTCTACGGTACTCAGGGGCGTTTTTCACGAACGGATTGAGTATCCCTCTATCAGTCCCACAGCGGCGGCTCGCGTGGCGGCGCAGCTGCCCCAAGGCGACGAGGGCAGGGGAGAAAGCAACGTAGAGGCTAAGGAGTTACACCGGGTCATGGATGTAGCGCAAGCCGAACGCGCAGCGGAGGAAGCAGTAGAGGAAAACGAAGCGGCTGTGGAAGAGCTGTCGAAAAACGAAGTTTTTCACGCGGACAAGCAACCGGAAGAATCAGGTGAAGAAGAACAGTGAAAATCGAATGGGAATGCAGTGAAAATCTTTTTATGGACGCGCCGCTAGAGCTGGTGGGGGACTGTTGCCAGCTGGCGGAGGGACTTACGCTTTCGTGCGCTGTTCATGTGCTATTTACGGACGACCAACAGATCCGCATCTTGAACCGGGAACAGCGTCAGGTGGATCGGGCTACGGATGTGCTCAGCTTTCCTACTGTTTCCTATCGGGAGGGACGCACCGCCCGTGAAAGCGGAAAACGCCTGAAGGCCGAGTGGGACCCGGAGCTTTCAGCCTGTATGCTGGGTGATATCGTAATTTCCATAGAACACGCTCAAGCGCAGGCAGAGGAATATGGTCACAGCGTGCGGCGGGAGGTCTGCTATTTATTCGCTCACGGTTTGTTTCATTTAATGGGTTACGACCATATGGAGGAAAACGAGAAAAAGGAGATGCGGCTAATGGAAGAAAAAGCGTTGAACATGGCCGGAATCAGCCGAGAAGAACAAACGCCCCATGCTACCGACGACGAGCTGCTCGCCTTGGCAAGGCTCGCCATGACCCGCAGCTATTCGCCCTACAGCCACTACCCCGTTGGCGCGGCGCTGCTGTGCAAGGATGGACGGGTGTTTACTGGCTGCAATGTAGAAAATGCCAGCTTTGGTTTGACCAACTGTGCGGAGCGCACAGCCTTGTTTAAGGCGGTCAGCGAGGGGGCGCGAGAGTTTGAAACGATTGCCATCGCTTCTGTGGCTACGCCGCCCTATCCGTGCGGAGCATGTCGGCAGGCGCTGAACGAATTCGCGCCGGAGCTTAAGATTCTGGTCACTTGGGGTGAGGGACAAAGCGCAAAAACCACCTTGCCGGAGCTTTTGCCCCATAGCTTTGGGCCTAGCGATTTAGCGTAATATGTATGGAGGATAAGCAATGTATCATTCTGGCTTTGTAGCCATCATTGGCCGCCCTAACGTGGGCAAAAGTACCTTGATGAACGCAATGGTAGGGGAAAAGGTAGCAATTGTATCAAACCGCCCCCAAACAACCCGGAACCGAATTATGGGCATTTCGACCCAAAAGGAGAGCCAGCTGGTCTTTTTGGACACGCCGGGCCTCCATACTCCACATAACCGTCTAGGCGAATACATGATGCAGGCGGCGAAAGAAGCGCTGCAGGGTATCGACGCGCTGGTGGTCATGGTGGACGCAACAGCAGTGGGCAAGCAGGACGACCAGATTGTGAAGGATATGAGCGCCTACAAGGTAAAGAAGGCGTTGGTGCTAAATAAAATCGATCTGCTGCGAAAAGACGCGCTTCTTTCGTTGATTCAGCGCTACGCAGAAGCGGGCTATGACGATATTGTGCCCATTAGCGCGCAAACCGGCGACGGTATTGAGGCGTTTAAGCAGCTGCTGATTGGCTATATGCCGGAAGGCCCACAATACTTTCCTGAGGATGCAGTAACCGATCAGCCTGAGCGGTTGATTTGTGCGGAGCTGATCCGAGAAAAGGCGCTCTTGCATCTACGGGAGGAGGTTCCTCACGGGATCGGCGTAGAAATGATGGCCATCAACAAGCTCAGCGACAATCTGACGGAAATACACGCAACCATTTATTGCGAACGTCCCGCTCATAAGGGAATCATTATCGGTAAGCAGGGCACTATGCTAAAGCAAATTGGGCAGGAAGCCCGTGCGGATATTGAAACATTATTGGGAACGCATGTGCATTTGGAATTGTGGGTCAAGGTACGGGAAAATTGGCGCAACCGCATGGATGACCTAAGAACCTTGGGGTATGAACGAAAAGAATGACAAGGTAAGGCCCTCGCTCTTTTGGAACGAGGGCCTTACGCTATTTTCTTTAGAGGACGGATGGGACGACGGCTGCTTAGCTATTCTGTCCGCTTTTCTCTTCATCCGCCCACGTTTGGCATTGCTCAATCCGGTCTCCTTCGTTGCCTGTAGCCGGATCAAATGCAAACTCGTGGAGCTCCTTGCAGGGAAATTTTGGGCATAGACCACAGTTGGATAGGCCTTTTCCTTCACAGCAGGTCTTAATGGGGCAGGTTTTTCCCCAATAAGGCTTTTTGATTTTGAGACAGCCTTCGCATTTCATAATTTCTCGATATTTGCACTCGCCGCATTTCAAGCCGCAACGGGATTCAATCATATCATTCCCTCCCTGTTATCGCCTATTTTCTGGCTGGATGAAGTATAGCAGAAAAGAGAAAACAAAGTCAACTTGCGGCAGCCTATGGGCTGTGATACAATGCGGAGTGAATATTGTTGTATTATCGGAAAGGATGTGTCAGCCGTGAAGCTGATTTCATGGAACGTCAACGGCCTTCGCGCTTGCTTAAGCAAGGGCTTTATGGATTATTTCAACGCCTGTCAGGCGGACGCCTTTTGTTTGCAGGAAACGAAAATGATGCAAGGACAAGCAGAAATAGATTTGCCGGGATACGAAGAATACTGGAACAGCGCAGAAAAAAAGGGGTATTCTGGTACGGCGATTTTTACCAAAAGAAAGCCCCAAAGCGTTCGCTATGGCATCGGCATGGAGGAGCATGACCACGAGGGGCGGGTCATCACCTTAGAGTACCCCAAGTTTTTTTTGGTCACGGTCTATACGCCTAACAGCCAGCGGGAGCTGACCCGGCTAGCATATCGCATGACGTGGGAGGACGCCTTTGCCGATTATCTGACCGCTTTAGATCAGCAAAAGCCAGTGGTAGTCTGCGGAGACATGAACGTAGCTCATCAGGAGATCGACTTGAAAAATCCAAAGACCAATACGCAGAATGCGGGCTTTACGCCGGAGGAGCGGAGTAAGATGACTTTGCTTTTAGAAAAGGGCTTCGTGGATAGCTTCCGCAGTCTGCATCCTGATGAAAAGGAGCGCTACAGCTGGTGGAGTTATATGCGCCAAAGCAGAGATCGGAATATCGGATGGCGCATCGACTATTTTCTGGTCAGTAAGCGCATTGCGCAAAATATTGTCTGCGCGGAAATTGATGATCAGATTCTGGGTAGCGACCATTGCCCGGTTATTCTAGAGCTACAGAATATGGAGGAGTAATTTGTGAAGATTTTTTTTGCCTCGGACATTCACGGCTCTGCGTCTGCTTGTGAAAAAATGCTGGAACAGCTTGAATGCGAAAAGGCAGATCGCCTTTTTCTGCTGGGCGATTTGCTATATCACGGGCCGCGAAACGACCTGCCCGATCGCTACGAGCCCAAGGCGGTGATCAAGCTGCTGAACGAATGCAAGCTAACGCCTCTATGCGTGCGGGGCAATTGCGACGCAGAGGTAGATCAGATGGTGCTTACCTTTCCGATTATGGCTGATTATGCGCTACTGCCATTGGAGGAGGAGCGCTGCGCCTTTATCACCCACGGGCATTTGTTTAACACCGAGAATCCGCCGCCCCATAAACAAGGCGATGTACTCATTCATGGTCATACCCACGTGCATTGTGTGGTGAACGCGGGGGATTACACCTATATCAACCCCGGCTCGGCTGCTTTGCCAAAAGAAGGTCAGCCCAAAAGCTATATGATTTACGAGAATGGCGCGTTTGAAATCAAGGCGCTCGCGGATGGAAAGCTGCTGAAGCGCTACGAGCTGGTGAACGGCAATGCTTAAGACCGTGGAGGAAAGTCTCCAGTTTTTTCAGGGAGATACGTTCGCCATGGACGCTTGCGGGATTCAAATCGAGGAGGTCAGCGAGGATGGCGCGGTGTGCTCCATGGCGGTCACACCCCAGCATTTGAATGCCGGAGGCGTTGCCCAAGGCGGCGCTATTTTCACGCTTTGCGATTTTGCATTCGCGGTAGCAGCCAATGCCCACGGCGGACTGACGGTCAGCCAAACTGCCAGCATTTCCTTTTTAAAGCCCGGGTCTGGATCGCAGCTTCGAGCGGTAGCGGAAGAGGTTAGCGTCGGACGGAGCACCTGCGTTTACAGCGTGAAGGTTTACCGGCAGGATGGAGCGCTGGTTGCCTGTGCAACCATAACAGGTTTTCGCCCTGTGAATAAGCAGTGAATTTCATAAAAAGAACTTGCCCTATGGGGAACGATCGGGTATAATGCTATGAGCAACTCAATAACGATACGATAGGAGAGAACCAATATGCGTAAGCGTGTTTTTCTGACTTTACTTCTGGCGGCGGCATTGGTGCTGACCACCAGTTGTTCCTTGATTGTCAAGGATGCGGCTGTCGATCAGCATACGGTGATCATCGAGGCGGCGGGCAAGACCTACACCAAGGGCGAGGTGAACGCTCAGGTGCAAAACGCATTAGATTATCAAGCCTATATGTACAGCGCCTATGGAATGAGCTTTGACCCCACCAGCAGCGAAGCGATTTCCTCCGCTCAGGACAGCGTCATCAACGCCCTAATTCAGGAAGCGGTAGTCGAGCAAAAACAAACGGAAATGGGCTTGGACGTTTTTACTGATGAAGAGACAAAGACCCTGCAGGAAACGGTGGACACCACCTACCAGAGCTATGTGGACGCAGTGAAGAGCAGCGATTTTGCCGATACGACCTTAACCGGCGAAGAGCTTGACACCGCCGTGGCTGCAAAAATGGTTGAATATGGATATCCCACCAAGGATGATCTCTTGGCAAGCCAGAAGGCTCAGGCGGGTCAGCAGAAGCTGAAGGATGAAGTGGTCAAGGACGTAGCAGTGACCGAGGACGAGCTCAAGGCTGAGTATGACACCCGTGTCAGCGACGCTAAAACGCAGTATGAAACCACGCTCTCCGCTTACGGCACCGCGGTTCAAAACGGTACTACCGTGTATTATGCGCCTGCCGGATACCGTTACGTTAAGCATATTCTGCGTAACTTCGCAGAAGCGGATAACACCAAGATTTCTGATTTGAACACGCAAATCAGCAGCAAGCAAACGCAATTGACCAACGTAACCACGTCGCTAAGCGAGCTGGGCGAGGATGCTTCCGCCGATGACGAAGCGGCTGCAAAATCCCGTAAAGAGTTGACCGATACACAGACGACCTTGAATACCGAAATCGCCGACCTTCAGGCACAGTTGGACGCTGCGAAGGAAGCTGGCTATGCTGCGTTGCAGCCCACCATTGAGGAAATACAGACCAAAATCGCCGCCGGTGAAGATTTTGACGCGCTGGTTGCCGAGTATGGCGAGGATCCGGGTATGAAGAGCGAGCCCGCTTTGACCAACGGTTATCTGGTTTGCGCGGATAGCACCAACTGGGTAACGGAATTTAAGGACGCTTCCATGGCTCTCGCCGCTATCGGCGATGTATCCGAGCCGGTGCGTTCCAGCTATGGCATTCACATCATTAAATACGTAAGCGATGTGACGGAAGGCCCTGTTGCCTATGACGATGTAAAGGATACAATCCAGAGCGAGCTTCTTCAAAGCAAGCAGGATCAGCTGTACAACGACACGGTGGCCCAGTGGGTCACTGAAGCGAACGCCAAGACCTACAAGGAGCGTTTGGCAGACTAATTAATGTTAATTCAAAAGGACGTTTCCTTGAATCAGCAGGGAAACGTCCTTTTTGTAGAGAAAACGATAGTAAAAAGCGTTGGAGGTTACGAGAGATGAGCCAAATCATGTGCGCGGAGTATCGCGATCGCCTGGAACAGTGGATGCGGGTGCTCCAGACAGATTTTTATCAACCTATTGAAGAGATTGTCTTTGAAGGATTCTATACTATGGATCAGTTGACTCCCGAAGAAGCGGCTTGTCATGGGTTCCAGCCTATAGCGCCTGATACCCTTTGGGGGCGCACTTGGGAGTATTGCTGGCTAAGGGCAAAGGTAACCGTGCCACACCAGGCGCAGGGTGAAGCGATTGTTTTGAATCTGGGATTTGAAGGCGAGGCTACGCTGTTTGTAAACGGCGAAGCTTTCGGTACCAAGCGTGCGGAATGGATCACCATGCCGCACCACTACATGGTAGACAATGTGTTGACGCAAAACGCTCAAGTGGGTGAAACCTTTGACCTGCTCATTGAGGTTTATGCCGGACATTACTATCCCGATACCGGCTCCTGCGCCACCGGACCTATTTTGCCCGGCGCCTTGGAGGATCCCGCAAAAGAGGGAGAACGGCGCTCCACAGGTCGTTCCAGCTTCGGAATATGGAACGAAGAGGCGTATCAGTTGTATATGGACGTCAGCACCCTTTCTCAGCTGCTTGAGGAGCTGCCGTCAGCCACCCTCCGTGCGTCAGAAATTGCCGACGCTTTAGAGGGCTTTACGAATATTGTGGATTTTGAACAGCCGCTTGAACAGCGTCGGCTTTGCTATAAGGAAGCCAGACGAGCACTGCAAGCGGTGATGAGCGCGCAGAACGGTGACACGCAGGCGGTTATGTACGCGATTGGCAACGCTCATATTGATCTGGTCTGGCTATGGCCGCTGGCAGAAACCATCCGTAAAACGGCTCGAACCTTCGCCCAGCAGCTACGGCTGTTGAAACGCTATCCTGAGTATCGCTATCTGCAAAGTCAGCCTGCGCTTTATGAGCTATGCCGCCAGCATTATCCCAAGCTCTATGAGCAAATTAAGGAAGCCGCTCGCGAAGGTAGATGGATTGCTGATGGGGCGATGTATGTGGAGCCCGATACCAATATGGCTGGCGGCGAAGCGCTGGTGCGCCAACTATTGTATGGCAAACGCTTTTATCAGGAGGAATTTGGGGTGGACAGCCAGCTGCTCTGGCTGCCGGACACCTTCGGCTACACCGCCGCCCTGCCGCAGCTGCTCAAAAGCTTTGGCGTAAAATATTTGGTTACACAGAAGATTTTTTGGAGCTATAATGAAGGAGATACTTTTCCCTACCATTACTTTACGTGGAAGGGAATGGACGGCAGCGAGGTTGTATCCTTTTTACCGACCAGCTACACCTACCGTACGGATCCGTCAGAGCTTTGTAAGGTCTGGAATCAGCGGGTGCAAAAGCGCAACTTAGACGCGTTCCTCATTCCCTTTGGTTACGGCGACGGTGGCGGCGGTCCATGCCGTGATCACATTGAATATGCATTACGAGAAAAAGACATGGAGGGCATGCCTAAGGTGCGGATTGAAAGTCCCACCACCTTCTTTCACGATATGGAAGAAAAAGGAGGTCCAGTCAACACTTGGGAGGGCGAGCTTTATTTCTCCGCGCATCGCGGCACCTACACGGCTCAAGCGGCAATCAAACGAAACAATCGCCGCAGCGAGCTTTGCCTAAGAGATGCGGAGCTATGGAACGCGCTTCGGCAGTATGAAGAAGGCGGTGATTATCCGGCGGAGACGTTGGAGCGCCTTTGGAAGGTATTGCTGGTTAATCAGTTCCATGACATCCTTCCCGGCTCTTCAATCGCAAGGGTCTATCGGGAAGCGAACGAAGCTCATGAGGCCTTACAGCGCGAGGCTGAGGCGTTAATCGAATCCGCACTTGAGAAGCCCGAAATGGGCTGTGCACTCTATAACGGACTCAGCTGGCAGCGTCGAGCGGTAGTCACCTTGCCGGAGGCTTTCGCAAGGGGTGCGATTACTGCAGAAGGACAGCCGATTTCCGTGCTGGATGGTCAGGCTTTTGTTGAGATACCGTCTATGGGGCGGCTCGGACTTCGCCCAGCCGTACTTGAGCCTGCGGCTCCCGCCGTATTTGCACGACAGGACGGACAAACCTTTACGCTGGAAAATCAACGGGTGATTTTGCGTTTTAACGCCGTTGGCGAGATGACCTTATATCTGGATAAGCAAAGCGGTAGACGATATGAAAACGGCTTTATGAACCATCTGCAAATGTTTAAGGATACGGCGCGTCGCTTTGATGCGTGGGATATCGATAGCATGTATGATCAGTGCCCCGTAGAGCTGCTGAAGGAAGCCGAGATCACAGTTGAAAAAGCGCAAGGGTTATCTGCCAGCTTGCTGGTAAAGCGCCGACTGGATGATACCAGCCTGATGAAGCAACGAATCCGTTTGGATGCCGATAGCTACATGGTGCTTTTTGAGACGGAAATTGACTGGCACGAGCAGCATCGTTTACTTAAGGTTGCCTTTGATACCGGCGTTCATACCATGGATGCCTATCATGAAATGCAGTTTGGCTATGTAGCCCGTCCCGCCCATCGCAGCCGCGCTTACGATAAGGATCGCTTTGAGGTGTGCAACCATCGATATACCGCGTTGTGCGACGGTGGCCATGGCTGCGCCGTGCTCAATGATAGCAAATATGGCGTGAGCGCCGAAAACGGAATCATTGGGCTGACGCTGCTGCGCGCGTCCACCTCTCCTGATCGTCATGCAGATCAGGGAATACAGCGCTTTAACTATGGTTTCATTGCTTGGGAAGGGGATTGGATGGATTCACCCGCCGTGCGCGCGGGCTACGAGCTAAACGTCCCCGTGCGCCTAGGGGGCGGGGTAAGCGGCTCGGCGCTGTCCTTGACTCGGGACAATGTGATTGTGGATACCGTGAAGGCAGCCGAGGATCATAGCGGCGATTTGATTCTGCGGCTATACGAAGCGAAAAACGCCGATGTGCTCTGTGGGCTGCATTGCGCCTTGCCCTATCAAAAAGCCAGCCTTTGTGATATGCAGGAGACGGTTTTGGAGGAATGCAAAGTAGAGAACGAGGTTATTCAGCTGCATTTCAAGCCGTTCCAGATTGTAACGCTGCGACTTCATCGGTAACAAATGAAAGTGGCTTGCGAAAGGTTATATTATTTAGAAATAAAAAAAGGGGGCTGTCTCAAAACGGTTAGAAGAAATTAACCAGTAAAGACGGCCCCATTGAATCCCTAAACTTCCCGAAACCCCATAAAAACAAGCGCTACGGCCGCCCGAAAGGGTGTACCGAAGCGCTTGTTTGCTGTATAATTGAATTGCAATGAAACAACTACAGCAAGAGTATTATACTCGAAGAGGATGGGAACATCAAC
>JAQUWD010000030.1 GCA_028693055.1 Eubacteriales bacterium | reverse complement strand
GGAAACGAAAGGATTGAGATCAAATGAAAAACTGGTTTACCAAGAACAAAAAATGGGCAATTCTCGCAATCGTATTGGTTGTGGCGGTGGCTGCCGCCGGATTGATTTATACCCTCACCAAGCCCCAGACCAGCGTCGGAGCGAAAACCATTACCGTTCAGGTAGTCGACGCAGCCAAGCAAAGCACCGATTTTTCCATTTCTACCGACAGTGAATACCTGCGCGGCGCGCTGGAGGAGCAAAAGCTGGTAGCCGGCGAGGAGTCCCAATACGGATTGTTTATCAAAACCGTCAACGGATATACGGCGGACGACAGCAAGCAGGAATGGTGGTGTATCACCAAGGGCGGCGAAACCGTCATGACCGGCGCGGATAGCACGCCCATCGCAAACGGAGATCAGTTTGAGCTGACCCTTACCACGGGCTACTAATATGGCGGTGCATTCGCTGACAAAGCCAAGGCTCAACGCGCGCGAGCTGGTTTTGCTGGCGCTGCTGACGGCGTTGCTGCTAGCGATGCAGGTGGCGCTGGCGGCGCTGCCCAATATCGAGCTGGTAAGCCTATTGATCATATTGTACACGCTGTACTATCGCAAAAAGGCGCTATTCGTGATCTATGCCTTTGCGCTATGCGAGGGACTGCTCTATGGCTTTGGGCTCTGGTTTATCAATTATCTTTATGTATGGACGGTGCTGTGGGGCGTTACGACGCTCTGCCGCAGGGTGACCGCGCCTATGGGCTGGGCGCTGATCTCTGCCGCCTTTGGTTTAAGCTTCGGGCTGTTGTGCGCTATCCCCTACCTGTTTATCGGCGGCGTTCCAATGGCTTGGGCCTATTTTCTCAGCGGGATCCCCTTTGATATTGCCCACTGCGCGGGCAATCTGCTTACGGCGCTGGCGCTTTTTAAGCCGCTAAACCGTTTGTTTGCAAAGCTGCAGAACGGGTTTCACCGTCAATTCTGATCTTTCCGTCTATTGACGAACGGACGGAAAACCCCGTATAATAGATGGAGGTTTTTCCCATAGGGAAAGACCTCCAAATTTTAGGTAATAGAGGATGAAACGGATGGGTATGAAGAACCGTTTTGCGCGTAGAGCCGCCCTTTTCACACTGTCGGCGCTGCTTTTGCTGGAACCCCTTGCCGCTATCGGAGAAACCGCGCCAGCGCAAACAGCTGAGGAATCTACCGCTGCCGAGCAGACGTATCAGTATTACGCTTTGACCACGGTAGCGCTAAAGGTACGCAGAAGGCCGGAAAAGGATGCTCCCGGTATTGGCAGCATCGCCAAGGGAGCGACCGTTTTTATTCTGGAAATGACGGATGAAAACTGGGCCTTGGTGGAGTACGGAGAGCGTTCCGGCTATATCCAACGGCAGTACTTGGAATATGTAACCCCTTATGACGGCGCTGCGGTTGCGCAAGAGGAACAACAAAAGGAGTTTTCTGCAGATACGGGAAGCTTCCGCGAGGCCTATATCGCCTATGCGGTCAAGGAAGCCGGGCTGCGCTCGGAGCCCAACGAGGACAGTAAATGGATACTGACCATCCCTACCTATAAGCAGGTTACGGTCAGCGTCGTGGACGGCGATTGGTGCTATGCCAACTATCAGGGGCATTTGGGCTACATTCGCTGCGATAGCCTTTTTAAATGGGATCGATTGGTGGCGGACGCTGGGGAAATCCCCGGCTTAGATATTCTGCCGCTGTTGGTTTTTGTCAACCACAGCACCAATCTTTACAGCATGGAGGATAACTCCGTTCTCAAAACCATCAATCCCGGCGCGGCAATCGCCTGCTACGAGAAGGACGCAATGGGACGCTATCAGCTGCCCTACTGGCGCACCACCGGGTATATTCGGGAAGAGGACGTTGCCTACGTTATGCCGGTAGCGGATTATGAAACCGCCCAGCCCGGCGAGCTGATCAGCGTAATGTCCACGTATTACGCGGTAGGCGTGACCACCGTTAACTATCAGGGACGCAACTGGAACATTCATTTGGCCTCGTCTATGATCAACGGCTATGTGCTCCAGCCCGGCGAGAATTACGATCAGTATCAGGTCATCGGCCCATACCGTAAATCCACCGGCTATCATAGCGCCCCCATCATGAAAAAAGACGCCCTCACCGGCTACGGCGGGGGCACCTGTCAGGTGAATACGACCTTCTACATCACCAACATACAGGTACCGATCGTGGTAACCCATCGAGTGGTGCATGCGGACGTGGGCATTTATTATGCGAAGAAGGGCTTCGACGCAGCGGTAGGCGGCGGCGATATCAATCTGACATTAACCAATACGCTGCCCTATGCGATCCGCTACCAATTTTTTGATAGCGACGGCGTGCTGACCTGCTGCATTTTTAGGGACGGGGAATAAGGCTTACGCATTCTTGCCTTTTCCTTCCAGCACCAGCTTGTTCAGCTCGTCCATAAAGCTGGAAACGTCGGTAAACTGGCGGTAGACGGACGCAAAGCGCACATAAGCCACCTCGTCCAGCTCCTTAAGCTCCGCCATAACCGCTTCGCCGATGCGGCGAGAGCTGATTTCATCATCGCCGGAGGAATAAACCAGCTTTTCCACCTTTTCTACAATGGTATCAATATCCTTTACGCTAATGGGGCGCTTTTGGCAAGCATGCAAAAGCCCCTGTTTCATTTTACTGGCATTGAAGGGCTCTCGGCGCATGTCCTTTTTAACCACCATCACCGGGGAGGTCTCAATTTTCTCATAGGTGGTAAAGCGGCGGCCGCAGCGCAGGCATTCTCTACGGCGACGGATGGAGCTTCCCTCCTCCGTCGGTCTGCTGTCAATGACCCTGCTGTCCAAATACCCGCAATACTGACATCTCATGTAGCTTCCTCCTGCATCCATTACAAGAATTGTAAAAACTTTGTTAATTATATCAAAACTTTTGTAACATTTCAAGAGCATATGGAAACTTTTCCACGGAATGAGGATAACTTTTCCACACAATGGAAAATGTAAGCGAATGCTTGCCGAAAAGGGAGTGTCCCAAAATCATTTTGAGACACTCCCTTTTGATGTGATCCCGTTATCGCTGTCCGAATAGGAGGTGTAGCCACTCCTGACGGCTGTGAAGAATACAGCCAATACGAACCTCGCCATCGAAAACACGATAAAAAATCATATAAGGCGATACCACTAAATAACGATAACCAATGCGAATCATCCCAGAATCTCTCTAGGAAGGGCAACTCCGATGTAGGGCGTTTCCGCCAAACGCAGAATACTTTCATCAAACGCTTTATGCAGCTTTAAAGCAGCGTCCTTATTTTCGACGGCAATATAGTCAAAAACAGCGTCCAAATCATCTGCAGCCTGCTGAGTATAACGAATGCGGCGCTTACTCATGCGCAATCCGCTCTTGCAGTCTTTTCATGACGTCCTCATGATCGACCAGCTTTCCTTCCGCCATCTGCTGATCAGCCAACGCCAGCTTCATTTGCAAACGCATCCACGCTTCCCGTCGACAAAAGGCTTCATGGCTCATCACAACAAGGTCGTTCTCTCCGTTGTTCGTGTCCACTACCGATTCCTCCGTCTGATGGAACAGTTCGGAGAATTTTTTATAATTGGTACGAATAGCAGTTGAGGGCTTCACAGTCAACACATTTGGAATCCTAGACTCGCTCATGCCTGCCGCCTTCCTGACATTTATCTATCCGTATTCTATCATACGTTGCTTGATAAAATAAGGCATACCATCAGGAGAAGCCACCAGACATTCCTTTCATTGCCATCGCTGGACGGCATGTCAGCCGTTCTCCTACTCCAAAAGGAATACCTGCTCCAGCTTTGGCTGGGCGCCGGTAACGGGGTCCATTTCCAGCTCCAGCACATCCTGCATGTAATCGTTCCAGCGATCCACGATGGGGCTTCCGGCTTGGGTCTGTTCGGCGAAAGCCACGCCTTTTTCACATTCATAGTAGCCGAAAAGGGTTTCGCCGTCCGTCCAGATGGTATAGTTGCAAATGCCAGCCGCTTTTAAAAGCTGCTTCAGCTCCGGCCAAATTTCCGCATGACGCTTTTGGTACTCGTCCTTCTTGCCGGGCTTAATGCGTCCCTTCCAAGCAAAACGCTCCATGGCTTCCCCCTCCTAATCCAGAAATTCCTCTCGCAGGGTTACGCCAAATTCCTTGGCAATGGCGCGTAGATCGTTATCCTGAATGGTCTGGCGCACACCCTGTCCCATGCTCATGACCAGCACATAAATCTGCGCCGCTTTTTCGATGGTGTGCATCAGCCCAAAGGTCGTATCAAAATCCGGGCCGGAAACGAAAAGGCCGTGATGGGCCCAAACCGCTGCGTCAAAGGTCTCCATTTCCTTGCAGGTAGCCATGGCGATGTCCGCGCCGCCGGGAACCATCCACGGCACAACGCCCACGCCGCCGGGGAAAACCACCGGGCATTCCGTAGCGCTCTGCCAAAGGGCACGGGAGAAATCGCGGGCGGTCAGGGGCAGCGTATAGGTCATGGCGATCAAATTAGCCGGATGGGCATGATAAATCACGCGGCACTGTCCGTTTGTGGCACGGCTGCGCACAGCATGGTTCATAAAATGGGTGGGGAACTCGCTGGTGGGACGGCCGCCCTTCTCCAAGCCCCATACAATGCGGTAGCTGTCACCGGCGGGATTGATTTCCACAATGCAGATATTGTCCTGCGGGGCCAACGTGACGTTGCGGAAATACTTGCCGCTGCCGGTGGCTAAGAAGAACTCGCCGCCCAAATCCTCAGCCTTTACACCCATGGAAACCCACGCTTGGGGCTGATCCTTGAAGAAGGGGCGCAGCTCCTCCGTCTCGGCATGGGTGAGGCGATAGGTCAAATTGCCGCCGTTACGCTCATGCCAGCCTTGCAGCCAGCCGTCGTCGCACATGCGGATATAGGCTTCCATCACGGAAATATCACGAATGGATTTCATCAGTTGTTCCTCGCTTTCAAAACGGTATTTTCATAGGCTTGCACCTCAGCAAGCCAGTTCTTGGGCATGCCCTGACGGGTGCAATACTCGTCCCACACCGCGCCGAAGGGCATGGTTTTTAGCTCCTCCTGTACGGCGAACAGCTCGGTATATTGGCGATTCTTTTGCAGCTCCTTCAAGCGGTCGTGGGGCAAAAGCAGCGCGTAGAGCAGCGCCTTTTCCATGCTGCGAGTTCCCAGAACCCATGCCGCGACGCGATTGATGGAAGCGTCGAAGAAATCCAAGCCGATCATCACCTTGTCTATCGCGTCGTTACGCACGATTTCGGAGGCGATTTCCTTAAGCTCGTCGTCCAAACGCACCACATGGTCGCTGTCCCAGCGCATGGGACGGCTCACATGGAGCGGTACCTTGTCAAAGTAACACAGCAGAGAGGGAATTTTATCGCTGATGACCTCGGTGGGATGATAGTGACCGCTGTCCAGCAGAGTGTATACGCCGGGATGGGAGGCCGCATAGGCCACATAGAACTCATTGCTGCCTACGGTATAAGCTTCCAATCCAATACCGAAAAGCTTGCTTTCTACGCAGTCCACCACGCCGTCCAGCTTTTCTGCAAAAATCTGGTCTAGGCTGTCCTTCAACAAAAGCCGCGGGCTGAGACGGTCGGCGGGCACGTCCTTTAAGCCGTCAGGAATCCATACGTTGCACAGGCAGGGCGTATGCAGCTCCTTGGCAAAATAGGCGGCGATTCTCCGGCATGCGATGGCATGGCGAATCCAGAAGCTGCGGATGCTCTCATCCGGGTTGGACAAGGTCAAGCCACTGGCCTTGGGATGGCTGAAGAAGGTGGGGTTAAAGTCCACGCCAATCCCCCGCGCCTTGGCAAATTCAACCCATGCCTTGAAATGCTTGGGCTCCAACTGATCCCGGTCCGGATGCTCGCCGTTTTCGAATACTGCGTAGCTGGCGTGCAGATTGATGCGCTTCTTGCCGGGAATCAAAGCGCAGGCCTTGTCAAAGTCTGCCGTTAGCTCGTCAAAGGTGCGCGCCTTACCGGGATAGTTCCCCGTAGCCTGAATGCCGCCGTCCAGCGAGGCGTTACCCTCAAAACCAGTTACGTCGTCCCCCTGCCAGCAGTGCATGCTGACGGGAATCTCCGCCACCAGCGCCAGCGCCTTTTCCGCGTCTACGCCCATGTCTGCATACTGTTTTTTAGCCGTTTCCCACATGTTAATCACCCGTTCCTTTCATCGGTTGGTATAGCTGAATCGGAAAGCTGTCCCGGATGAGCTTGCGCGCGGTTGGCAAATCGGAAAGCTCGCCGGAAGCGATCATCTGGGCGATAAGGTTGCCCAGCGCCGTGCCCTCGGTAGGTCCGGCATAGACAGGCAGCCCCGTCGCGTCCGCCGTCCATTGGTTGAGCACTGCGTTTTGGCTGCCGCCGCCCACAATGTTTAGCGTCGTGTAGCGCTTGCCCGTCAACCCGCTCAGTTGCCGGATGGCGGCTGCATAGCAGTCCGCTAGGCTATGCAGAACGCACGCGTACAGCTGGCCGTCGCGCTCAGGCAGGGGCTGATTGGTTTCCCGCAGCGCCATTAGAATTTCTTGAATCATGCTGCCGGGCGCGAGAAAGCGAGGGGCGTTTGCATCGAACCGAGAGGGAAACGAGGCTTCCTCCTTGGCCAGCTCTGCCATTTCCGCAAAGCTATGGCGGTTTTCCTGCTCCTTGCGCACAGATTGCACAATCCATAGACCCATGATGTTTTTAAGAAAGCGGTAGGTGTTGCCATATCCGCCCTCGTTGGTAAAGCCTGCCTCTTGGCTTTGGGCGTCCGCATGCAGCACGGTGGTTTCAACGCCCAGCAGGCTCCATGTGCCGCTGGACAGGTAGACCGCACCATCATCAAGCGCCGGCACAGCCATATAGGCGCTGCCGGTATCGTGAGTGGCGGGCAGAACCACCGTTGCGTCAAAGCCGACAAGGTTCCGCACCTCTTGGGTAAAGGGACCTAAAACCGTGCCGGGCATGCGCAGGGGAGCCGAAAAAAGAGAATCGGGGATTCCTGCGCCCTTGAGAACCTCCAAGTCCCACTGCCGGGCGCAGCCGTTGAGCAGCGCCGTGGTGGAGGCGTTGGTATACTCGTTTGCCTTCACGCCGCAAAGGATGTAATGAAGATAGTCCGGCATCATCAGAAAGGTTTTAGCCTGCAGCAGCTGCTCTTTGGAAGCAGCCATCAGCTGGTAGAGGGTGTTAAAGGGCTGGCTGGCAATACCGGTATGGCGGTAGAGCGTTTCCAAATCTACCTTCTGCTCCATGCCGTTGGTGCGCTCGTCCCGATAGGCGATCGCATCGCCTAGCAAACGATCGTTTTCATCCAGCAGAACATAGTCCACGCCCCACGTATCAACGCCCACTGAAACGGGCGCGGCGCTTGCGGCTGCCTTCAGCCCGGAAAGCACCTGCTGACAAAGATTGTCTAAATCCCAGCACAGATGGCCGTTTTTCTGGCTGGCGGCGTTGGAAAAACGGTAGATTTCCTCAAGACGGAGCTTGCCGTTGTGGATGGAGCCAAGGATATGTCTGCCGCTGGACGCGCCGATATCGATGGCTAAGTAGCTTTTCACATGCACGCCTCCTTCAGGTTTGGTTTTAATGGGTTTATCATACGACGGGCGAAGCAAAATGAAAAGTGCTTGGCTTGACCTTTTCATCTATCCTTATTTAACCTATCCTTTTGCATTACAATTCATCTGTTAAAAGCAAATCCGCATGCTATTTAACAGTCTATTCATTGACGTTCGCCTCTTTTTCGTGCTATGGTAAGGGTAGAGAACTCGACAAAGGAGAGAACGCCGTGGAGGAAAGCATTTTATCCCGGCTACGCGTACCTACTCAAGAGGAACGCCGCTTGCTGGACGGAGAGGCGCTACGCAGGGAGGACTATGCCTCCACGACCTCCTTTGAGGTGGACAGCCGAAAGCTGCTGCCCGTGGACTGCGCCATTACCCTGCGCAAGCATACCCGGTTTGTGGCGTTCCCCATGCATACCCATAACTATGTAGAAATGATGTACATGCTCTCCGGTCAAACCGTGCACCGAATGCCCAGCGGCGAGGAGGTCGTTTTGCGGGCCGGAGAGCTATTGCTTTTTGGTCGGCACGCCATGCACGCCATCGAACGGGCGCAAGCGGAGGATATCGCCGTCAATTTCATCGTACCTCCCGCATTTTTTGAGGTAGCCATTGAAATGATCGGCTCGGACAGCGCTATTGGTCTATTCTTAATTGGGGCGCTCCGTTCCAGCGATCAGGAGATATCCTTCCTTCATTTTAAGGTGTCCAACGTTCCTCCCGTTCAGTCGATTTTGGAAAGCATGGTAGTCTCGCTGCTGGAGCCGCGCTATGCCACCGCTCGCATCAATCAGACGGCCATGGGGCTTTTGTTCATGCATCTGTCCCGCTATCCCGACAGGCTGCGTCAGCCTTCCTTGCCGAACCGTCCCCACGCCTTGGTGATCAATGTTCTCAGCGAAATACAGGATCATTACCAAGAGGCTGATTTTTCCGCCTTGGCCAAGCGCCGTCATGTTTCGCTGGCCTATGTGAGCCGCTTGGTACGGCAAGCCACGGGCAAGACTGCCACGGCGCTGTTGCAGGAGCGGCGGCTGGAAAAAGCCAGAGAGCTTCTCCATACCACAACGCTAACGATCGCGGAGGTCGGAGAGGCTGTGGGCTACAGCAACACCGCCTATTTTACCCGTCTGTTTAAAAGCCGGGTGGGGCTTAACCCTTCCGCGGATCGAAGCTGACCGATCGACGAAACAAGGAAACGACGGGCTTTTGTCGAACTCTTACCATAAACGGATTGGGAAATCACAAAGGAGGAATCATCATGTCTGATGCAAAGGAAAAAAAGAGCTTGGCAATTCTGGATGCGGATCCTTGGCTCAAACCCTTCGAAGGCGATCTGAACATGAGAATGCGGCGCTACCAAGAACTGAAAAAGGCGCTGCTGGGAACGGAAAACGGCGATCTTTCCTCCTTTGCCACAGGCTATCTCTATTATGGCTTTCACCGCACCCAAAATGGTTGGGTGTACCGCGAATGGGCCCCCGCCGCCGAGCAATTGTATCTGGAGGGAGACTTTAACGGCTGGAACCAACGTTCCCACCCGCTGCATTCCATCGGCAACGGCAATTGGGAAATACAATTGGAGGGCGAGCGCGCCCTTGTCCATGGCAGCCATGTCAAAACAGTGGTGGTCAACCATGGCGTAACCACCGAGCATATCCCCCTGTATATTCGCAAGGTGGAGCAGGATAAGAGCAACAATACCTTTACCGGGGTGATCTGGGCTCCGGACAAGCCCTACCAGTGGCAGGACGAAGCCTTTACCCCCGCGCAAAACGTGCCGCCCTTAATCTATGAGGCTCATGTGGGAATGGCCACGGAGGAGCAGCGCATCGGCACTTATCTGGAATTTGCCGAAGAAATGCTGCCCCGCATCAAACGGGACGGATACAATACCGTGCAGCTTATGGCGGTGATGGAGCATCCATATTATGCTTCCTTTGGCTATCAGGTCAGCAATTTCTTTGCAGCTTCCTCATGGTACGGTACGCCGGACGACCTCAAAAGGCTGATCGATACCGCCCACGGCTTGGGGATTTCTGTGCTGCTGGATATCGTCCACAGCCATGCCGCCCCTAATATGGCAGAGGGCATCAACGGCTTTGACGGCACGGAATACCAGTTCTTTCACGACGGCCCCAGAGGCTGGCATAAGGATTGGGGCACCAAGATCTTCAACTATGGCAAGCACGAGGTACTCCATTTTCTGTTGAGCAACGTCAAGTTCTGGCTGGACGAGTATCATTTCGATGGCTTCCGCTTCGACGGCGTAACCAGCATGCTCTATCTGGATCACGGTCTGGGTACAGCCTTTGACAATTATCAAAAATATTTCAGCATGAATACCGACGTGGATGCGGTGGCTTATCTTCAATTAGCCAGCGAGCTAGCTCACCAAGTACGGCCCGGAGCGGTGCTGATCGCCGAGGATATGAGCGCTATGCCCGGTATGTGCCTGCCCATCGAGGATGGCGGCGTTGGCTTTGATTACCGCCTTTCCATGGGTGTGCCGGATTTTTGGATCAAAACCATCAAGCTGCAAAAGGACGAGCAATGGGATATCCAGAAAATGTGGCATGAGCTGACCACCCGCCGCCCGCTGGAAAAGAATATCGGCTATGCGGAAAGCCATGATCAGGCGCTGGTGGGCGACAAGACCATCATGTTCTGGCTGGCGGACAAGGAAATGTACTTCCACATGGATCGCGGCTCCCAAAGCGTAATCATTGACCGCGCCATCGCACTGCATAAAATGATCCGGCTGGTAACCGCCACCCTGGCGGGGGAGGGATACCTGAACTTTATGGGCAACGAGTTCGGCCATCCCGAATGGATTGATTTCCCTAGGGAGGGAAACGGCTGGAGCTTCGCTCACGCCCGGCGGCTGTGGAGCGTTGGCGACGCCGATTATCTGCGCTACTCCGATTTGGGGGCATTTGACCGGGCTATGCTGGAATTGCTCGCACAGCAAAGAATACTGGGCAGCCCCTATCTGCGCAACCTATGGGAGCAGCAGGGCGCGCAGCTATTGAGCTACGAGAAGAACGGCGTGATTTTCCTGTTCAATTGGCATCCCAACCATTCCTATGACGGATTCTTCCTGCCCATTGGCGAGAAGGGACGATATCAAGTGATTTTGGACACGGACGAGCCTCGCTTTGGCGGCGCGGGCCGTATCGCTCACGATGTGTTATATGAATCCACAGAGCACGAAGCTCAGGGAACGGGATTCCAAATTTATATTCCCGCCCGCGCGGCGTTAGTGCTGGCGCGCCTCCGCTGAGCGGTCGCGCGAATCCGTTAACAAGGAGCATCTAGGATATGGTGGTTAAAAACCGGAAACCCAAAAAGCCTTCCGTAGGCCGCTGGATACGCAGAGGCGTCCTTCTTTTGGCGCTGGCCTACGCGCTTGCGGCGCTGCTGCCCTATATGCTGGTGCCTACCCAAGCGGAGCTGCCGGAGCATTGGACGGACGCAGTCAGCTCGGAGAGCTATGTGAACCGAGCCACTTTGCTGGAAACGGGCGAGGAAGCCATGGAAACCCGTCTCCGGCTTGTGGCAAACGCCCAAAGTGAAATCTGCGTCGCCAGCTATATCTATGCCGACGATGAAAGTGGGCGCGCCATCAGCGCCGCGCTGCTAGATGCGGCTGACCGGGGCGTGAAGGTGAGAATCTTAATCGACGGGCTGATTGGAGCGGTCAATCTGAAAAACAGTCCGCTGGCTTATGCGCTGGGCGCTCATCCCAACGTGGAGCTTCGGTTTTACAACCCGGTCAATCTGCTTAAGCCCGAAGGATTAAACGCCCGGTTTCATGAAAAATACTTCATCATTGACGGTCAGTGGCTAGTGATGGGCGGGCGCAACGTTTCCGATGAGTTTTTAACCTCGTCCGGCGATCCTCATTATAACTATGATCTGGACGTGCTTTTGTGGAAGGCCGTTCCCGACTCCTATGACGCGGTGCGTCAGGTTACAGAGTACTACGACAGGCTTTGGCCGCAGTGCGCCGCCCAGTTCGCAATCATACCCGAAGCTAAAAAGCAAGCGGTAGCGGAGGAGACGGAGGCGCTGGCGCAGCGCATGGGCGAGCTTGCCGAGGTCTATGATTTAACCGTTCTAGCGCCGGATAGCCTGATCCCCGTGGAAAAAACCTTGTTTTTGGTCAACCCGGTAACGGCGGGAGCGAAGGAGCCCCTGCTATGGAAGCAGCTCTGTTCTTTGATGGGCGGCGCAAAGGAGCGCTTATGGGTGCTAACGCCCTATCTGGTGATGAACAGTGTAATGCGCGAGGACTTAGCCGCGCTATCCACCCCTGCGGATACCCGCCTTTTGCTCAACGCCCACACCACTGGCAACAATATCATCGCCTCGGCGGACGACGTGATTCATCGCGGCATGACGCAAAGGCTGCTGTTTCCCCTTTACGAGTTTCACGGCGACAGCTCCATGCATACAAAAACCATCGCGATCGATCATGATTTATCCGTCATCGGTTCCTTTAACTTCGACATTCGCAGCGCCTACATTGATACGGAAACCATGATGGCTATCTACAGCCCGGCCCTTAACGATCTGCTGGCGGCGTATATGAGCCAGCGCTTCGATGAATCCCTGCCGTCAGGAGGCAGCGAGCCGGTAAATCCTGCGCCGGTGGAGCCTCAAGCCGGCAGCCTATGGAAATCACTGGGGATTTATTTGCTTTCGCCCTTTGTTTCCTTGGTACGGTTTTTGGTGTGATTCCAGCTCCATAAAGCCGAGTGTTACGGATATTACCTTGATAATGGATGTAACAATGTGCTACAATAACCCGTACGACGGATGCGGATAAGGAAGGGAAAGGATGTGGCTTTGTTGCGCAAGTTGATACCCCTGCTGCTAACGGTGCTTCTTTTTACGTTGATTTGCGGTGTTGCCTGTGCCGACGTCTATGTGCTGGACAGCATTTATGCCAGTATTGATGTGGGAGAGAGTTTTCCCGTTGTGCTTCGGCCGGATCACCTTTCCGTGTTTGAAACATGGCTTACGGCGCGAGAAAAAACAGTGGAAGCGGTCACCGCCGATTTTGAAAAGCGCGGCGTGCTTTTACAATGTTGGAACGAAGAAGGGGATATGTGCTTTGAGCTGACAGCCGTCCAAAGCGAGCAGAGCCAGCTGATTTTTGACGTAAACGAGCAAAGCACAGCCGTGCGTCGCAGCTACCGGCTGGTACATTATCCCCGCAACGAAATCGCAGGATATGATTTTTCGGCGGCGGATTGGAAAAATACCGATAACGGCCGTTTTCTGGTGCTGAAATACAACCGGCGGGATATGGGCGAGACGCTTTATCGCGGACTGATGCGCCGCACCATTCGTAACGGATATGAAATATCGCTGGATTTACAGGTTTATGGTCGTTCCGTCACCAACAAGGACACGGTGGCGCTGAACAATTTGATGAATTCCTTTCAGTTTATTCAAATCCAGCCCATGCCGCCGGCAGCCAGCGCCCAAATTGACATTACCGAAACGCCTCCAACGGAAACCAACGATCCCAGCTTTAAGCTGAAGGGAACCGCCGCCGTTGGCGTGAAGCTGACGGCTGTGATCATGGGGCTAAGCAGCCCCGACCCTATTGTACTGGAAACCACTACGGACAAATCGGGCAAGTTCGAAATGCCCATCACGCTGCCCAAGGAGGGCGTATTTCTGATTACGGTAACGGGAGAGCATCAGGGCGAGGAGGTCATTGAGCTAGCCTATCCCGTAACCTATCAGCGCACGCTTTTAACGGTGAACGTCACCAGTCAGGTGCCGGAGGTGGTTACCGGGTCGGAGCTTAGCATTACAGGCACATCGGAGCCCGGCGCTTCCATACAGGTGTTCCTCAACAGCGAGGCGGTGGAGCAGAAGCACGTAACTGCCGCAGGCAAGTTCAAGATTGATTTTAATTTAAACGAAGAGGGCGCCTACGAAATCGGCATCGTTTTTTCTCAAAAGGGACTGGCTGACCGCCGCCTTACCTATACCGTCATTCGTCAATGGAGCGACGCGGACACGCTCAAGCAGCTGCAGCAGGAGGCGATCAAGCCCGCCTATGCAACGTTGATCAACAAAATGGAAGGCTACGAAGGTCGCATCATGGGATACAGGGCCTATCTAATCGGCGTTAGCAACAGCGGGGATGAATGGATTGCCCAAATGGCCTTAACCAAGAACAAGGACCAGTACAGCGGCATTATTCTTGTGGTTTGCCCGGAGGAGCCAAGCTTTAGCATCGGACAGCGAGTGACCATGTACGGCACCTGCGTGGGCATGTCCTTAGGCAACTACGGCGTGGACGGGGAAGCCGATACGGAAAGCTACCCCTGCTTTGATTTGCTGCTGTTCGTGGATGAAGAATCGTAACGGAGTGATGGGTATGAAAGCTAAGAAAGTCATCATCCGCATTGCCGTAATCGCATTGGCGTTTGGATTAGGAGTCTTTACGCTCGCTCTGATCATTCGGCCTGTGCCGCTGAGCATCGGCTCCATCGACTTAACCACAGCACAGGACGGGCATTATATTGGGATTTGCCAAAACAAAATCCTTTTTGCCGTTGTCGATATCAACGTGAAGGATCATGCCCTCCAAGACGTGAAGGTGTTGGAGCATAAGGCGTCTTATCTGGGCGTTGCGCAGGCAGTCGCCCGGCAGGTGCAAAGCAAGCAGTCATTGGAGATCGACGCCATATCGGGAGCCACCTTCACCCGGGATACCGTCCTCAAGGCGATCGAAAACGGACTGAAAGGCGAGCCGCTGCAATAGAATAACAAAAGGACGGCCTTGCCGTCCTTTTGTTATTCTATTGCAGCAGGCATAAGGAAAAACCGCATAGGATCCAACGGTTTGCCACGCCGCTTTTATCGATTGATGATCCACACGCCGAGATTGAGATAAGCCGCAAACGTCACCCAGAGTAAGTACGGAATTTGCAGCCATGCGGCGAATTTGTCAACCTTTTGGAAGGATAGAATCATCCATAGGATCAATGCCCACAAGGCCAGCAGCCAAAAAAACGCCAAGCCATAGTTCTGCAAATTAAAGAAGATAATGCTCCACAAGAAGTTAAAGGCTAACTGAACGAGAAAAAGCACAATGCCCCGCGACCGTGCTTTCGACAGGGGAGACAGATACACTTTGGCGACACTGATTCCCATCAAGGCAAACAGAACGCCCCATACAATGGGGAATACAATGCTGGGCGGAGAGAGCGGCGGTTTTATTATCGTTGTACTGTAAGCTTTTGTGCCCTCCATGGTTAGCCAGCCTGAAATCCCACCCACAACCTCGGTAAATACAATCCAGAATGCATAGGTTTTCCATGGCTTTTTTTCCATTTCACATCACCCATGAAAGGATATGCAGAGGGAGAGCTGCTTATTCCGTTTCCCTCAGCAAAGCCGAACCTCCACCGGCTGATCAACCGTCAGCCTGTCCGGCTCTACCTGACAGCTCAACGCCAGCAAATGCACTCCGCTACCCGCTGACTCTCGTAATGCATCGGCAAATTCCGGATGGGTTTTTCGGTTAGGCTCCAACCAGCGTACCCCCGCCATTTGGATGATAAAAACAGCCCAAGCTTCATAGCCCTCCCCCACGCACCGCTTCAGCCCGTGCAGATGCTTGACCCCCCGCTCGGTGGGCGCATCGGGAAATCGCACCACGCCGTCTTCCTCCAGCGTAACGCCCTTGACCTCCACAAAGCCGCGCAGGTTCGGCGCTTCAACATAGAAATCAAAGCGAGAATCCCCGTGAGTGGTTTCAGGCAGTAACAACGATAAATCCGGTAAAAATCGACCCGCCTGCGCCCACTCGGCAAAGACCTTGTTGGGCGCGTTGGCGTCCATATTGATCATTCGCTCTCCCTTGCGTACAGCAATCAAATCATAAGCCGTTTTACGAGCAGGATTCGCGGCTTTCTGGACCCAAACCTCCGCGCCGGGCGTCAACAATTCTTTGCAGCGCCCGGTGTTTTTGACATGACAGACCTGTACGCCGCTTTCCAATTCAATATGAGCGATAAAACGATTGGGGCGCGCCAAAAACACGCCCCGTTCCATGCCGGGATAGTACAACGGCTCGCCCCCTTCGGCTTACTCTGCTTTTTTCTGGGCATGCAACGGCTGGCTTTGGTTCAAAATGGCTTCCCGCTCTGCACTTAACTCCTGATGGAGCTGCAGCGAATTCCAGTCGGCATTCGTATCGGTCAAAATCGCCTTTAGCAGTACCGGCGCAACCTTCGCCTTGTGAAACGCTTGCAGAAATTGACTGGTAAGCGCATCGGGAAAATGAGCCATCACCAGCATTTCATCCTCAAAGCCCGCCTCGCTATAAAACTGGTCGTTGGGCTCCTCCAAGCCGCATAGCGCGGCTAACGTTTGCGTATACTCCTCCGGCTTCACCACGCGAATCCGTATGGCAAAACGCATGGCGGTGAATTTGATTTTGGCGGCCTTGTCCCCGGTCAGGTTGTAGCAAAGCAGTACAGGCGGCTTCATAGCGCGTCCCCCTTTTGTAGTGTCCCTCATTAGTATACGCCATTCAAGGGAGGAATGAAACCGTTTATTCCTGCTTCAGCATCCACTCGATAAACAAACCGTAGCCCATGGTGGGGTCGCTGACAAACACATGGGTCACCGCCCCTATGAGCCGCCCATCCTGCAAAATCGGGCTGCCGCTCATGCCCTGCACGATACCGCCCGTCTTTTGCAGCAGTTCCTCGTCCGTTACCCGCAGGACCATGCTGCGCTGGGCCGGTTCGCTCTGTCTGGCGACCTCCACAATTTCCACGTCATATTCCTTCATACCGCCGCTGTCTACTGTGCAAAGAATACTAGCCGCGCCGGTATGAACCGCGTCTCTGCGCCCGATGGGCAGCCCTTTTGGATAAAGTGGATGAACAGGAACATCGCTTAACGCCCCATAAATGCCATAAACATTATTGAGCCGGATGCCGCCCAGTACCCGATGCTCTCGCAGAAAGCTGCCTTTCAGCTCCCCGGGTATCCCGGATTGGCCCTTTCGCACATCAACGATATCAGCGCTCATCATCTCCCCTTGCGAGACGGTTAAAATCTGCTGGGTATCCGCATCGGTTATGGCGTGACCCAGCGCGCCATAGCGCGGGCCTTCTCCTTCGCGCACCTCGCCGTAAAAGGATAAGGTGCCAACGCCGGCTGTGCTGTCCCTCACCCACGCGCCAATGCGATAGGTGCCGGTGGAGCCGTCTTTTTTGGGCTCCAGCGTTAGGTTGAGCTCCGCCTCTCCCCGCTTTACCCGCAGGGGCAAGGCTTGACCGCCTACATCAGCCACCAAGGCGGTAAGCTCCTCTGTGCTGTTCAGGGCTTTGCCGTTCACCTCGGTAATCAAATCGCCCGCTTTCAATCCAGCCAGCCTCGCGGGGCTTAAAGCGTCGCTCAAATCGCTAGTACCCACCACCAACACGCCCCGGGTATGGAGCGCTACCCCAATGGCCTGTCCGCCGGGATACAGCAGCAAATCATCCCTGATATCGATTTTAACCTCCCGCAGGGGAATCAATCCCAGCAGACTGATGGTGGCGGCGGCTTCATCAGGCGCTTCGAGGGTTTCCTCAATGCCGGATAAAGCCTCTACGTCACCCTCATGAATGCTTAATTGCAGCGGAAAAGCGGCGGAGAGCGAAGCCTCCTGCCCAGTAGCAATTACCAACGTATCTGGTAAAGAGCGCAAAAGCTCAGCCTGAGGAGAATAATAGCAAAGGAGCATCATTGCGCTGATCAGCCAGCCCATGGTTTTGCGAAGGCGACCGGCCGCCTGTGACTTTTTCATAAAAACGCCTCTTTCTGTTCATGCTTCGTGAGCATTGTTTGCAGAAAGAGGCGTTTTGACAGATGGTAATAATTATCAGATGCTATGCTTTACGCGGTCCTTTTCCTCGGCGCGCTTGGCGTTGTTGAAGCGATCCAAATTGCCCACCAAATAGCCGGTGATGCGGCGGATGCGCTCAAAGGCATGCCCTTCCTCGCTACGGCCGCACTTGGGGCAGCAATCGCCAATAATACCGTTATAGCCGCAGTCCGGGTCGCGGTCCACGGGGTGATTGATGGAGCCGTAGCCGATGCCCTGATCGTGCATGTAACGAACCACTTTTTCAAACGCGTCAAGGTTTTTGGACGGATCGCCGTCCATCTCAATATAACTGATATGCCCGGCGTTGGTCAGCGCATGATAAGGCGCTTCAATAGCGATTTTTTCAAAGGCGCTGATGGGATAATAAACTGGAACATGGAAGGAGTTGGTATAGTATTCCCGGTCGGTAACCCCGGGGATCGAGCCGAATTTTTCGCGATCCAAGCGCACAAACCGACCGCTCAAGCCCTCTGCGGGGGTAGCTAAGCAGGTGTAGTTCAGCTTTTCCTGCTGGCTCTTTTCGTCGCAGAATTTGCGAATAAAGCCTACGATCTCCAGCCCTAGATTTTGGCTGTTGGAATCCTCACCGTGATGTGCGCCCCGCAGCGCCTTAAGCGCTTCGGCCAAGCCAATGAAGCCGATGGACAAGGTGCCGTGCTTTAGCACCTCGCGAATGCTATCGTTCCAGCCCAGATTCTCGCTGTCAATCCATACGCCCTCCCCCATCAGGAAGGGGAAGTTATATACCTTTTTATTGGAGATGATCTCCAAGCGCTCCAAAAGCTGATCGTGCACCAAATTGCAAAGCCGTTCCAGCTCTTCGAAGAACCAAGACACATCCCCCTTGGCCTTGATGGCGATCCGGGGCAGATTGATGGAGGTGAAGCTCAGGTTGCCGCGGCGGGGGCAGATTTCCCGGTCAGGATCGTATACATTACCGATAACGCGGGTACGGCAGCCCATATAAGCGATTTCCGTCTCGGGATGGCCTGGTTTGTAGTACTTCAAATTATAGGGCGCGTCTAGGAAGCTGAAATTGGGGAACAGGCGCTTGGCGCTGGTGCGAATCGCCAGACGGTACAGATCGTAGTTGGGGTCGCCGGGGTTGAAGCTAATGCCCTCCTTGACCCGGAAAATCTGGATGGGGAAGATAGGCGTTTCACCGTTGCCCAGCCCTGCTTCCGTGGCAAGCATCACATTGCGCATCACCATACGGCCTTCTGGGCTGGTATCCGTGCCATAGTTGATGGACGAGAAGGGCACCTGAGCCCCGGCACGGCTGTTCATGGTGTTCAGGTTATGGATGAGGGCTTCCATGGCTTGATAGGTAGCCTTATCGGTTTCTTTTTCCGCATGCTCTCGCACAAAATCCACAATGCGGGTCAGCTCCTCCTCCGAAGCCTTGGGCAGCAGCGCGGATAGCCGCTCAGCAAGCTGCTTGTCCAGCTCCGGGTCCGCCGCAAGGCTGGGCTTCAAGCCTTTGTCGGCAAATTCCTTCATGATGGCCACTGCCTGCTCCGTTGCGTCGCTTCTTCCGCCCAAAAGCTCCAGCGCGCGGGAAAGGTTGTCCCGGAAACGCTTCAAGTAGGTCTTTTGCACGCCGGGAGCCATGCCGTAGTCGAAATCCACGATGCTCTGGCCGCCGTGCTGGTCGTTCTGGTTCGCTTGAATGGCGATGCACGCCAACGCAGAATAGCTGTAGATATCGTTAGGCTCCCGCAGCACGCCGTGGCCGGTGGAAAAACCGCCCTTGAACAAGGACAGAAGCTCGATCTGGCAGCAGGTGGTCGTAAGGGTATAGAAATCCAAATCATGAATATGGATATCGCCATCGTGATGGGCGGCGGAGAAGCGAGGATCCAGAATGTACATTTCGTAGAACTGCTTTGCGCCCTCGCTGCCGAATTTGAGCATGCTGCCCATGGCGGTATCGCCGTTGATATTGGCGTTTTCACGCTTGATATCGCTGTCTACCGCATCCTTGCTGGCAATATCCTCGTATACCTTCATCAAGCGCGTATTCATTTCGCGCACGCGGCTGCGCTCGGCACGGTATAGTATATAAGCCTTAGCGGAACGCACAAAGCCTTTTTCAATCAGGACGCGCTCTACCGTATCCTGTACCTGCTCTACGGTAGGCGAGGCTGAATCGGACAGATCGGTTTCCAGCTCGCGAACGACGATAGCGGCCAGCTCCTGCGCTGTATCCAGACTTTTCTGACTGCCGCTAGCCATAAAGCAGTGATCGATCGCTTGCTCGATTTTGGACTGATCGAAGGACACTACGCGTCCGTCGCGTTTGGTGATGGATTTGATCATTGGCTTGGACTCCTTTGTTACAATACTGTGAAAGGTCACGGTTTGGGCTACTAGACAAAAAACGGTGCTGTCCCATTATATTGTGTCCGTTTTGATAAGTCAACACTAAATATGGTTGTTTCAAACTGGCAAGAGGAGCCTCGGAAGAGGCGGATTCGGTGTGAGACAGCGGGTTTGTAACATTTTCCACATATTTATCCACATGAAAATTTTTTTATCAACAATTTCTCCCTGTATATCAAAGTCACAGAAAAGTCAATAAAATAGCGGGTTACAGCGTTTTCCATTTCAAATCCATAGCCTTGCCACAGAAAACCCATAGAAATTTACCATCATTTCCACTGCTTTTCCACATTCCTCAATGAGCTTTCCACATTGAGCATAGGAAAGCTCTCTGTCCAAGTGTTTTCTGTCCAAAGCAGGAATCCCGTTTTCATGAATCGAATAACAGCACAAGGAAACGATGCCAAGGATAAAAGGAGCGAAAACCCGATGAAAGCTGTACAAAGTTATTTAAACCAGATTGCCTTTCCCCAAACGTGGAAAGATTTAGAAATTGTGGAAAAGCGGTTTTTAGCCGCGCTACAGGGCGGCTTGAAGGGCAGCGGACTTCCCATGCTGCCTGCCTATCTATCCGTTGAAGGCTTGGAAGCGGAGCGTAAAGAGGTCATTGTGATGGATGCAGGCGGCACTAACCTGCGAGTAGCGCTTATCGGCATACAGACAGACGGCAAGCCCGAGATTCTTTACCAACACAAGCAGCCCGTTCCCGGCAAGGAATCTCCCCTGTCCAAGGACGACTTCTTTATGGAGCTGGCAAAAGCCGTAAAGCCTGTAGCGGATCGAAGCGATTGCATCGGCTTTTGTTTTTCCTTCCCCTGCACCATCAAGCCCGACTATGACGGTCAGGTTATCTATATGGATAAAGAGATCACCGTGGAGGGCATCGACGGCGCGTTTGTGGCCAAAGAGCTTCGCGAGGCGCTAAGAAAGCTGGGCGTAAACGGTCCTCATCGGATTGTGGTGCTCAACGACACCACGGCGGCGCTGCTTGGCGCGCTGGCAGAGCATCACGCATCCTACTATGGCGGCCATATCGGCATGATTTTAGGCACAGGCGTCAATTGCTGCTATGAGGAAATGAGCCAGCAAATCACCAAGGATGCTTATCTACAGGAAAAGGCGGGCGGCTGTATCGTCAATACCGAGTGCGGCACCTTTAGCGATATCCCCCTGACAGCGGCCGATGTCGCCCTGAGCCAAAGCGCTAAAGCGGCGGATCAAAATTTGCTGGAAAAGATGATTTCCGGCGCTTATCAGGGCGTGCTGTTGAAAGCCATGCTTCAGGGCGCAGCGGAAGCGGGCGTGTTTACCGAGGAATGCAAGGAGCGAATTTTTCATACGGCGGAGATCGAATCTAGAGATGTAAGCGCCTTTATGGAGCTGCCCCTGCGCTATGGCAAGCTGAACGCTCTGGCTACAGACGAAGCGGATCGGCTGGCTGTCTACGAGCTGACGGACGCGATGCTAAACAGGGCGGCTATGCTTTCGGTGCTATGCCTGACCGCGATTATGACTATTTCCGGCAAAGGGCACGATCCTCTTCGGCCGGTGCTGATTGCCATTGAAGGTACCACCTATGAAAAGAATCAATTCCTGCGCAAAAAGCTGCAAGCCATGCTGTCGACCTATACGGAAAAGGAAAGAGGCTTCTATACCCGTTTGGTCAGCACGGAAAACGTTAACATGATCGGCTCTGCCATGGCGGCGTTGGCCAAGTAAAGGAGGAGCCGCCAATACATGTCTATAGCACCTTGGCAGCTGGAACTCCTTATCACATTTTGAAGGAAGGAATGATTTTCATGCGGTACCAATGTGCATTGATCGCTGTGAAGGACGTTCATAAAAGCCTTGCCTTTTATCAAGCTTGGTTTGATATGGAGGTAGAGGTGGATTTGGGCGCTAATATCGCGCTCAAGGGAGGCCTCACCCTGCAAGAGAACTTTGCCGGGCTGGTTGGCTTTCCTGAGGATACCATAAAGGAGCAGGCCCATAACGGAGAGCTGTATTTTGAAACCGATACGTTAGACGAGCTGGACCGTCGGCTACACGCCGACCCCTCCATCCGTTGGGTTCATCCGATCAAGGAATATCCGTGGCTGCAACGGGTGCTTCGCATCTACGATCCCGACGGTCACATCATTGAGGTTGGGGAAAGCATGGGCTCCATCTTTCGACGGCTGCAAAAACAGGGGCATACCATCGAAGAAATTTCTCAGGCGACGCAGCATCCTGCATCCTATGTGCGCGATACGCTGGAAGGTCGGTAATCAAAGATGCTTGCAAGAATAGGCCGTTTTTTTCGCCGTGAAAAGGTACTGACGCTGTCTCTTGGGGCAGCGTTTTTATCTGCGTTGCTGGTTGCGCCGGACAAGGCCTATGCCGGATACGTGGATTGGAATGTGCTCATGCTTCTATTCGCGCTGATGGCTGTGGTAGCGGGGGTAAAGAGCCGCGGCGTCTTTGACCGCGTCTCCCGCGGACTGTGTCGCGTGGCAGGAAACCTGCGACGGCTATCTCTGCTGCTGACGCTGTTCTGCTTTTTCTTTGCCATGCTGGTCACCAACGATGTAGCGCTGATCACCTTTGTTCCCCTGACGGTGCTGCTACTAAGCGCTGTGCCTGACACGTTGATTTATGTTGTTTCGCTGGAAACAGTAGCCGCCAATCTAGGCAGCATGGCCACACCCATCGGCAATCCTCAAAACCTGTATCTGTACGCCCATTATGACATGAGAATGGACGCCTTTTTCAGCGCCGTGCTGCCTTTATGCGCTCTGAGTCTGGTGCTGATCATGGCTTGCTGCCTGTTGGTTCCCAAAACCACCGTGGCCATACGGGATGCAGCGCCGATCGACGAAAGAGAAGCTCATCCATCCGCCTTGCCCAAGCCTGAGCTGGCGGTTTACAGCCTGCAATTTTTATGCTGTTTGCTTACCGTATTCAAGCTATTGCCAAAGGCGGTCTGCTTTGGCGTCGTGCTTATATCTATGCTGATCGTGAACCCCAAAGCCTTGAAGCAGGTAGATTACGCTCTATTGGGTACCTTCGTCTGCTTCTTTGTGTTCGTGGGCAATCTGGGGCGTTTGGAAGCTTTCGCTGCCTTTTTAAACAGCGTGATGGCCGGTAACGAGCTAGAAACAGGCGTTTTGGCCTCGCAGGTCATCAGCAATGTACCCGCCGCCTTAATGCTCTCCGGCTTTACGGACAATCAGGTTCGGCTGTTACAGGGCGTAAACATCGGCGGCTTAGGTACGCTGGTAGCCTCCTTAGCCAGCTTGATTTCCTTTAAGCTATATACAAAAAGCCCCGGTGCGCGAGCCGGAGCCTATCTGAAGGTTTTTACGATCATGAACATCCTTTTTCTGGCTGTGCTTTACGCCACTGCCAAATGGATTCTCTGACAACAGAGCCTATCGCAGCATACGCCGCCGTCCGTCATCCAGAAAGCGGCCTAAATCCTGTATGTTCTCCAGCGCTCGGCCGCAGCCAATCACCACATTATTCTGGGGATCCTCCGCGCAGGAGCAGGGTACCTTAAGCGCGTCGGCAATGGCCTCGCACAGGCCGAACACCTCCGCTCCGCCGCCGGACAGCAGAATACCGTATTCGAAAATATCAGCAGCCAGCTCGGCGGGGGTATGCTCCAGTACGCCGTGGATGCTTTCAATCAAATGCTGCAGCGGCTCGTCCATAGCCTCGGTAACGTCGTCGCTGGTGATGCGCATGGTTTTTGGCAGGCCTGTGATCAGGTTGCGCCCCGTTACCTCCATAAAAAGCTGCTCCGAGCGGGGAATAGCGGAGCCGATATTGATTTTCAGCTCCTCTGCCGTCCGCTCGCCGATGAGCAGATTATGCTTGCGGCGCAGGTGACGGATGATCGCATCGTCAAAGCGGTCGCCGCCTGTTTTGGTGCAGTCGCTGACGATCACCTTTCCAAAGGATAAGACGGCAATATCGCTAACCCCGGCGCTGATATCCACCAGCATGGTTCCGTAAGCCTCGTCAATGGGCAGCCCAGCTCCCAGCGCGGCAGCTAAGGAGCGGTTTAACAGCTGAGTGCGGCGCATGCCTGCATCAAACATGGTGGAAATCAAGGAACGCTTTTCCATTTCATTTACGGAGCTTGGCACAGCCAAAATAGCCCGTGGGCGAGCAAACATATGCTTGCCGATAGCTTTGGACACAAAGCCCTTGAGCATGAAGCTGACCAGCTCATAGTCCGATATGGTGCCATCCCGCAGGGGACGAATCGCTAGAATATTGCCGGGCGTGCGGCCGATCATGCGGCTGGCCTCCTCGCCATAGGCTAAAATATCCCGGCTGTCCCGGTCGATGGCTACCACAGCTGGCTCCCTCAGCACAATCCCTTTGCCCTTCATATAGATGAGCACGTGGGAGGAGCCCAAATCAATCCCAATATCGTTTACACTTGCCATTCGCCGTATTACCCTCCGTGGCGGGAACGCTGACGCTCCCGACCCCTTGTTACAAATAAGCAGAAATAGACTTATTCATGAACCTATTCGCCACTGGTATGGCAATTCCTGCTTATTCTGTCATCAAAGGGGAAAGCTCATACACGCGCAGCGTTGATTACAAAGCCCTGCGTTGCCGATATTTTTGCCGGGTTGCCTCGCCGCCGCGCAGGTGGCGCACGGATTTGTTGTAGCGCAGCACCTCCCTAATCTGGGCGTAAAGCAGTTCGCTCAGCCTTGGCAGACGCTCGTCCATGTCCTTGTGCACCGATGATTTACTAACCCCAAAATGCTTCGCCGCGGCGCGTACGGTTGCTCCAGTGTCCGCGATGTATTGGCCGATTGCCACACAGCGCTGTTCTACCTGTTGACGCATAGCTGCTTTCCTCCCGGTGGTTTTGGAAAGGATATGCGAGGGTAGAACGAAAGTTGTCCAAAAGAGCGCGTACCCGCTGCCGGGCACGCGCTCTCAGATTGTCGAAAAACTTCTTAAGGGGTGGGGAGCCCGAAGGCTACCCGGACTGCATTCGCATCGACCGACTTTGCCGGTCAGGCGGGCAGCTCGCGACAAAACCGCAACTATTACCCGTAACTGACCAAAAGGCGCTATGCGCTTTTTGGCTATGCAAAGATGATTCTTAGTACTCCGCGCTTCCCGTAGTGCGAGGGAAGGGGAGCACGTCCCGGATGTTGGACATTCCCGTTAAATACATCACCAAGCGTTCAAAGCCAAGGCCAAAGCCCGCATGGGGGTTTCCGCCATACCGCCGGGTATCCAAATAGAAGCCGTACTGCTCCTCGTTCATGCCCGTTTCGTGGATGCGCTTTTTCAGCAAATCCAGCCGTTCCTCCCGCTGACTGCCTCCGATTAGCTCGCCGATGCCGGGCACCAGCATATCCACCGCCGCCACAGTCTTACCGTCCTCATTTAGGCGCATATAAAAAGCCTTGATATCCTTGGGATAGTTATAAACAAATACGGGCTTGCCAAAATGCTTCTCAGTTAAGAAACGCTCGTGCTCCGTCTGTAGATCGATACCCCAGCTGACGGGATACTCGAAGGTTTGGCCGCTCTTTTCCAGAATGTCCACGGCTTCGGTATAGGTGCAGCGGGCAAAATCGCTTCCGGCGATGGCGGTTAGCTTTTGAATCAGGCCTTTTTCTACGAAGCTGTCGAGGAAGGCCATCTCCTCCGGCGCTTCCGCCAAAATATGGGTAATGACGTATTTGAGCATGCTTTCCGCCAGCTCCATATCGTCAAACAAGTCCGCAAAGGCGATTTCCGGCTCCACCATCCAGAACTCGGCGGCGTGCCGAGGCGTATAGCTTTTTTCAGCCCGGAAGGTGGGGCCGAAGGTATAGACGTTACGGAAAGCCATGCAGAAGGTTTCCACATTGAGCTGTCCGCTAACCGTCAGGTTGGCCTGCTTGCCAAAGAAATCCTTCGAATAGTCCACCTCTCCCTGATCGGTGACGGGTACCTGATCCAAGGGCAAAGTGGTGCACTGGAACATTTCACCCGCGCCCTCGCAGTCGCTGGTGGTGATGATGGGGGTATGAACGTACACGAAACCGCGTTCCGCGAAAAAGGCGTGCAAAAGCTGCGCCGCCAGAGAGCGAATGCGGAAAACTGCGTAAAACGTGTTGGTACGAGGCCGCAGAGGGGCGATGGTGCGCAAGTATTCGAAGGAATGCCGCTTCTTTTGCAGGGGGTAATCCGCGTCGCAGGCTCCCACCACCTCAACCGTAGCAGCCTTCAGCTCGAAGGGCTGCTTCATGCCGGGGGTCAGCACCAGCTCGCCCTTGGCGCGGATGGCGCTGCCGAGGGTGATTTTTACCGCATCAGCGAAATCCTCGGTTTTGCCGTCTTCCAGCACGATTTGCAGATTTTTAAAATAGGTGCCGTCGTTTAGCTCAATAAAGCCGAAGGCCTTACTGTCCCGCACCGTGCGTACCCAGCCGGATACGGAGATTTCCTTAACGCCCTGAGTCAAGCCTGCATGGTATAGTTCCCGAATGCTCATGTCAGCCATTGGATGATGCCTCCTTGATGGGTTTGCCCAGCATGGCCGCGCCGATCATTCCGGCGTCCGCGCCAAGACGGGCGATTTCAATACGCGAATAAGGGAGCGTCTTAAACAGTAAGTAGCGGGGAATACGCTCCTGTACAGCCTTTAGCAAGAAGCTGCCGGCCTTGCTGACCCCGCCGCCCAGCACGATCATCTCCGGGTCTAAAAAGGCGATGATGGTGTAGCATGCTTTGCAAAGGTAATCCACATAGTGGTTGAATACCTTCATGGCAACGTCGTCCTCTTCCTTGGCTGCGTCAAAAACAGTTTTGGCGGTCAGCTTGCTGATATCCCCGCCGCACATGTCGTACATCAGGCTGTCGGGGTGCTGCAGCACCATCTGCTTGCCCATGCGAATGATGGCCGTCGCGCTGCAATACCGCTCCAAGCAGCCGTAGTTGCCGCAGGAGCAGGGTTCCCCGCCGATGTCCATGGGAATATGGCCGATTTCACTGCCTACGCCATGGAAACCGCTCCATGGGCGACCGCCGATGACGATACCGCCGCCTACACCCGTGCCCAAGGTGATGAACACGCTGCTGTGGCAGCCTGCGCTAACGCCGCAGACGCTTTCGGCAAAGCCCGCCACAGTGGCGTCGTTATCTATGTGGACAGGCTTGTTCAGGTACTTTTGCAGCTCCGTGCGCAGGGGCACATCCTTCCAGCCCATGTTGGTGCAGAAGATCACGTTGCCGGTAGCCGCGTCCGCGATGCCGGGAATGCCCACGCCGATGGCTTCCACATCCTCAGCCGTATAACCGCCGTCCTCCATCACCCGCAGCATGCAGTTGCCCATGTCCCGAATAATATCTTCGTAAGGGCGGCCTACCAGCGTTGGGGTCTCCCCCTGACAAAGCAGCGTTCCCGCTTCGTCCACAACGCCGATCTTAATACCCGTTCCGCCTACGTCTATCCCTATATAAACCATTCTAACGCCCCCTCTTTGGTTTAATGATTCCCGGAATTCTGGGCGATCATTTCATTCAGCCGTCGATCCAGTTCGTGGGCGGCGCTGTAGCCCATGCGCTTCAAGCTAAGGTTTCGAGCGGCTACCTCGATAATGATAGCCAGATTGCGGCCGGGGCGCACCGGCATAATTTGGTAAGGAACCTTAACGTCTAAAATACTGATCGTTTCTTCCGTAAGCCCCAGACGGTCATATTCCTTCTTGGAATCCCATTTTTCCATATGGATAACCATGTCGATGGATTTGGAAAGAATGACCGAGCCAACCCCGTACATCGCGCGGATATCAATGACGCCGATGCCGCGGATTTCCATAAAGTGACGCACCATCTCCGGGGATTCGCCAATGAGCCGATCGTCCGCTACCCGGCAGATATCCACCACATCATCCGCTGCCAGCTGATGGCCGCGCTTGACCAGCTCCAACGCGGCTTCGCTCTTGCCCACGCCGCTTTCGCCGGTCAGTAGCACGCCCACGCCGTAAACGTCCACCAGCACGCCGTGCCGGGTCACATGGGGCGCCAGCACCCGGTTTAGGTACATAATGGCCTGCAAGGAAAACTTGGTGGTTTTCAGCTTGGACATAAAAATAGGAATATCCCGCGCGTTGGCGATGCGCAGCATCTCCTTAGGCGGCATCATCCCCCAACAGGTCACAATGCAGGGAATGGGATAGCTCATGTACTTGTCCAGCACCTTTTCCCGGACGCTGGGTTCGAGGGATTCCAGATAGGTCATTTCCACCTTGCCAATGACCTGAGGACGCTCCACGGCAAAGTACTCGTAAAAGCCGCAGAACTGCATGCCGGGACGGTTCAAATCCGTAACGTCGATATCCATCTCCGTCTTGGCGGTTTCGGTAAGCAGCTCCAAATTTAGCTTTTGCTGAAAATCCTCTATAGCAATCATTACAGCCCCTCCTGTTTGTTCAATACATACTTTTCAAGAAAGCGCGCCACGCCGTCATGGGTGTTCGGTAGACAGACAAAGTCAACAGCTTTCTTGGTCTCTTCCCGGGCGTTGCCCATAGCCACGCCGCAGCCCACGGCTTGCAGCATAGGGATATCGTTCAGGCTATCCCCAAAGGCCATCGCCTCTTCGGGAGAAATGCCAAGCTTATCAAGCAGGGCTTTGATCGCGCTACCCTTAGACACGCCATAAGGGATTGCCTCGATAAAATATGGCTTGCTGAGGGTAAAGGCCGCCTTGCCCTCAAAACGCTCTGTTACCAGAGGCAATACCCGCTTCACCTCGTCCGGGTGAGCGATGCTAAGCAGCTTTGGCACAGGAAAGGTAAGATAGGCGAGCAAGTCCCCAACTGCCACACCCTGCATTCCGGACGAGTTTTTATATTGGAGGGCGTTCTCACATTCCTCTGCATAGTAAAAAAACTCGTCATGGTAAGCCTGAACATAAAAACCTTGCGCCTGTAAAAAAGCGCAGATTTCCCTCGCCAGCTCCGCGGGAATGACAGCCTCCTCCAGCAATTGGTGATCGGCGGAAACCTGCTGCGCCCCGTTACAGCCAATATAGGGAAGGCCTGTATTCAGCTGAACGGCATAGGGGCGCATACTTGCATAATTACGCCCGCTGACAGGTATAAAAGCAACTCCTTGGCGGATGCATTGGTGTACAACACGAAGGGTTTCTGGGGAAAGCTGACCTTTTTCATCCAGCAGGGTGTCGTCCAAATCGGAAAAAACTGCCTTAATCTTCAACGGGGAAATACTCCTTCATTCGTGCTAGCGTTTAGCAGCAAAAAAATCGGTCAAAAGCGCTTGAGCCTCCTCGGCTAGGATCCCGCCGATACAGGGTAGGCGATGGTAAAAGCAGGGGTCTTGGGTGAGGGCATAAACGCTTTCCGCGCAGCCCTGACGCGGGTCGTTGGCGCCGAAGTAGCAGCGCTCCAGCTCGGCCATTACCATTGCGCCCGCGCACATAGGGCAAGGCTCTAAGGTAACATATAGCTGGCAGCCGCGGAGCCGTCTGGTTCCCAGCCGCTCTCCGGCTGCGCGGAGGGCCAGAATTTCGGCATGGGCAGTCGGGTCTGAGCTTTGCTCGCGCCGATTATGAGCTTTCGCGATCACCTGTCCGTTATAAACCACAACGGCTCCCACGGGAACCTCGCCTTCCTCAAAGGCAAGGCGAGCTTCCGCTAAAGCGGCTTCCATAAAAGTCTCCATTGGGTTCATGCGCCAGCGGCCAATTTTGCTTCCGTGCTTGCCACCGCGGCGTTGACTGCTTCCGGCTCCTTAAACGTAGGAACCAAACGATGCAGACAGGCGCGCATATCACCGTTTTCATCGATGCAGCGCTGCAGCTCAAGCAGCACGGCGTCCAAACGGGAAAGATCAACGACCTCCGGCTGCGCCACGAAGATTTTTTCTTTTTCCGTTTTGGTAACGCCCTCCCCAGCCAGCAGCAGCTCCTCATAGAGCTTCTCGCCGGGGCGAAGTCCCGTATAGACAATCTCGATCGGCGGGGAATGATGGGGCGCGTAAAGCTGAATCATCCGTTCAGCCAGCTCGCGAATCTTCACCGGACGGCCCATATCCAGCACAAAAATCTCTCCGCCCTTGGCAATACTGGCGGACTGCAGCACTAGGCTAGCCGCTTCGGGAATGGTCATAAAATAACGGATAATATCAGGATGGGTCAACGTAAGCGGCCCTCCGGCACGAATCTGCTGCTCAAAAAGCGGCACTACGCTTCCATGAGAGCCCAGCACGTTTCCAAAGCGCACGGCAGTAAAAACAGTGCTGGCTTCCACATTGCGGGCTTCGATGATCATCTCCGCCAATCGCTTGGTAGCCCCCATGATATTCGTGGGATTCACCGCTTTATCCGTGGAGATCAGCACAAAGCGCTGCACATGGTGGGCGATAGCGGCGAGTGCGGTTTGGTTCGTCCCAAAAACATTGTTCTTCACGGCTTGCGACGGGCAATCCTCCATCAGCGGAACATGCTTATGGGCGGCTGCGTGAAGAACGATCTCCGGCTGATACTCGTCAAAAACTTCGTTCAGACGCTTCGGATCGCATACGGAGCCGACGCATAAAATCAAGCGATCCTTTAAACTGCGATGGTAATAAAGCTGCAGATCGGCAAAGAGATCGTACATGTAGTTCTCGCTGATATCGTATAGCACAATACGCTTCGGCTCCAATGGCAGAAGCGTGCGGCACAGCTCGCCGCCGATGCTGCCGCCGCCGCCGGTGATCAGCACGGTTTTATCCCTAACGAAAGCGGCAACCTGCGTCATATCCAGCTGTTCCTCGGGGCGGCCCAGCAGGTCGCTAATATTGAGCTCCCGCAGATCACCGGCTCCCCCGTGATCGCTGCCCACGTCCAGCACGGGGGATACCCGCCGCACGTGGCAGCCGGTGGCTAAGCATTTGTCGATAACGGGCTGCAGATCGTTATGAGGGGTGGAAATAGCGATGATAATATCATCAATGTCATAATCGCTAGCCAGCTTTAGAATATTTCCAGAGCCGCGCACCACGGGCACGCCGCTCAGGCGAGAACCCGTGCGAGCCTTGTCATCGTCTACAACGATGACGGGCATACAGCTGCCGTAATGTCCGCGCTGCATTTCATGCACCACGCTAGCGCCCAGCCATCCGGCGCCTACGATCATGTTACGGCGAACGTTGTCCTTGCGGCGATGGAAGAGGGAAATGGTTTCTTTGGTTTTCAGAATCCGGTAGGTAAGCCTAGAAAGGCCCACCAGCAGCATGGAGGTGAGCCAGAATAGCAAATAAACCATACGATGGAGACGAAATAAATTTTCGGGTTTCACAAAGTGATTGGCGAACAATGAAAAAATGAGGGTAGCAATAGAGACGGACAGGGTAGCTACCGCGATGCGGAACAAATCTTCCACAGAAGCGTATTGCCACATGGTGCGATACAAGCCAAAGGCGGCGAATAGGATAAGTCCAATGATGGTCATTGCGGGAGCAATGCGAAAGTAAATATCAAAAAACTCATAGGAAATAGTGGTGGTATAGCGCATTACCTGCGCCAATACCATCGCTAGATTTAATAATATCGCATCCGTCAGTAGCCAAAGAAGGATGCCGACCGTCTTGTTAGGCTTCGGATTGTGAATCGTCACAAGACTTCCTCCCTATTCCTCAACATATATGTGTGAAAATCACATATAATACAATTATAGCACAAGCGCTGGTAAATGCATAGGCTGAAATTGTGGAAAAGGGACGAAGCGGCTTTTGCCGCTTCAGCGTGTCAAAAAAGCGCTACGCGCTTTTTCGCCAGTTACGGGTAATGTTTGCGGCTTTGCCGCAAACTGCCCGCCCGACCGGCAAAGCCGGTCGATACGAATATAGTCAGGGTAGCCTGCGGGCTCCCCCGACACCCTCTTAAGGGAGTTTTCGACAGTCTGAAGCGGCTTTTGCCGCTTCGTTTCTACTTACTCCATTTCGTCCGGCTGAAATTCCAGCAGCTCTCCGGGCTGGCAATGCAGCGCGTCGCACATGGCATTGAGGGTGGAAAAGCGAATGGCGGAAATCTTACCGGTCTTAATCCGGGACAGATTCACATTGGCAATGCCCACCTTTTCGCTTAGCTCGTTCAGGCTCATTTTACGGTCGGCCATCACCCGATCCAGTCTGAGGATTATCGCCATATCGAGCACCTCACAGCGTTTCGTCCACTTGCTTTTGCAGTTCGCCGCCATATTCAAAGATCATGGCAAAGGCATAAATGACAAAGCCGACCACAACGCCTAGATAGCCGTTATCGATGGCGATAACAAGCCCCAGCAGAACGCCTAAGGATTTCATTTTCTTTACGATCTCGGCGGTAAACGGCGTGGTGCTGGAACCAATGCGCTTAAACAGGCTATCGGTTAGGTAAAGCAGGGCTTGTGCCAGACCAATCTGCACTAGGGCTTCCACCAGCTGCACGCGCCATGCCTCCATGGTCATCCCCTCGGAGAGGTCAATCATATAGACAGGCTTGCCAAATAGGACAAGCACGGGGCCTGTAATGTTCAGATAGCTGCCAACCAGCGATACAACAGTAATCCCCGCAGCAACATATAGAATAATCCGAGCCACCGTAGCGAGAATGGTGATCGTTTTGCTTTGACTTACGATTTTAGAAGCGGTTTGGTTCATGGTATTTCCTCCCTGGCTGATGACAGCCAATCTGTTTTGATGACAGAAGGGAGTATACCTCTATAAATGATGTTTGTCAACTATTTTTTAATGATTTTCATTAAAAAATTGATGATAAAATGAGCGCCCGTTAGTTGGTTAGCGGCATGTAGCCTAGTCTTCGCGCTGCCTCTAATAAATTGCCCTTGGTCTGGCAAAGCATATCGGAACAGTCATCAGGAGTGCGCCCTGTTATTGCGGACAGCACTGCTAATTCCAAGCGACCGTCTGCTTTTTCTAATATTTGCGCTGCATGCTCGTCATCCTCCCAACCAATCGCTTCTTCCAAGAGTCGAAGGGTTCGGTTGTTTAACTTGCTGTTATGCGCGGTCATCTGAATCATCAGATTGTCCCATGTACGCCCCAGCCGGATCATCAACGTGGTGGAGACCATGTTCATTACCATTTTCTCTGCCGTACCCGCCTTCATACGCGTGGAGCCCATAATCGTTTCCGCCCCCGTGTCCACCTCGATCGCTACATCGGCATAACCGCTCATCTCCGCATGGGGATTGCAAGCCATAGATATACTAGCGGCGCCTAACTGTCTGGCATATATCAGCGCTCCCACGCAGTAAGGCGTGCGCCCGCTGGCAGCGACTGCAAAAACCACATCGCCAGCCGTAAGGCCAAAGGCCTCCAAATCCCGCTTCGCAGCACCTGCCGAGTCCTCTTCAGCTTCCACGGCATGGAATACGGCGTCCCGCCCCCCAGCCATCACGCATTGCACCAAGTCGCTCCCATAGGTAGGGTAGCATTCGGCGGCGTCCATATAGCCAAGACGACCGCTGGTTCCGGCCCCTACATATACCAGTCTTCCACCCGCCTGTGCTCGCGGAACAATCAATTCCACCGCCTTAGCAACGCTAGGTAAGGCCAAAGTGACCGCGTCCGCCACAGTGCGATCCTCCTTGTTGATGGTTTGCAGTATTCCGAGCGTTTCCATCTGTGCGATTCCAACGCTACGGGGGTTCCGTTGTTCGGTATGGAGCAGCGCGACCTTTTGGGAATCCTGCGCTATATACATATGGCTTCGGTTCCTTTCAATGTTTTGGAAAAAGTGCTACGAAATACTTCGTCGGCTTGCTGTCCACATTGCATCACCGCATGCCGCGCCGCGCCGTAAACCGGAGGAAGGGCTGAGGAAAGCAGGGGATGGCTGGAACCCAGCTCGCTCTGTACGATCTCGCGTAGCATCGGTACGGCTTGCCATAAGCTGCCGGTCAGAACAACGGAGTAGGGGGTTCCCCTGTCCAGCTTGTCTCCGGCTGCGCAAATGCACCTTACCAGCAAACGGGCCTGTAGATTGACCACTCTTTGAGCTGCTTCGTCTCCCTCTACCGCAGCCCGGGTCAGGCAGGGAGCCAGTCCGGCAATGCGCGCCATACCGGATGCATAGAGCTCCGATAGTTTATCGGCGACGGTTCCGCCAAGCTCCTTTTCGATATAAGGCGTAACCGCCGTTGCAGCCCCCCGGCCGTCCGTCTCTTCCATAGCCAGCAAAAGGGCTTGCCTGCCTAACTCAAAAGCACTGCACGCATCCTCAAACAAATAACCCCAGCCGCCAGCACGTATCATTTTTCCTTCCCGGCGAGCATAGACGCAGGAGCCAGTACCCGCGATGGCTACCACGCCATCCTGTAGCCCAAGCAAAGCGGTTAGCTCGTTTAACGCGTCCGACCCATTCTCCACTGAGGCTGCGTTTGGCATAAGCGTTATAAGCTGCTCGTGAATACTTCGCTGATGATCCGTCAGTCCGCCTCCAGCAATCCCGGCGAACACTCCGGATAGGGGGCGGCAAAGGCCGCCAAAATCCTTCAGCAATGCCTCTAAGCAAGCACGAAGATGGGCTGGCGCATGCTCGGCGCAGCTGATTGGGTTCGTGGCGCGTCCACGCACCCGGCGTAGCACCGTTCCCTCGGAGGTGAAAAGCACCGCGTCTGTTTTGGTTCCGCCGCCATCCAGTCCAATAAAAAACGGTTCACATTTGGTAATCGGCACGTCCGTTCATCTCCTGTTTTGGGTCTTCCAAATGCTCCAGTGATTCCTCCAAAAAGCGCCGTTCATGCAGCTCGCTGATTCCATAACGTCGCAATTGCCAGCCAAAGCGCCGAACCAGCATTCCCCTACCGGGCGTATCCTTCGGCATGCGACTTAGCATCAACTGGGTAATCCCCAGCCGCAGCTTTTCGATTCGCTCCTCAAACCGGGTTCCCTTTGCCGCCAAAGTACCCTCGGAAAGAATATTGTCAGCCCGTTCTAGCAATGGCTCCGTCACCCACGGCGCGTCGGGCCTTTGATAAATATCCAGCGGATAGGCCGTCATGGCTTCTTCCATAAGCCATATATACGAAAGCACATAGGGCGACGCCGCCAAGCCATAAAATCCGCGGCAAAACTCCTCAACCAACGATTCCACGTTTTGTTCAGGATTCCATAGCAGCTTGGCTTGGATATAGGCCATCAGCTCTGCCAAATGCGCGCCTCCGCCTTGCGAAAACGCGCCCTGCTCCAGTACGCCCTTTACGCTCATGCTTTGGTATAAGCGAAGGTTCTCTCTCATGGTATGCAGATGAACGAAGGGCATAAGATAATTGGCAAAATTAGTCGTATAATCCCACACATACAAGCGTTCACAGATGCGGCTCCACTCCCGTAAATCCCGCAAGAAGCTGGGAGATGCTCCCTTTTCAAGGGGATGGGAAAAATCACATTCAATGGAACACAGACGCACAATCACCTGATTATGGGGTCGCAACGTGCGGGGCGCGGTACGGGAATATTGATAAGCGAACGTATGCAGCAGTTTGTCCGGAAATTCCGATGCAATGGCTTGGGCAACCTGATTAACAAACGCTATAATGGGGCCGGACTGGCTCCCTTCCTTCCGGGCCAACTCGCTGCATTGCTCGCATTCGCAGTATCCGCCGCAGTCGTTCTGGGCAATGGAAAAAACCCGGCAATCGGGATTGTCTCGAATCCATTGTCTTACTCGCTCAACGGTAAGCCGTAGTACTTCCGGGTTTGTCAGACAAAGCTGCGCCCCCGCCGAGCGGCGCTCACCCCCCGATAGAGCGAAGTACTCCGGATGACTGTGAAAATATTGCATGGGCGGCACCAGCTCATAAAAGGTATGGTGAAACCGATGAAACTTCATCCGTCCACCTTGCCGCACACTGATGTCCGCCATATTGGAGTTCAAACGGTTGCGTACGGCGAAATCGCCGTCAAAGGCTTCTCTCCAATAGGCCTCCCTGCTTTCAAAGGCAGGTCGGTCTATCAAATCCAGTTCTTCAATTTCCAGCTTTGGAACGAAGGGAATCCGTTCCTCGTTTGTCGCGAACCATCGGCAGCCCAGCCGCTCTAGAAAGGCGTAAACGGCGTACAGCGTACCCCGTGGCGTCTTACCGGCAAGCACCAGTCTAGACCCAACGGTGGTAAGACGAAAGCCCTCCTCGCCCAGCTCATCAAGGCACAAGGGTGGATTCAAGCCGCGCAAAGCGCGGCTTTCCCCCACCAAAATACTCCGTTCGTAAGAAGGCTGCTGGTCAGTACATATCGGAACGGACGCGCCCGTTATACGCTCCAAGAATTGGCTTAACTCCGTGCAGGCATACTTAATAGTTTCATGAGCTCCATAAGCCATCACGATTCGGTAATCCGTATGTCCATGTTCCGCCAGCAGCATGCTTTCAGCCTCCTATAGGATTCTCAGCTCCACAGCAATGGCGCTGTGAGGCTCCAATGTTACCTGCATGGTTTGCCCCGAAAGACAAAAGCTTCCCTGACCCGCGATCTTTGCAGCCTCCGCTCCCGGAGTAAAGCCCTGGAGCATCATCGTGTACTGGGCCGGACGATCTGTTAGATTAACAGCCATAACCAGCGCCTGATTGTTCAACCGCCAAGCCGATGCTTGATATTGATCCCCCACAAACATTTCAGGCATGCCCATGCCCGTATCGGTCACATACTGGGGAATTTTTCCCTCAATTTTCGGAGAACGTAGCAAATCGCCGCAAGTGAAGTACTGCCGCAATTGATAACGCATGGCGACCATGGGCTCCAAGAACGCCATTTTTTCCTCATCATCCACTACATCGGCGTTGATCCAGCCGATCTGCTGACCCCACAGCACCGATTGAGCTACATGATAGCGGAAATAATCCACATCCTGCTTTTTATATCCATTGGTATTGCGCCCAAGCATGGCAATATATCCAGCGTATATGCGGACGAATACTGGCGCCAAGGTGGCTGTAATCCACGTCCAGCTTAAAAAGCCGTCAAACTGGTCGCAGTAGGTCTCAGCAGTCGCCTCCGAGGTAAAGCCGCAATCCTTTGGCTTATGATCACGCAGCTGCCGCATGAGCAACCGATAGCTTTCTCTCCACCAGCCGCCATTTCCGGGCATATGCAAATGGGTCTCATCCGCACAAAGGTTAGGCTGAGCAGCCGCAATCTGATCAATGTAAACAGCGCTCATACCATATTCATCAAACAATCGTCTCGTAACCCGATCCAGCGTGTTGCGCCAACGGGCTGACGAGGGGCACATAGCCGCCAACCGGCATAGCTGTCCGTCCGGTTCGTGAGAGGCATAGCTTTCCAGAAATAGCGATCCATTCCAGCTTTTGGTCGCATCCGCCTTAGCCTGTGCAAACTCGCCGCATTCTCCCCGGTTGTCCAGCGTGTCCCATAAGCGGCCGTTGATATAGGGCATAGTACGCACATTGTGCCTTTTTAACTCATCCACGCCTTCCCGCAGACCGGTTTTGACGGGAAAATAATGGGGATAATCGTTGTTGAAGGGAATCCAGTGCCAGTTATATAGATGGTAGCCAATCGGCACGTTGTGCAAACGATCTGCCAACCGTATGGGCTTTTGTACCCACGCGTCCCGAGGAGGCTCCACAGCTGGACGAATGGAGATAGGCACAGGGTCGGCGTCCGGATTATCATTTGGCATCCAATCCATCAAATACAAGGGAGTATCCTGCATCCATTGGGGAGAATCCGGCCTTCCCTTCCGCGGAAGCCAAGGCGCTTGTGCTTGAACAAACTCGCGATAAATATCAGCCGCATCATACCAGTCGCCGTCAAACACCTGAAGGATCATGCGCCCCGTCAGCGCAAAGGCATTGGCAGGACGACCCATGTTAATCGCGCCATAGCGGAACTCCACCGCTGCCTGACCGCAGTCAAAGCAGTCGACCCGCATATCCTTCAGCGCGCCCGTATCGTCGTGAACGGCGATATATAGACCGTTTTTCTTCTTGCGGGCAGGATCGTAAAACGCATATAGGGGAAGGCTGTACGCACAGCCTGCCGGGTATGGATTGCTTTCGTGAAAGTCGTTTTGAAAAGGATTTTTCTCCAATCTACCGCAAAAGGCGGGAGTCAATAACGTTTCTTTTTCTCCCATGCAACTAACGCCCGGATAGGTGGCATACAACACGGAATATGCGGTATTGTTGTTTAAAACCTCCGAACGCCAAGTAATACGACCCTTACCGTCAGCCGCCGCCTCCACTCGCAGCGCCAGTCCCGGCACGTCCTCCGGTTCTTCCATATAAAATGACAGCAGCCCCGGTTCTTGACAAGCCTTGACCTTTTTCCAGCCACGCTCCGTGGTTACCGTAGAAAGCTCGCCATCAGCCAGCCGCTGCAAAGTCAGCTTCATCAAGGGCAGCAAAGAAAAATTCTCTACCGGGGTAAAATCGCTCAGATGTATTCCTAGCGGGGTAACACCATCCTCCCGGACCAAAAAGCTCAAGCCAAGCGACCCAGAAGCTAACCGAATCTGTTGCCCCAAGGCTTCCTTCTTCGCTGTGGATGAGCGTACTGCCTGTGTTTTCTTCCCTTCCTCGAAGGACAGCGCCATATGAAGAGCCCTTTCCCCTTGAAACATAGCAGGCCTCAATTGCCTGCAAAGGGCGGCTTGACCAAAAGCTCTAGCCGGCTCACATTTTTCGCTATAACCGTTGGCAGGCTCAAACTGCGCCTGTCCGCAATCAAAAAAAGTAAGGGTTCCCGCAACGCCGCTCAAGGTAAGCTCTCCAGCGCGCATGCTGTGATTCACCTGTTCGATGGGCAGGGCATACCGAGGTTCCCTCAGCTCTAAGCGGTCAAACGCATCCTTCTCAACCTCAAAGTGAAGCCAAGACAACGAGTCGGCCAGCAATGTCTCCGGGCAGTATAGCTCCGTTTGAACGCAAAGTGCCCCTTCCTCGGCCGTGAAACGATAAATCGCCAAGAAGCCGGGGGTGGGTGCGCCAGTGTCCTGATCAACGGGTCTGGTAATCAGCTCCACGGCGTCTTGAAGCTCTTTCAACTGTGTTTTTTCATGGAACATCCATTTGCTTCCCGCCAATGGGGAAAACTCGTCCAGACAGACGGCATCGCGGGCTGCCAGACGTATGGGGCGGTTGTGATTCAACAGCACGACCAGTTGATGCTCTTTTTCTTCCACTCGGAATAAAACAGTGCGTGACCCGCTCAGACGCAACGATGCTTCCATGAGTACTTTTCCTCCTTAATGGTTCAGCCGACGAATGGATTCCGGGAAAGCGACGGGCGCTTTCCCGGAGCTTGGAGTGTGCTTATCCTAATCTCAGTGAAACGGTGGACAGCTTGGGGTGATTTTGGTTCAGCGCCAAGGAAGGAAACCGCAGGAATAGCAGCGCTATCTCAAGATTGACAGCCGATGGGTCAAAAGCATCCCCAAGCTTTAGCTGTTTGAATACAAGCTTAGTATTATTTAACTTGAGCGGCGTAGGCGGCAGTAGCCTCGGCTTCGTATTCCAAGCCGCCTTCGTTTTCCCAACGAGTAACGAACTCCTTGTACTCGGCTTCCACATCGCCCTTGGTCACAATCAGCTGAGCGGTGGCTTCCTTAACAATTTGATCCAGCAGCGTGCCGTACTCGGTTTCGGCCTCGATAGTGCTGGTGATATAGGGATAATCGATGGCATGAAGCTGTTGCTCGGCCTGTCCCTGTTGCGTAAGCGCGTTCATTGTGCGCAGCTGGGCGTTATCCTCTGGCATATTCATCCAATAGGTGAAGCCGCCGTTGGCGCGATGGACGGCATCGTCCACATATTCGTTCAGGCGCTCGTATTTGCCAGCTTCCTTATCGATCCAGCGATACATAACGTCTTCAACGCCAAGATAAGTCAGATTGTCGCCTTCCTCGGTGAACAGGTAATTGATCAGCCGAACCACTGCGTCAGGATTCTTGCAGGTGGAGGCTACCACCATGCCGGTGGTCAGCTTTGGGTACTGGGCCACGGAGCCGCAATCTCCATAAGGACCGGTAATCTGTGCAAAGCCGAAGATCTCGGAGGGATCCTCCGGGCACTCAAAGGTATAGCGGCCCGGGTACCAGTTGTTGGTTACACCCACGTCACGGAAGCCATATACGCCGCAGGCTCCGCTCCAAAGCTTCTCGTGCGCGGTCATCGCGGGCATGGTGGCGAAATCGGGATCCATCACGCCGTCCTGATATAGCTTGCGCAGGTACTGGATGCATTCCAAGAAGTGAGGATGCTTAAAGTAGGAGGTAACCGTTCCGTCCTCCAGCTGGCAGGGCTTGTTATAGGGAATACCAAAAGCACCGAAAAGGTTTTCCCACTGATTGGTCTGCGCCATGGTGAGAACGATGCCCACCGTGTCGTTCTGCCCATTCCCGTCAGGATCGTCATAGGTAAATGCATGCAGCACGTTATACAGGCTATCCAAATCCGTGGGCATTTCCAATCCTAGCTTTTTCAGCCAATCCACTCGTACATTTAAGTTTTCCATAAAATCCGCGCTGGCGCCGGGAATCATGTAGATGCTCCCATCCATTTGGTTAGCGGGCATCTTGGGTAGCTTTTCGCCTACCTGAGCCAAGATTTCAGAGCCGTTATCGCTCAAAAATTCATCCAGCGGGCAAAGCATACCCTCGTTGATGAATTGTTGCGCGTCCGCCAAATCCGCAACGAACAAATCCGGCAGCGTGTTGGCGGCGATCAGCGCGTTCAGCTTGACGTCCTCGTCGCCGGGAGCCACTTGAATTACGTTGACCTTTGCGCCGATTGCCTCACCGATTTTTTGCAGCACCATGTTGTTTTCATCAGACGTGGTGCCCGATCCGGTAATCATCCAAGTAATTTCCGGCAATTCATCAGCTGTGGCGAAGGTTGGAACCAGAGACAGGGTCATGAGAAGCGCAAGTAGCATACATAGGGTTTTTTTCATGGGGTACCTCCTTTATCTTTGATGGCTTCCAGCCATAATAACGGGATTAGCCCTTAACCGCGCCTACCGTAATGCCAGACGCATAATAGCGCTGCAAAAAAGGGTAGGCAACTAAAACGGGGATGACAGAAACGGAGATAGCCGTCATTTTAATGGTTTCCTCGGAAAGGGAAGCTGTGGCGCCGCCAACCCCTGCAATCGAATCCATGGAGCCAACGGAAGATATCAGGTTGCGCAGATATACCTGCAATGTTTGCAGCGTATTGCTATTGGTATACAAAATGCAGTCCAGATAAGAGTTCCAGTTGCCCACCCCGTAGAACATAGCGTTTGCCGCCAGTATTGGCGCGGATATGGGTAAAACAATCCGCCAGAGCACCACCGGCGGGGTTGCGCCGTCGATAAAGGCGCTCTCCTCCAACGAAGAGGGCAGCTGTTGAAAATAGTTGCGGATGATAAACATGTTATAGGCGCTTAGCACATTCGGTAAAATCAGAGCCCACGGAGTATCGATCATGCCCAGCTGCTGCACCACCAGATAGGTAGGAATCATACCCCCGGAAAACAGCATGGTAAAGAAGAATACCATGGATAACAGATTGCGTCCGGGAAGCTTTCGATGAGCCAACGGAAAGGCGGTTAGAGCGCTTAACGCCAGACTGAGCACCGTCCCGATGAGCGTTTTCCAAATGGTATTGCCGTAGGCGATAAAAATTTGCTTGGTGCGAAAAAGCACGTCATAGCTTACCAAGGTAGGATCGCGGGGCAAAAAGAACAATCCGCCAGACATAGCCTGACCGGAGTCGCTGATGGAATACATCAGCACATGCCAAAAGGGATAGGTAGTGGAAAAGGCAAACAGCAGAAGAATCAAAACGATGACAGCGTTACCCACTCGTTCGGGCACGCTTCTTTGAATCCGCTTGCGGCGACTGACAAATAGCATGGCGCTCCTCCTTTCTAATTTACATAAGGCCGCTTTCAGGATCAATCTTTTTGGCGATATGGTTAGTAATCAACACCAACGTCAAGCCGATAACATTGATGAACAAGCCGGCCGCCGTGGCTTCACTAAACTTACGGCTTTCCATGCCTAGCGTATACACATAGGTCTCAATGATATCCGCAACAGAAACCACCAAATAGTTGGATATGGCATAGATCTGGTCGAAACCCGCGTTCATCACCTCGCCCACGCGCATAATCAGCAGCATAACGATAGTAGGGCGCAAGGAGGAAAGCGTGATATGCCACAGCTGCTGAAGCCGTCCCGCACCGTCGATTTCCGCCGCCTCGTAGAGGCTTTGGTCAATGCCCGCGATCGCCGCCAAATAAATAATGGTGGCATAGCCGCCGCTTTTCCATAGATAGCTCAGCAATATCACCGCGCGGAAATGTTCCTTATCCGCCAACAAGTTGGGAATCTCGCCAACGTAGCCAAAGAAGCGCATCACGCCTACGATCGCGCCGTTGTTGGTACCCAGCATAGCGAAAAGCAGTCCGTTGATAACGATCCAAGAAATGAAGTTGGGCAGGATAATCGCAGTCTGAATGGTACGCTTCAAGGAGTTTTTCCGTACCTCGTTAAGCATCAGTGACAGAATAATAGGTAAGGGAAAACCAAAAATCAGCTTTTCCACACCAATGATCACATTGTTATAAAGGGCGCGTTGAAAGGCAGCCCGGCCAAACAGCTTGGTAAAATTGTCGAAGCCCACCCAAGGCGATGCGTCAAAGCCTTTGAATACGCTGTAATTTTTAAACGCGATGGTAATGCCATACATAGGCGCGTACCGAAAAACTACAATATAAATCAATCCGGGTAGCAGCATGAAATAGAACCACCAATACTGCCGCGCGCTTTTACAAAACCGTTTCCATAGACTTATCTGTGCGCCTGTCATCGCGCCATCACCCCTTAAATGTAGTACAACTATTTATTAGTAATAATCTTGTAGTTATAATACCTCATCGCCACGGCAGATGTCAAGTACTTTTCTTAATTATCGAAGCCCTTTTTGCGGTCTTTCTCTTTGCAAGCCACAGTTGACTTTTCCTTCATCTTTCTGTACAATATTGGTAACAGGATACCGAAAGAGGGAACATTATGGAGCAGAACTACAACGACATTATCATGAACGCATATTCCTCTTTGTCTCCCAGCGAGCGCAAGGTAGCGGATTTCGCCATGGAAAACATGCCTGTTTTGGTACGAATGTCCATGCGCGAGGTCAAAAACGGTGCGGGGGTCAGCGAGCCTACCGTCGTACGCTTCTGCCGTGCCATCGGTTTTGAGGGCTTTACTGATTTTAAAATCAGCATGGCCCAACAGATGGGCTCTTATGAAACCCTTTTCCCGGGCCGGCAGGATGGCAAATCGGATTTAGAGCAGCTGATTCGCGGCACTTTGCAATCCGAGCGGGATTTGATCGACGTTACCATGCGTTGCATCGACCTTTCCATGGTGGAGGCCGCCGCTAAGCTGATCACCCGCGCCCGGCGTATCTGCTTTTTCGGTGTGTGCACCTCCTCAGAAATCTGCCGTGACGCAAGCCGAAAGCTTGTGCGGCTAAACATGTCCGTGTGGAACCATTCAGACATTCACGACGCGCTACTGCTAGTCAGCGAGTTTGGCCCCGATGATCTACTTTTCTGTGTCAGCCATTCCGGCCAAACTCCGGAAATACACGAGCTGCTGCATGTGGTGCATGCCAAAAAAACCCCCACCATTCTTATGACCTCCTTCCCTAATAAGCGGCTCTGTCGGGATGTTGACGTGTTGCTTCGCACCTTTTCAAAAGAAAGCACCAATTTGCGATTAAGCCTATTATCCCGGGTAGGGCAGCACGCAGTGTTTGACGCGGTGTATATGGCGGTTCTCTCCTTTATGGAAGGCCATTATGCGGATATGCTGGCTCAGACCACGCGAGATTTGTACAGCCGGGAAAGCGAATAGGGACGTCTAATCCGTTGCGACAGAGGGATCAGCAAACATTTTTAGCGCTATGGATACCGTATAGTTCTTTGGCTTGCTCAGATAAATCGGTGACAGCGTAACTGATTCACAGACACGTCAAACGCATGAATGAAAAAGAGAAGCAAGTATGGTATATTCTCTCTATAATAAGATGGGAGGACAAACCATGCTGGAGTTACTGAAGAAGCTGTGCACGGTAGAAGATCGGAGGCAGGAAAAGAAAGTACAATACAAGATGAGCGACATCATAGCCATCGTGCTTTTTGCGAGTTTGGCAAATGCGAATGAATGGATGGAAATCTACTATTTTGCAAAAGAACACGAAGCGTATCTGAGAAAGTATCTAACACTGCCCAACGGGATACCATCTCATGATACGATCCAACGGGTATTTGCAATGGTATCTCCGGAGTTTTTACAGCAAATACAAACGCAATGGAATGAAATGCTTGCAAAAGGCGAGGGAGAAAAACTACGTAGAATACTTGCGATAGACGGTAAAACGCAGCGTGGAACCGCCACCAGTAAGCAAAAGGCCAATCATATTGTAAGTGCGGTGTATGAAGATGGATTCTGCTTGGGTCAAAACCGAGTGGATGAAAAAAGCAATGAGATTACCGCAATTCCAGAATTGCTTGAAGCACTTAACATCAAGGGGCATATCATAACGACGGATGCGATGGGAACTCAAACCGAAATCGTGAAGCAAATAAGAAAAAAGCATGCGGACTATGTATTGGCGCTAAAGGGAAACCAGTTCGGGATGTACGAGGACATTAGCCTGTATTTTCAGGACGTGGAGCTTTTGGCAGCCTGCGCATATACAAGCACTACAGAGAAAGCGCGAGGAGGTATAGAAAAACGGGAGTATTGGCAGACCACAAATATAGAGTGGCTTACTCAGCGTAAGAAATGGGCGGGGCTGCAATCCATTGCAATGACACGCAACACCGTGACGAAAAACGGCATAACAACAACGGAAGAGAGATATTTCATCAGTAGTCTGCCTATGGACATCGACCTCATAGCCAAAGCAATCCGTAAGCACTGGATGGTCGAAAGCCATCACTGGCATTTGGACGTTACCTTCAAAGAGGATGCAAATCGGACGGTTGATAAAGATTCGGCATATAACTTGAATATCATTCGGAAAATATCGCTGCATATCCTAAAGCTGTTGAACATGAGCAAAACAAACGTCAGCCTCAAAGCCAAACGGTTCATGATCTGTATGAATGCAGAGAAGTATATTGATATGGTGCTCCAACTGTAACCCAGTTCAAAAAACAGAATCCTCGCCTCTTGGCTGGGTATCACATTCATGCGTTTGGGGTGAAGTGCAAATGTAACTTCCAGAGTAGAAAGCGATAGAAAGGGAATGGAAAGAAGTCTTACAGAATGAGCGTGATAAGGGATTAAACGGAGCCCATTGGAAAACAGTAATGCAGAATATGGACTCAGCACAGGAAAAAACAGCAGTAAAGAATAAAAAAGCGTAAGGCAAACAAGCAGAAATTATAACTTTTTCGCATGGGAGAAAGACTCATTTCCACTTAGAGAGTGCTAACTTTAGAGGGATAAATAGTAAAATAATGGCTACTTTCTAAGCCGTTTGAGAAGTGTTGGCTTGAGTATAATTTGGTCCTTA
>JAQUWD010000029.1 GCA_028693055.1 Eubacteriales bacterium | reverse complement strand
TACAGGAGGGAACCGTGATGGCGCAACGCATGATGGACGACTTATACCCGCGCATGCCATGGGACAGGCTGGACGCGGTGGTGTTCGACGTAGGCGGCGTGTTGCTGGACATGGACCCCGCCGCCGTGCTGGAAGCTCTTTATCCGGGACAAGCAGCGCTACACAAGGCGTTGATTGAAAAGATGATCCGCACCCCCTACTGGAACATGCTGGACGCTGGCAGCCTTGATTTAGAGGAAGCCATACAGGCCATGACGGGCCGAAACGATGAATTGGCGGAACCAATCCGGCGTTTCATGACCCAATGGCCAAGCTTTAACGTTCCCATAGAAGAAGGGGTTGAAGCGGCTCGCGCGTGCAAAAAGCACGGCAAGCGTCTCTACCTTCTCAGCAACTACCCCGACGAGCACTTTGCCTATAACGAAAGAACCTTCGACTTTTTCAATCTATTTGACGGCCGAATCATCTCGGCTCGGGAGCGCCAGTTAAAACCGAAGCCCGGAATTTATGAGCTGGCGGAGCGGCGCTTCAGCCTTATTCCCGAACGCACCTTGTTTATCGACGATACCCCCGCCAATCTGGAGGAGGCCCTCCGCCGCGGCTGGCAGGTGTTTTGCCTAAGCCGACCGGGAAAGCTGGGGCAATGGATAGCGGAGGACGGTCTTTAACTCCGCTAGCCATAATGACAGGAAAGACAAATCATGGTATACTTCTGTACGAACTCAAAAATCCCAATACAAAGAAGGTACACCATGAGCAAAACCAACATTCCCTCGGGCTACAATCCCAAGCTGACCTTATATGAAACCCAAGCCGCCATCAGTTTGATCAAGCGTACCTTTCAGGATCGCCTTTCACAGGCTTTAAGCCTAAAGCGGGTGTCCGCTCCCCTTTTCGTCGACCCTGCCACTGGCCTGAACGACGACCTGAACGGCGTGGAACGGCCCGTCACCTTCGACATTCCAGCTGCCGGAATTGACGCTCAGGTGGTGCATTCATTGGCCAAATGGAAGCGCATGGCTCTTTACCGCTATGATTTTCACCCCGGCAAGGGCATCTATACGGACATGAACGCCATCCGACGGGATGAGGAGCTGGACAATCTGCATTCCATCTATGTGGATCAATGGGACTGGGAGCGTGTGATCACCCGGGAAACCCGCACCTTACCCATGCTTATGGACACGGTGAGGGATATTGTAGGCTGCATCAGCGATGCGTCCTTGATGGTGAACGGGCGCTATCCCAAGCTGCACACGCAATTATCTAGTGAGGTTTCCTTTATCACCACCCAAGAGCTATTGGAGCTATACCCCGACAAGAACCCCAAGGAACGGGAAAACGCCTACCTGCGGGAGCATCCCATCACTTTTTTAATGGGCATCGGTCACAAGCTGTCTAATGGACAGCCTCATGACGGGCGCGCGCCGGACTATGACGACTGGAACCTGAACGGCGATATTCTCTTTTATAATCCAGTTTTGGACTGTTCCTTCGAAATCAGCTCCATGGGCATCCGGGTGGATAGCGAAACGCTGGATCGACAGCTAACCCTTGCCCACTGTGATAATCGACGGACGCTTCCCTTCCATCGTATGCTGCTGGAGGGCGAGCTGCCCCTCACCATGGGCGGCGGCATCGGGCAAAGCCGTCTGTGCATGCTGCTGCTGGGTAAAGCCCATATCGGAGAGGTGCAATCCTCCATCTGGGACAACGATACCCATCGTATCTGCCGTGAAGCCGGCGTTACGCTGCTATAACACAATAGCCATTCCCCTATGACTGCTTCTTCTTATGAGGAAGCAGTATTTTATTGGATAGAAAAACAAGAATTTTCATTATTTTGGATATATACACAATCCAATTCCATATTCTAGCAGGATTTACTACAGTCTTTGCCGAAATAAAATAAGATTTAACAGACCTTGTCGATCGTGATCGATGGTTAAGCATATCAAAACGGAGGTATCTATGATGAAATCATCCAATATTCCAGAGGTTAAGCTTGGTATTGTTGCGGTAAGCCGCGATTGTTTCCCCATCGCTCTGTCCGAGAAGCGCCGCGCCGCGATTGCCGCCGCCTGCGCCAAGAAGGGCACACAGATCTACGAAGCAAAGGTCACCGTAGAAAACGAACTAGACATGCTAAAGGCTGTGGAAGAGGTCAAGAACGCCGGTTGCAACGCTCTGACTGTCTTTCTAGGCAACTTTGGCCCTGAAACTCCTGAGACACTGATCGCGCAGCATTTTGACGGCCCCTGCATGTTCGTAGCGGCAGCCGAAGGCGACGGCGACCTCATCAACGGCCGTGGCGACGCTTACTGCGGTATGCTCAACTGCTCCTATAATCTAGGCATGCGCCATTTGAAGGGCTATATTCCCGAATATCCCGTAGGCACCGCAGAGGAGCTGGCGGATAAAATCATCGCCTTCTTCCCCATCGCACGTACCATTTTAGGGCTTAAGGGGCTAAAAATCATTACCTTCGGACCTCGTCCTCAGGATTTCTTCGCCTGCAACGCCCCCATCAAAGGCTTATACGAGCTTGGCGTGGAAATCGAAGAAAACTCCGAGCTGGACCTGCTGGTTTCCTATAAGGAGCATGCGGGGGACAAGCGTATTCCGGAGGTTATGGCCGATATGGCCAAGGAAATGGGCGAGGGTTGCTATTATCCCGACATGAGCGAGCGGATGGCGCAGTTCGAGCTAACGCTGCTGGATTGGGCTGAAAATCACAAGGGAAGCCGTAAATACGTCGCCTTCGCGGACAAATGCTGGCCCGCCTTCCCCAGCCAATTTGGCTTTGAACCCTGCTATGTCAATTCCCGCTTGGCTTCCAGAGGCATTCCCGTCTCCTGCGAGGTAGATATCTACGGTGCGCTGTCCGAGTATATCGGCATCTGCGCTTCTGATGATACGGTCACATTGCTGGATATCAATAACTCCGTGCCGCAGTCTTTGTACGATGAGGACGTCAAGGGCAAGTTCCCCTATGTGCTCACGGATACGTTTATGGGCTTCCATTGCGGCAACACTCCCAGCTGCAAGATGTGCAGCGACCGTGCGGTCAAGTATCAGTTGATTCAACACCGTTTGCTGGAGCCTAAAGGAAGCGAGCCCGATTTTACCCGTGGCACGTTGGAGGGCGATATCGCCGCCTCCCCCATCACCTTCTATCGCCTGCAATGCGACAGCGAGGGACAGTTGCGCTCCTACATTGCGCAGGGCGAAATTCTTCCCGTCAAAACCCGCTCCTTCGGCGGTATCGCCGTGTTCGCCATTCCCGAAATGGGTCGATTCTACCGCCATGTTTTGTTGCAAAAGCACTATCCTCATCACGGAGCGGTGGCATTCCAGCATTGCGGCAGCACGCTGTTTGAAGTATTCAAGTATTTAGGCGTAACGGATATCGCATACAATCAACCAAAAGCCCTACCCTATCCCACGGAGAACCCGTTTGCATAAAGCCTAAGGATATATCAAAGGGCGGCAATCCGGTGCCTTGTCGCCCTTTTTTCTATCACAAGGGAGGTACTTTCATGTCATCGCCAAATACCGAGGAACTATTCCACATTTTTTGTAACAGCAAGGCGTCCCCCAAGGACACGGTAAAACGTGCCGAAGCCTATATGGATTCGCCTTCGCTTTCTGAACTACTGCGGGAGCTATGTGAAAAGCATGGGTTTGCTCCTGCCGCGCTTATGGAGAAGGCCGGCGTTGAGCGCACGATGGGCTACCGTATTATGGATGGCAGCCGAAATCCCGGCCGCAATACGCTATTGCGCATCATTATCACGCTGGAAGCGGATATGGATGAAACTCAACAGCTGTTGCGCTGTGGTCAACGGGCGCAGCTGTATTCCAAAAACAGACGGGATGCGTACATCATCTGCGGCATTGCGCAGCATATGAATATTGAGCAGCTTGAAAGCGAATTAAAGCAAGCCGGAGAGCTGGGGCTTTATGAACATTTTTGATATCAAAACCCTTAGGGAATGGAGTCCCGATTCCACTGACGAAACGGATTGTAGCTGCTCTATTCTTTCCTGTCTAAAGGAAAGCGAGCAGTCAGGAGTTTATTTGGTTCGCCTTCCCGGTGAAAAAAGCTCCGCAATTCTAAAAACTAGCGACGATATATCCTCCCTGCAAGCAGAGTATCAGCTTCTATGTGAACTACGGGACAGCGCCGCCGTTCACATTCCTTTACCCATCGCTTTTTGGGTTCAGGATTCTCATGGCTTTTTGCTTCGGCAATATGTTCGCGGCTTCACCCTTCGACAGTGGTTTGAAGAACAGGACGAAGTGAATCCCCAAAGAATACGTCGTTTGGGTTTAGCCGTTTGCGATCTGCTGGCGGTGATCCATGGGCTGGGCTGCGTTGTACGCGATATAAAGCCGGATAACTTTGTCCTCACGCCGTCCGGCGAGCTTTATCTGATTGATATGAACACGGTGCGCCACTATAAACCCGGTCAGCATAACGATACGTCGTTTTTGGGAACGGTTCCCTTTGCCGCCCCGGAGCAATATGGCTTTGCTCAAACCGACGGGCGCACGGATATCTACGGCGTAGGAATGATGCTTGGCTATCTTTGTACGGGTAAGGCGGAGCGTGAACAAATACTGGGTGCACGGCTTCCCCATTCGTTGTCGAAGGTGATACGCCGCTGTGTAGCGCTGGACCCCTCCCGACGCTACCGCAACGCAGAACAGCTACGCCGCGCTCTTAAGCCAAAAGCATGCCTCTATGCGCTGCTTCCTGCCGCTGCTTTGCTGATCGTAGCGCTAGGTCTTTGTTACTTACTGCGCCCTGTGCCTCCCACAACGGGCTTTGTACTTGACAATCAAAGCTTTTCCACCCTTAGCGAGGCCATCAACGCCATTCCAAAGTGGACCGACGGCGAGGTCATATTGTATGAAAACGCAACGCTCTCGCAACCGCTTTTCATTGAAAGCCGCAATGTGACCTTAAGCGGCGGTGGAATTATCCGAGACGCCATGTCGGACAAATGGACAGAAGGCTCGGGAGCATCAATGATCTATGTAACAGCCGACGCAAGCCTTACCATCCGTCAGGGCATTACGCTACACAGCGAATTTGGCGAAAGTATATTGAGTAATAACGGCAGCTTTACAGGCTTTGGCAACCTTTCCTGCTATAACGATAATGGTCAAGCCATGCTGGTCTATAACTGCGGACAAATGCGGCTGGAAGCCGGAGAATGGGATATGAACTCCGCCGACGGCTACAGCAATTCATGGGCGTTGATTAACGATACAGCCGGGCAATTCGAAATGACCGGCGGCCTAATACGGTGTAATAACGCCAATGTAGCCGTTTTAAATAAAGGATTCGCCAACTATAACGGTGGCTTTCTGATGCTCTATCCTCCTCAAGGCGATGCAAACCTGAGTTCCCTCAATTGTCTGCATGACTTTGAACAAGGGGCTAGCTCTCAGAATGGGATTTCCATTCTGGTTAATGACGTCAAAATCAAATGACAAAAGCAAAATATCGAGAAAAACATAGAAATTTTATGAAATATTTAGCTTTCGCAAGCAATTATCGATTTCCTCCATTGTTATAGACCTTCTTTGACTTTCACTGCATAAGACAATATTTTGACTTTCTTTGACTTTGATGTATACTAACATCGTTCTTAAGAGGAACGGAATGAAACCGCCTCCAAAGAACAAGAAAGCTTTTAAAACACCTGAGTTATTGTTAGGAGGATGTCTTATGTATACGTTAGTTCCTTTCCGTCGTTCTGTGGTAAATGCGATTCCTTCCCTTTTCAACGAACCCTTTATGCGTGAGTTTTTCACCGATTCCAACAGCCTGAGCATGAACGTAGACGTTCAGGAAAAGGACGATATGTTCTTGCTGGAAGCCGACCTTCCCGGCGTAAGCAAGGAAAACATCGACCTTAAGGTTAATGACGGCATGCTGACCATCAGCGCTGACGTCAACGTGGAAAAGAAGGATGAAAAGAAGGGCTATGTTTACAGCGAGCGCCGTTGCGGCCATTGCGAGCGCAGCTTCAACCTTGAGGGCATCGACGTAAACAGCATCAAGGCTGATTACAAAAACGGCGTATTGATGATGCAGCTGCCCAAAATAAAGGAAGTCGAAAAGCCTACCGCTCAAAAAATCGTGATCGGCAACGGCGATACGATGGAGCAAGGCAAGCTCAACGATGGTGAATAATCCAGCCACCGCCTAAGGGCTTTGCCCTTAGGAATCCCACTTTTGCCCGCCATTAGGCGGGCAATGTTGGGTCAAGGGCATTAGCCCTTGTCGGGGTCGTAGGGGCAGAAAGCCCCTACCGTTCTTTTCCGGCGATATATCCCTGCTTGTTTTTTTAGGAACGTTTGGGCGGCTCTGCCCCCCAATCCCACCGCCTAAGGGCTTTGCCCTTAGGAATCCCACTTTTGCCCGCCATTAGGCGGGCAATGTTGGGTCAAGGGCATTAGCCCTTGTCGGGGTCGTAGGGGCAGAAAGCCCCTACCGTTCTTTTCCGACGGAACGTCCCCGCCCGTTTTTGTTGTGCTTACGCGCCCATTGCCAATGCCTGTACCAGTAGGCTGGCGAACAAGCCCAATACCCATAACGCCATCATGCCCCATTTAAACTGGGTAAAGATGGACGCCGCTTTTGCCGACTGTTCCAGACGCGCCTCAGGATAAGCGCGGCATACCTTCCCTAAAACGAGGTTTTCAAAACCATCGAGAATGGCTCTCACTGTGGCAACGCCCATCAATCCCCAGCGAAGCCACGTCAGCCGTACCACATTATGGGAGACTGCCACCATAACCATCCAGAAAAAAAGAATGAACACAAAGTCCAATTTCCACAGGCTGATCAGCAAACGCTGACCCTCTGCGCCAACGCCGTCAAAGCAAGCGAATACCTCCGTGGGCGAATATCCCTTGCGCATATCCAAGCTACTAAAGCGGGCGTCCAACTTATGGAGCGCAGGAAATCCATGATTCTGATTCCCGTACATTCCATATAAGCACACCGCCATGCCAACAGCCCCAACAGCAATAAAAATGCTCCAGAATGTTCCACTCACTTCTGCTCACCCTCTGTCAGGTTTAATCCCAGCCTTGTGCAGGGTACTTTTCCCATGAGCAAGTCATCGATATGGTGGCTGGCGTGACCGATAATCACATTGGTTCCATGCTCCACCGCCCGAAGGGCGAAGGCCAGCTTTGCTCGCGCACCGTTAGCCCCGGATCGGCTGGCTCCGTTGCAATGGCCCATCAGCTCGGCTACCTTCTGCCGCATTTCCTCGATGGTTTGGCCCGTCACCAGCTTTACCAAGGTGGAGGGATTGTTCCGGTCTAAATAGATCCCCTCGGTGCTGGTCAACAGAATCATGTTCTTAGCGCTGATTAAATGGGCTACCACGGCGGCGGTTTCATCGTTGTCCACGCATTCCACCACCTCCGCGCCTTGAGCGCGACGGCTGGCTAGCTCCAGCTTTCGTACTTCCTCGTCATTGACAGGGTCGTTATAGTTAATAATAGGAATCGTACCCTGGGCAGCGGAGCGCTCCAAAAGCCGCCGAATATGCTCCCGGCGTTGAGGATCGTTAAAATGGTTATGCTCCACCAGCACCTGACGCACCCCATATTCAGGGCGAATAAAGGAGCGGTAGGTATTCATCAAGATAGCCTGACCCTCGGCGGAATAGTCCACCTTGTCCTGCTCGGTCAAGCCGGATAGCTCCTTACCGGTACGCTGAATGTAATCCAGCCGTCCGATTTCTGTCGCACCGCTGGTAACCAAGATCATTCCCGGGCGCAGCGCCATCCCCAACCGCTGAAAAATATTATAATCAATAGCGTTGTCCTCCTTTTGGATCAACGCCATACTGCCGATTTTTATCACAAGATCAGGCATAGCCATGATCATGCCTCCTTCTGTTCCGTCAATACATTCATCCATTGCTTTTTCTTGAAATGAGGAATGCCGATGGCCATCTTTACGGCTTCCTCCAGCAAAGTGCACAGGTATACGTACTCCAGCGGCCAATGAAAAACCAGCGCCGCCAAACCGACGATTGGCACACCCACCACCCACAGACTGCCCACATCCAGAATCAAACTAAAGAGGGTATCTCCACCGCTGCGAAGCACGCCCACGATGTTGATGGTATTAAAGGAGCGGAACCAGATGGTGGCGGCTCCCAGCACCAGAATGAGCTGCGCTTTTTCTCGCACCTCATAGCTCAAGCCTGAGAAAAGATTCACCAGCGGCCAACGGAGCACCGTCACCAACACCCCTAGCACGATGCCGGACAGCATGGCGCACGCAATCATCCGTTTGCTGTACAGATACGCTTTTACCTTATCCCCCGTACCCAACGTTTTTCCTACGATGATAGCCGTTGCGTTCATCATAGCGAAGATCGCGACCCATACCAAATCGTTAATGGTGTTGCATACGCCCATGGTAGCGACGGCGCTGTCCCCCATGCGACCATAGTATACGCTGTACATGGTGGTTCCCAGTGCCCAAAACCCCTCGTTTAGGATAACGGGGATGACGGTCTTAACATACTTGACAATAAACACCCGATCCCGGCACAGCCACTCCCGAAGCTTCGCGCCCGCCGGCAGGTGTTTCCCATAGGCAAAGCCAATGTTGATCGCCATGGTCACGAAGGCCGATAGAACGGTGGCCAGCGCTGCCCCCTCCACACCCATAGCGGGAAAACCCAGCTTGCCAAAGATCAACGCATAGTTCATCACCGTATTGCACACAATGCCCGCCATTCCAGCCAGCATCGGCAGATAGGTTCGTTCCGCGCTTTTTATCGCGGTGGCATATACGCCGCTGATTCCCGTAAAGAGATAGCCTAGGGATACAATCCGTAAATAACGAACCGCCAACTCGAAGCTTTCCCCAGGCTGTAAAAAGCAGTTGACGATCAAAGGCGCAAAAAACATGCCGCCAGCCGAAAACAGCAAGGAAATCAGCAGCGCGAAGCCCATGGAAAGCCCCATGGACCAATGCATGCGCTTAATGTCCCGCGCACCCCAATATTGACTTAAATAAATAGCGCTACCGGTACAGGCTCCAAAGCAGAACAAGTTAAACAGGAAGGTATAGCGATTCGCTTGGGTTACCGCCGAGTAAGCCATATCGCCCAAGGCGGAAACCATCAGACCGTCCACAATGTGCAGCGAAGCCTCCAATAGCTGCTGCAGCACCATAGGCAATGCCACAATGAGTACATTGCGAGAAAATGCTCTGTCCCAGCAGAGACATTCCCTAAGCAAAGTTTTAACCCGCTCTGGGCGGGTTGCTTTGATTTCCATAGGATTCCCTTTCCATTACGCTCCCGACAGATCGGTTGTGCTTTTTCGTTTTATGCGCCGCCCATAAAACCTGTATCATCATACCGTCACGGTGGACGAATGTCAAGACGACGCAAGGAAAATCGGAGGGACGGGCTTGTCTGCATAAACAAAATGGATGATCGCTTATCATCCATTTTGTTTGTGCATTGTCATCCATAACATCGGCAAGAGTCTTTCCGCGCTTTCTGATATATCGTATTTCCCAACACACTCATTGACAAAATGGAGCTGCTAGTTATCCCTTTACGCTGCCGGCAGTCAAGCCCTGCACAAAGAAGCGCTGGCAGGTGATAAACACTAGAACCACCGGAATCAGAGTCAGTACAGACATGGCAAATACGTATCCCCACTGTGTAAACTGATGCTGCCCAAAGAACCCGGCTATGGCAATGGGAAGCGTACGCAGCTGGGTATCATTGATCACGGTATTAGCCCATGGATACTCCTCCCAAGCCGTCAAGAAATTAAAAATACTCACGGAGGCAATCGCAGGCGCAGCCAACGGCAGGGCGATACGCCCATAAACCGTCAATACGTTCGCGCCGTCTATATAGGTCGCTTCGGTGATTTCATTGGGTATATTCTCCATAAAGCCCTCTATCATGAAGGTTGAAAAAGGTATTACCCAAGCCACATAAAAGGGAATCAAGCCCTCCAGACGATTAACAAAGCCTAAATTGGACGCCAGCTCAAACTGTGGCACAATCATCGTCGTGCCGGGAATGATCATTGTCAGCACGATAAAGCCAAACAGCAGCTTTTTACCCCGAAAGGAGAATTTACCCATTACAAAAGCCATGGCTGACGAAACCAACGCCGCAACGCCAACCGAAGTAACGGAAACAAAAACCGAATTGATAAAATTCAAATAAAACTTGCTTTGGGATAGGATGTAAGCATAGTTTTCCAGCGTAATCGCTTCCCATTTCGGAAAAAAGCGCGGCGGGTATTCATAAAGCGCGCCGTTTGGACGCAACGAGGTAGAGAGCATGTAAACCATGGGCAGAACAGAAATCACCGTGCCCACCGCCAGCAGGATGTAGCGAACAGCGTTTGCCCGAAGCCTGCGCATAGATAGACGTTTCATACGCTCCTCCTTTCAAGCATCCCGGTTCTTCATTGCGCGGAACTGTGCAATCGCCATCAATCCCAAGCAAAGCGCCATAATGAAGCTCAACGCCGCCGAATAACCAAAATTACCTGTGCTAAACGCCTTATAATACATCCATGTCAGCAATGTGTCTGTCTGATGGGCGGGCTTGCCGCCAGTTATCATCTTAATGGACGTAAAAACATTGAAGCCTCCAATGGTCAGCATAATCAGTGCAAATAAGATCGTTCCCTTGATGGAAGGTAGGGTCACATTCCAAAACCGCTTCCATGAACCGCAGCCGTCCATTTCCGCCGCCTCGTACAAATCGGCAGGCACTTGCTGCAGCGCGGCTAAAAAGACCACCATGTTCCAACCAACGCCCTTCCAAGCGCCCAAAATCATGGCGACGCTCAAGCCGCTCCAGCGGGTATCCAGCCAGCGCACATTCGCCGCACCTGTCAGCCGAGACAGGCAGTAGTTCAGTAGACCCTCAGTATTAAATATATAGCGGAACACCAAAGATGCTATCACCCACGAGGTGATCACCGGCAAATAATTCATAACGCGAAACGACACACTAAAGCGTTTAATCCCGCTAAGCAGCACCGCCACCATCAGTCCAAGCGCCATCTGTGCCGGCACGGTCACCAGCGTATATACGATGCTGTTGACAAATACAACCCAAAAGATATCGTCTGAAAAAACATCCTGATAATTTGCCAGACCAATGAACGGCTGAGACAGCATAGAGCCAAAATTCCAATCGCAGAAGCTCATGCAAAGCAGACGAAAAATCGGATATACGGTAAACACGGCAAAAATAAGCAGACCCGGCAGCAGCAGGGCTGTCAGCTGCACTCGATTCACCCGTGACTTTGTTTCCATAAAGCGCCTCTCGATCCGCATGAAGAAACATGCTTTTTGAGGGACTGCCTCAAAGCAGGGAAAGAGACGGCTCCCTTACTGCGCCCCGTTTGAGGCAGCCCCATGGAATCGTTACTTCTTCAGCAGCTCGTCAAACGTGACGGCTAATGCGTCCATTGATTCCTGCGCCGTTTTTTCGCCGTTCACAACGGCGGTCAAGGCCATGTTAAGCTCGTTGTCCATTTCGCTCCAAGCCGCTACCGTGGGGCGAGCCTTCGCGCTTTGAATCGCTTCGATAAAGGGTGCGTAGGCTGCGCCTTTCACTACGTCGCTTTCAAGAGCTGCCTTGTTTACAGGAATCTGACCGCATTTTGCCATTTCTGTTTCCGCATATTCACCTGTCATAAACTCCATAAACTTCCATGCCGCATCTTGATTTGCCGTGGTAAACATTGCGATGTCCTCGCCGCCAAGCACGCTTACGCTGCCGCCCTCTCCGGCGGGAATCGGCGCGGTGCCGTAAGCGGTATCGGGATAAGCCCCTTCCAGCTCCGCTGTTTTCCACGGGCCCTCCAGCATCATCGCATAGCGTCCCGTGCCAAAGCCGTCTGTCATGGGAATATCCCCGCTGTTGAAGCCGGTCAATGCGCCATCCTTATACAGCTGCGCAAAGGTTTCAATTGCCTTTACCGTAGCCGCGCTGTTGATATAGCCCGTAGCTACCGTCTGCGCCTCATCGGTTAGGCTTCCGCCAAAGCTCCAAATGAACGGGCAAATGTTCCAGCCGCTCAGCGCAGGCTCGTTCCAGCCCCAGACCTGCTGACCATTGGTATTGGTTCCAGACAGCTTGCGTACAGCCTCGACCCATTCGTCCATGGTTTGAGGAACCGCCACACCTGCCGCCTCCAGCATTGCGGTTTGATAGAACATAATTTTGCTGTTGGTATTTAAGGCTAGCCCATAGTAGTGATCACCGATTTTTGCCGTAGACATAGCGCTGTCCAATAGTGTGGCGCTCACATCGGCAAAGTTGCCCATCGCTTCATCAAGCGCTACCAAAATGCCCATCTTTTCAAATTCCGGCAGCCACGCAATATCACAGCGCGCTACGTCGGGCAGACTTTGCGAGCTGGCGCTGACTAGCACCTTGTCGTGTAGCTCCGCCCACTCGTGGGAAACCGCGTTGACCTTGATCCCGGGATTTTCGGATTCAAACTGGGGAATCAGTACATTCATCAGCGTTTCATTCTCAGCGGACTGAGCGCTATAGTGGTGCCAAAAGGTAATGGTCACAGGCTGTGCGCTCTCCGCCAACGACACGCCGGTCATCAGACAGAGTGCCAAAAGGATCGAAAGCATTTTCTTCATTGTGGTTTTTCCTCCTCTATTTTTTGAACGATCTCAACGGAGTGGGGAGAAATGTCGACTTTTCCTCCACTCTCCGGTAAGTCCAGCGTTTGCGGGATTTCTCCATTGTTAAAGGCCGCTATGACCCGCTCTTTCCCATAACGACGTTCAAAAGCAAATAGCCTTCGCTGATCATCCGCAATCAGTGTCCGATAGCTTCCCTTCCGAATAGCCAAGCTTTTTTTACGCAGGGAGATCAGTTCCTTTTCATATTGAAATAGCTGCTGATCCTTCTTCTGCATTCCTCCACGACAGCCCGGATCGTTATCTCCGGTCATTCCCTGCTCGTCTCCATAATAGATAGCGGGAGCGCCGGGAAAAAGCATCTGAAAAGCCATCGCCTGCTTCATCTGCCTTTTATCCTCTGCGCAGAGGGTGAGAAAGCGCGCCGTATCGTGACTGCCTAAGCAATTGTACATCGCTAGATTGGCTGTATCCGTGTACTTCATCAAAACCCTTTGCAGGCGCAGGGAAAGCTCCTTTTCTCCCAAGGCGCCTTGAGCAAAGTACTCCACCATCGCGTCTCTGAAGAGATAGTTCATCGCACAATCGAAAGGCCCGCCCACGGCTACCAGCGAGCTTGCGTCTCCCCATGTTTCCGCCAGAAAAAGCGCGTCCGGATAGGCTCTTTTGGTTTCCTCGCGCCAATAGCGCAGAGCCTCCTGGTCCAGCTCATCCGCCACGTCGAAGCGCCATCCGTCGATATGGGCCCGCTCCAACCAATAGAGAAGAACCCGCAGAACATAGGCGCGGACCTCAGGATTTGTTCCTCTCAACCGGGGCATATACGGATAATCACCCACACACTCATAGCAATCGCTCGCAATTCGTATGGCATCGGTTTTGGGATAAAACCAATCCCAATAGGCGCTGTCGGCTCCCTTTTCCCATAAATCCTGAAAGGGAGCAAAATGAATGCCCACGTGATTAAAAACGCCGTCCAGCACAACGCGAATCCCAGCTTGGTGCGCCCGTTCCACCAACGAAACCAGATCCTTCTCCGTTCCAAAATCAGGATCAATCTGAAAGTAATCGACGGTGGCATACTTGTGGTTGAAATCCGCAAGAAAAATGGGGTTCAAATAGATACATTCAACGCCTAAATCCTTAAGATAAGGTAAGCAGTCCTCCACGCCGCCCAGATTACCGCCTAAAAAATGATCGCGCGTAGGTTGAGACGTCCATTCCGCATATTGGCGGCGTTTTTCTCTTCTTGGACGGATGGCAAAGCGCTCAGGAAATATTTGGTAGTAAATACAGCCTTCAGCCCATGGAGGCAAGGCCTCCACATCGGTTTCGTTCACTTGAAGCAGCTCGAAAAAACCGCTGCCGGGCACATGGTTGTAAAAACCATTTTCACAATAGTAAACGGCAGACTCCTGGTTCTCCTTCAAAGTGAAGTAATACTTGATGTAATGCGCGGGCTCTGGAAAGCAAATCTCCACTGTCCATTGCGTTCGCAAGCCATCCGAATACCGCGGCAGCATTTGTCGGAGGATGCGCTCCCCTGTGCCATCTCGTTTCCAATACGTAATCGCGCATTCTAATTCATCCTGTGCAGCTGTTTCCAGCATAAATATGACTTTTTCTCGTGCAATCGGTTGCCTAAACTGCAAGCTTGGCCGATGCACTACTGCCTCTAGGTTCACAATATCACTTCCTATTAGTGGATTCACGCGCTATCAAACTGGTGGAAAGCAAAATCTGTTGGTTGGCTCCGTCTCGGCGTACAATGCGCTGAAACAGAAGCTGCGCAGATTGCTCGCCTAATTGCGCCGTATCGACATCCACCGCAGTCAACGCAGGGTCCATATATTCCGCCAGCGGATAATTATCAAAGGTCACAACCCCAAGTTGAGCGGGTACCTGCAGGCCCATTTTTTTGGCGGCGTTTAACAGTCCAAAAGCGGTCAGGTTATCATTGCAAACCATCCCAACGGTTCCTTGTAAACCCTTGAGCGTCTGCGTTGCGGTTTGGAATGCGTCCTCCGGCGTACCGTCGGTAGGTAGCACAACCGTCTTAGCTTTGGGCGGAAGCGCTTTTTCATAGCCTCGCACCCTCCGTTTCACAAAGCCGACTTTTTGATCTCCCCCTAGATATACGATGGTCTGATAGCCCATTTTCACCAAGTGAGACACTGCCAGCTCTGCGCCCTGCTCGTTGTTATTATCCACCCAGTTAGCGTCCTTCTTAGCCTTATCCGGCTGTCCAAGCACAACATAGGGAAAATCGCCGATTTTTTCAAGCAACGCTGGCCGAAGGGTGGAGGGAGGCAAAATCAGCCCATCCACCTTGCGTTCCAGCATCAGCGTTTCCACAGCGGCAGCCGTATGCTTGCCTCCGTTGGTAATGATCACGTTATAGCCCCGTTGTTGGGCGACCTGCTCAATGGCAAAAAGACTACGACTGAAAAAAACGTTGCTAAACGCGTCTGCATCCTCCGCATCCACCACCACGCCGATCGCACCGCTTAATCCGCTGGCAAGGCTTCTAGCCACCGAGCTTGGATGGTAGTCCAGCTCTTTAATTGCGGCATAAATCTTTTCCTTGGTTTCACCCGTTATGCTGGCTTTACCGTTTAACAGTCTGGATACGGTGGAGGAATTGACTCCTGCCAGCCTTGCCACATCATGGATGGTTGCCGCCATGGTATACACATCCTTTTTACGCAACCGATTGCATAAATGAATTGTAACCCATCTCTACAGCCTTGTCAACCCTCTTTACGTTTTTTCTTCATTGCAACTTAGGCTCTGTTTCGCTATAATAGGAGCGAACACTTCCTTATTAACAATTGGAAAGGCAGAACAAAATGGACATCTTTGCATATCTGGAAGGCATGGCGGCCCAACACGGCCCCAGCGGACAGGAAGCGCAGGTTTCCGCATGGCTTGCCGAGCGTTTCAAGCCGTTGTGCGACAGCGTGACGATTGATTCGCTGTATAATGTGATCGCTCTCAAAAAGGCTACCAGACCTACCTCTGACGGCTCTCCCGCCCCCAAGGTGATGCTGAGCGCCCATCAGGACGAAATCGCCCTCATGGTTGCAGACGTGTTACCCGACGGTACGTTACGGATGGGCTCTGTAGGCGGCGTAGACCCGCGTATTCTCCCTGCCAGCACCGTTATGGTTCACGCATCGGGTGAAACGGGACAAATCCGTCAAATGCTAGGCGTGGTAGGCGCGACCCCTCCCCATCTTCTCAGTGAAGCGGATCGCGGGCATAATTACAAGCGAGAAGACCTCTTTGTGGATCTTGGTATGGAAACCGAAGCCGTCAAAAAGCTTGTGCAAATCGGCGACCTGATCACCTTGCAGGGCCCGGCAACACGGCTTTTAAACGACCGCGCCGCGTCTAAAACCATGGATGATCGCGCTTGCGTAGGCTCCCTATTATGCGCCGCCGAAAAGCTGCAAACCATGAACCACCTTTGCGATATCTATTTCGTCGCCTCTACCCAAGAAGAGGTTGGCGCATGGGGAGCCTATACGGCCGCCTACACCGTTGATCCCGATCTAGCTGTGGTATTGGATGTAACCCACGCCACCATCCCCGCCAGCAAACCGGACACCACCGTCCCGTTGGACGCACCTGCCGCCACCTATGGGCCATTTGTACAGCATAAGCTGCTGGATAGGTTAAAAAAGACGGCGAAGGATTATGGCGTAGCCTTAAACACCGAGTATGCCACCAGCCGTACCGGCACCGATACCGACCTGATCCAGATTGCCAGAGAGGGCGTGCCCTGCGTGCTGATTGATCTGCCGCTCAAATATATGCATACCACCGTTGAGCTGCTGGATATGCATGCTATATCGGAATGCGGTCGTCTGCTCGCCCATTTTCTAAGCGGACTTACCGAGGACTGGGGGGCTGAACTTTGGAACTAAAGAATTTATGCGAAATGCAGGGGATCAGCGGTCGGGAAGAATTAGTCCGTATGGCCGTCTACCATGAATGCGTTGAGGTACTCGGCGAGAAGAACGTGACCATAGACCGCATGGGCAATGTGATCGCCCATAAGAAGGGAACCCGCCGCAACGCGCCCAGCGTCCTGCTGTGCGCTCATATGGACGAGGTTGGCTTGATGGCTATCTCCTACACGGACGACGGTTTACTGCGAGTGCGCGCCATCGGCGGCATTGATTCCCGAGTGCTGGTTAGCAAACGGGTCAAGGTAGGCTATTTTACCCCCGATCACGAGCCTTTAAACGGAGTGATTGGCGCAATGGCCATTCATCAACAGACTGCCGAGGATCGCAAGAGCGTGCTGCCCATCGATCAGCTTTATGTGGATATCGGTGCGAAGGATCAGGACGAGGCCAAAGCAAAGGTCCCCGAGGGCACGCCCATTACCTTTGATACCCCCTATACCCCCTTTGGCGACGGAATGCTGCTCTGCAAGGCTGCCGATGACCGAGTTGGCTGCTATAATCTGCTTCGTCTTCTTCATGCCAAAACCAAATATGACACCCATTTTGTCTTTACCTGTCAGGAGGAGGTAGGCTGCCGTGGGGCAACAGGGGCTGCTTTCAGGCTGCAACCCGATATTGCGCTTGTACTAGAAGGTACCACTGCCAACGACATGGGCGATATTCCGGAAGCCCAGCGCGTCTGCCTTGCCGGTAAGGGCGTAGCCATCAGCTTTATGGACAACGCCTCCATCGCCCATCCCGCGCTGTTCCAAGAAATGATGGCCTTGGCTGAAGCCAGCGGAATCCCCCATCAGGTTAAAATGAGCGTATCCGGCGGCAACGAGGGCGGCGCTATGCAGCGTGCGGGTAGCGGAGCCAAAACCTGCGTTCTCAGCGTACCCTGCCGCTATATCCACAGCCCGTCCACCGTATGCTCCTTTACGGATATAGAAGCACAGTATCAGCTCTGTAAAGCTTATCTTGAAAAATAAGAGGTATCGAATCATGTTTGAATTGATAGAAAAATTGGTCAACGTATACGGCCCCTCCGGACGTGAGGACTTGGTGGCAGATACCATTGAGAAGCTTGTGAAAGCCCATGTAGATACGATCACCCGTGATAATCTGGGCAACCTAATCTGCGAAAAAAAAGGAACCGCAAAAGCGCCTAAGCGCATTATGCTTTCCGCCCATATGGATCATATCGGGTTCATCGTGGTTGCTGTAGAAAAAGAAGGCTATCTGCGGGTTATGCCCGTGGGCGGCATTAGCCTGAATGTAAGCCGTACCCGCCATGTATCCTTTGGAAACGGCGTGCAGGGCGTTATTGTGCAGGAGCCTGTCCGCGAAGGAGAAACCCCCGCCATGAAGCATATGTTTATCGATATCGGCGCAAAGGATCAGGAGGAAGCCCTCGCGATGGTCCAATTGGGAGACATGGCCGTATACAGCAACGATTGCTTTAGGCTGGGTCAGCACCGGGTAGCCGCCCCGGCTATGGATGACCGAATCGCCTGTGCTCTGCTAGTCAGCGTGCTGACCGCTCTGCCAGCAAAAACGAAAAACACCATTGTCGCTGTATTTTCCACTCAAGAAGAGGTTGGCTGCAGAGGCTCCAAAACCGCCGCCTTCCGTACGGATCCCGATATCGGCATCGCACTGGATGTAACCGCCAACGGCGATACCCCCGAAACCAGGCTACCGGCTGTAAAGCTAGGCGAGGGCGTGGCTGTCAAAATTATGGACCGCGGCAGCATCTCTAATCCCGAGCTGGTAAAGGAGCTATTAGCTGCCGGTGAAAAAGCAGGCGTGCCCACTCAGCGCGAGGTACTTCCTTTTGGCGCGACCGACGCGATGTCCATGCAGACCACCCGTGCAGGCGTGAAGGTCTGTACGCTGTCCATCCCCTGCCGCTATGTCCATAGTGCCTGCGAGGTCATCGACTTACGGGATGTGGAAGCCGCTGAAAAGCTCCTTCTGACCTACCTGAAATAAAAGAAATTGAGGAAATGCGAATGAAAGTCTCCCAGATCAAAATTGGCACCTGTCTCCCCGGCCCTAAAGCGGAAAGCTGGGCATTGCCTATGGTCCAAGCCGGCTTCGAAACGCTCTCCGTCAACTTTCACATGAGCTATGACGACGTTGCCATCGAAGAGCAGGGCCCGCGCATGAAAGCCTTGGCGGAAGCCAGCAACGTACAAATTACCACTTTGGGCTACTACTGCAACGCTATCCAATTTGAAGAGCATCAGCATAACCTAGAACGGGCTATCGACGCCGCTGCTCTATACGGCGCCAAAAACGTATCCACCTTCGCCGGAGCCTACGAAAATAAGCCCGTGGATGAATCCTTCACCAAGTTTGGTCAAGTTTTCCGGGAGCTGGCAAAACGCGCCGAGGATAAAGGCGTAAAGCTCTGCATTGAAAACTGCCCCATGGGCGGCACTTGGCAGCGCGCCACCTGCAATATTGGCTTCAATCCGCGGGCATGGGAGCGTATGTTCAACGAGGTTCCCAGCGAAGCCCTCGGCCTGGAATGGGAACCCGCCCATCAGTTGATCCAGCTCATCGACCCTATCGCACAGCTCCGCAAATGGGTCAAAAAGGTCTATCATCTTCATGGGAAGGATGCAACCGTAGACCATGCCGCCGTTGCCGAATACGGCGTCCTGTGCGATACGGATTGGTACGCTCCTGAACGCACCCCCGGCTTCGGCGATACCAACTGGCGAGATATCTTCACCATTCTACATCTGAATGGCTATACCGGCGATGTCTGCGTAGAAGGCTACCACGATCCCGTCTATCGGGAGGATTGGGAGTATACCGCCCAGAAGCATGCCCTGCAATACCTCAAATGGTGCCGTGGCGGGGATTTTACAGCCAATCCGTGGTAATTTTTACAAACCCAATAATTGGCGATGAAAGGCTGTGGAAAACATATGGGAAATCCTATCGTTTTAAAAAAGAAATTCCACAGCCCGAAGCGCCGCAAGCAAGGATCTTTCTTTACGGTGCGCAGCGTAAAGCCTCAGTTGGTCGCATTACTTATAGGAATTGCTCTAATCGCCACTTTAACCACAGGCTGGTTGATTTATGAGTCCGCTGCGAAGGAGCTCATTGACGATGCATGGCGACAAAGCCAAACTTTACTTGAGACGGCGCGTACAGCCATCAATCGCCAAAGCGAACAGATTTGTTCTTTTTCTTGGCAGCTTAGTAATAACGCAAAGGTTGTGCCCTTGCTTTACGCTAGGGAACAGACCCCAGAAAATATTTTAAATAAACGAGATCTGATTGACCTACTTCAGGGAATGAAGGCCTTTAGCAATACGCTTGCCGATATCGGCCTCTATCTGCCCGTATCCGGTCAAGTAGTAACAGCGGAAAGCAGCTATCATATGGAGGACTATTTTTCGCGCCTGTCTGACGGCGCTTTTGAGGCGCTTCAGCAGGTGCGGCATGCCGCTGCGGGTACTGCGTTATGCAATTATGTAGGTCTATATGAGATTCAACGAATCATTAGCCGCGATCAAGTTCTTTTATTTGTCAGCGATCTGCCTATTGGTCAACGCTCCGCCTTAGGTTTTGCCTTTTTTCACTTAAAAGTAGATAAGCTACAAGCACTTTTACCCCCTAGTGAAAGCGGCGCTATTTTACTAACGGATTCCACAGGAACCCCTTTATTAAGCAATGTTGAAAATGAACGTTTCGACGCCATTTGCCGTTTAACAGCCGGTCATAGCGCAACCAAATTGAATTATGAGGGACAAGATTATAGCGTAATGCAAACCGAAACAGATATTAACGGTTTATATTGCACTTCAGTAATACCTTATCAAAATATACTGGCACATGCGGACGAAATGCGCCGAACGGCGATGGTTGTTATGTGCGTATGCTTGCTCATTTGCATGGCTGCATCCCTATGGGCCACGAAAAAACTTTATGCGCCTATTGCCAGCACGATGAGCCGTTTGGAGCAATTAGGTCACAGCCTGCCATGGCGAGCCGATCAAAATGAATTCGTTCTGTTGGGGGACGCTTTGCGGATGATCTCCGACCAGAATCGTGAGCTCACCTTAAGCAATCGCCAATTTAAACGTATCCTAAAGAATCGTCTATTAGGCGATTTCATTGAAGGTCGATTGCAGGATGCCCAAAAGGCAATACTACAGGAAGCCGGTATATCGTTACCCTATTCATCTGCGCAGGTTGCAGTTATCGACATGGATGCTCACGGAGCCCGTCGAGTTTCCGAGGGCTTGCATACGGATATTGCAGACTGGGTGGAGCATCAACAAGGCAAAGGAAATTACGGTGCGCTGGAAGTTTGGTGTTCGCAACGTGAGGACGGAAAACTACTCGTATTGTTTAACATTGAAGTAGGTCATCCTCATCCAGAAAGCCTGTATGATTATTTAGGGCAATGCTTCCACATGTTCAGCGCATATGCTCCAGTAAGAATATGTGTTGGACGCGCATATAACCTCAGCGACGCTTCCTCCTCGCTCATTGATGCAATGATTGCATTATGCGGCAAAATGCCTGCAGGAAAAGAAGGCGTTCTACCCGCTGAAGACGTCAGCATTCCTCCTGACACTGAATACTCGCTCGCAATGGAGCAGCAATTGACAAATTATGCTATGAGCCTGCAGACTGATAAAGTAAACACTTTGCTTGACGAGCTCTGTAAAGCTGGAACAGATGAAAATGCATCCACACCCGTATTACGGGAGAACCTCGTGCAGGCGCTCTTGTTTACTGCCCGTCGCACCGCCAGACAAGCCGGAGTAGAAGCCATATTCCTCCAAAGCATAGAAAGAGAGAATTTACAAACTGGCGATCTACCGCTTAGCGCAAGTCTTCTTGAGCGCATCCGTCGCGTATTCACATCAGTTATACAAGCCGTAGGTCAGAGCCGTACTAATCAGGACGAGCACTTGTATCAAAAGCTATACAACTATATCGAAACTCATTATACCAGCGATATCTCATTGGATACTGCCAGCGCAGCGCTGGGATTGTCTCCAAGCTATATTGGCCTTATCTTCCGCCGAGTAGGAGAAACAAGCTTTGCTCGTGCCGTAACCGAAACGCGTGTATCGCGCGCCAAGGAGCTACTGAAAACGACCGATTTAACGGTATACGAAATCGGCCGTCGCGTAGGTGTCGATAACCAAAACACCTTCATACGTATATTTAAAAAGCTAGAGGGAGTAACGCCTGGCCAGTATCGGATAGCAAAATTATCGATACATGAGCAGAATTGATGATCGCTGTTTTCGTTCATTTGAGGATGGATTCTCAAAATCAATGATTGCCGCCGAAATGACTATATGCTACGCTCTTCTCATGGGGGTGGAAGCAAATGCAACAGTCGGCGTCTCAACACAAACGTTTCCTACATCGCGTCTGGGCAGCCAGATATTTATACCTTATGTTTTTACCAGTGCTTATCTATTATGTTGTTTTCCGCTATGCACCAATGGCGGGTCTAAGCATCGCTTTTAAGGATTTCAACGCCTTTCTAGGCTTTGCCAAAAGTAAATGGGTTGGTTTCAAATACTTTGATCAGTTTATCAACTCAATCTACCTATGGCGTTTAGTTCGCAATACACTTCTAATCAACTTATATGATTTGTTGTTTAATTTTCCCGCTTCTATTATTCTTGCACTAATGCTCAATGAGCTTCGAAAACAACGTTTTAAAAAAATTGTACAAACCATTACCTATATGCCTTACTTCATTTCCAGCGTTGTGATCGCAAGTATGCTGGTTCAATTTCTTTCGCCTTCCTCTGGTCTTGTAAATAATATGATTGCAGCTCTTGGAGGACAACGCCAGTATTTCATGACGCAGGCTGAATCCTTCCGAGCGATATACACGCTCATGAATCTATGGAAGAATATAGGTTGGAATTCCATCATTTTCTTAGCTGCAATGAGCAGCATCAACGTTGAACTTTATGAGGCGTGCATTGTGGATGGTGGTGGTCATTGGCGGCGCATGTGGAGCGTTACGCTTCCGGGCATTTTATCAACCATCGTTGTGTTGCTGATTATGCGTTTAGGACATGTAATGGACGCTGGTTATGAGACAATCCTACTGTTACAAAACAATGCGAATTTGGAAACCTCCGACGTTATTGGCACTTATGTATATCGCCGCGGTTTAAAAGGCGGCGAATATAGCTATGCGACAGCCGTTGGAATGATGCAAAGCGTAATCGGTTTTTCACTGGTCATCGGCGCTAACTATCTATCACGCCGATACAGCGAAACAAGCCTATGGTAAGGAGGGCCTGCTTATGAGCACTACAGCGTCAACTAGACATGCCACACATATTCGTGAAGGCGCAGGTCGAAGGTTTTTCTTGGTAATCAATACTGTCATGCTAATTTTACTGTGTGTTGTCATGCTTTATCCAGTCTTATACGTCATTACCTGTTCTTTTTCCTCAGAGGTCGCGATTCTTCGAGGTCAAGTATCTCTTTGGCCCATCGAACCCCATTTACAGGCTTATTTAAAGGTTTTCAAATACCCTCAGCTATGGATCAGCTATCGTAATACACTCTTTTATACCTTTGCGGGTACGATTATCAATCTTGTCCTTACCCTCTGCGGCGCATGGGCGCTATGCCAACGCAAGCTTCCCGGCAGACGCTTTTTAACGCTTATCTGTACTTTTACTATGTTCTTTTCCGGCGGAATGATTCCTACTTACATGGTTGTTAAGAATTTATCCTTACTAGATACTGTTTGGGCTATGTTGCTACCTAACGCGCTAAGCACCTATAATATGATCTTAATGCGAACCTTTTTTCAGGGTATTCCTATCAGTTTAGTGGAAGCGGCAGAATTGGATGGCTGTAATGATTTTGGCGTACTGTTTCGCATAGTTATCCCGTTAAGCCTGGCAAGCTTGCTGACGATTGGTATGTTTTACGCTGTTACGCATTGGAATAGTTATTTTAACGCCGTTATCTATTTAAGCAGTACAAATTTGTATCCGCTGCAAATTATACTCCGTCAGGTGGTACTTCAAAATGAAATCGTTGAAAACGCTACAGCAGCTGAAATGAATATGGCAGAGGGTATTAAATACGCCACAATCGTGGTGGCAATGCTTCCAATGCTTTGCGTATATCCATTTGTACAGCGCTACTTTGTCAAAGGGATGCTCATTGGTTCTGTTAAGGAATGAAAACAATCCTTCTATAGGATTGAAAATAAAGGAGGTATCGTCATGAAAAAACAATTCCGTCTCCTAGCGCTCTTGGTATCCATCGCTTTACTCCCCTTCTCTGCCTTTGGTGCAATAGCCGAAGAACCCGTCACACTTACCATCTGGGCTAGTGATCGAGAAAATATGCCTATGCGCAACGGTCTACAAATTCTAAATATTCTGGAAGAACGCCTTGGCATTAAATTTGACGTCATATCCGCACCTACGGAAAGTCTTGCCGAAAAGTATGGCCTGTTAATGGCTTCCGGCAATATTCCGGACATTGTACAATACAAGGCAAAGGACCTTTTACTATACAAGGACGCGTGGCAACCGCTTAACGATTTAATCACCGAAGCTGATACGCCCAACCTCTATAAGGTCTATTCGCAGCCGGATATCAAACGCGTTGTAAGCGATAGCGATGGCAACATTCGTTTCATCGGGCAGCGTACAGCCATAACTGCTGGTAAAGGATACTTCTATCGTCAGGATTGGCTTGATAAGCTTGGCCTTAGCACGCCTAAAACCGTTGACGATCTATACGATGTATTTTTGGCGATTAAAAATGGAGATCCCAACGGCAACGGCTTAGCTGATGAAATTCCCTTCTCCGTTCGCAAGAATGGCGCTAATAATCGAGCCAATCTGATTGCCTTTGTGTACAATTGGGGAATTGCCGAAACTTTCTTTGAAGAAGACGGTCAAGTAAAATTCGGAGCAACCGATCCCCGTATGAAGGAAGCGCTTACTTGGTTGAATCGTTGCTATTCCAACGGTTTAATCGACCCTGAATACCTGACGTTAGATAAAACCGCATGGTACAGCGAATGGAGTAATCAACAGGTTTTCATGAGCTACGATTGGTGCGCTTATATCGACAACATTAGTAATCTGTTTAAGGATACAGATAGCAACATTTCGATCGTTGGCGCTGTACCACCCGAAGGACCTACAGGCATAGCGGAGACCCGCGATCAACTAGAGCCCATCACTGTTGCGGAGGATTGGAATACTGGTATTTATATTGGTGCTAGCGACGAGAAAAAAGCGGCAGCAATGAAGCTATTGGATTATCTATACAGTGAAGAGGGCATGCTTCTCCTTAACTTTGGCGTAGAAGGCCAACACTACAGTATCATTGATGGTAACTATGTATATACTGATTTGATTATGAACAATCCTGACGGGCTCTCCCCACAAGACGCACTGCGTTCCTTCGGAATTCAAAGCCAATTGACATTGTTGCAGGACGCGCGTTATGAGCGAGCCTTTGTATCGGATGAGGTCAACCGCATTCGCGATATTTATGAGAAAGAGAACCATATCGGAAAGAAATTCCCCACATTAGCTTTCACAAGCGACGAACAGAGTATCATTAACGAGAAGTACACTGAAATTGAAACCTATATCAACGAAATGATTGATAAATTCATTATGGGCGTAGAACCGCTAGATGAATTCGACACTTATGTAGAATGCGTGGTCAATATGGGACTAAATGAGGTCCTTACTGTACAGCAAGCCGCATACGATCGTTACATGCGCAATTAGTCAATCATATGCTGTTCCATGGAGGCCCACTTCCCCTAAGGCCCCGCGACCTTCCGTCGCGGGGCGTATTCCGTTTTCAAGCCCAACTGATCGCCCACCTTCGCGCATCAAGGATGCGTGAATCCGGGTGCAGGGCCATGCCCTGCTAAGCCCCTAAAGCCGCCGGACCCACCGTCCGGCGGCGTTCAAAAAGCCCTGCGACCTTCTGTCGCGGGGCGTATTCCGTTTTCAAACCCAACTTGTCGCCCACCTTCGCGCATCAAGGATGCGCGAATCCGGGTGCAGGGCGATGCCCTGCTAAGCCCCCCCTAAAGCCGCCGGACCCACCGTCCGGCGGCGTACAAAAAGCCCCGCGACCTTCTGTCGCGGGGCGTATTCCATTTTCAAACCCAACTTGTCGCCCACCTTCGCGCATCAAGGATGCGCGAATCCGGGTGCAGGGCTTTGCCCTGCCGGGCTCAGCCTTGCTTTTGCTTGTGCTTGGGGTTTTCACAGATGATCATCACACGGCCTTTGCGCTTGATAACCTTGCATTTCTCGCAAATGGGTTTTACAGAGGGACGAACCTTCATACGGATTGCCTCCTTCTTTGCAGCTCGCGTAAGCTGAGGTTTTGAATAGTGTTTGAGGTACTGTTGAATCAGCCCTTGCTGCGCCAAGTAATGCGCCCGCGGGTTAGATCGTAGGGTGATAATTCAACCGTTACCTTGTCGCCGGGATAGATGCGAATGAAGTTCATGCGCATTTTTCCCGAGATTTGTGCCATGATAATGTGGCCGCCGGGTAGCTCCACTTTAAAATTTGCGTTGGGAAGCGCCTCGGTAACCGTGCCTTCCATTTCAATGACATCACTTTTGGACAAACGCGCATTCCTCCTTCTCTCCATCAGTGGTCGTGTGACCACCGCAATTGCTTTCATATGCATCTCGCGCAGCGTTCAATGCCTTGCGGATATCGCTGTCTGCAAGAGGACCGCCGCTCGCTCCCTTTCCTGTTACCGGGATGGTAATCGGTAAGGGATTCAGATGCTTCACTTGCTTTTTCTTGGGCTTTGCCAAGGTGCGTAGCCTGCCGTCGCAAAGTAGCACATAGCGTTCATCCAATACGCTGATAACAGCGCACCAGCTTCCCGCATCATGCCCTTGGGTGACCCTTACTACACGCCCGACCTCCGTCGCCTTTGCTTTCACTGGGCTTCCTCCGTCAAGGCGAAGCCCGGATAAGTCAGTAGCTCCGGTAGACCCTTTTCATTGATGATCACCGTATGCTCATAATGAGAGCATACGCTGGAGTCCTCCGTCACAATGGTCCAGCCGTCCTCCAGCTCGGCCACGTGATAGTCTCCTAAGGCGATCATCGGCTCAATAGCCAAGGCCATGCCAGCGCGCAAGCGCACGCCGTGTCCCGCGCGTCCGAAGTTGGGTACGCTGGGTTCCTCGTGCATATTCCGTCCGATACCGTGACCGGTCAGATCGCGAATAACGCCATAGCCAAAGCTTTCAGCATACTCCTGAATCGCATGCCCGATATCTCCCAAATGATTTCCGTTCACCGCTTTGCGAACCCCTTTGAAAAAGGACTCCTCGGTTACCTCAATCAGCTGCTGATTTTCAGGGCTTATTTTGCCAACGCCAACGGTGAAGGCGCTGTCCGCTTGCCAGCCGTCCAAGATCAGGCCACAGTCAACAGAAAGCACATCGCCTTCCTTGACAATCACCTTATCTGTTGGGATGCCGTGGACAACCTCCTCGTTAATGGAGGCGCAAATGGAAGCAGGGTAGCCATTGTAATCCAGAAAAGACGGTATAGCCTTGTGCTTGCGAATCAGCTGCTCGGCATATACATCCAATTCAGCGGTGCTCATGCCCGGCTTAATGGCTTCCCGAAGCCGACATAAAACATCGTAGAGAAGTGCACCGGATTTGCGCATGCACTCAATTTGCTGACTATTCTTTAAATAGATCATGCTTTAGCCTCAAGAACCTTCAGAATCGCCGCGCTGATTTCTTCCAACGTCAAATTCCCACCAATACTGTGCAAAAGCCCAGCCTGAGTATAGAAATCGATCAGTGGCGCAGTTTTTTCATGATAGACAGCCAGACGATTTTGAACCGTTTCCGGCTTATCATCGTCCCGCTGAATTAACAGCGTACCGTCAACCTTACAGTTCTTCTCCCCATTTAAACGATCTACATGGTAAGGTGCGCCGCATAGAGGGCAAACCCTGCGTCCGCTTAGGCGCTTGATCAGCACCTCGTCCGCAACATCCAGATCGATCGCCGCGTTGATAGCAGCAAAGCTTTGTAAAGCCTGCGCCTGCTCCACAGTGCGAGGAAAGCCGTCCAGTATGTAGCCCGCTTTGCAGTCAGGCTGTGCAAGACGCTCGCGAACCAAAGCGATCACTACTTCGTCAGGCACCAGTTGACCCGCGTCCATAAAGGTCTTAGCCTTCATGCCAGTTTCCGTTTGATTGGCAATAGCACTACGCAGCATATCTCCGGTGGAAATCTGGGGAATGCCCAGCTTTTCACATACAACTTTTGCTTGAGTGCCTTTGCCGGCTCCCGGAGGGCCAAGAAAAACAATATTCATCATTCCATTCCTCCTGCCTGTCGGTTCTCCAGCCTTCATACGGATGAAGGCCGCCATGCACGGCACTGTCTATTATACCACAAATGCGGTACTTTCGCCAATGCCGTGCCCGGCGGCGCATATCATTCGAATTGAGCCGCCATTGGGATACGACAGCCTATTAGGAAAGCGTGTCGTAGTTGCGGCTTACCAGCAGGTCGTCCAGCTGACGCTTGGTCTCCAAAACCACACTGACAGCGATCAGCAGGGAGCTTGCAGCAAAGGGAATGCTGGTTTGCAGGCTGACGGTCAGAAGGTTCGGCAAGGTGGACAGTACGGCCAAGAACAGAGCGGCGAACAAGGTGAGCCGTCCATTGATGCGCTTGAGGTAATCCGCAGTGGGCTTACCGGGGCGCACAGAGGGGATCGCTCCACCCTGCTGCTGAATGTTCTTTGCCATTTCGTCCGGCTGGAAGGAAATGGAGCTATAGAAGTAGGTAAAGGCGATAATCAACAGCGCCATGACAATCAGGTACAGGGGACTGGTGTAACCCATGTACCGAGACCACCAAATCGCTGCGCCACTATCCGTGCCGCCAACCAGCTGGATAATCGTGGAGGGGAACGCCATGAAGGAGTAGGCGAAGATCAAAGGAAGAACGCCTACGCTAACCACCTTCAAAGGAATAACGCTGTTCTGTCCGCCATACATTTTGCGGCCGGTTACCCGCTTAGCAAAATGCACGTTGATGCGGCGAACACCCATATCGGTGAAGGTGATAATCGCAGTCATGACCAACGCAGCAGCCAATACAGCCAGCAGCGTGAGCCACGGCGTGATGGAGGCAGCGTTGATAGCGTTTGCGAAGAGGCTCGTAATACCGCTGAACAGGTTGGAAATAATACCCACAAAGATCAACAGCGAGATACCGTTTCCAATTCCCTTTTCAGTAATACGTTCGCCAATCCACATGGCTAGGGCAGTACCAGCGGCCATGCTTACGCCGACCAGCACGGTATTGAACCATCCGCTCTTGATGTAGCCAAGGCTATACACCAGACCAATGGCCTGTATGACTGCCAAACCTACCGTTACATAACGAGTGATCTGAGCAATTTTCTTCTGACCCTCGGGGCCGCTCTTTTGCATACGCTCCAGAGCGGGGATCGCGATGGTCAGCAGCTGCATGATAATGGAAGAGTTGATGTACGGGGTAATACCCATGGCCATAATGGTCATGTTCTGGAAATTACTACCGGTCATCATGTTTACCAAATCAAGCAGGGGGAGATTATTGGAGCCCATAGCGGCTTGTACGCGAGCGTAGTCAACGCCAGGGGCGGGAATGACGCCTACCAAGCGAAACAAGATCAGCATAAAGAAGGTGTAGATGAGCTTCTTGCGAATGTCGTCTACCTTCCATGCGTTGCGAACAGATTGCCAAATGCCTGTCTTGTTGTTAGCGCTCTTGGCCATCTTACTTCACCTCGGCTTTCCCGCCGAGGGCCTCGATCTTTTCCTTGGCCGTTTCGGTGAACTTCGCGGCTTCGACAGTGAGCTTCTTGGTGAGCTCGCCGTTGCCAAGAATCTTGACGCCGTCAACAGCGCCTTTGATCAACCCGGCCTTCTTCAACTCTTCAGCGGTAACCGTAGCGCCGTTTTCAAATACTTCCAAAGCGCTTACATTCACCGTAGCGTAGATTACGCGGAACGGATTCTTAAAGCCCTTCTTAGGCACGCGGCGATATAACGGCATTTGTCCGCCTTCAAAGCCCGGACGCTTGCCGCCGCCAGAGCGGGCCTTCGCGCCCTTATGACCCTTACCAGAGGTCTTACCCAACCCGGAACCCACGCCTCTGCCGAGACGACGGGGAGCGGTGGTAGAACCTGCGGCGGGTTGCAACTCGTGCAGTTTCATAGGGTATCCCTCCTCAGTCCTTGATTTCTTCCACGTCGACCATGTGCTTTACACGGAAGATCTGCCCGCGGATGCAGGCATTATCTTCCTTGACCACCGTCTGGCCGACCTTGTGCAGGCCCAGCGCGGCGACGGTGTCCTTGTGTACTTGCAGGCTGGAGATCGGCGATTTCTTCAACGTTACTTTCAGTTTCATTCTCGTCGTCCTCCTTAGCCCAGAATTTCTTCCACAGTCTTACCGCGAAGCTTGGCGACCTGCTCAGCGCTGCGTAGCTGCTTGAGGCCCTCCAAGGTCGCTTTGACCATGTTAATCTTGTTGTTGGTGCCATAGCTCTTGGTGCGAATATCCTTCACGCCAGCCAGCTCCAGCACGGCGCGAGCCGCGCCGCCAGCGATAACGCCGGTACCTTCGGGGGCGGGAAGAAGCACAACCTTACCGGTGCCATAGTAACCGGTGCTCTCGTGAGGGATTGAGGTGTTCAGAAGCGCCACGTTAATCAGATGCTTCTTTGCATCCTCGGTGCCCTTGCGGATCGCCTCGGAAATTTCGGCAGCCTTGCCCATGCCCGCGCCTACGCGGCCTTTTTCATCGCCGACCACGACCAGCGCGGAGAAGCGGAAATTACGGCCGCCTTTTACAACCTTGGTAACGCGGTTGACGGCAACGAGCTTCTCTTTGAATTCGCTGACCTGTTCCATGCGTTGCATGCGTTCGTCCTCCTTACTTAGAATTCAAGTCCGGCTTCGCGGGCGCCGGCGGCTAATTCCGCAATACGGCCAGTATATACATAGCCGCCGCGGTCAAAAACTACCTGCTTGATTCCCGCTTCGGACGCACGCTCTGCGATTAGCTTGCCAACGATCTTGGCAGCGCCCTTCTTGTCGGTGTCTTTGAGCTGCGCCAGTACGTCCTTCTCCTGTGTGGAGGCGGATACCAGCGTCGCGCCCTTGGTGTCGTCAATCACCTGAGCATAGATATTGTTCAGGCTGCGGTATACGCACAGACGCGGCATATCCGGGGTGCCGCTAATCTTTTTGCGAACACGAGCATGACGGATTTTACGATCCGTATTACGGTCACGCGTTTTAAACATCTGCGTTCATTCCCCTTTCGATTACTTGCCGGTCTTGCCTTCCTTGCGGCGGATATGCTCGTCAGCGTACTTAATGCCCTTGCCCAGATAGGGCTCCGGCTTACGGATGGCGCGGATATCGGCGGCAAGATTGCCTACCTGCTGCTTATTGATGCCCTTTACCACGATGGTGGTCTGATCAGGCGTTTCAAAGGTGATATTCTCGGGAGCGTCCAGAATGACGGGATGAGAGAAGCCAATTGCAATGTTCAGCTTCTTTCCGCCTTCAGCCTGAGCGCGGTAGCCGGTGCCAACCAGCTGAAGAGTCTTGGAAAAACCATCGGTGACGCCAACCACCATATTGTGTACCAAGCTGCGGTACAGGCCATGCATGGCCTTATGAGGCTTTGCGTCGCTGGGGCGTTCGAGGGTCAGGATTCCATTCTCCTGCTTCAAAGTGATAACGGGATTCACCTCTTGGACCAAGGTGCCCTTGGGGCCCTTAACCGTTACGGTGTTATTCTCGTCTACCTTCACCTCCACGCCCGCGGGAACAGTGATCGGAAGCTTTCCGATTCGAGACATGTCTTACACCTCCATTGCGTGTCGGTTTACCAGATATAGGCGAGTACTTCGCCGCCAATCATTTGCTTACGGGCTTCCTTATCCGTCATCAAACCCTTTGAGGTAGAGATGATAGCGATACCCAGACCACCCAATACCTTGGGCAATTCTTCGGAACGGGCGTATACCCGCAGGCCGGGCTTGGAGATGCGCTTCAAACCGGCGATAACAGGCTGCTGCTTACCGTTCACATATTTGAGTACAAGCTTGATGCTGCCCTGAGGGCCGTCATCGATAAAATCAACCGATTTCACATAACCTTCCGCCAAAAGGATCTTGGCGATGGCCTTCTTGGCATTGCTGGCAGGCAGGACGACAGCGTCGTGCTTGGCTACCTGCGCATTGCGGATACGGGTCAGCATATCGGCGATGGGATCATTCACAACCATGATGGAACCTCCTTCCGTTCTTCCCCGCTTACCAACTGGCCTTGCGGACACCGGGGATTTGGCCCTTATAGGCCAGCTCTCTGAAGCAAATGCGGCAGATGCCGTACTTGCGAAGCACCGAGTGCGGGCGACCGCACAGGCGGCAGCGGGTATAAGCTCGAGTGGAGAACTTTGGAGCCCTTGCCTGCTTGATTTTCATACTGGTTTTGGCCACGTTTTTTCTCTCCCTTCTCTAGCTTACAGCGCGAACGGCATACCCAAGAGGCGAAGCAATTCCTTGCACTCCTCGTCGGTCTTAGCCGTGGTAACGAAGATCATTTCCATGCCGCGGATCTTGTCCACCTTGTCGTATTCGATTTCGGGGAAGATCAGCTGCTCGCGAATGCCCAGCGCGTAGTTGCCACGACCGTCAAAGGCCTTGTCGCTTACGCCGCGGAAGTCGCGCACACGGGGCAGCGCAATGGAAACCAGCTTATCCATAAACTGTTCCATCCGCTCGCCGCGAAGAGTTACCTTCGCGCCGACGTTCATGCCTTCACGAAGCTTGAAGTTAGCGATAGATTTACGAGCCTTGGTTACCAAGGGCTTCTGGCCGGAAATGGTAGCCAGCTCATCCACCGCAATCTCCATGGCCTTGGGGTTATCCTTGCAATCGCCCAGACCCATGTTGATAACGATCTTAGAGAGCTTGGGGATCTCCATCACGTTTTTGTAGCCGAATTTCTGCTGCAGGGCAGGCACGGCTTCATTCTGATACTTTTCTTTGATACGAGTAGTCGCCATCAGCCTTACCTCCCTTAGTCGATATCCGCGTTGCAACGCTTGCAAACGCGAACCGTCTTGATTTTTTTGGAACCGTCCTCGCGCACGGTCTCCACTTTGCGGTGACCTATGCGGGTCGCCTTGCCACATTTGGGGCAAATCAGCATCACGTTGGAAGCGTCAATGGCGCGTTCCTTCTGAAAGATGCCACCGGGCTGGCCCTGACGACGGGGCTTCTGGTGCTTGGTTACGAAGGCCACGCCTTCAACCATCACCTTGCCGGTCTTGGGGAATACGTTCAGAATCTTGCCTTGCTTGCCCTTGATCGCGTGATCGCCATCGGAAGGCCCGGAGATGACAACGACCTGATCGTTCTTTTTCACATGAACTTTCTTAAGCATTTGTCAATCCTCCATCACAGCACTTCGGGAGCCAGAGAGACGATTTTCATGAAATCCTTCTCGCGAAGCTCACGGGCTACAGGTCCAAAGATACGGGTGCCACGGGGCATTTTCTGGTCGTTGATGATAACGGCTGCGTTATCGTCAAAGCGGATATAGCTACCGTCGGGACGGCGCTTGGACTTGGTCATGCGCACGACAACGGCCTTCACCACGTCGCCCTTTTTCACGGTGCCGCCGGGGGTGGCGCTTTTCACACTGGCTACAATAACGTCGCCAATGGAACCGTCACGGCGGAAGGAACCGCCGAGCACGCGGATGCACATAATTTCCTTGGCGCCGGAATTGTCGGCAACCTTGAGTCGCGTTTGCGGCTGGATCATACGGTTTTTCCTCCTTGTTGGAATAGCTTTTTACTTGGCCTTTTCGATGATTTCGACCAAGCGCCAGCGCTTGTCGTGGCTCAGGGGACGGGTTTCCATTACGCGCACACGGTCGCCGATGCCACATTCGTTATTCTCGTCGTGGGCCTTCAGCTTGTTGGTTTGATTCATGATCTTGCCATACAGCGGATGACGCACACGGGTCTTGATTTCTACAACGATGGTTTTATCCATCTTGTCGCTAACCACCAGACCTTCGCGGGTCTTGCGGTATCCTCTTTGTTCAGACATTGAAGCGGCTGCCTCCTTCTTTTCGTGCCTTCTCAGGCTTCTTTGTGTTCACTTTGCCGAAGGATGGTCATGCAACGAGCGATATCACGCTTGGTGCTAGAAATGACCATTGTGTTTTGCAGTTGCCCGGTGGCAAGCTGGAAACGAAGGTTGAACAGCTCAGCCTTAAGGTCCGCAACCTTGCTCTCAAGCTCGGTCTTATTCATAGCTTTAAGCTCCTTTGCCTTCATTGTGCTTCACCACCCGCTTCGTTTTTGTCCTCACGAACGAGGATTTTGGTCTTGAGGGGCAGCTTGTGGCTGGCCAAACGCAGGGCCTCACGAGCGGTCTCCTCAGGCACGCCCGCAATCTCGAAAAGAACGCGGCCGGGCTTTACGACGGCAACCCAGTACTCGGGGGAACCTTTACCGGAGCCCATGCGGGTCTCGGCGGGCTTTTCCGTTACGGGCTTGTCGGGGAAAATCTTGATCCAGACCTGACCGCCACGCTTGGTGTAACGGGTCAGGGCGATACGAGCCGCCTCGATCTGCTGGCTGGTAATCCAGCAGGGCTCGCAAGCAACAAGGCCAAGTTCGCCGTAAGCGAGGAAGTTACCACGCAAGGCCTTGCCCTTCATGCGGCCGCGGAATACGCGACGGCGCTTGACTCTTTTGGGCATCAACATAGCTTATTTGCCTCCTTCGGTTCCTACGGCAACAGGCGATTTCTTGGGCTTGGGGAGCTTTTGTCCCTTATAAACCCAGACTTTGACGCCCAGACGGCCATAAGTGGTCTTGGCTTCCGCGAAGCCATAATCAACATCCGCACGCAAAGTCTGCAGGGGGATGGAACCCTCGTGATAGTGCTCGGAGCGGGCGATATCCGCGCCGCCAATCCGGCCGCCTACAGAGGATTTCATGCCCTTCGCGCCGGCGCGCATGGCACGCTGGATCGATTGCTTCATCGCGCGGCGGAAGGAGATACGCTTCTCCAGCTGCTGAGCGATGTTCTCGGCAACCAACTGCGCGTTGGTGTCGGGCACCTTGATCTCCATGATGTTGATGTTGGCGGGGCTGCCCAAGAAGGCTTCAATGTCCTTCTTTAGCGCTTCGATGCCCGCGCCGCCGCGGCCAATGATCATGCCGGGCTTAGCGGTGAAGATATTGATGGTAACGCGGTTGGCGCTGCGCTCGATATCGATGTGACTAATGCCGGTGGAATAGTACTTTTCCTTCAGCATTTCGCGAAGCTTGTAATCCTCGACGAGGTTATTCGCGAAATCCTTTTTGCCGGCATACCAGCGGGTGCTCCAATTGTAGATGACGCCAACGCGAGCACCGTGGGGATTTACTTTCTGACCCATTGATAAACCTCCCTTGGATTACTTTTGGTCCAGCACCACGCTGATGTGACTGGTGCGCTTGAGTACGGGTGACGCGCTGCCGCGAGAGCGGGCAACGTAACGCTTCAGCGTGGGGCCGGGGTTGGCGTACACTTCGGCAACGTAGAGGGACTTGCGGTCCATTTCGTTGTTGTTCACAGCGTTGGCAATAGCGCTGGACAAGAGCTTATGCACAACGGGGGACGCAGCCTTGGGGGTGTACTTGAGAATCGCCAGAGCGTCGTCCACATTCTTGCCGCGAATCAGATTGATCACAATCTGCACCTTGCGGGAAGAAATACGAACATACTTGACGTGAGCGGACGGGCGAGTATCGCGGGCCGCCATGTGGGCTTGCGCCTTCTTCTGGGTATTTGTTGCCATGGGAACTCACTCCTTCCGCTTACTTCTTAACTGCCGCAGCCTTTTCGCCGGCATGGCCGCGATAGGTGCGGGTGGGGGCGAACTCGCCCAGCTTGTGGCCTACCATGTCCTCAGTAATATAAACCGGAACATGCTTGCGGCCGTCATGCACGGCGATGGTATGACCGACAAAATCCGGGAAGATGGTGCTGGAACGCGACCAGGTCTTGGCGACCGCTTTCTTGCCGGAATTGTTCATTTCAGTGATACGCTTCATCAGCGCTACGCTAACAAAAGGTCCCTTTTTAACGGAACGACTCATTGAGAGGCTTCCTCCTTCCTTGGATGCATGGGCTTACTTGCCCGCGCGCTTCACAATCATCTTATTGGAGTACTTCTTGTGCTTGCGGGTCTTTAAGCCCAGCGCAACCTTACCCCAGGGAGTAACAGGAGCGGGCATACCCACAGGGCTCTTGCCCTCGCCGCCGCCATGAGGGTGATCGCAGGGGTTCATGACCACGCCGCGGACACTGGGACGAATGCCCATGTGACGGGTACGGCCGGCCTTACCAATGCGCACGTTCTCGTGATCGCTGTTGCCAACGATACCAATGGTTGCCTTGGCGTTCATAGGAATCTTGCGAACCTCGCCGGAGGGCAGACGCACCTGAGCGTACTCGCCTTCCTTAGCCATGAGCTGAGCGCTCATGCCGGCGGAGCGAACCATCTGTCCACCGCGTCCAGCCTTGATTTCCACATTGTGGATCAAGGTACCAACGGGAATGGAGCCGATGGGCAGCGTGTTGCCGGGCTTAATGTCGGCAGTCTCGCTGGCGATGATGGTGTCGCCCACCTTCAGGTCCAAAGGAGCCAGAATGTAGCGCTTTTCGCCATCAGCGTAGTTCAGCAGCGCGATGAAGGCGCTACGGTTGGGGTCGTACTCAATGGTGGCAACCTTGGCGGGGATGTTGATCTTATCCCGCTTGAAGTCGATCACACGGTACTTGACCTTGTTGCCGCCGCCTTGATGACGGACGGTAATCTTACCCTGCTTATTGCGGCCGGCATTCTTCTTTTTATATTCCAGAAGAGATTTTTCCGGCTTGTTGGTAGTGATCTCCTCGTACGTCAGCACCGACATAAAGCGGCGAGCGGGCGAGGTCGGCTTGTAAAGTCGAATAGCCATTCTATCTTGTCCTCCCTGCTTTACTCGGCCATGCCCTCAAAGAACTCGATGGCCTTGGAGTCCGCTTTGAGGGTCACATATGCCTTCTTGATTTCCGCGGTACGGCCGGAATTCTTACCCTGCCGCTTGATCTTGCCCATGGTGCGAAGGGTGTTCACCCTATCCACCTTGATGCCCTTGAAGATGCTCTCCAGCGCCAGCTTGATCTCGGTCTTGTTGGCGGAAGGATGTACCTCAAATACGTAGCGTTTGTCAGCGAAGCCGTCGTAAGAAGCCTCGGACAGTACGGGGCGAAGGATTACGTCGTGGGGATTCTTCATGCATATACCTCCTCTACACCCTTCAAGGCATCCTGGGTGAGGATGATCTTGCCGGCCTTCAGAATGTCATACACATTAAGGGTGTTTACATAGGAAGTTTCCAGCTTGTCGATGTTTCCAGCAGCGCGAATGATCGTCTCATCACGGCCGGGCAGCACCAGCATGGTGGTGTTTTTCAGTTCGAAATTCTTAAGCATGCCAGCCATAAGCTTGGTCTTGGCTTCCTTAAGCTGAATCGAATCCACCACGATGATCTCGCCGGCATTGAGCTTGGAGGTCAATGCGCTTTTGAAAGCAAGACGGCGAACCTTCTTGGGAACGTTGATCACATAATCACGGGGCTTGGGGGCGAATACGACGCCGCCGTGCTTAAATTGGGGCGCGCGGTTGCCATGATGGCGAGCGTTACCGGTGCCCTTTTGGCGATAGATTTTCCGGCCGCCGCCGCGAACCTCGCCGCGGGTCAGGGCGCTTTGCGTGCCCTGGCGCTTGTTGGCCAGAATGGAGCGAACGACCAAATGCATGGCGGCGGTGTTGATGGGCGCTGCGAAGAGTTCTTCGCTCAGCTCCACTTCGCCGATGGCCGCGCCTTCCATATTATACAGTGCAGTCTTAGGCATGGTGTTGATTTCCTCCTTCATTCAGGTTAAATCAGGGTACCCGTTAGGCCTTGCAGGTGTTGCGCACCAGCAAGAGGCTGCCGTTAGCGCCGGGCACCGCGCCCTTGATGAGGAGCAGGTTGCGTTCTTCATCCACCCGGACGATCTCCAGGTTCTGGATGGTAACGCGCTCCACGCCGTAATGGCCGGGCATATGTTTGTTCTTAAATACGCGGGAAGGATCGGAGTTTGCGCTCATGGAACCAACGCCGCGATGGTACTTGGAGCCGTGAGCCATGGGGCCGGTGTGCTGGTTCCAGCGCTGAATGACGCCGCTGAAGCCATGGCCCTTGGTAACGCCGCTGACGTCGATTTTCTCGCCCGCCGCAAACTGGGAAACGGTCAGCTCATTGCCTACTTCCATCTCTGCTGCGTTGTCCAGACGGAACTCGCGCAGATAACGGGTGGGGGCGATACCGGCCTTCTTGAAGTGGCCCGCCATGGGCTTGTTGACAAGCTTCTTGGCACGGTTTTCCGCATACGTGTCGAAGCCCACCTGAACGGCCTCGTAGCCGTCGGATTCGATGGTTTTCTTCTGCACCACCTTGCAGGGGCCTGCCTCCACCACCGTTACAGGTATGAGGCGGCCATCATCGGTGAAAACCTGCGTCATGCCGATTTTCTTACCTACGATCGCTTTCTTCATGATGTCGTACCTCCTGCATTAGTTGTTAAGCTTGATTTCGATTTCGACACCGGCAGGAAGATCCAGCTTCATCATGGCGTCGACCGTGCGCGGGTTGGGGTTGTGAATGTCGATCAAGCGCTTATGGGTGCGCATTTCGAACTGCTCGCGGCTATCCTTGTACTTATGGGGCGCACGAAGGATAGTGACGATCTCCTTCTCCGTCGGCAGTGGAATGGGGCCCGATACCTTAGCGCCCGTCCGCTTTGCGGTTTCCACGATCCGCTCAGAAGACTGATCGATCAGGTTGTGCTCGTAGGCCTTCAGCTTGATTCGAATTTTTTGACTGGCCATTTTCGTTCCTCCTTGATTTTCGTCTCAAGTACACCGAACCGGGTGTGTCCATCGGCCGCTTTGCCTTGGGCGAGATCGCTCCCGCCCATCGAAGCTGCCGTTCTGCGCCCAGCGCAGTGTCTCAAGTCCGTCGCCCGATTATCCGGGCTGGTCCGCGATAATTACCCGCCATGGCCATGGCGGCAACTTACCGCATCATCCCTAAACAGACAGCTCAAGTAGTATACAACACATCCCCTGTGAATGCAAGCCTTTTTTCACGATTTTTGATAAAATTTTTCATAGTTGGACTGGTGCAAACCATGCCTTTGAAATGAACAGCGAAATCCAGAATGAACACATCGCCGGGCGTATCCATGTCTAAAATGAAAAACAGATATTCAGATTGTCGAAAAACTCTCTTAAGAGGGTGTCGGGGGAGCCCGCAGGCTACCCTGACTATATTCGTATCGACCGGCAAAGCCGCAAACATTACCCGTAGCTGGCGAAAAAGCGCGTAGCGCTTTTTTGACACGCTGATATTGTCGCTTTTCTCTTCATCAATATTTTACCTTCCTTTGATTTCCTTTTTACATACGCCTGCTAAAATGTGACCGTACGAAATACGAAAGGAAGATGAATGGAATGAAAAAATGGTTATCTCTCCTCTGCGCGCTGCTTATGCTGCTTGGCTGCTTGCCAGCCTTTGCCGAAGCTGCCCCCACCACGCCTAAATATGTGTTCCTCTTTATTGGAGACGGAATGGGCAACCCTCAGGTAGCTGCCACACAATACTATGAAGGAACCCTCGCCAACCCTGATTCGGCTGTCCCGGTACCCGCGCAGCTCTCCTTCACACAGTTTGCCAATCTGGGTATGGTCACCACCTACGACGCTTCCTCCTTTTGTCCGGACTCCGCCTCCACCGCCACCTCCATGGCTTCCGGTGAAAAAACGCTGTCCGGCGTCATCAACTATAACACGGAGCTTAGCGCCAGCTTCAAGCTAATTACCGAATACGCGAAGGATGCTGGCAAAAAAGTAGGCGTAATCTCCAGCGTATCTATCGACCACGCCACTCCCGCTGCCTTCTACGCCAAGGTGCAAAGCCGCAAGCAGTATTACGACATCGCAACGCAAGGTCTGACGGGAACCACTCTTGATTTTCTCGCGGGCGGCGGCTTCTTAAAGCCAGACGGCGATGGCGTCCAGCAGAATCTTTTCGAAATCGCAAAAGAAAACAACTGGAACTTCGTGAGCACCAACGATGACATCCGCGCCCTAAACGCTGCCAGCGGTCGTGTATTGGCAATCAGTCCCGATTTACAGGATTCACAGGCCATGACCTATGAAATCGATCGGGAACGCCTCGTAAAGGCAGGGAAAGACATTCTTTCCTTAGCCGACTTCGTCTCAGCCGGTATCAACGTACTGGATAACGACAACGGCTTCTTCATGATGTGCGAGGGCGGCAAAATCGACTGGTCCGGCCACGCTAACGATGCAGCCACCAGTATTCACGAGACCAAAGCCCTTTCCGACGCAGTGCAGGTTGCCCTTGACTTTGCCGCCGATCACGCCGATGAAACCTTAATCCTTGTTACCGCCGACCACGAAACAGGCGGCATGACCATCGGCTTCGCAACCACCGCCTATGACACCCACTTCGGTTACTTAGCCAACCAAACGATTTCTTTTACCGATTTCGATACCATGATCGCAAGCATGCGGGATAGCAAGGCAACCTTCGAGGAGGCTCTTGAGCAAATCGAAGCCTGCTACGGCCTTACCACAAAGGCGGACCAAGCCCTGACACTGAACGAAACCGAGCTTGCAAGCCTCAAGAGCGCTTATGAGCTAAGCATGCTGGGCGAGGAAGAGCGTGTGCTGGGTGAGTCCGAGGAATATCTGTACGGCGGCTACGAGCCTCTTTCCATGGCGATCAGCCACATCATTAACAACAAGGCTGGTCTCTCTTATACCTCTTACGCCCATACTGGTCTGCAAATTCCTGTTTATGCCCAAGGCGTTGGAGCGGAAGCCTTCAGCGGTCTGTATGACAACACGGATATCTTCTCCAAAACCATGGCGGTCATGGGATTGGTCAAGTAAGCTTGGGGCTGTTCTTCGCTGAACAGCCCCTTTTGAATGGAAGGAAATTTGTGAAGAAAACTCTTGTAAGCAATAACAGAAAAGCGAACTGGGTCTTTTGCACCGTCACAGCTATCCTATGCGTGCTACTTTGTCTGCTCCCGGATACCCGTTTGAACGTTACCGCTTCCATTCCCAGAGAGCAAGCCCACATCGACGCCGTGGACAACAGCGAGCTCTACCCCGTGGGCATCGTCTATTCCGGGGTACAGACCTGTAAAGTAACGGTGCTAACCGGACAGCATCAGGGCAAACAGGCAAGCGCTAATAATTATCTCAATTCGGCGCTGGACAAGGATAAGCTCTTCGTACCGGGTGACACAGCCTATGTGATGCTCCAAGACCATGATGGCGAGCTGACCATCACGCTGATCGATCATTACCGCGCGACAACGGAGGCTGGGCTGCTAGCCGTTCTCGCCATTGCGCTGATTGTCTTTGGCGGTTTAATCGGCTGCGGCGCGCTCATTTCCTTGGCAGCCAGCTTTATCATTCTCTGGAAAGTATTGATTCCTCTGCTTCTGATAGGCTTTGACCCCATCCTGTCGTCCTTCTTGACCGTACTTTTCCTGACAGCGCTTATCGATCTGCTGGTAGCGGGCTGCACTCGGCGCTGCGCCGTTGCGCTGGCTGGTTCCATTGCCGGAACCTTGATCACCTGCGTTCTGGCGGTGATTCTCACTGATCTTTTAAAGCTGGACGGTGGCGATCTCCCCTATGTGGTGCCGCTGCTGGCGCAATCCTCCATGAAGTTGGATACCCGAGCGCTGTATATCGGCATGATCTTCATTGCCAATTCTGGCGCGCTGATGGATTTGAGCATGGATATCTCGGTAGCCTGCGAGGAAATCAGGCGACACAAGCCGGACATTTCATCCAAAGAGCTGCTCAAAAGCGGGCTGATCGTCGGGCGAGGCGTATTAGGTACCATGACAACCACCTTAATGCTGGCCTATTCAGGGAATTATCTGTCTATGCTGATGTACTTTGCAGGACAGGGTACGCCGCTGATGGACATCATTAACCTGAAATACATATCCAGTCAGCTGCTAAACACGCTGGTTGGCAGCTTCGGCTTGGTTGCAACTGCTCCCCTGTCCGCGCTGGCAGCCGTCAAATTCTATCGTCCAAAAGCAACAGAATAAACCGCCTAATAAGGCAGGCGCTACTTATTTTTCAAATAAATAAACGCTGCCCTCTTCGCTTCTGGTCATATACATCCCCATAAGCATATCCACCTCGGCTAGGTTCTCCTGACGGCCGATCAGCAGCAGCGCATACTCCTCGTCCTCCTCAAAAGCCTCCGCGCCACCGTCCATGCAGACCACATCGCCGTCCAGCAGCGCTTCCAGCATATCGCCCGGCTGCCATGTGGTCAGCTTTTCACCGTCTTTTTCTTCATTATATTGTATATACATATGTACGCCGCTGTCGTTATCCCGATCCAAATTTTCCCGCAGGGCTTCCTGATAGGTATGCTCAAAAGTCGTGTGTTGAGCATCGGCGATCAATCCCCCGCCGATCACGGCTAACACAATCGCACATACGCCAATCACCGCCAGCGCCGCCAACCGCTGCTTTCCCTCCCGCAAAGCCCCGTGCACCATGACCGCCGTCAGCGCAGGCACGGCCATAAAGCCGGAATAGACATACCACTTAAACCGTGTTCCAGTCAGCGAATACACTACAATGGGCGCGAACAGCCAAAGCAAGCAGCCCAGCGCCGCCTGCTTTGTTTCCTTGGAAAGCGTAACTTGGCGTACGGCGCAATACACCGCGCATAAGGCGCTCAAGCAAAGCCCCACGGCAAGCGCAGGTCTGCTAATAATCGTCGATAGATAGTACCACCAGACATTCATATCTGTCTCCGAGGCAGAAGCGCTTTCCTCTACCCGCGCTACCACATCCGTTTGCAGCATTGCGGAGAAAAATGTCATGCCGTCTCGTGCGTAGCGCGCACCCGCCCACACGGCGATGGGAACCAACGCGCAAAGAACAATGCCCACCGCATCCTTCCAGTTTAGCTGCCTCCACTGCCTATTCAGCAAGAAATATAGCAGACAGATCACAGGAATATTGATGGCATGGGTAGCCTTCGTCAAAAATGCCAACGCGAAGCACAGGGCGGTTCCATAATACCATTTGATTTTCCTTCCACTTTGCAGCATGCACAGCATGGCCAGCGTAAAGAAAAGCTGATACAGAGCGTCCGCATCGCCAAAACGGGAAAAATGATTACCGTACAAGCCTTGGTTAAAGGCAAAAACCATCAATGCCATCAGCGCGGGAATCACGCCCATACGCCGCCAAGCCCACAGCGTCAGCATCGCCATAGCCACAAGGGTGGATAAGGCGCTAAAAAAGCGCAGTGCAAAGGGCGTGTAGCCAAACAGCCGATAGCTCAACGCAATGCTCCAAAAGGACAGGGGCGGCTTCAAATTCCATAGATCCGTCTCGCCCTGATAGGTATGCACCAAATAGTCCTCATTGCGGATCATTTCATAGGCGTTGATCCCATGGCGCGCCTCATCGTAATCCACGATTCGGCAAACGCCTAGATTACAAAAAAGCGCATAGCCGGCGCTGAGTAACAGCAGCGCCAACGCCAGCCAGCTGAGCGCCCGCATCGCAAGCGGTCGGCTTTGGCGATTTGTAACCATTTCATTCATATGCATTCATCCTTTCACCTTTTAGAATCCTTCGGGATAAATTGCTTCTCCAAGTCCCATCATTGGGCTATCCTGATCGTTATCCATATAAAACAGCGTACAGGCATTAACATCCCCCATAAAGTATGCATCCAGTATTCTTTGATAGCATTCATAATACAATGCATAGTCAAAGGTTTCAATTGCGGAAACCTCGCTTCCCATATCATAATAAACGTAATTCTCTAAAATAGCATCCCGATCCCCGTCCAGCTCCTCCAGCAGCTCAGGATACTGTGCCACATAGTAGTCATACTGAAACAGTAGCCCGTAGTCCACATCGTCATACAGCGCTTCCTCGTAAAATGGCGCGGAAAAGCGGAAATTCACCGTCACCGATGTTTCGCTTCTGTCCGTCACATCGGCCGCAAAGCCATTCACAGCCGCCGTTACAGTCTGTGCAAAGGAGCAGCCCGCCTTTGCCTCCAATGTAATTCGCGCGGTATACGCATGCCTCCATGGGGTTTCCTCTATGGGCTCTTCATCGTAAGCAATTTGGCTGATCGTATAATGAGGAAATACATTCGTCATGGTCACGTTCGTAGTGTCGGCAACCTTGGCATTGATATAAGATAGCTTTAATCCGATATCCGAAATCTCACTTCCGCTCCATAGCGCCATATCCGCGTTCATCCACGCAAGACGAGCCGTCAGATATTCACGGAAAAAAGCCAAATTCTCTTCATAGGTGGGGTAAAGCGTATCCCAGTTCATATTGTTATAGCCGCCGCCATACTCCCACAGGCGTTCATTCATCAGCCGGGACGCGTTTCTCTGCGCCACATAATCGTCAATCGAGCATAGCTCCAGCCTTTTTTGTTGGCCCAGCAGCACCTCTCGAATCAGCGGTTCTACCTCCTGCGTATACAGCTCCTTCATTCGCAGCTGAAAGTCCGGCACGGTCATGAGCTGACGAATCCAGCCCTCATAGGGGACATAATTCTCCGTTCCCGCCTCATAGGGACGGTTATCCCGAATTCCATAAGCGATATCGAAATCCCACAGCGGTCCGGCACGGAATTGTCCGCTGCCTAATGGTAGATAGAAAAAGGTAGACGTATAGGCAAAATCGCAGGTTTTCGCCACTTCGTTGATTAGCAGCAGCCGAGCCATGGAATCATAGTCCAAATACTCCGAGAGCGGCTTGCCTGTATTAGGATTCACTCCTCCACCGTATACCGCATCCACGAGACCTTGCATTCGCTCGCTCACGTAAGCCACGTCCTCCGAAGGCGCATACTCGGGAGTCTTAAGCGTATAGTAGTAGAGCGCATCAGCGCTTTTCACCGAAAACCAGCTATCCTCAAGCTCATATTTATATTGATCCAGCTCCACTAAATAAGCAGCCTGCGCCCCTAAATCGGTACGCACATTTTCTACGTATTGATACTCATTTCCGTAGCTATTTTTCTCCTTTGCTAGAGGAAAGGCCTCCCGATCCTCTATGCCCGGGTTCATTTCCTCTAAGTAGTCGGAATAATTCAGCATATTGAGCCGCGCCTGATCTACCTGTACCTTTTCACAGAGTAAATAGTAGCCCCGATACTCCCCGTCAAAATAGAAATCCACCATCCGCGCCTCGGGCGTACCCTCAAGCCCCAACGCTTTTCCCAAGCCCAGACTGACGGTGTTATGAAGCCCGGTTGCATCGAAAGCTTCCGCCATTAAAAGCCACGTGCGAGCAGTGTTATCCCGCTCGTTTTCAAGAAGATCCGCCTTTTGCTCCAATTTAATTTGATAGGGCTTTTTTACAGCCCAATCCCATGTAGTATTTCCCCGGCTGCGCAGCTCCCGCAAGCCGTTATCGTAGATCACCCGACCGTTCGCATCCAGCATCAGTAGGCTCCCGGAAAGGGAGTACTTCGTGCTGGATGGGGCCGAATCTACATAGGCTCGTCCCTGATTCACCGGGTCGTCGCTGACGACCCATATTGTGGCTTGATTAGCGGAAATCATGAAATAAAACGCAAACGGCTCCTGCTCCGCTCGTGAAACCGTCAATGGGTATCGTCCGTCGCTTTGGGATCCGGCGGGAAACAGCGACGAAAAGTCTGCAGGCTGACCGCTGCCAACCGCTAACGCATCCCCCTCACTGTTGGAAAAGGTCAGCGATTCACCGTCAAAAAGAAAGGTCAAGGCGTTTAACTCCGCGCAGGAGGGTAAAAACAGAGCGGCGGCGCCCTCCTTATCTGCCTGGAGCATCACCTCGCCCGAGGCTTGTTCTCCACCGGGAACCACGCAACGCAGTGTTTCCAGCCACGGCGGCAGCAGCTCTCCATCAGCCGTTGCCGCGCCAACCCCGCCCAGCGTCAGGCAAAAAGCGATGATGGTTAAGGCGATCCATTTCTTCATCTGCAATCCCTCCATTGCTTCCACAATGTTTTTAGTATACAAAACGCCTAGTTTGCTGTCAAGCAAGGCCAATCAGCGGAAAGCAACTATCAATGGCCTCGACGTTTCAGCGTGTCAAAAAAGCGCTACGCGCTTTTTCGCCAGTTACGGGTAATGTTTGCGGCTTTGCCGCAAACTGCCCGCCCAATCGGCAAAGCCGGTCGATACGAATATAGTCAGGGTAGCCTGCGGGCTCCCCCGACACCCTCTTAAGGGAGTTTTTCGACAGATACACATGATGCAAGCATCAACCCAAGGCATGAAAACGGGGTCGAGGTGTCGAAGAATAAGGAGCCGGGTAAGATCGGTCAGACTTGGAGCGAAAGCCCGATTGACAGATTGATACCAGCTCCTTTTGTGCATCCCAAATTGTTGCAC